>JAIRBC010000019.1 GCA_022008415.1 Cerina litoralis
ATCTGGATGTGCCGGGAAACCACAGGCCTGCCGAAAACTGAAATGGGCAAAATCCGGATCGATGTTCCTCCATTTCCTGAGAAGGTCCCACGCCGACCTTTCGCTGATAAGCAGGTACTCGTTCCCCGGTTCGGCCATTTTATTGAGGGCCGATTTGGTGACCGATACCACCAACCGCATGGCCATTGCGTGGTACAGATGTTCCAGTTCCCCAGCTTCCAAAGGGAAGGTTGCATGGTAACCCCTTACAATGGGCTGTGCCGCCGCCAACGGGTCGTTGTGGTGCATGATGGCGTAGGCACAGGCGATCGCGACATCGTTGATGATCTGGGTATAAACAGCGTCCCCATAGTCGATGACCGCTTTTACCTTTGGTGAGACCAGATCGGAAGAAACGATGACGTTGTTGTCATTGGCATCGTTGTGGACCACGCTTTTTCGGAGTTTGCCATAGCTCTGAAATTGCCTTTCGAAGCCTTCCTGGAAAAAGGAAACGATCTTCAATTTTTCATCGGGGAACAAATGGCGGTGATCTTTCGTCCACAGGGAGCGGGCAACGTCCCATTCAAATTCCCTGTGCGCCTCGCGGTGGTCGAAACCCTGTAGGGCGCTTGTCAATCTTCCGCACTGTTCCCCCAAACTGGAACGGAGCCCGTCCGATTGCGGGTTTACACTGCTCCAGAGCCTCCCGGATACCCAGGTGAGCAAGCGTACCTTTCGCAGGTTTCCAAAATCATCGGTAAACGAGGAAATGGGATTTTCGTACCTATCCTTGACCACCTTGGGGGAAATTATCCCACCTCCATTTTGATCCGCGAATTCGAGGATGCATTGCTGAAAATGCAGAAAGCTTTCATCTTCCCCAGGCCTGGAAATCTTCAGTACATATTCCCCCCCATCCTTGGCCTTGACCTTAAAATTAAGATCGATCTCCCCTGGAAGTGGCCTGGCGGACCCTTGGATATCGAACAGGTTCAAAAGGATGCCCTCAGCTTGTTGTGGGCTTAATTGAAGATCTGAATAATTGTCCATATTATTCGTCTTTGGTTAATAACATTATGATATGAGCTGCACTCCAGCTAAAATTTTTGGCATTGAGACCCTTTCCTGTCAAGGGGTGATAATTCTCGTAAATAGGACTTCCACTATTCAAGATTCCTTCCGCTCCCTCCAGAATTTGTTTTGTGGCCATGTCCGCTTCCTGGTCAAAACCATAGTTTCGAAGGCCCTTGACTCCAAAATAAGCTTGATCCAGCCAATTGGGTCCCCTCCAATAGCCTTTTAAGGGATTGAACATGGGATGGTCAGCACTCATTGTCTGAAAAGGCACCTTTGTATAGAATTTTTTGGGATCCATCATCAAGTTCTTTACAGTTTCGGCCTGCCTCTGGGTAGCTGCCCCTGCCCAAAGTGCCGTCCAGCCCTCGCTGCCTTCCCCCTTGATATAAGTAGTGCCTTTTAAGTCCGAGTCATAGAACCAACCGTCTTCCAGATCATAAAATTGTTCTTGGATTCGTTTTTTCAAAAGTTCTGCGTCCATGCGATATGTGCTGGATTCGTCTGTTTTACCCAAAGCTTTCGCCAAGGTGGCTAGGTAGCCCTTTTCTGCATAGAGGTAGGCGTTCAGGTCTACGCTTTCCTGATTTAGGGAATAGGCCCCTTCTGAGTTTTTCAGGATTTTGGAGTTATCAAAGCGGATAGCATTATCCATCCCGCTTTCCCATTTGGCGGCAATAAGGGTGCCATCGGTGGAACCATATTCACATAACCCGTCCTTGTCATGGTCCCGTTTCTTGTACCACCATTCATGATATTTTTTCAGTTTGGGATATAGTTCCTTTACAAAATCGATATCCCCGTCCTTTTTATAGATTTTCGCTACCGCCCAGGCTGAAAGTGGAGGTTTGGTGTCCCGATAATTATTGTCCTCGATGAGGTTGTCCCTATAAATGCAGTCCAGGACAAACCCATCTTCGCTTTGATAATCAAACATGGCCCGAATTTGGTTTTTTGCCAGATCGATGTTATAATACGACAATCCTACGGCGTGTTTCCAAGAATCCCAGGACCAAAATCCTTGGAACCATTCGTAATGGTAACTGGGGAACAGTCCTTCATGCATAAGTCCGCCTGCAGCATTGCGCCGATTGTTCTGTAAGGTGAGTTGGGCCTTTGCCAAAACCCTTGCATATTTTTTGTCACTAAATTGGGATTTAGTGCTTTCGATCAAGTTGGACAATTCTTTCTCCTTTTCTGTTTTTCGAATCTTCAGAACGGAATCAAAATCGATTTTAGAAATAAGTTGCTTTTCTTTGTCCCAAGAATATTCAGGGAAGATAAAGGTCTCGGAAATCAGATATGAAGTTGATTCCTTTGGTTTTAAAAGGAGAGTTTGATTGTTGGCGACGTAGCTACTACTGTCTCGAACAAATAGGTCGTTACCTTTTTCAAGAAATTGAACATACCCCACCGCCTTGCTTTTTGGGGTAGTCAACTTTAAATAGCCATCCTCCTTGGAAAATTTCAACCCAATATCGAACAAGTTTCCTTGAAAAGAACTATTCAAAGTTATTTCCTTATCGGATATATTGGATATAATGATACGTTGTAAACAGGTATGACTTGACATGAAAACCAATTGTTGCTCCACTTTCCACGTCTTGTTTTCATAGTTCTGTTCCAAATGGCTATTATAGCTATTCGTACCTAACTTGTCCCATATTATAGGTAGGCCAATGGAATCTTGTATTGCGAACCGTACCATGGTAGGGCTACTCCACACCCCATTGTCTTGAGTCATCAAAAACGGACCAGAAAATCCGCCATAATTGGTGTTGTTTTCTGGTAAACTATAGGCAAACCATGCCCCTTGGTCTGAGAACATCAGCATATCCCTGTCATCCTTGTCCTTAGGGACACCTTTAAAGTCTAGTATTCCTCTGGTCTCCACTAGGTACTTTGAAGGCGAGGTTGACTTAGATTTTTTGCTGTTGTGCTGTCCGCAACCAAATAACAGCATCGAAATAAGCATGAAAATATAGAATGATTTTTTGTCCATAGATGAATACATCGATTTCCTATAAAAGCTTATAGGTTTAATTGAAAAATTAAAATATCAGTGTGATCAATTGTATGCGAAAAAACAACAATAGAAACTTGTTGTTTTAGAACCCATTCATACTTTTCGCATGAGTACGATTCCTCTTTTTGGACTTCGCAAATATACAATAAAAAAGATTTGGCAAGTAAAATTGACAAAATTTTAAAAGAAAATTGGTAGTATCATAAATATGGTATGACAATTTTAGGAATAATGGAAATTCAGTTCTTTTAATTAGCTTTGCATTTTAGAGCGGCTCTTTGGATCCAAATAAAACATTACTAGAGATACAAAAACAAAACCATTTTGTTTTTAAACGGCTTTTTGACCAGGTCTATGGAGATTTGGTGCATTATGCCAACGGCTATCTCTTTGATAGGGAGGCCAGCGAGGATATCGTGCAGGAGGTCTTTATCCATATTTGGGAGAAGGCGAACTCTATTGAAATCAAAAGTTCCCTAAAGGCCTATCTCTATGCCATGGTTCGCAATAGATGTCTCAATTTTCTAAAATCCCTGAAGATTACCGACCAATGCAATGTTTTGGAAATCAATACGGTGCTAATCAATGATTATGACTTGGAACCTTTCCCTGAAGAAGATAAAAAAATAGTCTACGAACAAGTACTTCGTATAGTGGACACCCTTCCATACAAGATGCAACTTATTTTTAAAATGAAATTCATTGAAAATTATAAGTACACTGAGATTGCGGACGAACTTGGGATATCCGTAAATACTGTTAAAACTCAATTAAAAAGAGCCAAGTTCAAAATTGGCCAAATGATTTCAACTATTCTTATATTGTTAGCTTCACAATATTAAATCCTCATTTATTTAATCCTATTTTTATTTTTTCCCATTTTTTGTCACCCTTTTATATAATATGATTGTCATACTGCAAAAGGAAGTCAAAATAGCAATTAATGGAATTTAAGATTATTCTAAAAAAAATTAATAGCACTCTTAACGAGGAGGAAGAAGCCATTTTTAAGGAATGGTATGACGAATCCAGTATTCATAGGGCCTATTTTAAACAGGTAGAGGAAAATTTCCAAGAGGCACCTGAGACCCTGGATATAGACATTAAGAATAGTTGGAGGCAATTGCAGAAGAGGATAACTCCCCGGAAAAAATGGTATTCCTATTGGAGATATGCCGCTGCTGCTGCGGTTATACTCCTCGTGGCATCGACTCTCTTTTTTATCGACAAACAACAATCCAGCAATACTAATTTTGTCCCGGCAACGGTAGATAATACTACCATTGAGATAGGTACCGACAAGGCTACGTTGACATTGGAGGATGGTTCTAATGTAGTTTTGGAAAAAGGGAAATCCTATGAGGCCGATCATCTCAAAAGCAATGGGGAAAAGCTTATATACAAGACCCTACCCGAGTCCAACAAAAATGAAGTAGCTTACAATGTGCTCACTATTCCGCGCGGAGGCCAATTCTTTATCGAACTATCAGATGGCACAAAAGTCTGGCTCAACTCGGAAAGCCAGTTGAGATACCCTGTTGCATTTGTAGACGGTGTTTCGAGAAAGGTGGAATTGGTCTATGGCGAAGCTTATTTTGAAGTGTCGCATAGTACCGAACATCAGGGTGCCAATTTTGTTGTGGCTACACAAGATCAAGAAGTTACTGTTTTGGGAACCGAATTCAATATAAAGGCATACAAAGAGGATGCGTTCATTGCAACTACGTTGGTGGAGGGTAAAGTACTTGTGAATAATGAAAATACTACAAGTCAATTAAGCCCTGGTCATCAAGCGATGTACGATGCCGGTGCCAATACCATTGATATAATTCCTGTAGACGTTTATAATGAAATTTCCTGGAAAAATGGTTTCTTCAGTTTTAAAAACAAATCCTTAAAAGATATTATGACCGTCCTCTCTAGATGGTACGATATCAAAGTAGTGTTCAAGAACCAAAATGTTGAAAACAAGACATTTA
This sequence comes from Cerina litoralis, assembly GCA_022008415.1. Lineage (GTDB taxonomy): Bacteria > Bacteroidota > Bacteroidia > Flavobacteriales > Flavobacteriaceae > Cerina > Cerina litoralis. Next base: position 5,062 of record JAIRBC010000019.1, read on the forward strand.
ACGGAGTGTTCAGTAAAAAACAAGAATTGAGTGATATTCTTTCAATTATCGAGAATACAAATGAAGCAAAATTTGAAATTAATGGAAAAATAATAATTATGAAATAAATCTATCTATAAGAAAAAGGGAATGGGGCTTAGACCTGGACAATTTAAACCTCCATTCCCAAGTGTGATCAATTAATTAAATATTTAACTAACTAATAAGCAAATTTATGAAAACTAAATTTAGTGGGCTTCCTATTTATAATAGGAAAAAACTTTTGATGGCAATGATGAGAGCTTTCGTCTTCCTTTTTTGCACTGTGACTTTTGGATTTAACACTGAAACTGGCTTTTCTCAAAACGCCAAGATCAAGATTGATTCCGATAGGGAAATAACCGTGGAACAGGTTTTTGAACTCATCAAACAGCAGACGGATTATACGTTTATTTATAGATCCGATTTATTTGAGAATGCTCCAAGGGTATATTTGAAAAAGGGGACGATAAAAGCCGATGATCTATTGCAAAAAAGTCTTTCATACGGAAATTTCGAATTTAAATTCACTTCAAGCGGAGCCATTCTTTTAGATAGAAAACCAACAGGGAAAGCAAAAGCGGTACAACAAATGGTTTCAGGCACGGTAAGCGATAAAAATGGGCAGCCCTTGCCTGGTGCCTCGGTAACCGTTAAGGAAAACGAGACTATAGGGGTTCAAACAGATTTTGATGGCAATTATTCGATCGAAGTGGACGGTCCCTTGACAACCTTGGTCTATAGATATCTTGGTTTTGTTACCAAAGAAGTGGTGGTAGGAAATCAAACCACTATCAATGTTTCTTTGGAAGAGAGTGCCGAAAGCCTGGACGAAATCGTAGTCATAGGTTATGGCACCCAAAAGAAAAGCGATGTTACAGGTGCGATTAGTACCGTAAAAAGTGAAGAATTGACCAAGGTGGTTACTACCGATCCCGTTAGTGCATTACAGGGTAGGGTTTCGGGAGTTACGGTTACCCAAACCTCTGGTAGTCCCGGGACCCCATCCGATATCATGATTCGCGGCGTTGGAAGTTTTGGCAATAACCAACCGCTTTATATTGTAGATGGTGTACAGGCCGATCCGTACTTTATTGACGCAAGTAGTATTGCCTCTATGGAAATATTAAAGGATGCGGCCTCTGGAGCCATATATGGTACCAGAGCAGCGAACGGGGTGGTCATAATCACGACCAAAAAAGGAAAGTCGGGTAAGCCCAGAATCGATATTGGATCTACCCTGAGCATGAATACCCCCAGAAAAAAAATGGAACTATTAGATTCCAAAGGCTATGTGAAAGTACATAGGCAGATGTATGAAAACGCGGGGGCTACTGTGCCCCAATACGTGCTCAACCCTCCCACCAACAATACCGATTGGATCGAGGAGACCCATAGGGATGGGATTCTCAATTTACAGAATGTACGCGTAAGCGGAGCATCTGACAACGTAAATTATAGTATCGGGGGCAACTATGCAGACGAGACTGGAATTTTGATTGGTTCAGAATTCACAAAAAAGGGGATAAATGCAAATGTGGGAATCACCAAGGGTAAATTGAAGATTACCACCAATTTAAATTATAGCGAAACTTATAAGGAGGATTATAAATTCTCTTTGAGGGAAACCTATTTTATCTCTCCTTTAATACCCGTTTTTGACAGCACCAAACCATCTGGCTATGGATATAGATCCGGGGATATCCCCGACCACCGAAACCCTGTCGGTGAGGCTAATATTCTTAAAGGGTATACCAAATTGAAATATTTTCTTGGGAATGTAAATCTGAGCTATGAAATCCTTAAAGGCTTGAACCTCGGGGCCAATTTCTCGTTGTCGAATCTAGCAAATTATACCTATAGTTTTCATGTTCCTTTCCAAGTTAGGGACGTACAGGACGATCCTCAGCGGGAGTTCTCATTCCTTTCCGAATACAATAGCGAATTGAGAAGGATAAACCAAGAATACACTGCAAATTATAAATTTCAATTGGGAGAAAAACACGCTTTCGATCTTTTGGCCGGTTATCAAAGGATATCGGAGCCATTCAAGGAAACTTTTGCCCAGGCTGAAGGATATAAAATGGACGAGGATGGCAACAAAGTGCCGTCAATCATTTTGGACCCGAGTTTCAATACATTAAATGCCTTTAATGACGGTACCTATTCGGCGAGCGGCACCAATGCCGAGTACGCCTTGGTTTCACAATTTGGCAGGATTAATTACGCTTATGACGGTAAATATTTGCTCCAAGCGAGCATCCGAAGGGACGGTAGTTCAAAATTTGGTAAAAACAACAAGTACGGCAACTTTCCATCTTTTGCCGTAGGCTGGAAAATCACCGACGAGAATTTTATGAAAGACCAAAATATATTCAACTTTCTAAAATTGCGATACAGCTGGGGACAGGCTGGCAATGACAGTGCCCTGGGGTATTATGATTACGTCGCCCTTATTTCCCAGGGGAAAAGCCAGGATGATGGAGGTTATGTATTTGGGAATCCTCAGACTTCCTATTTAGGGAGTATTGCAAGAGGATTACAAAACGATGACCTGCAATGGGAAACCAATACCTCCTCTAACTTTGGTCTCGATTTTGCTTCCTTGGGGAACAAATTGAGCGGTTCGGTCAATTACTATAAAAGTACCACCCAAGACCTATTGATAACTAAGGAGGTATCGCCTTCGGCCGGAATTGACAATCCTATAGTTAACGTGGGCGAATTCCGGAATAATGGGGTCGAGTTAGAGCTTGGCTATGCCAATAAGGATAATGATTTTCATTATTCCGCATTCACTACTTTCACAACTATCCATAGTGAGGTTACCAAATTGAGCAATCAAGACCAGGTTTTATATGGGATAGGTTTATTGTTCGGGTCAGATCACTTTGTAAATCAAACTAGGGTAGGGCACGAGCCTGGTGCATATTATCTGCCTGTGGCCGATGGTATTTTTCAAAATCAGGCCGAAATTGATGCATACAGTGTGAACGGCAACTTGGTACAACCGGATGCAGCCCCTGGAGATATTAAGTTTGTTGACCAGAATGGAGATGGGGTAATAAATTCGGATGATGAAACCTATCAGGGAACCGCCATCCCAAAATATGAGTATAGTCTAAATCTGGCAGCCGATTATAAAGGCTTTGATTTTAACCTATTCTTTCAAGGTGTAGGTGGTAACAAGATATATAATGGCAACGACTTCCGCTTGTTGAGCATGGATACTGGTAGGAATTTTAGAACGGAGACCCTAAATGCGTGGACACCCGAAAACACAAATACTAACATGCCCAGGGCAGTATTGGGAGATCCCAACAGAAACAACAGAGCCTCAACTAGATTCTTGCAAAATGGAGATTATCTGCGTATCAAGACCATACAAGTTGGCTATTCCTTACCTCCAGATGTATTGGATGATACGTTTATGGACAAACTTCGGATCTATATCACGGGACAGGACTTATTTACCTTTACCAAGTATGACGGTTTAGATCCAGAAGTAGGAGGGGATATCCTTTCGCGGGGTATCGATATAAACCTCTATCCCAAATACAAGTCCTTGATTCTCGGTGTACAGCTTCAATTTTAAGATATTAATTTAAAGCATTTATAAGATGAAAACTATATATAACATATTGACGGCATTAGTTCTATTGATAGCCTTGGTTTCATGTAACGATGACGAGTTTTTGGTGGAAACATCACCAGACCAACTCACCTCCGCTAACTTTTGGAGAAATGCGGAGGATGCCCGATCTGGGCTAACTGCCGCATATTCTGAATTGGAATCTAGGAGTAACTTTTGGGACGGATGGCAGGAGGGAAGGCCTGTAGTGGAGTACTTTAGGTCGGATTATGCCTTACCTGGACCAGATGCTTCCAATTATGCGCACTGGATGTCCATATTTAATTTTAATTACACAAACGGACATATCTTCCTCGATGTTTTATGGACCACCAATTATAAGGGATTGAATTTTGCAAACCAGGTAATTGCCAGGGTAGGAGAAATGACCCCGGACCAAATATCGGATGCGGAGAAAAAGGAAATTCTTGGGGAAGCTACTTTTTTAAGGGGTTATTACCACTTTAAATTACTGACGCTTTATGAACAAATAATTATAAGGACGGAGCCTATTTCCCCCGAAACCTTGGACAAGCCTTTATCCACTCGGCCCGAAGCTTGGGAAGTAGTGATAAACGACTTTAAGCAAGCTGCGGAGATGTTGGCCACTACCCAAACCTCCGCTGATCTGGGAAGGGCAACCAAAGGTGCCGCATTGGCCTATTTGGGAAAGGCATATTTGCACAAGGCCGGTGATCCTTCATCCGCTACAGGGGATGATTTTGCCAATGCAGCTACAGCGTTCAAGGAAGTCGTGGAAAGTGGGGTTTATAGCTTGGAGCCAGATTTTTTGAACAATTTCAACGGGGAACATGAAAACAACCAAGAGTCCATTTTCGAACTGCAGTTCAAATCTGCGGATGCGACATCCTATAACGCCACAAGATTGCATGCCTTTATAGGTGACTGGTCCATTGGGGGCTGGGGTGGTATTGAGGCTACCCAAGGAGTACTGTCTGAAATGCAAAAGGAAGGAATGATTGCCTCCAATGGGTTGTACGACAATAGATTATATGGATCGCTCTATTTTAGGGATCCTTTTTTCAATGACTCAAATACAAATGAAATGCAGGGAAGTACATGGGATGTTTTGATGAATGAGACTTATAATGACACTCATGATGACCACGTCTATTTTAGAAAATGGTTGCCGAATTATGTATGGAACAACAGTTATGTTGGTGTCAATGTAGTGTTGATGCGATATGCCGATGTAATGCTAATGTATGCAGAGGCCCTAAACGAAACTGGAGCTACTGCTGAGGCAATCCCCTTAATCAATAAAATTCGAGAGGTGCACGGGTATATGCCTCCTATTACGGTTACCTCTCAGGCCGATATTAAAGAGCAGATAATCCACGAAAGGACAATGGAACTTACCCTAGAATCGGAAAGATTCTTCGATCTTCGCCGTTGGGGCATGTTAGACGAGGCCATGCAGGCCGCAGGAAGAACAGGATTTAGTGCTGCAAGTAATGCCTATTTTCCTGTTCCCTTGTCAGAGATCCAATCCAACACCGCAATTGAATAAATGGATTTTACAAAACAATAAGTTGAGTTAGTTAGTTTTTTTGACAAAACACCTGGCTTGGGATCAATCAAGTTGGGTGTTTGTTTTGGAGACCTTTTCATGGGGATAATCATTCAATGAATAAACATAAAATATAGAATTGATATAGTATGGAAAAAATTACTAAACCAGGTTTAGACGACGTCCTTGCAGCACTTTTCATTCCCTATCGGGAACGTGTGCCCAATGTTGATAAAATTAATAGGGCCATGATACAACATGGTGTTATTCAACAACGGTGCGAAATTGTAAACGACCATATTGCCTTTAGAACTTTGGGCTTGCCAAATTTGGGCATTGCCTCGTTCGAAAAGATTTTTTTACATTATGGATATGAAAAAAGGGATTACTACTATTTTGAAGGTAAAAAGTTGAATGCATATTGGTACGCACCACCTTCTGAACATTATCCCCGAATTTTTATGAGCGAGCTCAGGGTCAATGATCTTTCAGAACAAATACAAAAAATAATTAATCAATATACACAACATATCACCAGCGATCCAGTAGATCGATTGAATTTAAATGACACCAAAGCGGTCGGAAATTTTTTTTATGATCCGCTCTGGAATTTGCCTTCTCTTACTGACTACAAAACACTTTTGGAAGAAAGCGAATATGCTGCTTGGGTTATTTATAATCGGTATTATTTAAATCACTATACCATAAGTGTACATAATCTCCCAAGTGACTATAACACTGTAGAAAAATTCAATAAATTTTTGGAGTCCATAGGGATAGTGCTTAACTCCTCTGGCGGTAAGATCAAGGTCAGCAAGGATGGCCTGTTAAAACAAAGTAGTACCGTAGCTGAAATGATACAAGCCGAGTTTGCGAATGGAGAACAATATGAAATTGCCGGTAGTTACGTAGAATTTGCAGAACGACTTCCCTTGCCCCAAATTTCCAACCTAGAAAATGGGACTTTATCCCAAGTGCACCGACGTGATGGTTTTGAATCGGCCAATGCTGATAAAATTTTTGAGAGCACTTATGAAGAACAGACCAAAAAGACGAAAAAATGAATGGAATTTTGAATAAATTACGACTGGAGCCCCCCTTTTATAGTGCGAGTACCGGGCAGCAAAACTGGATGGGATCTGGCAATGTACTAAAGATTCAATCACCTGTGGATGGGAATCCTTTAGGAGAAATAAACCTAATTGGGGAAGAAGAATATAAATCAGTAATGGCCGAGGCCAAAAAAGCTTTTCCATTATGGAAAGCTTTACCGGCCCCGCAAAGGGGTGAAATTGTTCGTCAGTTTGGTGATGCTCTTCGCGCAGAAAAGGAAGCACTGGGCAAACTGGTTAGCTACGAAATGGGAAAGAGCCTACAGGAAGGCTTGGGAGAGGTACAGGAGATGATAGATATTTGCGATTTCGCCGTAGGATTGTCAAGGCAGTTATATGGTCTGCAGATGCATTCTGAAAGACCGAAACACAGAATGTTCGAGCAATGGCACCCACTTGGTGTAGTTGGAATAATTTCAGCGTTTAATTTTCCTGTTGCAGTTTGGGCATGGAACGCTTCCATTGCTTGGGTTTGCGGAAATGTATGCATCTGGAAACCCTCTGAAAAAACCCCTTTTTCCGCTCTTGCCTGTCAGGAAATTTTCAAAAAAGTATTAAACCAAAATAAATTGCCGGAAGGAATTTCAAATCTTATTATTGGAGATGGTACCATTGGCAAAAAAATGGCTGCCGACCGCGATATTTCTTTAATATCAGCAACAGGCTCAACACAAATGGGGAAAAGTGTGGCTGAAACCGTAGGCAAACGTCTTGGGAAATCCATTTTGGAACTTGGGGGCAACAATGCTGTGATTGTTACCAGGGAGGCAGATCTAAAACAGGCCGTTCCGGCAATCGTTTTTGGGGCCGTAGGTACGGCGGGTCAACGATGCACCTCTACCAGGCGATTAATAGTACATGAAACCCAATTTGAGGAACTATTGGAAAAATTGGTGAGTGCCTATGGTCAACTACAGATAGGAGACCCTTTGGATGAAATGAATCATATGGGACCCTTAATAGACAAGACAGCCGTGACTGAATATGAAAAAACTATTAGAACGGCTATTGAACAAGGAGGAAGGATACTTTACGGTGGAAAGGTCCTAGAAGGAGATACTTATGCATCGGGGTGTTATGTATTGCCAACCATAATAGAGGCTACCGTCAATATGCCAATTGTGGCACACGAGACCTTTGCTCCCATTGTCTATATAATGCCTTATAAGAACTTGGAAGAGGCCATTGATATTCAAAATAGTGTGCCACAAGGATTATCATCTGCTATTTTTACTTTGAACTTACGTGATGCCGAAACCTTTTTATCCCACACTGGTTCGGATTGTGGTATTGCCAATGTCAACATAGGAACTTCTGGTGCAGAAATTGGTGGAGCGTTTGGGGGAGAAAAGGAGACAGGCGGCGGACGGGAAAGTGGTTCCGATGCTTGGAAAGCCTATATGCGTAGGCAAACTTGCACCCTGAATTATAGCACAGTGCTTCCTTTGGCACAAGGTATTAAGTTTTATTTGTAAGCTGTTCTCTGAAGGGCATCTCATCTAGAAGCAATATTTGTGAATTCTATTAAGGGCTTTGTACGGTAATTATTTGATTCCGGCTTTTGACTCTTTTGCCGTTTTGGAATTCAAATAAAATCAAAGGCATGATCCGCTATTTAAAAATTAGCACCCATTTGGGTGCTTTTTTTGCATAAAGTGAAGATGAAAAATGAAAATTTGGAGGATAACAAAAAAATGATGTTAAATCGCGTTGGCTAATTTAAAATGTTTCTAGAAACCAAATGAGACCTATATTACCAAACCCTTGAAGTAACCTGCCGATTTGTTTTAGGAATGTTTTAGGTAAAAAGTAGAAAGTGGCACTAATTTATTTGGATGCTTTTTAAGCTATCAGCTGTTATTAAAGGAATACGTTTTTTTGAGTTTAGGCTTTAAGGGGTGAGGAAAGGATTAAATTGTTGTACATTAAAAATAAAAAAAGGGCTTCAATCTCTTGAAACCCCTGTCTTTCCTAGTAGCGGGAACTGGACTCGAACCAGTGACCTTCGGGTTATGAGCCCGACGAGCTACCTACTGCTCTATCCCGCGATGTATGTTCTGTGCGCCATTGTAGACACAAATATTTTTTTATACTCAGTAAGGGTAGGTACCCTGGCCTGAGCGGAGTCGAAGGATACTGCTCTATCCCGCGATGTATGTTCCGTGTACCATTGAGGCACTGTCAATTAATATTCCAATTGTAGGAGGTGCCAAAGGACCCCTTGCGTTATGGACTGCAAAGATACGATGGAATTTTAGATCTATCAAATCTTATCCAAAGAATTATTTTCTTGCCATCGGTCATTGCAAAAGTTAATTATTCCATATCTTGGAGCCTTTACAATTTTTATGGAGGTTATTAATGATTTTTTGGCGGCCCTATTGCCCTATACAGAGTGGGTGATGCTTTTTTTGATTATTGGAGGAGGTCTTTTCTTGGTGTTTTATTCTAAATTACTCCCTTATCGATATTTTAGACACGCTATTGCCATCACAGCTGGTAAATACGATGATCCAAATGACCCCGGTGAAGTGAGCCATTTGCAAGCGCTTTCTTCCGCGGTGGCCGCCACGGTGGGGCTAGGTAATATATCGGGGGTTGCCATTGCCATCTATATGGGCGGCCCGGGTGTCGTCTTTTGGATCTGGGTCACTGCCTTGGTAGGGATGGGCATCAAATTTTATTCCTGCAGTTTGTCCATCATGTTCCGCGGGCATGATAGTGAAGGCGGCCTTCAGGGAGGGCCTATGTATTATATTACCAAGGGAATGGGAGCCAAAGCCAAACCGTTGGCTGTTTTTTTCTGTATTGCTGGGCTATTTGGAGTCCTACCTGCATTTACCACAAATCAGTTTGTACAAACGATTATGGGAGTGGTACGGCCCGATGAGACCATCGCCCTATTGGGAGATTTTAATTGGAAACTTGGAATTGGGATAGCACTATCCATACTAACCTCCTTTGTTATTTTTGGGGGACTGAAAAAAATTGCTAAAGTGGCTACCGCGATAGTGCCGTTTATGGTACTCCTTTATCTTGTCTCCGTAGTTTTTATTATGGCGATGAACTTGGGCCAGATAGGGCCTTCCCTAAAATTAATTTTTACGGAAGCGTTTAATTTAAAGACCGCTGTACAAGGCGGATTTTGGGGATTGATTATTATCGGGATTCGGAGGGCTGTATTTTCTAATGAATCGGGGGTAGGCAGCGCGCCGATGTACCACGGACAATCCAAGACCAAGGAGCCTATTCAGGAAGGATTGGTCGCCATGTTAGGGCCATTTATCGATACCATTGTGGTCTGTTCCCTAACTGCAATCGTCATCATATTAAGCGGGTCTTATCTGGACGTCGAAAACAATGGGATCGTGATGACCCTTTTGGCTTTTGAAAGATCGCTTTTTGGCTTTGGCGATATACTGCTTATGGTCATAGTTTCTGCTTTTGCACTTTCCACCTTGTTTACTTATTCCTATTACGGTACCAAATGTTTGTCGTTCTTGACCAATGCCAAAATAGGAGGTTATTACAATTTCATTTATGTACTAAGTATTACCTTTGCCGCGGTAGCTTCGGTAGAATTGGTGGTCAATTTGATCGATCTGTCGTTTGCCCTAATGGTGATTCCCAATATGATCGCGGTGCTTTATCTGGCTCCTAGGGTAAACCACGCAATGAAAATATATTTTACAAAACTCAAGGATGGCGAAACATAAGGCAGGATTCGTAAATATAGTCGGCAACCCCAATGTGGGCAAGTCCACCCTTATGAATGCTTTTGTCGGGGAAAAATTGTCCATTATCACTTCCAAGGCACAGACTACGAGGCACCGTATACTGGGTATAGTCAATGGAGACGATTTTCAGATGATATTGTCGGATACGCCGGGCATCATAAAGCCTGCCTATGAACTTCAATCTTCAATGATGGACTTTGTAAAGTCGGCTTTTGAAGATGCCGATGTGTTGATTTATATGGTGGAAATAGGGGAGAAGGCCCTAAAGGATGAAAGCTTCTTCGAAAAGATAAAAAATAGTACCATGCCGGTGCTTCTACTGCTGAATAAGATAGATATTTCCGAACAGAACGTGTTGGAGGAACAAGTGCAGTATTGGCAGGAACAGTTGCCAAGGGCTGAGATACACCCGATTTCCGCCCTTCAAAATTTTAACGTCAAGGAGGTTTTTGAAAGAATAATAGAATTGTTGCCGGAATCCCCACCATACTACCCCAAGGAACAGCTGACGGATAGGCCGGAACGCTTTTTTGTTAACGAGACCATTCGGGAAAAAATTCTACAGCATTACAAAAAGGAAATACCCTATGCCGTTGAAATAGAGACCGAGGAATTTATTGAGGACGAGGAAATCATTAGAATGCGGTCGGTTATTATGGTAGAGCGCGATTCCCAAAAAGGAATTATCATCGGCCATAAAGGGAATGCCTTAAAACGGGTCGGGGTCGAAGCGCGCAAAGACCTGGAAAAATTCTTCGATAAGCAGGTGCACATCGAACTTTATGTAAAGGTCAATAAAAATTGGAGAAGTAATCCCAATCAATTAAGGCGGTTTGGCTATAATCCCCAATAATCAGAATATGTACGGGCATTAAAGCATGCTTGGGTCTACGGCATTACTGAACACCGATTACTAAACTCGAAATTAAGTTGTTGAACTTGCGCTTGAGACTTGGGCTTGGGTTTTATGATTACCTTTGCGCCATAAAAAATTTAGTATGAGCGCTATCGTAGCCATTGTAGGGAGGCCCAACGTTGGGAAATCCACTTTTTTTAACCGAATGATCCAAAGACGGGAGGCCATTGTGGATGCCGTTAGTGGGGTTACCCGTGACCGGCACTACGGCAAAAGCGATTGGAACGGAAAAGAATTTTCCTTGATCGATACGGGAGGCTATGTTTTGGGGAGCGAGGATATTTTTGAAAAAGAGATCGACAAGCAAGTCGAGCTAGCCATCGATGAGGCCGATGCCATTATTTTTATGGTCGATGTGGAAACCGGGTTGACGGGCATGGATGAGGATGTTGCAAAATTGCTTCGTAGGTCTGCCAAACCTGTTTTCCTCGCTGTAAACAAAGTAGATAATGCCCAGAGAAACGAAGATGCGGTTGAATTTTATGCACTTGGGCTGGGGGACTATTATTCACTTTCCAGTATCAACGGGAGCGGTACAGGGGAGTTGTTGGACGACTTGGTGAAGGTGCTTCCGGAATTTGGGGATACGGAAGATCAACTGCCTCGATTTGCCGTAGTAGGGCGCCCAAACGCCGGAAAATCATCCTTTATCAATGCCTTGATTGGGGAAGATCGTTATATTGTGACCGACATTGCGGGAACTACCCGGGATAGTATAGATACTAAGTACAATCGTTTTGGTTTTGAATTTAATTTAGTCGATACAGCCGGAATCCGCCGAAAGGCCAAGGTAAAGGAAGATTTGGAATTTTATTCCGTTATGCGTGCCGTCAGAGCCATAGAAAATTCGGATGTCTGTTTATTACTTTTGGATGCTACGAGGGGATTTGACGGCCAGGTTGAGAACATTTTTTGGCTTGCCCAGCGTAATAACAAGGGTATCGTAATCTTGGTAAATAAATGGGATCTAGTAGAGGACAAGGAGACCAATACCATAAAGCACTACACCCAGAAAATAAAAGACGCCATAGAGCCATTCACGGACGTGCCCATTATTTTTATGTCGGTTCTCACAAAACAGCGTATTTACAAGGCTATTGAAACCGCGGTGGCCGTTTATGGGAATAGATCCAAAAAAATTCCCACGCGCAAATTTAACGATGTAATGCTCCCTATAATAGAGAGTTATCCTCCGCCTGCCTATAAAGGAAAGTTCGTAAAGATTAAATTTTGTACCCAATTACCTACCCCTTATCCCCAGTTTGCCTTCTTTTGCAACCTGCCCCAATATGTACGGGAACCGTACAAGCGGTATTTGGAGAACAAAATTCGGGAAGAATTCAATTTTACGGGGGTCCCGATAACTATTTTTATGCGAAAAAAGTAGTTTTTAATAATTATATTTGGAGGGAGTATAATTAATCTTTTGACGGTTATGGCGGCAATTAGGGATTTAGCGGATTATCATCAACAGATTTCAGAGCTTTTTAGGCAGCCCCAAAGTCAAGAGGAATGGGACCAGTATAAATTGAGCGATGAACAAGTTGCCTACTACAATGAATACGGGCACCTGTCGGGTATTGAGCTTTTGAAAGACTGGCAGGTGGAAAAGCTAAACCAGGAACTGGCTGGAATTGTGGATCCAGAACATCCCGCACACCATTTGTTTTACGAATTCCATAGCAATGAATCTGTCGACGCCAATACCACTCTGTTTCATTCCTTAGGACACTGGCGAATAACCGAAGGTTTTCACGATGTTCTTTTTAATCCGGCATTTGTCATGGCTGCCAGTCAATTGTTGGGCAATAAGCCGGTACGTTTTTGGCACGATCAGCTGTTTTGTAAACCGGCGCACCACGGAGGCGTTGTTGCGTGGCACCAAGATTATTCCTACTGGACGCGTACAACAGCTATGCAGCACTTAACCTGTTGGACCGGCCTGGACGATGCAACTACCGAAAATGGCTGTTTGTATTATGTGCCCAAAAGCCATAAATGGGGATTATTGGACAAGCCCGAGTTGGCAGGAGATATGGAAGGGCTAATGGAATTCCTTACCAAAGATCAGAAGGCTCAGTTTAAACCTATTCCTATAGAATTAAAAAAAGGATATGCCACGTTTCACCATCCTTTGATGGTGCATGGCTCATACGCAAACAAATCTGCCAGGAGCCGAAGAGCCTTTGTCCTTAATGTCTTTGCCGATGGGACCATTAGCAATACCGATGATGAACTGCTGAAGGGTGTGCCGATCATAAAAAAAGGTCATAAAATGGAGGGGAAGTTTTTTCCTTTGATATTTCGGGCCGAGGACTGACTTTTTTAATCTGAAGACTTTCCATTGCCTTGACCATGGGACAGATTACAGCATAAAGTGGGTTCTTATATCGTATCCCCAGTTCCGAATTAAATTCGCTGGTTTACTTGGTTTGCCGTGTTATTGAAGATACCAACCTTTTACCGCGAACCAAGATCTTTAAACGCTGTTTTTTCAGCGAAATATGTGGATTTTTCATCTCGTGCTCATCAATTCCGTATTTATAGACCCCTATTATATCCCGATAGCTTAAAACCCCCAAAATGGTCAGATTGCCTTCGGATAGGACGGGAAGTACATCGATATTTTCTTTGGCCATGGTTTTCACGGCGGTCAACAAGGTGTCGGATAATCCGATATACACGAGATTAGGATTTACAAGCGTACCGACCAATTTATCTTGATCGTGCTGATTGCTGTACAAGATAGAATAACTAAGAATTCCCTTGTAAGACCCCGAATCCGAAGAGATTATAAAATAATTGGATTTACGAACTTGGTCTTGATCTAACCATTCCATGACCTCTTTGATACTGTTGTTTTCGCTTATGATGGTCCCTTTTTTTGGTACCGCTTGCCCTACCGTGATTTTTTCTAGGATATCGGGTTCGTAGGAAAGAGGCGCCTTGACCCCTCTCCGAGCCATTTTTTCGGTCATAATCGTATTTTCCATCATAACATAGGATACTAAATAGGCTGCTGTACATGTTGATAAAAGTGGTAACAGCGCATTGGATTCACCCGTAGTTTCCAATGCAAAAACGATGGAAGTAAGGAATGCCCTTGACGATCCTGCAAACATGGCAGACATACCTACCAGCGCAGCCAATGGAAGGGTTACCCCGGATGATGGAAACCAGTGCAGTACGCCCATTCCCAGCATTGCACCGGCAGCACCACCAATGGTGAGCAATGGGGCTAGGGTACCGCCCGAAGTACCACTGCCCAAAGCAATGGCCCAAGAAAGAAATTTGAAAAAACACAACGAGAACAAAATTTGCAAGGACATGGTCCCGGTAAGTACTGCAATGATATTGTCGTATCCTACCCCTAGTGTCTTCGGTGCAAGATAACCAATCGCCCCAACGGCCAAACCTCCGATAGCGGGCCACCAGGCCCAATGTATCGGTAGTTTTTCGAACCCATCCTCGATCGCGTAAACGATCTTGGTGACCAGTACAGAGAGAAGACCTATAACGATGCCCATGCCGCTGTACACCCCAATCGCAATATTGGACGGTATTTCCACTACGGTATCCATAGGGAATACCACTCCTTGACCAAACAACAAATGGTGCCCTGCCGCCCCGGTAATACTGGCCAGCGCAATGGGCAGAAAGGAACGTGGGGAAAATTCGAAAAGAAGGAGTTCAATGGCCAAAAATATCGCTGCAATCGGACTTCCAAAAATAGCGGCCATACCTGCCGTTGCCCCAGCAGCCAACAATATTTTACGTTCGTTGTGGGAAATCCTCAAAAGTTGACCCAAGGTAGAGCCTAGCGCACCTCCCGTGGCAATAATGGGCCCCTCAGCGCCAAATGGCCCACCTGTACCTATAGATATGGCGGAAGACAGTGGCTTAAGAAAGGTAATTGACGGTTTTATTTTACTTTGATTGGTCAATATTTGTTCCATGGCCTCGGGTATTCCGTGTCCCCGAATGGCTTTAGAGCCATAAAATGCCATTAGCCCTACCAACAATCCTCCTATGGCCGGTACGAAAATCACTAATAGTCCATAGGTATTGTCGGCAGGACTGGTGTGATGGATGGAAAAATTTGTGAAAAAAGAAACGTTGGTAATGAGGTTTATCAGGTATACAAGACCCTTTGCAATAAAGCTGATGCATACCGCGATTAAAATCGCTAGGTAGGAAATTGTAAATAATCTCTTTTTGTCTTGAGGTTTTTTACGCTGTAAATGTCCTTCTTCCAAATTCGGGTTTAATGAGAGTGAAATTGGAATACGGTTTTTGGGTATTTCGCTATCGGACATTTTTGTTAATCCCTATTTTTCTATAAACAGGGGTTAAATTTATGAAATGAATGTGATATCCCGGACAATTTTTTATTGTAAAACCAAATGTTGTTCCTTTTCCGTTAATTCAATGGCCCATTGGATGGCATTTTCTAAATTTCTACCCATGAAATTGGGCTTTTTAAGAAATGCCTTTTCCAATTGTGCATTGGTAAGGGGTAAAGTATGTTCAGAAACATAGGCGAATCCCACAAGATTCGTGAGTTTTGAGGTACGAACGTAGATCATCGGGTCTACCGCGTAGGAATGGATCCTATGGGAAATGTAAACAAAGGTAGTATTGTGGTAATAGGTTTCGGCAATTTCTTCCAATACGTCATGGTGTTCATGGCCTAGGACAACGCCCTCGTTTACCTCCGCTATTATATAGCGCCCGTAAATTTTAACAGTACCAAATCCCAAGTTCAAGGTAATTCCCATAACTATTCATTATAAGTTCGAATGAGCACATTTTTAGATTGCGTCCCGTAATTATCTTAACTCTATTCACTGTATAAAATTATATAAGTGCTGTAAGAGTTTTCTTAAAATCGACGAAATGACCAAAATCATGGATAAAAGGCTACTTTTTAGATAGGACCAAATGAAATATATTTTTGGAATAAGTATGCCGTACAATACTAAAAAAATCCCGTAATTTGCGACAACTTTGTTTACGGGACCACTAATTCGGATAGCGGATTTGGAGGCTTTTATTTGTAGTACGGGATATTAGCGCATCGCGATAGCTATCGGGAGGTTTAGACCACTGCCTAGACAGGGCAGAGGTCGTTGGTTCCCCCGAAGTTTTGGGGCAGTATATCCTCAGAATAAATGGAGTGTTAGCTCAGTTGGTTTAGAGCATCGCCTTGACAGGGCGGGGGTCATTGGTTCGAATCCAATACACTTCACAAGAATATTGATGGCATTGGTTTCCTCTAAACCAGCTTTTGCACAACATGTTACAGTAAATCCAAAATACGTTCCAAAGCCATACCCCGTGATCCCTTTATTAAAATAGTAGCATTTTTTGGAGGATTACCGGCAAGTTTTGATTTTAAATCATGGAACGTTCCTAATTTAGTGTACGTGGTATTCGTGCGGTTAAAATTACTCCCTACCAAATAAACATTGTTTAGATTCAGTTCTTTCGCTAGGTTAGCAATGTATTGGTGTTCCTTGTGGGCGGTTTCCCCCAGCTCGAACATATCCCCTAAAAATGCAATTTTGTTGTTTCCGGGAATTTTCTCAAAGGTTTCCAAGGCCGCTTTCATGCTGGTGGGGTTTGCATTATAGGCATCTAAAATTATATGATTGCCATTCTTTTCAATAATCTGGGACCTGTTGTTTTGTGGGGTAAAACCTTCCAGTGCTATTTTGATATCCAAAATGGGTACTTCCAAATATTTGCCCATAAGAACGGCAGCGCAACAATTCATAAAATTATAATTCCCGATCAGTTTGGACCTAATAATTTGTCCCGCAACCTCCAGGGTGACAAACGGGTGTGCCCCTTCAAATTTGATCTGATAATTTTCACCGTTTTCCCTGCTGAAGCCTAATTTATTGCCATATCCGTTCAATTTTTTTTGTTGCACCGGGTCGTCTGCATTGAAGAATATAGTACGGTTTTTACCCATAAGAAATTCGTATAACTCGCTCTTTCCCAGGATAACACCTTCCTCACTTCCGAATCCTTCGAGATGGGCCTTGCCAAAATTGGTAATATACCCATAATCCGGTTGTGCCAAACTACATAGAAAAGCAATTTCACCCATGTGGTTGGCGCCCATTTCTACAACGGCTATTTCCGTATTCTCACGAATGGAGAGTAGGGTAAGGGGAACACCGATGTGGTTATTGAGATTTCCTTTTGTGGCAATGGTCCGGTATTTTTTGGAGAGCACGATCGAAATTAATTCCTTTGTAGTGGTCTTGCCATTGCTGCCGGTAAGCCCAATAATTTTTGCCTTGCAGTGGTTTCTGTGATAACAGGCCAGTTCTTGCAAGGTTTGCAATACGTTGGTGACCAAAATGGTTTTATCGGAAACCACAAATTCCTCATCATCCACAATAGCATAGGCCGCTCCTTTGTCCAAAGCGTTTTGGGCAAATTCGTTCCCGTTGAATTGATTTCCTTTTAGGGCAAAAAAGATGCTCTTTTCAATTATTTTTCGCGTATCCGTAGTAGCGTAGGGAAACTTTAAAAAGAGCTGATGAAGGTCTTCTATTTTCATATAAACGATTGTGAAGTGGATTATTTTTTTCTTTTCTCTGCAAATATCACATTTTGCATCATCATTTTCCCAATTTTGAACAAAGTAGCTTTGCCTCCGCTAAAACTTTCGTGGCACCCGTACAGCCTATACATCTAAAATTAGGCCTTATTTTGGATTAAAAGCCCCCGCAAGTACAAGATCGGTTGCAAACGAAACGCTTAAACGGGTTCAATATAAAAAAGTCCCGACAATACCATGTCGGGACTTCGCAATAAATATTTTTCAAAAATTTATCTTACTTTTTTGCTGCGAACCGTTTTGTTCTTCGATTTGGATTTGGAGCCTACTCTAGACATCGCACATCTAAATCCAATATAGTCGGTTGCCATGTATTGGGGCAAATATCTACGTTGGGCAGGATCGAGCCAGTAGGCCCGGTCTCTCCATGACCCTCCTTTGTAGACCCTTACCTCGTCATTGATCAGGGTAGTTCGGTTATTGCTCTTGTCGTATCCTCGGATCATATTGCCCAAAGAATCCTTTTCCATATTAAATTTAGGGGAATTGTACATGGTTTCACCATCCTGTTCCTCATCGTTCCCGCCAAATCTCTCAAAATATCGGGAAGAACTTGGGTCTCCATCCCTGTAGCCCCTGTTGTCACTAGAGGAGAAATTGGTCCTTAGATAGGTTTCTTCTTCCCCAACGGGAACCATCTTAATCTCACCTGGTAGATTTACGGCTACTATTTTTCCGTTTGGCAATGTATCGTACATGATCGAATCCCTTAGGACATTTACTTTGCCGTCCTTTCCTATCGCGGTCTTCATATAAACGTTGCCACGGTAGTAGTTAAAATCACTTACTTCGTCATCGACAATTGGCCTATAAACATCCGCGGTCCATTCTGCCACGTTGCCTGCCATGTCGTATAATCCAAAATCGTTGGGCTTGTAAGATTTAACTTGTGCCGTAATGTCGGCCCCGTCATCGGACCATCCTGCAATTCCGCCGTAATCTCCTTTTCCTTGCTTAAAATTGGCCAATTGATCGCCACGTCCGACACGTTGGCCATTTCTTGTATAATCGCCTTCCCATGGATATTTTTTCCTACCTCTATAGTTGTTGTATTCCCGGGTTCCAATAAGCGCCTGTGCTGCATATTCCCATTCTGTTTCGGTAGGTAGTCGGTACTCTGGAAGAATAACCCCGCTGCTCCTCTTTGCAAAAACGGAAACCGAATCATTTTTCATCTTGCCCTGCAGGGAATCTATTTGACCGCCATAAACAGATTCTGGGCTGTTTAAGTAGGTCTCGGTACTGAAGGTGCCACTAATTTCTCCGTTCATGGCTTCGTATTTGGCATTTTTGTCCAAATAACCTTCCCTGCCCAACATGGCTTCGTTGACCCTATCGGTCCGCCATTCGGAAAATTGGACCGCTTGTACCCAGTTGACACCAACTACGGGATACTCGGCGTAAGCCGGATGCCGCAAGTAGTTATTGGTCATGGTCTCGTTAAAACCAAGTCGGTTTCGCCAAACCAAGGTATCGGGCAATGCTCCAATATATATATTGGCATATTTTGGATCGTCCGGGGGGTAAACGCTTTTAAGGTAATCCAAATATTCCAAGTACATTACATTGGTAACTTCCGTTTCGTCCATATAGAAGGACTGCACATGTTGTTGTGAGGGTGTGTTGTTCCAATCGTACATTACGTCATCCTGTACCTTACCCTTGGTAAAAGTACCTCCTTCGACAAAAACAAGGCCCGGAGCTGTTTCTTGCTCCTTAAAGTCGGAGTTGTATTGAAAACCACCTTCCTTGTCATTGATTTTCCAGCCAGTGGCTCTAGAGACATTTTTGGAAGAGGAGAAATTTTTACAACTTGTAAAACTTCCCGCTACCACTGCACAAGAGAGTACAACTTTGATAAATTGTTTTTTCATAATTAGGACTTGAGTTCAAAAAATTTAACTACTTATAAGGTAGTTTGGGATTCGTCTATTTAATGGTTATAGCATCACTTTTGGCTTATAAAACGGTGTTGTGGGCATAATATTTTATTCCTACAAAAATATTTACGTGTCCGGCGAAATTGAAATCATCCAAAACATGCTTTTCCAAATTCATAACGGCGTAAAAAGGTTTCTAGTATGAAGGGGTGGGTTTCTTTTCTTCAAACAGGCGATATAAGGGGCATCGTAGACCGCGCTGCATGTTGCTATAGATATTAGGCGAGCGCTGTAGAAGGTCTGTTGAGTAATGAAAAATCAAAAATAATTGTGACTTGGTACAAGATAAACCTAAAATGACCGTTTACATGTAATGAACTCTTTTAAGCTTTTACCTACGTACCGTCCCAAGTTTTTGGGGCAAAAAGGTTAAAGGGGTTTTATGCGAGAGGGGTGTGCATATCTGTGTTAGATCGACATTTTGAAATGGCAACCTTAGACCCAACTAATTTTTATCTTAAGAAATGAAAAAATTATTGATACTAACCCTCCTTGTCCTCACCGTAAAAATATCGGCACAGGATAGGGTAATAACGACAGCAGTACCATTTTTGACCATTGCGGCGGATGCGAGATCTGCGGGAATGGGAGATGTGGGAGTGGCTACGTCTTCCGACGTGTTTTCTCAGCAATGGAACCCGGCAAAATTTGCATTTGCAGAGAGTAAAATGGGTATCGGGTTGAGTTATACACCCTATTTGGAAAGCATCGTTACCGATATTTCGCTGCTAAATGCGGATTTTTACAGTAAGATCAACCAGCGAAGCGCATTTGCGGCAAGTATCCGTTATTTTGGGCTAGGTGAAATTGAGCTGAGACAGACGCCAGATGATCCAGGTAGGATCGTGAAGCCCAATGAGTTTGCCATAGATGGATCATATTCCTTAAAATTGAGCGATCAATTTTCCATGGCGGTCGCTGCTAGGTTTATAAATTCCAATTTAAAGTATCCAGGGGATGCGAGTACGGATACCAAGGCGGCCACGGCATTTGCAGTAGACATTGCGGGCTATTACCGTTCTAAGGAAATAGCATACAATAGTTTTGACGGCCGTTGGAAGGCCGGCTTCAATCTTTCCAACTTGGGCAGTAAAATGAAATACGACGAGGGCGGGCAAGAGAACTTTTTGCCTACCAACCTGGGATTGGGTGCTGGTTTCGACTTTATAATAGACCCCGACAATATATTTACCCTTACCACCGAATTCAATAAGCTTTTGGTTCCCACGCCCCAGGATTATGATGGGGACGGCGATATAGACTCTGACGATAATCAGGAGTACCAGAATATTGGATTTTTGAGCGGGGTTTTTAAATCTTTCGGTGATGCCCCCGACGGGATCAGTGAAGAACTCAGTGAAATTTCTTGGGCCTTGGGGGCAGAATATATGTTCCAAGAGGCGTTTATGCTCCGTACCGGTTATTTCTATGAGAGCCCGGATAAGGGATCTAGGCAGTTCTTTTCTATCGGAGCGGGATTTAGATATAAGTCTGCCCAAATAGACCTTTCTTACCTTTTCTCGACCTCCAAAGTGAACAATCCATTGGAAAACACCTTGCGTTTTTCCCTTACCTTTAATCTGGGCGAGGAGTTTTATAACGATTAAAACCAAGGTCAATTTAATAAAATAGTCTCGTATAAAACCCGCCCAATGGCGGGTTTTATGTATTTTTAATCGAGTTCACCATAAATTTTAAAACAATGGGCGTTAGGAGAGTGATGATTTCATTTGAATTTCAGGAATACGAATCCTTAACGGATCTGACCGCAGTGGATCGGCAACTTATGGAAGCGGCAATCCGTGCTAGGGACCACGCCTACGCTCCCTATTCCGGGTTTAACGTGGGAGCGGCGGTATTGATGGAAAATGGCGAGCTAATCATAGGCAATAACCAGGAAAATGCTTCCTATCCTTCCGGATTATGTGCAGAACGGGTAGCTGTTTTTCAGGCTGGAGCCCTGTTCCCGGAGATGCCAATAAAAGCAATTGCCGTTACCGCGGCATCCAAAAATTACACGGTTAAAAAACCTGCGGCCCCTTGCGGCAATTGTAGACAGGCCATAGCCGAATACGAACACCGGCAGCAAGGTCCAATTAGATTGTTGTTTATGGGAGAGGAAGGTACTATAATCGTTTGCAATTCCTTGGCGGACATCCTACCGCTAGCTTTTGATCGCTCGTATCTACAATAAAATTAATACGCTACCCCGGAGGGTTAAACCGATAGGAACGATGCCTTTTTGAGCAGGGAATTGACCAAAAAGCTTTTTTCCCATTTTTTTTTCGCTAATGAATTAATGTGTATTTTTGTTTTCCCTTTTTTATGGGATATTTCATTAGTTACGGCCTTAAGCTCCCGAAATAAAATGTGAAAGGCCGGAAATACTTCAAATAAAATAATGATCAATGGAAAAAATTACCAAGGAGGTCTACCTAAAATGGTATGAGGACATGTTGTTCTGGAGAAAATTCGAGGATAAACTTGCCGCTGTTTATATTCAACAAAAAGTTAGGGGATTTCTGCATTTATATAATGGCCAAGAGGCTGTTTTGGCAGGTTCATTGCACGCTATAGATCTAAGCAAGGATAAAATGATAACGGCCTACCGTAACCATGTCCAGCCAATTGGGATGGGCGAGGATCCCAAAAGGGTCATGGCAGAATTGTACGGAAAGGTTACCGGAACCTCCAAAGGCATGGGTGGTTCCATGCATATTTTCTCGAAAGAACACGGTTTTTATGGCGGCCATGGAATCGTTGGGGGTCAAATTCCCTTGGGTGCGGGTATGGCGTTTGCGGATAAATATTTTAAGAGAGACGCTGTTACACTGTGCTACATGGGGGATGGAGCAGTGCGCCAAGGATCTTTACACGAAACTTTTAATATGGCCATGCTTTGGAATTTACCGGTAGTGTTTATTTGCGAGAACAACGGATATGCCATGGGTACCTCGGTCGCAAGGACCTCCCATTCCACCGAAATATGGAAATTGGGATTGGGATACGAAATGCCATGTGGGCCGGTAGATGGGATGAATCCCGTAACTGTCGCGACCGAAGTGAGCAAGGCTGTTGAACGGGCAAGGAGCGGAGGCGGTCCTACTTTCTTGGAAATGAAGACTTATAGATATCGAGGCCATTCCATGTCCGATGCGCAACACTATCGAACAAAGGACGAAGTTGAGGAATACAAAAAAATTGACCCCATTAGTCAGGTGTTGGATGTTATCAAAGAAAACAAATACGCCACGGATGATGAAATAAAGGAGATAGACAAAAACGTCAAAAAGAGAGTTTCCGAGTGTGAGAAATTTGCTGATGAATCCGATTATCCGCCATTAAACCAAATGTATGACATGGTTTATGAACAAAAGGACTACCCATTTTTACAACATAAATTATAAGTAAATGGCAGAAGTAATAAATATGCCCCGGCTCAGTGATACCATGGAAGAAGGTACGGTAGCCAAATGGTTGAAAAAAGTAGGGGATAACATCGAAGAGGGTGATATCCTTGCCGAAATAGAAACGGACAAGGCTACGATGGAATTCGAATCTTTCCACGAAGGTACCTTATTGCACATTGGTATTAAAGAAGGCGATTCTGCCCCAGTGGACGCATTGTTGGCCATAGTAGGGGAAAAGGATGAGGATATTTCTGCCTTGTTGGACGGATCTTCCGAAAAATCGGATACTGCTAAGACATCCGATACCAGAAATGAGGTTGAAGAAAAACCGGATGAGGTCCCCGTTTCTGACGAAAAGGAATCGCAGTCGGAGACCACCGCCATTCCCGAAGGGGTAGAGGTCATAAAGATGCCACGCCTCAGCGACACTATGGAGGAGGGAACCGTGGCTTCTTGGCTTAAAAAGGTAGGAGATAAGATCGAGGAAGGAGATATCCTTGCCGAAATAGAAACGGACAAGGCTACGATGGAATTCGAGTCATTTTACTCGGGTACTTTATTGTACATCGGTATCAAGGAAGGGGAATCTTCGCCGGTAGACACCGTATTGGCCATTATTGGTCCCGAAGGTACGGACGTAGACAGTGTATTAAAAGCTGGGCCCGGAGTTGAAAAAGCCGAGAATACGCCTTCCGAAAGCTCGGTAGAGACCAATAAGGAGGATTCTGGAAAGGAAGAAACACGAGCTGCAGTTCAGAAAACCGCAGCCAACGATGGGGAAAGAATTTTTGCTTCCCCTCTGGCCAAAAGGATAGCAGAGGAGAAAGGAATTGACTTGGCCGAGGTGACGGGCAGTGGGGATAACGGCAGGATCGTAAAAAGAGATATCGAAAACTATGAACCCGCCAAAAAGGACGCTACCCAACCCGCAGCCGCTTCCGAAGGATCGGTGAGCCCTGCACTGGCGCCCATTAGCCTTCCTGTAGGAGAGGAAAGCAGTGAGGAAGTGAAGAACTCCCAAATGCGAAAGGTCATTGCCAAGCGGTTGGCCGAATCCAAATTTACTGCGCCCCACTATTATTTGTTGATAGAAGTAGATATGGACCAAGCTATTGCGGCCAGGGTACAAATAAATAATTTGCCGGATACCAAGGTTTCGTATAACGATATGGTGGTAAAGGCAAGCGCCATGGCGCTTAAAAAACATCCCCAAGTAAATACAAGCTGGAACGGGGACACCACGCGCTACAACCATCATATCCATGTTGGGGTTGCCGTTGCAGTGGAGGAAGGTTTAGTGGTTCCTGTACTTAAATTCACCGATCAAATGGGGCTTACACAAATTGGGGCCGCTGTCAAGGAATTGGCCGGCAAGGCACGAAATAAAAAATTGACGCCCGCAGAAATGGAAGGAAGCACATTTACGGTTTCCAATTTGGGCATGTTCGGGATAATGGAGTTTACTTCTATCATCAACCAGCCCAATTCCGCAATTTTGTCCGTAGGTGCAATTGAAGAGAAGCCGGTCGTGAAGAATGGCCAAATTGTGGTGGGAAATACTATGAAACTAAGTCTGGCTTGTGACCATAGGACGGTTGATGGTGCCACAGGGGCCCAATTCTTACAGACCTTGAGGACTTACCTGGAGAACCCGGTGACCATGTTGGCGTAATAGATCAGACCAATAGTTGGTTGTACGCTTGCCATTTTAAAATTCGGGTTTTAAAGTGAAAGGCGTTTAACATCGTCAATTGTTTTTATATTATTGCATACATCCGCCTACAGCGGATGTTTTTTTACCTTTATTTTTGGAACACTTAAAATGCTAACCGTGAAAAAAATACTTTCTTTTATTATTATATCCGTACTTATCTCATGCGCACCTACTAAAATTGATGAAACCGTAACCTTTGAAAATAGGCCTGCCGTTAAAATAGATAACCGGGAAGCAATACTCGACCATCATGCTTCAAATAATACAACGGCGACCCAAGCCGGCAATGATGTTTCCCTGCAAAGGGACAAAATCGATTTCTCTAGTGCTGGTCAAATCCAAAACCATATGGAATTTTTGGCGTCGGACAAACTGCAGGGCAGGGACACGGGGAGTGAAGGATTGGAAAAAGCTGCGGAATACATTGAATACAATTTTCAAAAAAACAATATTGCACCCTATTTTTCGTCCTATAAGGACACCCTGAGCAATTTTGACAAACCCGCGTACAACGTGGTGGGTGTGGTTGAAGGCAATGATCCGGTACTGAAAAAGGAATTTATCATCGTCGGGGCGCATTATGACCACATAGGGATAATCCAGGCGGTGAACGGTGATTCCATTGCAAACGGGGCAAATGACAATGCCTCTGGAACATCGATCGTATTGGAACTCGCCCGGTATTTTGGACGGTCCAAAACTAACAAACGGAGCATTATTTTTGCCCTGTTTAGCGGGGAGGAAAAGGGCCTTTTGGGTTCCAGACATTTAGCTGGCAGGCTAAAGGCGCAAAGCGTTAACCTTTACACCATGCTGAATTTCGAAATGGTTGGCGTACCGTTGGTGGATAAGGATTATTTGATGTATTTAACCGGCTATGAAAAATCAGATTTGGCCGATATTTCCAATAAATATGCGGGTGAAAAATTGGTGGGGTTCTTGCCGACTGCCAAAGAGTTTAATCTTTTTCAGCGATCGGATAACTATCCTTTCCATCAAGATTTTAACGTACCCTCCCAGACATTTAGTACCTTCGACTTTACCAATTTTGATTTTTACCACAAGGTTGGGGATGAAAATTCCCTGATGGATTTTGCTCATATGGCAAATTTGGTGAACAGGACGATTCCTGTAATTGAAGGTATAGCCAACGCGCCTACAGATGAAATAAAATATAAATAACAACCGTCTACAAAGCCCGATAACTGCATTACGCTCGTTTTAGAAAATAGCCTCCATACTAGTAACCCCATTGTATTCAATACTTTACGAGCCTTGTTCCCTAACTTTTTTGGTGGTATATAAGACGGAAAATATCATTACCGATGACTAAAAATATAATGATTACAGGCGCTAGTAGGGGCATTGGGTTTGAATTGGCCCAATTGTTTGCCGAAGAAGGGCATAATGTTCTAGCGCTGTCTAGAAACGATAAGCCGATCGCTGCTTTGGACCACCCCAATATCGCTTGTTTTCCTTTTGATATCACCAAAACCTCGGACCTGTTAAACGCAAAGGAATTTGTGGCTTCCAATTGGGACGGTGTGGATGTGCTTATCAACAATGCCGGAAGGGTGCTAAACCGCCCTTTTTTGGAAACATCGGCTAAGGATTTTGAAGAAGTTTATAAGGTCAATGTATTCGGGGTAGCGAATCTTACCAGGCTTATACTGCCCTTTATGCCCAAAACGGGCCACGTGGTAACCATCAGTTCCATGGGTGGCGTACAGGGTAGTGTAAAATTTCCCGGATTATCTGCCTACAGCTCCAGCAAGGGGGCGGTTATTACTTTGACCGAACTATGGGCGGAGGAATTCAAGGAGAAGGGTCCTTCCTTTAATGTATTGGCACTTGGGGCGGTACAGACCGAAATGTTGGAAGAGGCCTTCCCTGGTTATAAAGCACCCGTAAGCGCATTGGGGATGGCGACCTACATTAAGGATTTTGCCCTTACCGGACAGAAGTTCTACAACGGTAAGCTGTTGCAGATTTCCAATAGTACGCCTTAATACCATCCTGTAAATGGCTTAAAAGCAAACTTTAACAATATTAACTCTTCTTATAATTGGAACACCCATACCGATGCTAAATCTTTTAAAGCTAAAATAAACTTGTCCAAGATCAACCTAAGGGAAGTTACGGACGCCTCATGCTTCCTGTACAGTTTGCATAAGCTTTTGTTTATACCCCGATAAAATGAATGTGTCTTATTAGAACTTTGGATACACATCTTGATCACTACCCAAATTAACCTAAATCCATTGTTTTGATGCTCCGAAAAAACCTCGGCTAGGGACCAGAAGAAATTCTCTTGGCCAATTACTCCCCAATACCAATAGGGTTGAGCCAATCCTTTTCCTGTTGCTGGACTTCGTGCTTTTGAACTGACATCCGTTTTTTCAGAAATTGCTTTCTTGCCAAGGCTAATTCCTTATTGAGGACAGAATAATTTGGGTTGATGGATGTATTATTATCAAAAACATTCGTTTTTAGGATGATATAATTTTGTCGAAGGTTCTCCGTTCCGTATTGCTGGATAAAAAAATCGAGACTTCTTTCTTTTAATTCCAATTTTAGTAGCCACCTTTTGGCAAAATCGAAGAATTTGCTTTTCTTTTTGTACCTCAATGACCAGCGTACCCTTCTAAACGCATTTTGTTCCGACTCTTTATATGTCCTATATCTTTCCCTTACATTAAGCAATGCCCATTTAAGTGAATAAAAGGCTATGACCGACAGAGCCAGAACAGTAGCAATCAACTTTAAAAACTCCTTCCAAGTCATACCAAAAATAAGTTTAGCCTTCTGCTCCGGTTCCTGTTCGGCCTTGGTCTCCGACTCCAATTGTTTTTTAATCCCCGTTAGTATCCCCAGATTGGGATTGGGGGCGACGTTTATGGTTATTGAATCTATTATCCTTTTATAGTACTTATTATACCGGACGTTCCAATGGAGAAACTCCTGTTTGGGCAAGATGACCGTCCCCTCCTTTTCAAAAAGGTAATTGACGGTCTCCGAACGAAATCCGGACACATAGGTCTTGGTCTTCTCCGTACGGGTGATAGGTCTTTTGGGATAAATACCGACCCCAGCGACGGAATCCCATACGGCAGCGGGAATAAATTCGCTCAAAGTACCGCCGGCACTGCGGGTAATGGTACGCTGCAGCACGTCGCCTACCTTTACGGTTATCAAGGAAGCGTTCCAACGCTGGGAGACATCCAAAGAACTGGATACCAGCCATTCGTTGGGATTGATGCCCAAGGGGATGTCCTTGACGGTAAGTTTTTTTGCCTTGGTGGCAAGGGTGTGTTTTATACCCTTGGAATCCCCGGGCCTTGGTGATACCACATCGATATGGAGGGGCGTAATCCTCAACGGTCCCGGTTGGGTGGGAAAGAGGTTGTAGATAAAATCTACCCCGGTGAACCGCTTACCGTTAAAGGTTCTTTGGTTGGGCAATGATCTAAAATATACCGTCAGGGCACCTTCCACTTGGATGTTTCCCACATCGACACCTTGGGTGAACCACGTTTCCGTATAGACCGATACGGTCATTTGTACCGGTTGCCCCACATAAGGGTCCGTATGGCTCACGGTAACGTAACTGATCAACTGCTGCCCATAACCCTCGGCAACGGACAGGAGAAAAAAGAGCATGTATGTGAGCTTCCTTACCATTCGTTGGGTGTTTTTTCTTCGATTACCTTTTTCTTTTTCACCTGGTATTTAAACTTCTTGGTCAGGAACAGGGTAGGATCGTCATCAACCTTTCGCATGAGTACGTTGCTGGGAATTTGCCCTTTGCCCGAATTAAAGTCGTCTGGCACTTCGTCCATTTCCTTGCCGATGCGCTTACCGGTATTGGTGGTTTCCTCCAAACGCTGTTTTTCCATATCCTTCTTGGTCGCTTTTTGTCCGCCACCGCCCAGATCTTCCATGGACTTGTTTTGTTCATTTTTGGGATTGGGCCTGTTTTTGTTGAGCGGTACCTTTTTGGTGTTCATGGAATCGGCACCGGCCATTACTTGGGTTACCTTTCTAAGGTTGTTCCTTGCATTGGCCATGGACGTGTCCGAAACGACCAGTTCCTCGAAAACCTTTTTGGACCTTTCCAGATCACCCATCTTGGCATAGGTAAGACCCAGGTTATATTTGCCAATAGAGGAAGAATCTTGTTCAAAAGCCTTTCGGGCCTCGGCATAATTCCCCGCCTTGTAATAGGCCACCCCTTTGTGCAAGGGGTCCCTGAATTCTTTGGCCGCTTTTTTATAATCTTTTTTATCGAAGTCCATTTGTCCCTGATAGTCCTTGGTGTACCAAAGATCTGCGAACTTGAGGGTGTCCTTCTTTACCGTCTTGGTATCCTTGGCCGACTCCTTGTTATTGCCGCAAGATGAACCGAGAACCACCATAAACAAAACGCTGTATAGGGCCCACCCTTTTCTAAAACTGAACAGGAAGAAGAAAACTAACGGAATCATGAGCCAATACCCGTTGTCGTTCCAATTTTCCTGCTTGTCTCCCTGGGAGTCCTCGAACACCAAATGCTCACTTATTTCCTTAGCCACGGTCTTAACATCGCTCTTGTCCAACGTCAAATTCATGATATGAAGGTTCTTTAAACCGGACAAGGCCTGTTCGGTATCCACATCCAGTTGGGACGTAATCGTTTTGCCCTTAATTTTTAAAGGCCTTTTTGGATTGACGAAGGAAGGCACCTCCCCGCCCGATTGCGTGGAGATGGGATACAGATAGAGCGCCACGTTATTGTCCTGCAAAAAAGTGCTGACTTTCTGTACGTCCAGCCCATTGAGGTCGTCCGTGATCAGCATGATCTTGCCTTCGGCCTTATTGCCGGTAAAAAGGCTGTCTAAATCCTTGAACAAGGCATCGAAGCCCGTTCCCCGACCGGGCATCATGGCCGGTTTAAGTCCATCAATTTGATCTAGGATGATCTTGTAATCAGTGGTAAAGGGAACTACGGTATGGGTAGATGCCGAAAACACCTGAAGAGCGGTTTCCGCCCTGGGATTGGCATCGAGAAAATCACGTATCTTGAATTTGGCCCGCTCCAACCGGGTGGGAGAAATATCGGTGGTCAACATGCTCTGCGAAAGGTCGAGGGCGATGACCAGTTTGGATTTTAGTTTTTTGGCCGGTTTCTTTTCCTTGTTCCAGGCCGGACCCAAGAAAGCGATGAATCCGATCGCAAACAACAAAAGCAGGGAGACATGGATTAGGCGAGACTTCCATGCCGTTCCCTTTTGGATAACGTAGGGTTGCAAATGCTGGGCAATATTCTTTTTCCATTTACTTTTCTCGGCATAAACCAAAATGCCCAAGAGGATGATCAACCCCATAGGAATGGCCATCCAGATATATTCCGGACGCAGAAAATGGAATTTCTCCCAGTCTATGTTTGTGATTTTATCCATTAAGTTCGTTTTCTCGTTTCCATCGGCTCATTAGAGCTATTTTAAATCTTTTTGAAACAATTGTTAGCTTTTGCCCCTTCACCATTCATGTACGCTTTTACATCCCCCTAGCCCCCTTCAAAGGGGGAATTGATTATGTCATTTAAAACATTCTATAACTGCCATAAACTTTTATTCTTCATCATATTCTTATTTAGTCCCCTCCTTTTGAAGGAGGGGTGCCCAGAGGGCGGGGTGGTTACTCGTGAAATTGGACAGTAGTCCTGTTTACTCTAAACTTCTAAACTCCTCAACTAATAAACCCATAAACTCCTTCCATCAATCCCAGATCCGTTTAAACACCAAATAAAGATTGTTGATCAACACCGCCAGGATTCCGAGCAACAATGCCGCTCCCAGGGGGTAATAGTACAAACGTGTCTTGGGTGTAAAACTTTCTTTTTCGTATTTGATGGGCTCCAAGGTGTCCAGTTCCTTATAAATGGAATCTAGAGCTCTGGTATCCTTGGCCCTAAAATACCGACCGTTGGTCATTCGGGATATCTCTTGTAATGTACGTTCGTCCAGGTCAGAGGAACTGCTGTTGGGATCGCCAATTCCGACAGTATAGATAATGGTTGAGTCTCGCTTGGCCAAATTGGCGGCATCCAAGGGCAAAATTTCCATGCCAGAATCCACTCCGTCGGTCAAGAGTAACATCACCTTATTTTTGATGGTGTCTCGTTTAAACATATCCAAGCCTTTTACGATAGCCTTGCCTATGTTGGTCATTTGTCCCGCCATTCCAACGTCAGCCTCGTCCAACATGGTTTGTATGGTGGGTAGATCGGCCGTAAAGGGGGCTTGGATGTAGGCATTGGTGGCAAAAAAGATCAATCCCATTCGGTCGCTTTTCCGCTCTGTGATAAAGTCGTGCATTATGTCCTTGACGGCGACCCAACGGGTAACCCGTTTACCGTCTAACACCCAATCCTTGTTGGCCATACTAAAGCTCAGATCGGCCAGGATCAAAAAATTACGGGCGGTCTTTACCTTTTTTTCCGGCTTCCCCACCAATTCGGGACCGGCCAGGGCCAAGAGCAATCCGATCCATAGGGCATACAGTACGATCCACTCCAGCCAGCTCCTTTTTTTAATATAGGATGCCTTTCTGGGCTTTTGTCCGGAAATCTGGGCCGCATTCTTAAAATAGGCATACTCCAAGGCCGTGCTCCGATTCTTAATGGCCGGCAAAAGCCAATAGACCAGCAAGGGCAAAGGCAAGAGTATCCCTACTATCGGATATGCAAATTGAAAATTATCGGGCATGCTTCTCGATCCATTTTATACTCATTCGGGCAAAATCGCCCTTATCAAATTTGGCATCGGGATCTAGTTCGTCTTTATAGGCAGCCGAGGTAATCGCCTCTTTGTACTTAATAAAATTTACCCCGGATACCCTTTGGTCCAAAAACAGTAACCATTCCTTGCCGTTCAGTGCCGCCACATCTATTCTATTATAGGACCGCAGGGCGGTCTGTTTTATAAGAAAAAGGACCTTGGAAACAAATGTACTATCCGGCATATCGGAATCCTTTCCCATACCTTCTATGGCCGATACGGCATCGCGCCGATATTGTTGACTCTTGTATCGGAGATAGATTTTATAAGCGATATAGAGCAGTACCAGCCCCAACAGGGAGAAGACCACCTTCCAACCGACCGTGTCAAAACTGAACGGTATGGGGGGCGGCTCCATAATGTCGTCCAATTGCACATCCTCGGACTGAGCGGCATTGGCGATGGTGTCTTGGAGTACTATGAATAAGGTTTCTGTTATCATTGGTTACTACTGGTTGCTGATTATTGGGTTACTAGGTTATTAAGTTATTGGACAAGGACGAATAAACTGTTCGCTATCTGTAAATTCTATCCTATCAAAAAACGCTTTAAGACAATTCAAAAATAACCCCTCCGCCCTCTGGGCACCACCCCTTGAAAAGGGGAGGACCTAATTCATCCCATTTTTAGTTTAAAAGCCCCTCCTTTTGAAGGAGGGGTGCCGATAGGCGGGGTGGTTACCTATGAAAACTTGCTTTAATACACTCCATTATCATGTCCAATTGTTCAAAAACCAATTTATTTTCAAATCGTAAAACAGTAAAACCCAGTTCCTCTAATTTCTCCGTTCTATCATCATCATAGTTCTCCGAAACTGGATTATTATGAACTTCCCCATCGAGTTCAACTATAAGTTTTTCTTGGGGACAATAAAAATCGACAATGAAATTGTCTATACTTTGTTGTCTTCTGAACTTCCTGCCTTCCAATTGTCTGCTTCGCAATGCTTTCCATAACATGGATTCGGCCTTTGTAGCATTGTTTCGCAGTTCCTTTCTATACTTTTCAAGATACTTTCTATTGTGTAAGGAACGGTTCACTGGTTATTGTTTTTATCCTATCAAAAACGCTTAAGGCAAATTCAAAATAACCCCTCCGGCTATCGCCACCTCCCCTTGTAAAAAGGGGAGGACCTAATTAATTTAACACATAAAACATCCTGCAACGGCTACAAATTTCTTACCTCCTAAACTTCTTTTACCGTCTCAATCCTTTATCCGTTTGTCCAACATTTCATGATCTGGCCCCCTCCTTTTGAAGGAGGGGTGCCGATAGTCGGGGTGGTTACTAACGCAATCGAGTCCCCACCTGTCACTAGTTTACAAATCATCAACCTCACTTCCCCTGATACTTTGAAAAAAACTCGATCAACTGTTCTTCCAAGGGATCCACCGTATTAATTTTAAATATGGTGATGCCGTACTTCTCTACTTCGGATTTAAAATTCTTATAGTTGGAATCGAAATCCTCCTCTAGTTCCCGCTGCAATTTTTTGTTATCTGCCCCTACCTGTATCTGCTTTACCCGATTGCTCAAGGCAATTTTTTCTTTCGGCAGACGCTCCTCCATGGGGTCGTATATCTTGATCAAGATTACATCGTTGTGTTCGGCCAACAGACTGTAATACTTAAGGGCGTCCGGGTCGTACCTGCAAAAATCGCTGATGATTATAGTGAGAT
Source organism: Cerina litoralis (assembly GCA_022008415.1). Classification (GTDB taxonomy): domain Bacteria; phylum Bacteroidota; class Bacteroidia; order Flavobacteriales; family Flavobacteriaceae; genus Cerina; species Cerina litoralis. The sequence goes on from JAIRBC010000019.1 coordinate 38,202, forward strand.
AATCATGGGTAACGATGTTCTGCACCTTGTTGATCACATCCCGTAGGGACTCCGAAAAGCTAAAAGCCGGTTGTTCATAAATCTCGTGGTTGGCCTTAACGATCTTCTCCAAAAACTCCAAAACGTGCTGGCGGCTTCTTTTGGGGTCGATCAGGTCGTAATCGGCACCCTTATAGACCATACCGCCGATCCTATCGCCTCTCTTCAAGATCTTATAGGCGGCAATGGCGGCCAGTTCGCCGGCAACGACCGACTTGGTCTTGTGGGTAGATCCGAACCCCATGGTAGCGGATTGATCGACGAAAATAAAGGCCGGTTTTTCCTTCTCTTCGGTAAAGACCTTCGTATGCGTCTTACCGGTACGGGCCGTGACCCGCCAATCGATATTCCTAATATCATCCCCGATTACGTACAACCGGGCTTCTTCAAAATCCAATCCACGGCCCCTCAATTTGGAGGCGTAGCGACCGGAAAGGACGCTATTGGATTTCTGCTTTCCCGCACTGAGGTTCAACGCCGTGTTCGTCCACTCGAGCTTTAATAAATGCTCCAGAGACAGGAAAATAAGGTTGTCGGTTGTTGTTTTTTCTTTCATTTAATGTATGTGCTGCCATTTAGCCATTAACAATTTTTACAATATCAATAAAATTGACATAATTTACCCCTCCGCCTTCGGCACCCCGCCAGTCCACCCTTGCCGTTCGGACGGGAACAATTGTCGGGCCGGCTCCCCTTGAATCCCGATAGCTATCGGGAGGGGAGGACTATTTAGTAATCAACTCTTGGAATATTCCACTCAGAAAACGTCCCCCTGCGCCCTAATTCGGCTTCGCTCGGTGTACACCTTCAAAGAGGAATTATCAGTACTATTGTCAAAGCTCCTCCCTTCAGACGAAGGGAGATGGAGGGTTTGAAATCGAAAACCATAGCACAACAGATAAAGTTTGCTACAGCTTCTAGGTTTCGGCCTTTCAACCCCCCCCCTTAAAATCAAGCTACTACCGCCACTTGCTCCAATATCTTATCGATGATCTGATCCACGGTAATGCCTTCGGCCCGAGCCTTATAACTGAGGGCGATCCGGTGGCGAAGCACATCTTTAATCACGGCGTGGATGTTGTCCGGAGATACAAAATCGGCTCCCTGCATCCAGGCGTTTACCCGGCTGCAACGATCCAGGGCTATAGTGCCCCTGGGACTGGCCCCGAAAGAAATAAAATCCCGTAGTTCCTGACTGAACCGCTCCGGATACCGCGTGGCCGAGATAAGGCTCACCATATATTTTTCGAGTTCCTCGGTAACCTTAATTTTGCCTATTTCCTCACGGGCATCGAAAATATGCTGTTGGGAAATGGTCTCCAGTTTCTCCTTGGTCGCTTGGTCATTATTGGCCACTTCCTGTTTGTTAAGGTGTAGGATGCCCAGTTCCGAAACGTCATCGGGATAATCGATTATGACATGCATAATAAAACGGTCCATCTGGGCTTCCGGCAAGGGATAAGTGCCTTCCTGCTCTATGGGGTTCTGGGTGGCCATCACCATAAAGAGCTTTTCCATGGGATAGGTCTTTCCAGCAACGGTAACCTGCCGTTCCTCCATGGCCTCCAACAGGGCCGATTGCACCTTGGCGGGCGATCGGTTGATCTCGTCTGCGAGGATTAGATTGCTGAAAATGGGCCCCTTCTGGAATATAAACTTCTCGGTTTCCGAAGGTTGATAGATCTCCGTGCCCGTAACGTCGCTGGGCAATAGATCAGGGGTAAACTGAATACGGCTCAGATCACAATCCAAATATTTGGAGAGTGTTTTAATGGCCCGTGTCTTGGCCAGTCCCGGTAGGCCTTCCAACAACATATTGCCATCGGCCAAAAGGACCAGGATTATTCGATCTATCAGATTGTCCTGGCCTATGATGGACTTGGACATTTCCGACTTTAACGTAGTAATGGCTTCAAATGGGTTCATAAGCGAGTACCTTTTGTAATGGATTTGCAAAGAATGTATTTTATTGGCATGGATTTTTTAATTACATTTTCTAACCGTATAACCAGAGCTTTTCCGTCAAATTTGGGTTTTTATTTGGAAGGAGTATAAGTTAATGCAAAGAGAAACGAAGCCTTATAAAAAGACCGCCTATTAGGGCGGCCTTTAAATATTTACAACATTGTATTGGACTAGTTTATATTTGGAGCTGAAAGCTTCTTCATAACCTCATCCAAATTAAAGCTTGCCGGTGCTTGGCGAGGCGGAAATTCTTTAAAGGTAGCCAAGAAATCGGCGGCCAATTGTTGTGCCGGCACAAACAAGAAGGCATGATCAAGCACCCAATCCCAATAGGTATTGGAATCGTAATCGGCCGTTTCGTAGGGATCGGCCCTTAAATCAAATATTTTTGGCGTACGCAAGGGAACAAATGGATCTACCCATACATCGAACGTACCGCGAGCACGCTGCTCCAAAAAGACAATTTTCCAGTTTTCATAGCGAATGGCCACAATTTGGGCATCGTCATTAAAATAGAAGAATTCCTTTCTTGGCGATCTTTCGGCCTTGCCCGTCAAATAAGGAAGAATATTATAGCCGTCCAGATGATTGTGGAATTTTCTGCCATTGGAAGAAAACCCTCCTTTTAACAGATCCTCCTTAATATTGGGATTTCCGGCGGCCGCCACCAAGGTAGGGGCCCAATCCAATCCGCTTACGATCTGGTTGGAAACACTCCCGGGCTTAATGTGACCTGGCCATTTGATCATGGCGGGCACCCTGTAGGCACCCTCCCAGTTACTGGTCTTCTCATTACGGAAAGGACTGTTCGCGGCATCGGGCCATGTATTCTTGTGGGGCCCGTTGTCCGTAGAATACATCACAATGGTATTGTCCGCAATTCCCAGTTCATCCAATTTGTCAAGCACGGTACCGACGAGTTTATCGTGCTCTATCATACCGTCCGCATACTCGGTGCGAGCTGTAAGTCCGGGCTCGTCCCTACTTTCCGCCTTTACGTGGGTCCTAAAGTGCATGCGGGTAGTATTGTACCACACAAAGAAGGGTTTGTTGTTTTTTACCGCTTTGTCCATAAACTTCATGGCGGCTGCCGCAGTTTCCTCATCAACAGTTTCCATCCGCTTTTTGGTCAATGGGCCCGTATCCTCGATCTTCCCATCGGCATAGGAATGGATAACCCCTCTGGGTCCAAATTTCTTCTTAAACTCCGGATTGGTCGGGTAATTCCTGTTCTCGGGCTCCTCCTCCGCATTTAAGTGATAGAGATTCCCAAAGAACTCATCAAAACCATGATTTGTGGGCAGAAACTTGTCCCGGTCCCCCAAGTGGTTCTTTCCGAATTGGCCAGTTGCATAACCCAGAGGTTTCAACATTTCGGCAATGGTAGCGTCCTTACTACTTAGACCCACATCGGCACCAGGAAGTCCCACTTTGGACATTCCCGTACGATAGGTGGTCTGACCGGTAATAAATGTAGATCGTCCCGCGGTACAGCTCTGCTCGGCATAATAATCCGTAAATATCATACCTTCATTGGCTATACGGTCTATGTTCGGGGTCTGGTAACCTACCAATCCCATGGTGTAGGCACTAATATTGGACTGGCCAACATCATCTCCCCATATCACCAGGATATTGGGCTTTTTCTGCGCAAATAGCGCGGTTGCCATCAGCAAGGCCAATGATAATAATGTTAATTTTCTTTTCATACGTTCAATTTTAATGGTTAATAATTCTAAAGTAAAAGCGTTATGGATTTTAAGAATTTCTCTGCGCAAGAAGTACGTTTAGTTGGATTATTTTTTGGAATGTACGGCCTAAATCAAAATCGATAAAATCGATTTTCATTCAAATTATCCAATGGTATTTTACGATACACTAAACAAATAACAGTTTAATCAAACAAAACATTATTTTATATGTCGAAATATTCAATAATTCGCAATTGGACAAATATAGATTATTTTACCGTTTGTAAAAAAATGGTAGTGGTGGACAAATGGCGGACAAAATGAAGAATATCCGCAAACAACGACTTTGGAACCGGGGTTTCGGAAAGGAGGCAATTCAGAATTTGGAGATATAGGCATCCATATCCACGTCAGAGGCAAGGCCCAGCTTTTTCCGGATCCGATATCGCTTTTTTTTGAGCCCTTCCTTGGAGATGTTGAGCAATTGACATAATTGGGCCGAGGACATGAGTACTTTGATATAGGCGCAAAACCGCAGTTCCCCACTGGTTAGGCTTGGATGTACTTCCCGCAATCGTTTAAAGAATTGGTCGTGGACGCTACTAAATTGGATTTGGAACGTGTCCCAATTGTCCTCCAATTTGGACTGTAACCTGATTCCCTCCAAATGGCTCTGCAAACGCCTGTGCAGCGTTCCCAGGTCGTCAATATCCAATAATTCGGCGATTCTCCCGGACGCTTCCCGGAGTGCTTGTTCCCTGGCACTGTTTTCCAGGGCTACGGACATCAATTCATTTTCCTTTTGTTTTCTCTTGCGGATGGCTTGCTCCTTTTCCAGCCTTAAGAATTCAAGCTGTTCCTCCAGGGAAACAATATGGGAGGCATCGATGCCCACCCCCATAAAATAGGGCTCGTTGTGCAATTCAAATTTATAGCCCTCGAAGATATAGGGCAATATTTCACCCCTCTTGGTCCGCAGGTTGCCCGACACATTCTTAACCTGACCCCGATCGTAGATTTCCTGAAGTGCCCTTTCAATGTCCGAGGCCGTATGGTCATCTATAAAGAAGAGCGGAGGCTTGTCCAGACATTCTTCCGAACTGTAGCCAGTAATGGTCATGTGGTTCTTGTTCCACGCCTTCAACTTTCCGCCATTGGGGCAAATTTTGTACAGATAGAAAATGCCGGGTAGGCAATCCAGCAATTTTTGGTTGAATAGTCTACTCAAGACGGATTCCTCTAAGGTCTGGTCGCGATACATAAGCCTAAAATAAGTAACTTAAGGGAATTCCTGGCAAAAAAATCCCGTTTTCGCCATTCTTTGCCCAACGGGACTTTTGAAATCGGTGGTTTTTGGCGGTTGCTCTTAAAACCGCAACAAAGATGTATATACTACTTTGTTAAACGAAAAATAGGCGCAGGGGTCCGGGTCGGGTGAATTGAACTTTCGTCCACAAAAAAAATAGGGGGTTTCCCTCTACACTCATCCTCAAAATAACCCGAAACGGTCCTATGGTTTCGGTTTTAACCTGTTAATTTTGCTTCGTCACCTTCAATTTTATACAAATAAAAGATGCTTGTTAGGCTGTCTCAATTTTTTACTTAAAACGCTGTTAACGGCAAGTCGGTTATTTCAAATACATCCTGTCCCATTGTTTCTATCTCGTTTCGCTAAAGTTTCCAATAACCCATTTGTCATATAACACGTTCAACATGGCGAATTATGCTTGAGTTGTAATCGCAAATATCCAAAAGCGCAGCGGTACCTATACTAATAAGGGGTAGTTGCTGAAAAATACCAAAAATCAAGTTGCAAAATGCGAAATTCCCAGGTGAAAGAAAAAGTTTAAACCATTTCTATATTTTAAGATCGTTCCCTACTTCTTGTCAAACGGATAGATTACGTTCCAATCGTCTTTCATATCGGCCAAGGTCCAGCCTTTTTCATTGGCTTCGTCCAATCCTTTGTCGAATGTGCCAATATGGGATTTCCTATCGTACGCCCATTCCCGTATAGAATCGGTATGGTGTACATACAGCTTAAAGGATTTAAACGTATTTGAGTCTGCCCATCGCAGCATCTGCAGGTCCCCATCGGAGTTCCCGGCGGCAAAAACAGGTCGGCGGCCGATGTAACGATTAATCCCTACGGGTTTCCCTTCCTTGTCGTCTATAAGATCTATCTTGGCCAGTCTTTCTATGTAAGGCTTCCCGTCGTTATACTCGTATTTTGTCTGTATGCTGCTTCCAATAACCTGATCTTTTGGGATACCGTAAACCGCTTCGGTCCATGGGCGCATAAATTCGATACCTCCTCCCGATACGATAAAGGTTTTAAAATCATTGGCCCTGAGATAGTCTAACAGCTCCAGCATGGGCTGGTATACCAATTCGTTAAAGTGTTTCTTTTTTGTAGGGTGCTCTGCGGTAGCGATCCAGTCTTTCACCAGTCTTTCGAACTCGTCCGTAGTGGTTCCCGCATGGGTCGTTATTACAATTTCCAACAAACCTTTTTCTCCCTGTTTTATCAGGGTCGGCATATCGTTTTCCAAAACGGCCTTATACGGTTGTTTGTTCTTCCATTCCGGGTGTTCAGGAGCCATTTTTTTTATGCGGTCCAAGGCAAAAAAGAATTGAAAATATATCGGTTGCTCGGACCACAGGGTGCCGTCGTTGTCAAAGGTAGCGATGCGGTCCAGCACGGGTATAAAATTTGCGCCATCCTTATTGGTAACGTCTTCTACGAAGTCGATGATGGCATTCTTGGTCTTACCATCGTTCCAGGAAGGCAGGGGATCGGTTTTCTTTAAGTTTTCAGTTACTTCAACAACCTCCGGTTTTGTTCCCGTTTGCTCCTTACAGGAAACCATAAAACTCAAGACCATAAACAGGCTCAGCAATGTTGCGGTAATCTTTTTTGTTTTAAAATACATGGCAAGGTATTTTTGGGTTAATGGAATACTTTAAAAGGATAGAAGATCAATCGTGATGTTATGTCCTAATTAATCTCTGTCGGGTTTTATAATGTTTGCCTTTTTTAGAATAATTTATTTACGTTGCTTCAAAAAAGCTGATCGAAGATCCGATCCAGGTATCATCGGTTAGGTAAGAGACATTGATCAACTCCCCCTTGCTCATCCGGGTTAGGTTGATGACGGGTTTTAGCCTGTTTTCCGCTTCGTTCCAGACATAGAGTATGCGCAGTTCTACCTTTGCGTTTTTCTCGGAATTCGTTTTGATCAGCCAGGCATAATCCACTTTCTGCTGTAGGATGTAGTTCTGCCGATCCTTTATTTTACTAATGGTGTTTGGTGTAGGATGTAGGTCTATACCCTGTCCCGCAAAAGAAAACAGGGGTTTTAAGACATATTTTTTTAAATCGATATCGGAAGGATAGTCGTTTAAGTAATAAGACCTGGGTATGTTTTTATGCCTTAAAAGCGGCATTATACATTTAGAGATCATAAAGAACCAGTCTGGATGGGTAACCCATTCCACATCCACGTCATCGTTGAGGTTAAAACTGGTTTTTAGGTCTTTGGTGCGGACGATCTCATCAAAGATAACCCGGTTGTAAATTCGTTTAATTGGAATTTTCCGCCCTTCTTTTTCATAGAACAACTTTCTGCCCTCCTTGAGTATTTTGGTCATGCAGACCACCTCGATCCCCAGCGCTTTTTTGGTGGCCAAAAAATCGATGCGGGTCTTCTGTTTTTCAGGATAAATTTCCATCAAGATCACATTTTCAGGATCTTCATCGCCGAGTATTACCCTTCTAACTTCTTCCAAATAGCTGGTATCGTCCAGCCCGCTAAGGAAGTAATGAAAACCTTCCTCGGGCATGTTGGGATAGTTCTTTAAGTACGACTTACCCAAAAAGGGTTGATAGAAAAATAGGGTAGGGAAGGCTTGTAGTTCGATGAGTCTGGGTGTTATCCCGCCATTTCCATCATCACATAACCCAAAATCGATCGCTAAAAAATGGGGTTTCCCCATGGGAGAGGGAGATTGCAAATGGGTTGGAATGAATTTCCGTCTAATGTCTGCCAGATCTAGGTGCCATAGTTGGTCTACAATCGCATCACAGGCGTCAAAAACCTCTTTTTTTAATTCTTTGTCCAAAAATACGGGAGTTTCCGAGATACGAAAGGCAGCTGGTTCGCCAAACTTCTTTTCGAGGTCATTTTTCAGGTTTTCGTAGTATTCCTGTTTAAAATTGGCATTGAACGCTTTCCTGATCTTGGGTATCATGCGGAGACAAGTTTGTAATTGTCAATAGCTTCGGCGGCCTGCTGCAAAAAGCGGGGGATTATGGTGAGGTTGGTTTTCATAATCTTATTGTCGTCTACCAATTGCTCCAACATATCCAAATATTTGCGCTTGCCATATTTTTTGATGATCTGTTCCCTTTTTTCCTCTTTTTTAAAGTGGCGTAGCATACCCTCCGAATCGGCTTCGGGATGAAATTGTACCCCAAATATTTCCTTGCTGAACCGAATGGCCATAACGGCTCTTTCCAAAGGCACATGGGGTCTAATTTTCTCTCTGCAGAGCACCTTGCCATCCATAGTATCCAGCTTCCATTCGGCTGGCCCTACTACCTGGTAATCTCTCGAATCTACGGCGTAGAACGGATTGTCGAGTCCTTCGAACAGGGTTTCGTGTTCTCCGCTCCTGGTCTTAAAAATGGGCAGAATTCCGAATGAGGTCGACCTGCGTTTGGTGACCTTGGCCAAATCCCAATGCAAACAAGCGAGTTGGAAGGAGTGGCAGATGAGAAAAATATGCTTTTTATTGGGCTCGGAAAGGTTGTGGTACAAGAGGGCATCGAGAAGACCAAAATAGGCCATTTCCCATTCTTCTCCCGAAACCATAGGGGACCCAGGTCCTCCCGAGGAAATATAAATATCGTAATCTTTGAGGTTGGGGATTTCTCCCTTTACCCTAACATCAAAAATATCGTAGGTGCCCTTCCTTTCGTTTTGGGCCAAAAAATCGCCTGCCAGCATTTTTAAGCAGCGCATTCCCTCATTGGGATGGCCGGCATTCATATCCAGTAAGGCTATTTTATAGGTGTTTTGCATTATTTCTAAATTACGGTAAACAGTTAGCTCTCTGCTACCCAAGGGTAACATACTAAATCGTTAGCCGACCGCAAATGTATGAAACTAAAGTCCCTTTGTAGTTTGGCCGACGACATATTTTACCACTTCTTTAAAATCACGGGTATCTTCATATAGCTTCAATTGTCTGTCCGCACCGGAACCCTGTTCCAGAATTTGATACACGTAATTGACCTCCGTACGGCATCCGAGGTCATCTACCACGTCATCAATAAATTCTAACAATTCTTGTACCAAAAGGGCAAAGGGAACCTCTTCCTCCTTCCCAAAATCTATGAGTTTGGCCTCAACTCCCCATCGCGCCGCCCGCCATTTATTCTCATTGATCAGGATACGGCGGTAGGACCTAAAGCTTTGGTTCTTGCGGTGCAGTTTGCTCAGTTTGGCTATTATACACTGCATTAGTGCCGCAACGCAGACCACCTCGTCAACGGTCATCATCATGTCGCAAATCCTAAATTCTACCGTGGGATAAAAAGGGTGCAATCGTATGTCCCACCATATCTTCTTACCGTTGTCAATGCAGTTGGTTTTTACGAGTACTTCGATAAATTTATCGTATTCCGCCACACTGGCGAAATAGGGAGGGATACCCGTTCTTGGAAACTTGTCGAATATTTTGGATCGAAACGATTTAAACCCGGTCTCACGGCCTTCCCAAAAGGGCGAATTGGTAGACAGTGCGTACAAATGGGGCAGAAAATAGCGGGCCACGTTCATGACCTGCAATCCTTCCTCCCTATTGGGAATGCCCACGTGTACGTGCATACCAAAAATAAGGTTGGATCGGGCAACATCTTTCATCTCCGCGATCAATACATCATAACGGGGATTGGGCGTTATCAATTGTTCGCTCCATTGCGAAAATGGATGGGTGCCCGAAGCGGCGACCAAAAGGCCTTCCTTTGCCGCAAGGTCTACCACCTGCTGGCGTAGGTACGAAACCTCGTCGCGGGCTTCTTGGATGTTCTCGCAGACATTGGTGCCCATTTCCACGACCGATTGGTGCATTTCTTCCTTGATTCGCTCTTTTAACAATACCTTTCCCCCGTCAATGATTTTTGACATGTGCGAGCGCAATGTCAGCGTATCATGATCCAATATCTGAAATTCCTCTTCTATTCCCAATGTAAATTTGTGCATCTCGGTGTCTTTGAATTAAAAAAGGGTTTGGTTTCCCCCCGTCTTGGGGAAATGGAAAGCAGCATTCTTCTACGAAGTAAAATCATAAAATCAACGGTTTAATGTCCCAAATCTAACGTTTCACGTCTATTTAGTCTTCTTGGGCGAATTTTTGGTGCCGCTTACCGCTTTGGAGACCGATTTTTTACCAGGGACGACTTTTTTGGTCGGTCCTGTTTTAGGTTTAGCCGATACCTTTTTCGCAGGGGTAGCCTTTGCTTTCACCGTGGCGGTTTTTGTCGCCGCTTTTTTAACGGTAGTCCGTGTCTTGGAATCTGTTGACTTAGCCTTTGTAGCTATTGGTTTTTTAACCATGGCCTTCTTGGCCTGTACAGCGGTCTTTAAATTGACCTCCTCCGATTTTGGTTTTGAGGGGCTCACGGCCGACCGTACAAAGGTACCCCACGAACTATTGTGTTGATTTGTTGTGTGGGAAAGTGCTTTTTCAATCGCGAATTTGGAAGCGTGCTCCACGATCCAATCAAAATTAACCTGGCCCACGGAATGAACATCGGCATCCGGGGCAGGGTTGCAAAAATCGATGGCGTAAGGAATCCCGTTGCGCACGGCAAATTCTACGGTATTAAAATCGTAGCCCAAAGCCTGGTTTAGTTTTATGGTGTAGTCATGGATGGTCTTCATCAATTTTATTTGTTCGTCCCCGGTGGTTTTGGGGCTGGTATTGTAGCGGTCGTGAAACTCGTTCCGGGGTTCATAGGGCATAATATGCACGTATTTTTGTCCGAGGCAATACACCCGGTAATAGTCGTCAAAAACTATTTCCTCCTGGAGCATCATGACCAATTGTCCCGTTTCCTTGTGTTTTTCGAAGAGGTCATCTGCATTATCTACCCGATATACACTTTTCCAACCCCCTCCGGAATGGGGTTTCATATAGGCCGGAAAACCGATATAATTAAAAATATATTCCCAATCCAATGGATCCTCCAGATTGCGGAAAGACTTTGCAGTCGTATCGTCGGGTCGATGGTTGGACGGCAACAATACGGTCTTAGGTACTGGGATCCCCAATTTTACGGAAAGACAGTTGTTAAAGAATTTCTCGTCGGCACTCCACCAGAACGGATTGTTGATTACCGCCGTGCCCATCAGGGCGGCGTTTTTAAGATAGGCCCTGTAAAAAGGTACTTCTTGGGAAATGCGGTCTATGATTACATCGTAACCATAGTCTATACCTTGCTGTACTTTGTCTATCTTAACGGGTTCGGCAACTACTTTGTCTCCGCCCATCGCATTTACCTTATCTATGAATGCCCAAGGGAAGGTGTCTTCCATGCCGAATAATATACCTACTTTTTTTGCCATGAGTTTTTGTTTTATGTTATGTTTTTTAATTGTTCAATGTTGCTTGTCGGCAGGTATGGACCGTTGTTCAAATAAAGAGGAACAAGGTCCAAATGGGATAAACTATTTTAACCCTTAAACATGCTGATCCTTTAAAAAAGCTTAAAAATAAATCCCTACGTATTCTGGAAAAACCATTTTCCAGAGCGGCCAGTCATGATCTATCCATTGTTTTTCGTCGTACCAAAATGGAATTCCCTTATCACTTAGAATAGCTGCCATCCGTTCGTTTTGCGGCTTGCAGATATCCCAATTCGAGGTGCCTAGAACTATTTTCATGTGATGAAATTTCCAAGCTTCCTCGTTCTGCATAAACTCATCGGGACAATTAAAGTATATACGCATGTCATCGGAAAGTGGGGCCATATTGCGAATGCTGAACGTCCCGCTCATCGAAATTAAATGAGATACCAAGTCTGGAAACCGAAATGCCGTATTGGCCGCATGGAAACCGCCAAAACTTACACCTGCAGTAGCTACGCGGTGGGTATTGCATTCCTTTTGGATAAACGGAATCATTTCGTTTTTCAAAAATTCCATGTACAGCTCGTAGTTGTGGATCTTAGTTTCCGAATTCATGGAATCGTCATAAAAGGAGAGCATGTCAATGGTCTCCACATTATAGAGCTTAACACGGCCTTCTTCTACAAAGGGCATCACGGACGCATTGAGACCAAAATCGGAATTTTGGGTAAATTGCCCCCCGGAGGAGGGAAACATTAGAATAGGATGCCCCCAATGCCCCGTGATTTCGACGTTGATATCTCTACTAAGTGTATTGGAATAGAATTGTATATATTGTATGTTGGCCATATTATTAAAGATAGGTCAAAATTGATACATTAACAAATAGTGCAACGCGTAATTGGTTAAGGTTACATTGGAGTATGGATTCGCGCTCCACTTTAGACATTTTGGGTTCAATGGGTATCACGATAAAAATGTGAGCATTCCCGTTGAGTTTTTGGACAATGTATGGAATTTATTTGGGTCTTCAACATTCAATTTTTTCAGGGAATCGTTATACTTGCATCCCGTTAAGGAAAAATATGAGATTTCAAATCGATTTTATTGGTTCTAAAGGCATGGTATTCTCCAAAAACTTGGGCCGGTGGGTCCGGTTCCGTTTTGTAGCCCCTCCCGAATACCCGAATGCAGAAAGGCTATTCCCCGTCTTGTTGATGAACGATGGCCAGGATTTTACCCCCATGAACTTGGAGACTACACTTTCCAATGCCTATGCAACGCGGGGCATCGAACCCTTCGTCTATGTTGGGTTGGAATGCAACGAAGACCGTATCCATGAATACGGTACGGCATCCGTGGCCGATTTTAAGGGGAGGGGAGGTAAGGCCAAGGATTACTCAAAGTTTGTGATGGAGGAATTTATACCTTTTCTAAGAGAAGAATTCAAGGTCTCAAAAAAGGGAGAGGACTGGGTGTATTGCGGAATGTCTTTGGGAGGGCTATCGGCTTTCGATATCGTTTATAACAACCCCGAATCATTTGGCAGGGTAGGTGTTTTCAGCGGTTCGTTCTGGTGGCGGAAAAAGGCGTACGAAAAAAAAGACCTCGCCGATAGAAGCCGGATTATCTTGGATGTTATAAAAAAGAAGACTTACTCCCCCCATCTAAAGTTTTGGTTTCAATGTGGTACCGAAGACGAATTTGCCGACCGAAACAACAATGGTGTCATCGATTCTATCGATGATACACTGGACGTGATCAAGGAGTTAGAGGCTAAGGGGTATTCAAGTCCGGGGGCTATAAAATACGTCGAAATTAAGGGAGGAAAGCATAATTTGCCTACCTGGGGTTTGGTATTTCCAGAATTTATCGAATGGGCATTTAAAAAATCGGGTCGTTCTTAGGAAAGCTTTTTTGTCACCAAAACATCAGAAATTATTTTCGCGTCAATCTAACCGCATTTTCCTTTCCCGAAAGTAAATTGGCAATTACCTTGGTATTTGGAAATTGCTCCAAAATAATTTTCAGGAAAACCGTAATCGGTATGGACATTATCAATCCGGGAACTCCCCAAATATAGCCCCATAACATCAGCATTACCAGAACCGTGATGATGTTAATAGAAAACGATTTTCCCATAAAAACGGGCTCTACAATAGATCCAAATAAGACTTGGACCCCAGTGATGGTAAGAATAAAAAAGAACAGGGTACTTGTGGGTTCGAGTTCTACCAATGAAAATATTGCCAATAGCACCACAGAAATAACGGAGCCGATCATTTGGACAAAATTGATAACAAAGGCAAAAAGGCCCCAGAAAATGGGAAAACTCACCCCGAAAAAATAGCAAGCCAAGCCGATGCCGATACCCGTGAGCAAACTCACCAAAAATTTGACCTTAATAAAGGTGATCAAGTCCTTTTCTATTTTTCTAAAGGTCCTTATAGAAGAGTGCTTCCCTTTGAGCAGTATTTCATTGAGTACTTTTTGAATGTTGATCGATTCTGCAAGCCATAGAATTACAAAAAACGCGGTCATTAATATCATGGTCACAATATTCCCGACGAAATCCAAGGTAGTCCCAAAATTTTTAATAAGCGTATCCTCTTGAAAAAAATGTCCGAGCAAATTTCCTTCCGTATTGTAATCTATCCCAAGAAATTCTTCAATGGATAAAATCAGGGTCCGTGCCTTGGTATCTACCTTTTGCAAAAACTCGGACTTGGTACTTAAAATTTCCTTGCTCGATAGGCGCACCAAACCCCCGCCAATTTTCAATATTCCCGCAATTACCAAGATCACGATGAGGATACTGATGGGTTTGGACACCCTTTTTTTTTGCAGCCAGCGCATCAGAGGCAGGAACAACAAGGTTATAAACATTGAAAAAATCAATGGAATAAAGATAAATGACAATATTTTTAGTAAGTAGAAGACCAACGGAATCACAATGATCAACAAAAGCCTGTTGGTTGTTTTTAGATCGTTCATAACGTTTGTAAATAATATTGGGCGCCTTAAAATGTTTCCCGGAAACCCGAGGATATGTTTAAAGTCTAAGATACGCCAAAGCTATTGTTTTTTTAAAATAAAAAGTCTTTTATCGGGCTTATTCTATAAATCACTAAAATGTCTATTTTTACGACTGTGGAGCGGATACCCGGAAATAGTTTAAAGTACAAATGTGTCATATTCGACTGTGATGGTGTATTGGTAGATAGTGAAGTTTTGGGGAGTCAGGTTTTTGTGGATTTTGCCAATGAATATGGAGCCAATATTGATCTGGAGTACGCCATGAAACATTTTAAAGGGAGTTTTCTTTATGCCAGTATGCAACATGTAGAAGGTATAATAGGAAAGCCCTTGCCCAATGACTTTGAAAACAGGTATAGGCAAAAGACCCGTGAGGTTTTTAAAGAGAAATTACAGCCGGTTGCAGGGGTAAAGGCTGTTTTGCAAAGGTTGGATCTTCCTATTTGTACCGCATCCAGTGGTCCCCGGGAAAAAATTGTGAGCAACCTCGCCAACACGGGATTGTCGGAGTTTTTTGGGGATGCCATCTTTAGTTGTTACGACCTGGGCAAATGGAAGCCAGATCCGGCCATCTTTCTTTTTGCGGCCAAAAGCATGGGTTTTGCCCCGAGCGAATGCGTGGTGATAGAAGATTCCATTTTCGGGGCACTAGCGGCACAAAGGGGAGGTTTTGATGTTTTTGGATATACCGCGCATGAAAAGAGTCCGGATTTTATAGTAAAATGTACGGCGGTATTCGATAATATGGAACAATTGGTGCCTATGATAATGCGAGAGAATGGATGAAATCCTTATAAAGTACATCCCGGAAAGGGCTGTAGGTCCTTGTGTGGCCTTGATCAAGGATAATGGGGTTCATTTAAAAATTGTGAACCAACGGGTTACCCGTCACGGGGACTACCGAAGAATGCCCGACGGGAAACATCAGATTACCGTAAATGCAACATTGAACAAATATCGGTTTTTGATTACCTTGGTGCATGAAGTCGCTCATCTGGTCGCCTTTGAGAAGTACGGAAAACACATAAAACCACATGGACTGGAATGGAAACGGACGTTCCAATATTTAATGCTGCCCTTTATCCATCCCGCGGTGTTTCCTCCCCAGATTTTGCCGCTTTTGGCACAACATTTTAAAAATCCAAAAGCGAGCAGTGATACGGATGCCAATTTATCGCTAGCTTTGAAGCAATTTGACCCGCAAACGGACAAAACCTATGTGTACCAATTGCCTCTTGGGAGTGTTTTTAGGATTCATAATGGAAAACTGTTCAAAATAGGGAACAAAAGGACCAAGAGGTACGAGTGTTTGGAGATTGCCACAGGAAAGATATACCTTTTCCAACCCAATGCAGAAGTAGAGTTGATAAGGGATTAAAAATTGCTTTTAAAGGTTGCTATGAAGCGCCTAAGCAAAACCTAGTTTAATATATTGAATAAGTAAAATGACCAAGGACAAAAACTACTATGCCGTTTTAATGGCAGGGGGTGTGGGATCGAGGTTTTGGCCCATAAGTACCTCGGCTTATCCCAAACAATTCCACGATATGTTGGGGGCAGGGGCAACTTTATTGCAAAAGACGTTTTATCGGCTCAACAAATTTATTCCAACCGAGAATATTTTGATCTCTACGAATACAAAATATAAGGATCTGGTCATGGAACAGCTGCCCCAAATTGGTGCGGAACAAGTAGTATTGGAGCCGGCAATGCGCAATACCGCCCCTTGTATACTTTATGCAGCGCTTAAAATCCAGAAAAGGAATCCCAATGCCGTAATGGTGGTGGCACCAAGCGACCATTGGATCGAGCAGGAAGCTGCATTTGCGAATGACGTAATACAGTGTTTTGACAAGTGTGGAAGGGAGAACGTTCTATGTACGCTGGGTATTAAGCCAACTTTTCCCAATACAGGTTTTGGTTATGTGGAATTTGAAAAAAGTAATGCACCGGGCCTCAAGAAGGTACTTCAGTTCCGTGAAAAGCCAAATTATGAAACGGCCAAGGATTTTTTGGCCCAAGGCAATTTCTTGTGGAACGCCGGAATTTTTGTTTGGAGTGCGAACACCATTGTAGACGCCTTCAAGGAACAACAGCACGAGCAGTATATATTGTTCCAAGCGGGAGCTTCGGCATACAACACTAAAGGTGAACAGGCTTTTATCGATAGGAATTATAAAAGGGCAGAAAATATTTCAATAGATTATGCTATCTTGGAAAACTCCAAGGAGATATATGTTTTGCCCGCTTCTTTTGATTGGAACGATTTGGGTACTTGGGGGTCCCTATACGACAAGCTCGAAAAAGATGTAGACCGGAATGCCGTGGTAAATGGCAGGGCGATCTGTACGGATGCAAAAGGTAATATGATTCGTACCCAAAAAGACAAAATCGTGATCGTAGATGGACTAAACGATTACATTATTGTGGAGAAAGAGGAGGTCTTGTTGATCTATCCCAAATCTAAGGAACAAGATATTAAGGAAGTGCTCGGCAGGGTTAAGGAGAAATTTGGGGATAAATACGCTTAAAACCTGCTAATTTTTTTTGAAGTTTTTTATAGGCCGTATTTTGTCATTCCAGGCTTTAATAAAACGGAGTTTGGGATGGCCAAATGAGTATTATTTAATACTGCCCATTCCGATCGAAAAGCGAATTGTGGCAAAAAAAACACCCAAATCAGTCCAAAGTATAAACATTTAGCAGGTTCGCATTATGGAACAAAATTTAAACCAGGACAATATCACTCCAACAAGTAATAACGGGGATACTCAGGACGATGTAAAAAAGGATTTTAAGGGTTTGCTGGGGAGTACAACAAGATTTCTTTCGGAACTCTTGGATATTAGGACCAACACGGATCAGGAAGCCACGAAGGAATCCATAATTGCGGATATCCCGTTTAAAGGCCACACCTCATGGATCCTTATTTGTTCAATTTTTATCGCTTCGGTCGGGCTCAATGCCA
Source organism: Cerina litoralis (assembly GCA_022008415.1). Taxonomy (GTDB): domain Bacteria; phylum Bacteroidota; class Bacteroidia; order Flavobacteriales; family Flavobacteriaceae; genus Cerina; species Cerina litoralis. The sequence goes on from JAIRBC010000019.1 coordinate 55,535, forward strand.
ACTCAACTGCAGTGGTCATCGGGGCGATGCTTATTTCGCCCTTAATGGGACCTATACTCGGGATGGGGCTGTCCTTGGCCATCAACGACATAGACACCCTAAGGCGCTCCATAAAAAATTTCGGGGTTATGGTGGTCCTAAGCGTGATTACGGCCTTTTTATTCTTTTGGCTCTTTCCTTTGCGGGCTGAATCTTCGGAACTTTTGGCCAGGACTGCCCCGGATATCCGGGATGTGCTTATTGCCTTTTTTGGTGGCCTGGCATTGGTCATTGCCAGGGCAAAAAAAGGAACGATTGCCAGTGTTATTTTTGGGGTTGCAATCGCCACGGCATTAATGCCACCCTTGTGTACGGTAGGTTTTGGATTGGCTATAGGCAATCTGGGCTATGCCAGTGGAGCCATGTATCTCTTTATCATCAATACCATATTTATTGGTCTAGCTACATTTTTGGTGATCAAGTTTCTGCGCTTTCCCATGGTTCGTTATGTTAATTCTAAAAGGAGAAGCATGATCGCGAGGATAGCCTCTGTAGTCGCAATTTTAGTAATGGTCCCCGCGATGTTTACCTTTTACAACGTATTTCAAGAATCGATTTTCACTAAACAGGCCAACGATTTTATCAATAGGAACGTAGTCCCATACAATCCTGCGGGGGATACACGTTTTTTGAAAAATTTCACGCATTTGGATTTTGACAAGGGAAGAAACCCTACCATAGAACTGGTGTTTATGGGGAATGAAAGCGTACCCGACAATGTGATCGATACCTGGAGAACGCAGATGGAATCCCAGCCCCAGTTAAGGAACACCAAACTCAAGGTCGTGCAGGGGTCCAAAAGCGGGGCCCAGGACGAATTAAAATACCTGAGCGAACTGTACGAATCCAAGAAAAGCGAACTGCAAAACAAGGATGAAAAAATACAAATGTTGGAAACCGAAGTGATCAAGTTGAGTAAGAACGCAACCCATCAGATACCTTTTAAAGAGATAAGCGAGGAAGCCAAGACAAATTATGAAAACCTGGAGGAATTTGGTTTTGCCAATATCATTACGACCGATTTTAATAAATTGGATACCTTACCCATTTTTGAGGTAAAATGGAAAAAAGACATCAAGAGAAAGCAGATAGACGAGGACGCCAAAAGATTGGAGGCATGGCTAAAACTGCGGTTGAAGAACAATAAGTTGCGGTTAAAAGAGGTGAAGAATTGATTTTCGCTATACGCCCTTCGCTTTATGCTTTGGGGTTATACCTCGAATGTTGTGGACAGATGTAAAACCCGACCATTTCAAAAAAGACAAAGGACATATCCCGCTTAAACGATTTTCGGGAGGGAATGTTAAATTTGTAGGAAAAAGAAAAAGTCTAGATGGGTTCATTAACAGAAAATCGGTTAAGGTAAAGCGAATAGCCTTCGGAATAGAATCGTCCTTTAAAGAGACTTATCTGCACGGCGATTATCAATTACGCTCCTCAATGTACATTTGGCGAACTTTTTTAAAGAGATCGGAAGAATAAACAAAGTCGGTCACCGCTTTATTATCGGTCTTAAAGATCTCCTTGTTGGTGCCCTCCCATTCCTTTATGCCATTTTTTAGGAAGATTATTTTTTTTCCTATTTCCATCACCGAATTCATATCGTGGGTGTTAATAACGGTGGTGATGTTGTACTCTTCGGTAATTTCATGGATAAGATTGTCTATCAGGATGGCCGTTTTGGGATCGAGGCCCGAGTTGGGCTCGTCACAGAACAAGTATTTGGGATGCATTACTATGGCTCGGGCAATGGCGACCCTTTTTTGCATTCCCCCGGATATTTCGGCCGGAAACTTCTTGTGCGCATCCACCAAATTGACCCTTTTAAGCACAAAATCTACCCGATCCTGCATTTCTGATTTGGGTTTCTTGGTGAACATATCCATCGGGAACATCACATTCTGTTCCACGGTCATGGAATCGAAAAGGGCACTTCCTTGAAATACCATACCCATTTCCTGCCGAAGATCCCTTCGCTCGTCCCCAGAAAGTTCGGAGTACACCTTGCCGTTATAACTGATGGATCCTTCTTCCGGAGTAATAAGGCCCAGCAGGCATTTTATTAATACCGTTTTTCCAGATCCGCTTTGTCCAATGATCAAATTGGTCTTGCCTTTGTCAAAGCAAGTGGTTATCCCCTTCAATACTTTGGTCCCATCAAACGATTTGTGGATGTCGTTTACTTCGATCATTAGCCCAACAGCATTTGCGTTAGTAAATAGTTTAGTATTATGATGACCACACTGGTCCATACGAAAGCGGTAGTGCTAGCCTTGCCTACTTCCAATGCCCCTCCCTTCATATAAAATCCGTGATAGGCAGGTATCGTGGCAATGATCATGGCAAACACAAAAGTCTTGATAAAAGCGTAAGCTACCTGATATGGAATAAAATCCAAAACGAGGCCATTGATGAAATCCGCACTGGAAACATATCCGCCGAAAACGCCGGCAAACCAGCCTCCAAAAATCCCTACATACATGGCAATAGCAATGGCGAAAGGATATAGCATCATGGCAATAATCTTTGGAAAAACCAAGTAGTTGAGGGAGTTTACCCCCATGACTTCAAGGGCATCTATTTGTTCGGTGACTCGCATGGTACCGATGCTAGAGGTGATATAGGAGCCTACTTTTCCGGCCATGATTATGGAAACAAAGGTTGGGGCAAACTCCAGAATTACCGATTGTCTAGTGGTGAACCCGATCAAACTTTTGGGAATTATGGGGCTGGTCAGGTTTAGTGCGGTCTGTATGGCAACAACCCCTCCTATAAAGAAGGAAATAAAAATGATGATGCCCAGGGAACCGTATATCAATTCATCTATTTCCTTTAATATCAGGTCTTTCATTATGGACCACTTTGTCGGTTTCTTAAAAACCTCCCTTATCATAATGGAATAGCTGCCAATAGATGCCAAATAGTTCATGCGATAAAAATAGTCTTCTTCGCGTAAAAATAAGAATATTAGTTTTCTTGTGTTTGTTTTTATTGTTTTTATTGAGACTGATCCCCCAAGGTCTGCCAATGGTCCGTGCCGAATATTATTTTTAAACCCCAATGGGTTTCATTTTCCCAAATTTTGTCTTTAATGATGTTATAATTATTTATTTTTGGTTTTGAACCAATTCATTCATAAAAATTAAATTATGGGTAATAAATCATTACTTGTCCTTCTCCTTGCTTCACTATTTATTTTATTGCCCTGGGATGCGACGGCACAGCGTAAAGAAAAACATCGATCCGAACCGGAGCGGGCCAGTCATGTAGGCACCAGCCCCAAATTGGTCGTGGGAATCGTGGTTGATCAGATGCGTTACGATTACATAACCCGGTTTTGGGATCAATTCGGGGATGGGGGGTTTAGGCGTTTGGCCAATGAGGGATATAATTGCAGGAACAATCATTTTAACTACGTACCAACCTTTACGGCACCTGGTCATGCCTCGGTATATACAGGCACCACACCTGCCACGCACGGCATTATTGGCAATGATTGGTACGATAAGGAATCTGGCAAGGAGGTTTATTGCGTGGAGGACGGTAACTACCGATCCGTAGGTACCACTTCAGGGGCCGGACAGATGTCTCCCCACAGATTGGAGACCACTACCATAACCGATCAGTTGCGTTTGCACACCAATATGAGAGGAAAGGTTATTGCCATATCGTTAAAGGATAGGGCAGCCGTACTACCAGGTGGCCATATAGCCAACGCGGCATACTGGTTCCAAGGTGGAGACGAGGGAAACTGGATCAGTAGTTCCTTCTATATGTCCGAGCTACCAAAGTGGGTAAGGGACTTTAACGCAGCTAAGAGTGTTTCCCAGTACAAAAAACCTTGGAATACCCTTAAAAATATAAACGATTACGTGGTAAGCATCCCGGACAACAATAAGTATGAAGGGCTATTTAAAGGTGAAAATGCTCCAGTGTTCCCGCATGATCTACCCAGTTTGTGGATGGAAAATGGCCAGTACAGCTTATTGAAATCTACACCGTTCGGCAATAGCCTAACGGTAGATTTTGCATTGGTGGCGCTCGATGCCGAAAAATTGGGAGAGGACGATATTACCGACTTTTTAGCTGTGAGTTTCTCTAGTACCGATTATGTGGGGCATATGTACGGAGTAGCTTCAAAGGAAGTGGAGGACACCTATTTGCGTTTAGACAAAGACCTGGAACGCTTGCTGGATGCCTTGGACAAAAAGGTGGGGAAAGGGGAATATACCCTTTTCTTAACTGCCGATCATGCCGCGGTAAACGTACCCCAATATTTAAAGGATTTAAATGTGGTCGCCGGGTACATGGATGCCGGGAATCTTAAGTCCAAGCTAAAGGAATTTGCAAAATTCACCTTTGGTACCGACGACTTAATCCGGAATATTTCAAATTTCCAAGTTTTTTTGGATCACAAAGTGATGTATAACCTCGATTTGAGTCCGCAGGAGGTAGAGGAGACCCTAGCTAAGGAATTATTGGGCTATTCTGGAGTTTATCGAGTGTATACGGGGTACCAGATGTGGCATAATGGATATACTGAGGGGATGGCCAATTCGGTTCAGAATGGATTCAACCAAAAACGTTCCGGTGATGTTATTTTTGTGATGAGCCCGGCGACTTTAACTGGGTCGAGAACAGGGACGAGTCATGGGTCGCCGTTTAGTTATGACACCCATGTGCCCTTGCTGTTCTATGGAAAGGGGATCCAAACGGGAAATACCGTAAAAAGGACCGTAATACCCGATATTGCACCCACAATTGCGGCCCTTTTGGGCATTGAGTTCCCCAGTGGAACTACGGGCGTACCTATTTCAGAAGTGCTGAAATGATGCTGTAGACACTATAAATACCGACGTATCTACTTGAGTTGCCCGTGCAATTTGTTTTAAAGGAAATTAAATTCAGATCATAACCATAAATATTTACAAGTGAAAAAATTAAAAATTATTGTATTGGCCATGGGGCTTGTTTCTATGACCCAGGTACTGGCCCAAGAAAATTGGGAAATGCTTTTTAATGGAAAGGACCTGTCCAATTTTGAGCAGCTCAACGGAAAGGCCCAGTATAAAATCGAGAACGGGGAACTTATCGGAATATCAAGGTTAAATACCCCCAACAGTTTTATGGCCACCAAAAAAAAGTATGGGAACTTTATCCTGGAGTTTGATGTTTGGGTAGAAAATGGTCTCAATTCGGGAGTTCAGTTTCGAAGTTTAAGCTCGTCCGACTATATGGGTGGCAGGGTGCACGGATATCAGTGTGAAATTGAGACAAGCCCGAGAAAATGGGCGGGAGGGATATACGATGAGGCGCGTAGGGGTTGGCTATACCCCTTGACTCTTAATCCCAAGGGCCAGATGGCCTTTATTAACGGACAGTGGAATCACTACAGGATAGAGGCCATTGGTCCCAACATAAGAACCTGGATCAATGGGGTGCAATGTGCCAATTTGGTTGATGATATGACCCCCGAAGGATTTATTGCCTTCCAAGTTCATGGTATCGGTGATAAGGACCACGAGGGCAAGGTGGTAAAATGGAAGAATATTCGGATAATGACCACCGATCTGGAGAGAAACCGCAATACGGTTGATCCCGATGTGCGAGAAATCAGTTATTTGGTAAACCAACTGACAGAAAACGAAAAGCGCAAGGGTTGGCGTCTGCTTTGGGACGGCAAGACCACCGACGGATGGCGCGGGGCCAAATTAGATAAGTTCCCCACCAAGGGATGGGAGTTAAATGATGGTATCCTGACGGTTCAAGCGGCCGACGGGGCCGAATCGGGAAATGGGGGAGATATCGTTACCGATGATTCCTTTAGCGATTTTGAACTGAGCTTGGAATTTAGGATTACCGAAGGTGCCAACAGCGGAATAAAATATTTTGTGGATCCAGGTCTTAACAAGGGAGACGGCTCCGCTATTGGACTGGAATTCCAGATTTTGGACGACGACAAACATCCGGATGCCAAAAAGGGAAAGAACGGCAATAGAACCGTAGGATCTCTTTACGATTTAATCCGGGCGGAAAATGATGACAGCTCTAGAGGTAAAAACTTCAACGGGGTAGGCAAGTGGAACAATGCTAGAATTATTGTTCACGGGGGCCATGTAGAACATTGGCTCAACAACATAAAAGTGGTAGAATTCGACCGGTTTAGCCAAATGTTCGAAGCCTTGGTGGAAAAGAGCAAATACGAAAAGTGGGAGAATTTCGGTCGTCTGCCAGAAGGCCTTATCTTGCTGCAAGATCACGGTAACAAAGTAGACTTCCAAAGCATTAAAGTAAGGGAGTTTTAAAAATTTAATCGTATGAAAATGATTCTTAGAAGTATTTTGCTGCTGTTGTCCATTGCGTTGGTCACAGCTTGTAAGGATAAAAAAAAAGAGGTAGAAACACAAATGGCAGAAGTTGAAGCTACGGTGCCTACAGTCCGTTTTGTAAAAGATTTGGAGCATAAAAAGATTGCTGTATTTTTGAACGGTACGTTGTTCACCAATTACATATACGATGGAAGTACGCCCAAGCCGGTGTTATACCCTTTAATTACCCGAAGCGGAAAAACCTTGACCCGTGGATTTCCATTTGAGCCCAGGCCAGGGGAAAGGGTAGACCATCCGCATCACGTTGGGTTGTGGTTTAACTATGGCAATGTGAACGGACTGGATTTTTGGAACAATTCTTTTGCGATTCCGGAGGATAAAAAGGACGCGTATGGTACTATTGTCCCAGAGCAAATTGTTTCACTCGATTCGGTCAATGGGATTTTAACTACAAAATCACTTTGGCAATCGCCCGACGGGGTCGATCTGATCGAGGAAACGACCCGTTTTTACTTTTCGGAGATCGGCAACACCAGACAAATCGATAGGGTCGCCACCCTAAAAGCCTTGGAAGACGTAGAATTTAAGGATAACAAGGAAGGGATGTTGGGTGTTAGAGTGGCAAGGCAGTTGGAAATGCCTTCGGACAAGCCGGATATCTTTACCGATGCAAATGGGATCGCCACAGAAGTCAAAGCTTTGGACAATAGTGGGGTTACCGGGAACTATCTAACCAGTGAAGGAAAGACGGGGGACGATGCCTGGGGCACCAGGGCCAAATGGACGACACTATACGGTACCATGAACAAGGAGCCCGTATCCATTACCATTCTGGACAATCCCCAAAACATAGGTTATCCCACGTATTGGCATGCCCGGGGATATGGGCTTTTTGCTGCCAATCCTTTGGGACAGGCGGTTTTTTCCGATGGAAAGGAAACCCTCGATTACAAATTAAAAAAAGGGAATTCGGTGACCTTTAAATATCGTATCTTGATCCACAACGGAACGGAACTGGCCAAGGAGCAATTGGATAGTACTTTTGTCAATTTTTCTAAGGAAGAATAGGCAATTACCTTCTTGGAGCCATCGCATTGGGACCTTTAATTAAAATTTTATCCGGCATAGGGATAAGTTTGTTCCCGCAGTTTATGGGCTTAAACCAGCTCGATCAAAATAAGTCAGAGTTAAATACATGGAATCTACCGGAATCAAACAATAATTTGAAAATTCACACAAATGAAATTGAAACTATTACTTTTTCTGGGCATCCTAATTAGCATTGGGGTACAGGGCCAAACGACCGACCCTAAAATGAAATCCCTCTTCAACGGAAAGGACCTTAAACACTGGAAGGTTCCCGATAACAATATCTGGTGGACGGTAAAGGACGGAATCCTTTATGGCCATAGTGATCCAACCAAAACCGGTTCCTACCTTTGGACCAAATCCGAATATAAGGATTTTGTAGTGCAGCTCGATTTTAAGTTTGGGGAAGGTACCGTAGATTCGGGGATTTTTATGCGAGGGGAAGACGCCAGAAATCCACAGATCCAGATCGGAATTTCCGGTTCCCTTAAAAGGGATATGACCGCTTCCCCCTATGTGCCAAAACGGGGTTACCCAGTTGAAGCAAAAGGCGTCCGACAATTGTTGAAAAAAAATGATTGGAACACCCTAAAGGCCCGAGCCGTTGGGAATACATATACGGTATGGCTCAACGGCAAGGAAGTGATGAACTATACCTTGGACAATGCTAATTTGGAAGGTCCGGTAGGGTTGCAGGTGCACCCTGGGAAAGATATGTCTATTGCCTTTAAAAATATTTCACTGGCCAAGTTGTAGCTTTAAAGGAGTTTGGGGGTTATCGGAACAGCTTTTTTTTGATATTCCGCCACCTTAGACTTCGGATAAAATCCCCCTCTTCCTTCGCCACCAAAAAAGAATCCTTGCCCTTTTTTGAGGATAGGTACCCTTGAATATTATCGAATAGGGACTGAACATTTCTTTGTTTCCATGCCATTTTTGCAGACGCGATAAAACTAATCCAAAACCCATAGCGCATGCGGTACATGGCCTTGCCCTGTAAGTATTTGGCTTTGGAATTGTAGGCGTTTCCGGTAGGTCGCAAGTGTTTTACTTTCAAAGTTTCTTCGGTATAAATATCGAAACCGTGGTACCTGGCCAAGAGCTCGTCTACCGTATCCCATCCCATAGCGCTTTTAAGTCCGCCGATTGCCGTAAAACAGGCTTGCGTGTACGCTTTAAAGGCCCCCCTAACGTGATCGTTGTTCATGGGATGGTTTAGGTACCATTTACCGTCGGTGTTTTGTTCGTATGCAAATCCCCCAGCTATTCCAATCTTGGGATTGTTCTTGAATATAGTGGAAATTTTTTCGAAGTAGTTGTCGGGCAAAATAATGTCGGCATCCAATTTAACCAGAAAGCCGTAACTGGCCGGAATTTTACCTAATCCTTTATTGAAGGCGTTAATGACCTTGCTTCCGGGCATATGGGTGGAGGACGATGTGATGTTAATTTTTTGGAAAATGCCATTTTGGGCAGTAAAACTATCCATGATGTCCTCGGTAGTATCGGTAGAATTGTCGTTGACCAAGAATACTTTTTGTGGCAGAAGGGTCTGGTCTAGGATAGAGTCTAGCGTGCTGGCCAAAAATGCCTCCTCGTTATGGGCGGGGATGATGATGTAGTAATTCAAGTCCAAGTTCTTGTGTCAATCCCAAACTCAAAAAGGTTGTGAGTTCGGGGTTATGGGTTATGAGTGTCTTTTAATTTTGCCTGCTGCTACTTTCCTTTCTGCATAAACAATATAGTACCTAGGGGTAAAACGTCTTAGAAGCGGCCGTATCCCCAGTTTTTTGATGGGGTTGGTCCATTTTGCCCTGTCCTTGATTTCCCAGCCCGAGGCTTCCAACAACCAGTCGAACTGCCAGTCCTCGAATTCGTGGTAATGTCGGTCCCAGGGATCTGTCTTGCTTTGGTATGCGGGTGAAAACCACAATCTCAAAGGGATGCTCGCCACTAACTTGTCGGCCTTTATTTCTCGAAGAACGTTGAAGGGGGCCAATAGATGTTCAAAGATCTCGAAAGCGGTGACCACTTGGGCACCGGAACCGGCGACCGTTGCAAAATCTTTATCCAAATCCTCGCCTTTAGTGTTTTCCACGCTATATCCTTGTTCCTTCAGTATGGTGGAAAATGGATTCTCCACACCAAGATCTAAGATCGATTGGTCTTTTGAAATATGTTTTTTTAAAAAGGAAAGAGTATGGCTGAAGCGTTTGCTGGGATAGGTGTTTTCGTACATAAACTTGGGTCGGCCACAAGGGCTATAGTGCTATTTGGATTAAACGTTATAAAAATCGATACAAGGCTAAATGACTAAGTAAAAAGGTCAAAAAAGGTTAAATAGATAGCAATACACAAGTATCCTTTATCTTTTTGTCTTTTATCAAAGTTAACTAAGTTGCGATTGAATTTGCCAGGACAACCAATGAACCGCTTACACCTTATATACCATGGCGTTGATATTCATTCCGGCACCAACGCTTGCAAAGATAACAATATCCCCTTTTTGTATCGACTGATTTTCCAATTCTCCCTTTTTTACCATATCGAACAACGTGGGGATTGTCGCTACGGAACTATTTCCCAATAAATGAATGTTCATCGGCATAATGCCGTCGGGCATCTCCATCCCATACAATTGGTAAAATCGCTTTACGATGGCGTCGTCCATTTTTTCGTTGGCCTGGTGGATAAATACCTTCTTTACGTTGCTTATAGCTATACCGCTGCTGTCCAAGCATTCCTTCATGGCTTTCGGCACATAGGTGACGGCAAATTCGTAGATCTTACGGCCGTACATTTTAATGTATTTTGTACCGTTGGCCAAGGTGGGGTCATAGGAATCGCCCATAAATAAATACTTTGCTTCCTCTTCTGCGTAGGTGGCGGAGATGTGGGAAATAAACTCGCTTCCCGAGGTGGTGGGTTCTATAATGGCCGCTCCTGCACCATCGGAATAGATCATGGAATCCCTGTCATGGGCATCGATAACGCGCGAAAGGGTTTCCGCTCCAATGACCAGGCATTTTTTGGCCATGCCACTTTTAATAAAGGATTGGGCCTGAATTGCGCCTTGTATCCAACCGGGACACCCAAAAAGAACATCGTAGGCAACACATTTTGGATTTTTTATCCGGAGTTGGTGTTTAACCCTGGTAGCTAAACTCGGCACGGTATTGCCTTGGAATTTTCCAAAAGGAACGTCCCCAAAATTATGGGCAAAGATGATTTGATCCAACTCTTCCCTATCCGCATCTGCATCGGCTATGGCCGTTTCTGCAGCCAAGAACCCCATATCGGAAGTGTTCATATCATTTTTGGCATAGCGTCTTTCCCCGATTCCTGTAATCGATTTAAATTTTTCAATGAGGACCTCGTTGGAATGCTGAAATGGGGTGCCATCGGTGTTTAGAAAATTATGATGGCCAAAATCCCTGTTGTTGGTAACAAGGGTAGGCAGGTAGCAACCCGTACCCGTTATACCTATATTCATACAAAATTTATTATGGGTTCAATTGTTGGAAAGATATGGAAAGCAGGGACCATTTTCCAGCCGATGGCCAATTGATTACGACGTTCAATACTGGAAGAAACGGTCCCAATGCCTAAAAAAAAGCCCCCTATATGCTAGAGGAGGCCATAAAGTACTTGTTTTGTGGGCTTGCTAAGCTTCTTGGTACGCCTCTATCGGGGCGCAAGTACATATTAAATTACGATCGCCATAGGCATCGTCCACCCTGCGGACCGAAGGCCAAAACTTATTTTCATGCAAATAAGGCAAGGGAAAAGCCGCCTTCCGACGTGTATAAGGGTAATCCCAAGAATCGTTGGTTACCATCTCCAGGGTATGAGGTGCATTTTTTAGGGGATTGTCGGGATTGTCCGCAGAACTGGTTTCTATTTCTTGTCGGATAGACAAAAGGGCATTGCAAAAACGGTCCAATTCGGCCAGACTTTCACTTTCCGTAGGTTCTATCATCAACGTGCCGGCTACAGGGAATGATACGGTAGGGGCATGGAAACCATAATCCATCAAGCGTTTGGCGATATCCGAAACCTCTATTCCCTTATGCTTAAAGGGCCTGCAATCAATTATCATTTCATGGGCAGCCCTTCCCATCTCTCCGGTATAAAGCACATCGAACTTACCGGACAGCCTATCCTTGATATAGTTTGCGTTCAGAATGGCGATTTTTGTGGCTTGTGCCAGACCTTTCTCTCCCAACATTCTAATATATCCATAGGATATGAGGCAAACTAGGGAACTTCCCCAAGGTGCTGCCGAAATGGCGGTAATCGCTTTGTCACCTCCCGTTTTAATGACGGGATTGCCGGGAAGAAAATCGACCAATTCCTCTGACACACAGATGGGCCCCACTCCAGGCCCACCACCACCGTGGGGAATGGCAAAGGTCTTATGCAGGTTTAGGTGACAGACATCGGCCCCGATTTCGCCAGGGTTGGTAAGTCCAACCTGGGCATTCATGTTGGCTCCATCCATATACACCTTGCCGCCGTTGTCATGGATAATCTTGGTAATCTGCTTGATAGAAGATTCAAAGACCCCATGGGTAGATGGGTAAGTTACCATAAGAGCCGATAAACGGTCCTTGTAAAGCTCTGCTTTTTCTTCCAGATCGGCTACATCGATATTGCCACGGTCATCGGTTTTGGTGACTACTACTTGCATCCCTGCCATGACCGCGGAAGCAGGGTTTGTACCATGTGCCGATGCAGGGATCAAGCAAATGTTCCGGTGCCCCTCCCCGCGGGATTCATGATAGGCCCTGATAATCATTAGTCCGGCATATTCGCCCTGTGCCCCGGAGTTGGGCTGTAGGGAGGTAGCTGCAAAACCGGTAATAGTGCTGAGGTGCTGTTCCAGCTCCTTTAAAACGATTTGGTAACCCTCGGCCTGGTCTACCGGGACAAATGGATGGATGTTTCCCCAATGGGCCCAGCTCAAGGGAAGCATTTCCGAGGCTGCGTTCAGTTTCATGGTGCACGAACCCAACGAGATCATCGAGTGTGTCAGGGAAAGATCCTTACGTTCCAATTTTTTGATATATCGCATCAGTTCTGTCTCGGAACGATAGGAGTTAAAAACCGGATTTTCCAAAAATGGAGAGGTACGCCTTAAATTAGGTTCAATTGCCAATTGATCGGATAAGCTATCGATACGAATAGAATCCTTACCTACGGATTTCGCAAAAATATCCACGATCTGCTCCAGATCGTGTATTGAAGTGGCTTCGTTCAAAGAAATAGAAATTGAACCGTTGTTGTTGTACAGGAAATTAACCTCGTTCCTCTCCGCGACGGGTCGCACTTTTGAAGCGTCCGCTTTGATTGTAATCGTATCAAAAAAAGAAGTGTTGATTTGCTCTATCCCTAATTTTTCCAAGGCACTGGCCAAAGTTATAGCGGAGGCGTGTACCTTATTGGCGATATACGACAATCCCTTAGGACCGTGGTAAACCGCGTACATTCCGGCCATAACGGCCAAAAGTACCTGGGCCGTGCAGATGTTGGAGGTGGCTTTGTCCCTTTTTATATGTTGCTCCCTTGTCTGCAGTGCCATGCGCAGTGCAGGCTTCCCATCCATATCCTTGGTAAGTCCGATGATCCTACCTGGAATGTCCCTCTTGTAAGCTTCCTTGGTGGCAAAATAGGCGGCATGGGGCCCTCCGTAACCGAGTGGTATTCCAAACCGTTGGGTAGTGCCAACCACCACATCGGCACCAAATTCCCCCGGGGGAACAAGCATTGTTAACCCGAGTATGTCCGCGGCAACGGCAATCTTTATATCGTGTTTTTGAGCTTTGGCGACAAATTCGGAGAGATCTTGTACCTGCCCGTATTTTCCGGGGTATTGAAGCAGGGCTCCGTAAAATTCTGTGGAAAACTGGAATTCATTGTGATTTCCGACGACAAGTTCAATGTCTAGTGGGGTAGATCTGGTTTGAAGTAGTGATAGAGTTTGGGGCAATACCTCTTCGGAAACAAAGAATTTTAACGAGCCGTTTTTTTTCTGTTCCCGGCCGCGCAAATCGAATAGCATGGTCATGGCCTCGGCGGCTGCCGTGCTTTCATCGAGTAAGGACGCGTTGGCGAGTTCCATACCGGTAAGATCGCAAATCATGGACTGAAAGTTTAACAAGGCTTCTAGCCTACCTTGGGAAATCTCCGCTTGATAAGGCGTGTATGCCGTGTACCATCCTGGATTTTCCAATATGTTCCTTTGGATAACCGAAGGGACCAGACTTTCGTGATATCCGAGGCCTATGTAGGTTTTAAAGATCTTATTCTTTTCGGACAACTTTTTTAAATGGGATAGATACTCGTTTTCGCTTAACGCCTTCGGAAGGCCCAATGGATGTTTTAATCTTATATCGGAGGGAAGGGTCTCATAGATAAGCTGTTCTATACTTTCCGCTTTCACGGTTTTTAGCATCCGTGAAATATTATCCTCGGTTATTCCGATATGGCGTTGTGCAAACACGTCTGTCCTCATGAATTTTGATGTATTTTTATACTACTGTCACTTTAATACCCGAAATTTCGGCTGGCCCACATTGCACCATGCGCCCTTAAAATTTATCTCCGTAGCTACCGCTATGTCTGAAAATTTTGCCTAGCATGGCACAACGTTGGTAGACCCATTTCCCTCGAATTTTAAAATGGCAGGAGTATAAACGGTCCCTTATAATCTATAAATGTGTGCAAAATTAAAGATTAATAACGTCTTAAGTGATGTTTTTACGGGGAGGTTTGGTAAAGTTTTTAACCAAAAGGTTACGTTATGAACAGTTTCTCTATTTTTACAACATGAAGTTGCTGCACAGAATCTTCGACTTTTATCTCGATGCCAGTATCCATGTTGCATTGGCAGTTTTTTGTTTGATTCACGTTACTGTCCTAATTTTTGGGATTCCTGCAGATCCACATCTCTCCTGGTTTGTTTTTTTTGGAACCATCGCCTGCTACAATTTTGTAAAATATGGGGTAGAAGCCGAGAAATATATCTTGGTGGCCAACCGCTATCACAAAAATATTCAGTTTGCCAGTTTTATCGCTTTGGGATTTGCTTGCTACCACGGGTATTTTTTAAATCGGGAATCATGGGAGGGATTGGCTTTCCTAGGTCTAATTTCCGGACTTTACGCTATTCCCTTCCTTCCCCGTGACAAAAGTTTAAGGAGCTTGGGCGGTCTAAAAATTTTCATAGTTGCACTGGTTTGGGCCGGTGCTACAGTAATTCTGCCCATACTGGCAGCAGGTAATGCTATAACTCGGGATGTAGAAGTGGAAACTTTTCAGCGATTTATTTTGGTGTTGGTCCTTCTAATGCCCTTCGAGATCCGTGACCTAAAATACGACGCTCCGGAATTGAGGACGATTCCGCAGCGCTTCGGGACCGCCCGAACAAAGAGTATCGCTATCCTCGCCGCCCTTCTTTTTTTTCTACTCACATTTTTAAAGGAGGACATCGGTGTCCTGGAGGTGGTGGGAAAAGGTATATTTTTTTTGATCTTGACAATGGTCTTACTGTTTACCAGAAGAAAACAACCCAGATATTTCGCCTCTTTCTGGGTAGAGGCAATGCCAATTTTTTGGTGGATTTTGATGGCTGGATTGGCACCAATATTCTCTCGTTCCTGATGCAATCAAAACGCGTAACGACTATAGTCTATCCTGCAAGTCGTGCTTCATTTTTGCCTTTTCACCTTCGGTAAGGCTCTTTAGGTCCGCTTTTTGGCACAAGGTGGTCAATTTTGAGTTTTCTTTGGTAAACTGTGCGCAAATCTTACACATAAATATATGAAACCAAAGCTTTAGTTTCTCCCAAAAGGTCGCTTCGTTATATTGGGCCTTGTTGCAAATTTCCTCTGCTTCCTTGCAAGAAATCATAATTTAAACCAGTTTTTATTGAGACATTCCATGAGTGCTGTCCGAGCCCTATGGATCATTACCCATAGGTTTGACGGATTTATATCTAGTTCATTACATATCGTTTCGGTATCCATGCCTCGAATGGTTTTCATAGTGAAGACCAACGCCTGTTTTTTGGGGAGTTTGGAAATACAGTCCTGTATGGCCATACGCAATTCTTCGTTTTCCAGGGCATTGATTTCCTGCTTGCTGTATGGGTCCGCAACCCGTTCCTCTAGCCAACTGCCTTCAGATTCGTCATTACTGCCGTAATTGATACGTATTTCTGCTTTTCCTTTTTTGGAGTTGACCTTGCGGTAGTGGTCTATTACCTTTCGCTTTAAAATGGCGATGAGCCAAGTGCGTTCGGCGGCGTCCCCTTTGTAGTTTTCGGCCGATTTCAGGGCCGCAAAAAAGGTGTCCTGGACCAAATCCTTGGCAATTTCGGTATCGCTTACTCGAGGCAGGGCATAGTTGAATAGGTAATCTGCATATAGATCTACCCAAGTTTCCGGATGTAGTGCGTGTTCGGACATGATTTTTTCCCCTTTCAAATGTAGTGTAAATTTTCGTGAACAATTATCATTATCTTTGAATCCACATTTGTCTTGATCGGACAGTTGGGTATTTTATTTTTTCTTTCCTCGGGAAATAATTTATTTTATGGCCATTGCTGCGGATTAGAATTTTAGTCCAGAAGCTTTACGGGGAGGAAGGGCAAAATAAGACCGAAAAACCCAGGTTCCCGATCGAGAAGAGTTTTTAACACGTTAAGGCATGAAAAAGATTTGGTTTTTATCGATTATTTTAGCTAGTTATTTTGGTTTTTCACAGGTCGTAAAGGAACCGATTACCGATTATTCGGGCAAGGAGTTGAAAAATGGAATTTTGTTGGATGTGCGTACCCCTGAAGAATTTCAAGAAGGTCATCTGGATCGTGCCTTAAACATTAATTGGTACGATTCCGATTTTGCAGAACAAATACAACGCTTGGATAAGGAAAAGACGATTTATGTGTATTGTAAATTGGGGGGAAGAAGTGCAAAGGCCTCTAAGGTCTTGGATTCTTTGGGATTTAAAAATGTAGTGGACCTGACCGGGGGTTACGATACGTTTAAGACAGCCAAGGAAAAGCGCGAATGACCCGATACAATTCCAAAATTGGATGGGGTTTGGCGACTATAATCGCCCTTGTAATTATTGGCACCTCCATTGCCTTGGTCCTTGATGGGATTTGGTCCGGATTTATAATCAGCGTATTGGTCTTTGGCTTTGTAGCACATATGTTCGCTACAACTTATTATACGGTCAATGGCGGCGATCTAAACATTAGATCGGGATTTATTTACAACAAGACGATTGCCATTCACGGCATTACGGAAATAGCCGAGTCCAATAACCCTTTGAGCGCACCCGCAACTTCTTTGGATCGGTTGGAAATAAGGTTCAACAAAGGCGGATCCGTATTGATATCGCCCAAGGAGAAGGATAAATTTATCGCCCATCTCCGTACCATAAACCCCAGTTTAAACGTGATTAGAAAATAAGTTGGCCTTCCGTTTGTAGAACAACGAATTTGTGAGGTCGACTTTACCTTTTTAGTTCCAACAACCCCGCCCTTTCCAAAAGGGGTTCCAATTTGGGTTCACGACCCCTAAAACGCTTGTACAGGACCATCGGTTTTTCCGTACCTCCCTGGGACAGTACGTTTTCCTTAAATTTTGTAGCCACCTCCTTGTCAAAAATACCATTTTCCTTAAAGTAGGCGAAGGCATCGGCATCTAGTACCTCGGCCCACTTATAGCTGTAGTAGCCCGAAGAATACCCGCCTTGGAATATATGGGAGAAGGAGGTAGACATACAGGTCTCGGGAGTGTTCGGGTATAAGTCTGTTCCTTCAAAAGCCTTGCTCTCTGATGCTTTTACGTCTGTAATACCTGAAGGATCCAAACCGTGCCAGGACATGTCCAGCAATCCAAAGCTCAATTGGCGCAAGGTTGCCATGCCTTCCTGGAAGGTGGCCGATTTTTTGATTTTTTTTACTAGGTCCATCGGAATTATTTCACCTGTTTTGTAGTGGGTGGCGAATAGTTTCAAAGCCTCTTTTTCAAAACACCAGTTTTCCATGATCTGGCTTGGGAGCTCTACAAAGTCCCAATACACCGAGGTGCCCGAAAGACTGGGGTAGGTTGTGTTGGCCAACATGCCGTGCAGTCCGTGCCCAAATTCGTGGAACAAGGTAGTTACCTCATTGAAGGTCAACAAAGATGGTTTGGTGGCCGTGGGCTTGGTAAAATTGCAAACGTTGGAGATCTGCGGGCGTTCATTTTTGCCATTCTGGATGTATTGCGGTTTAAAGGAGGTCATCCAAGCCCCGCCCCGTTTGCCCGGCCTAGGATGGAAATCGGCATAGAAGAGGGAAACCAATTCCCCTTTTTCATTAGTGACGCGGTAGGTCTTTACGTCCCCGTGGTATTTTTCCACATCGAACACTTCTTCAAATTGCAGGCCGTATAATTTTTGGGCCACTTGGAAAACACCTGAAATTACATTCTCCAACTTAAAGTAAGGTTTCAATTTTTCGTCATCCAGATCAAACATTTTTTGCTTTAACTTTTCGGAATAGTATGATCCGTCCCATTTTTCCAACCTCTCGATTCCGTCCAGCCCTTTGGCAAAATCCTCTAATTCCTTAAATTCCCGCTCCGCTGCCGGTTTCGCCTTTTCCAACAGTTCGCTTAAAAAGGCATGGACCTTTTGTGGGGTCTCGGCCATGCGCTCCTCCAGAACAAAATGGGCATGCGTCTTGTAGCCTAGTAGATTGGCCCTCTCATATCTTAGATTAACGGTTTTTAAGATGGTTTCCCTGTTGTCCAGTGCGTCCCCATGAAATCCTTTACTGCCAAAGGCCAAGGCAAGATTTTTGCGCAATTCCCGGTTTTTGGCATATTTCATAAAGGGAATATAGCTTGGGTAGTCCAAGGTGATCAACCATCCTTCCTTGTCTCGGGATTTTGCAAGTTGGGCGGCAGCTTCCTTTTCTCCTTCCGGCAATCCGTCAAGATCCGATGCCTGGGAGAGGTGCATTTCGTATTTGTTAGTTTCTGCAAGGACGTTTTCACCGAATCTTAAAGCGAGCTTCGCCAGTTCGGCATCTATTTCCCGTAGGCGTTTCTTCTTATCATCCGACAAGTTTGCTCCGTTTCTACTGAAATGCTTAAACTTTTTCTCCAACAAGGTCTGTTGTTCTGTTGTTAGGTCTATTCGATCCCTTTGTTCATAAACCGATTTTACCCGTTGAAAAAGTTTTTGGTTTAGGGTGATGTCATTGCCGAACTCCGATAACATCGGAGACACTTCCTGTGCTATTTGCTGCATCTCCTTATTGGTTTCGGCAGAATTCAGGTTAAAGAAGACACTGGAAACCCGATCCAAGTGTTGCCCTGAGAATTCCAGTGCCTCCAAGGTGTTTATAAAGGATGGTGCCTCTGGATTTTCTGCAATGGCGTCGATTTCTAGCCGGGCATCCGCGATGGCCTGTTCTATTGCGGGTTTAAAATGTCCGTTCTTTATTTTGGAAAAAGGGGGGGTGTCGAACGGGGATAATAATGGGTTCATATAAAGTTTATGAGTTTATAGGTTTGTCTTGTTTTTGTTTCAGATTCCAAAAGTTTCGTGTTCCTAGTTCAACTTGAAGCCAGAAACAACAGAAGCGTGAAACTATTTCTCTGCGAACTGCTTACTGTTTACTGTGTATTGATTTCGATCCTTCGATCACCTTTTGCTTCAGTCCTTCCTTGTACAGAATTATTTTATCCAACACGGATTTGTCCGAACTACCTATGATCTGGGCCGCTAGGATACCGGCATTTTTTGCGCCGTTCAGGGCCACGGTGGCCACTGGAACGCCTCCTGGCATTTGCAGAATGGAGAGAACGGAATCCCAACCGTCTATAGAGTTGCTGCTTTTTACAGGTACGCCTATAACGGGCAAGGGCGACATAGAAGCTACCATTCCTGGTAAATGCGCTGCTCCTCCGGCACCGGCAATAATGACGGATATCCCATTATTATGGGCGTTTCTACTGAACTCAAAGAGTTTCTCCGGTGTCCGGTGGGCGGAAACGATATCTACCTCTACCTCAATATCAAAACCTTTCAGGATGTCTATGGCGTCCTGCATTACGGGTAGGTCGCTTGTGCTTCCCATGACTACGGCTACTTTTTGCATAAAATTCCAAATTTAAAATTCCAGATCCAAAATAGTGCATTTAGGATTTTGGGGATTATTTTTAATAGTTTGATCATATTTTTCCGGAGTGGGAGTTTTAATTATTGTTGATACAGACTGCGCACTGCCCACTGTTTACTGCTTGCTGACAACTTCGATCGTCTCCTTCACTTTCTGCGCAATTTCCCTTGCTTTGGCAATATCTTGGTTTACTATGGTCACATGGCCCATCTTCCGAAAGGGACGGGTCTCCCGTTTGCCGTAAATATGGGGAGTAACGCCTTCCAACCTTAGAATTTCTTCCATGTTTTTGTAGACCACGTCCCCGGTATAACCTTCGGCGCCGACCAGATTTACCATGATCCCCGCCATTTTGCTTTCTGTGCTTCCCAAGGGGAGATCCAGTATGGCACGGATATGTTGTTCAAATTGGTTGGTAAAGCTGGCCTCTATACTGTAATGGCCGCTGTTATGGGGTCTAGGGGCTACTTCGTTTACCAAGATTTTATCATCCTGGGTCTGGAACATTTCCACCGCTAACAATCCTACATGTTTAATTGTCGAAGAAACTTTTAACGCTACTTCAATGGCTTTTTCGGCTACTTTTTTGTCTATACGTGCCGGACAGATAACATATTCCACCTGATTGGCCTCGGGGTGGAATTCCATCTCAACGACCGGATAGGAAACCACTTGCCCACTGGCATTTCTGGCGATTATTACGGCCAATTCATTTTTAAAGGGAATCAAGCTTTCCGCAATACATTCCACATTAGGCAAACCATTTAGATCCCCCAGTTTACGGACTACTTTTACTCCTTGCCCGTCGTAACCAAACTGGGCGGCCTTCCAAACAAATGGAAAGTGGAGCCCGCCGTTGGCAATACTGTCCTCGATCTCACTGGTGTAGGCAAACCGGTTAAAGTTAGCCATCGGGATTTCATGGTCTATGTAAAACAATTTCTGGGTGGCCTTATTCTGGATGGTCCGCAACGCCTTGGTGGGAGGATAGACTTTTATTCCTTCATCCTCAAGTTTTTCCAAAGCTTCTACGTTTACATTCTCTATCTCGATGGTGAGGACATCCACTCCCTTACCAAAATTGTAAACCGCATCGAAATCCATCAAACTGCCTTTGACGAATTCGTTACAAGCTATTTTGCAGGGAGCTTCTTCTGAAGAATCCATAACTTTAGAATAAATATCGAACTTGCGGGTCTCGTACAAAAGCATTTTGCCCAATTGCCCGCCCCCTAGGATACCCAGCTTAAAATCGGAAGAAAAATAATCCATCAAAATTTCATTTGGTTTGGAGATGATAACTTTGACCGTAAAAATACGGCTAAATCTTAGAAACCCTCGACATCCACCTAAAAAAGAGAAATCAAAATGCTATATTTGCCAACCAAAATACTCGAGCCTTGATAAAGCTTCACGATAAATATTTTAAGCCATTTTTGTCCGAGGATGAAATCCGAATTGCTGTAAAACGGGTAGCCGATGCCGTAGCAGCAGATTATAAAGACAAGACGCCTATTTTTGTTGGGGTGCTCAACGGCGCCTTTATGTTCGTATCCGATTTTTTAAAGCAATATCCCTATCCTTGCGAAGTTTCATTTGTAAAACTAGGTTCGTATAAGGGTCTTACCTCAACTGGAATCGTGGAAACCCTCCTGGAAGCGCCAGAGAATATAGAAGGTAGGACCGTAATTATTTTGGAAGATATCATCGACACCGGACGTACACTTCAAGAATTGGTGCATATGTTTTCACATACCAACGCGAAGGAATTTAAAATTGCATCCCTTTTTTACAAGTCGGAAGTTTACAACGGCGAGTACGCGATCGATTATTTTGGGATGGAAATCCCCGATAAATTTATTGTTGGCTACGGGCTCGATTACAAGGAGCAAGGAAGAAACCTAAAAGAAGTTTACCAACTAAACCAAAATCATATGATAAATCTTGTATTATTTGGGAAACCAGGTGCAGGGAAGGGCACGCAAGCGCAATTCTTAAAAGAGAAATACGGGCTGCGACATATTTCCACGGGAGATGTTTTCCGACACAATATCAAGGAGGGCACGGAATTGGGGAAATTGGCCCAATCCTATATCAATAAAGGCGATTTGGTGCCCGATGAGGTGACCATAAAGATGTTGCAGGACGAAGTAGAGCAGCATCCCGAGGCCCGCGGGTTTATTTTTGACGGGTTTCCAAGAACGACCGCCCAGGCAGAAGCTTTGGACAATTTTTTGGAATCCAAGGAAATGGGTATAGACGCCACGATTGCCTTGGAAGCTAACGACGAAATACTGATTCAACGATTATTGGAAAGAGGCAAGGTTAGTGGCCGTGCCGATGATCAGGACGAAGCGAAGATCCGAAACCGCTTCGATGAATACAACGAAAAAACCGCTCCGTTAAAGGAATATTATGAAAATCAAAGAAAATTTCACAGTGTCAATGGTATTGGTGGGATTTCGGAAGTAACCCGGCGTTTGGGCGAGGTAATCGATGGGCTTTAACCGTTGATCGTTATTGGTTGATAGTTGATTGCTTTTGGTTAACGGGTTGATCGTACAAAAGATTCCCAACTTCTCGGGAATGACCTTATAATATATTTTTAATGACCGAAGGAAATTTTGTCGATTACGTAAAAGTGCATGTCTCCTCTGGGAACGGGGGCAAGGGTTCCACGCATTTACATCGGGAGAAATATGTTGCCAAAGGCGGACCCGATGGGGGTGATGGAGGCCGGGGAGGACATGTTATCGTCCGTGGCAATAAGAATCTTTGGACCTTGTTGGGTTTTAAATTTAAACGGCATTTTAAGGCGGGCCACGGGGAGCACGGTAGCAAAAACCGGAGTACCGGTGGGGATGGAGAAGACGTATATATGGAGGTCCCGTTGGGTACCGTAGTAAAGGATGTTGAGACAGAGGAAATTTTATTCGAAATTACCGAGGACGGACAAGAGCGAATCGTCTTAGCGGGAGGAATGGGAGGTCGTGGCAATTGGCATTTTAAAACGCCTACCAATCAGACTCCCAGATATGCCCAACCGGGAATAGAAGGACTGGAAAAGGACCTGATTTTGGAATTGAAGGTTTTGGCAGATGTGGGCCTGGTAGGATTTCCCAATGCCGGGAAATCAACTTTACTTTCCGTACTTACCTCCGCAAAACCCAAAATTGCCGATTATGAGTTTACGACCTTGAAGCCCAATCTTGGAATTGTACAATATCGGGATTTTCAAAGTTTTGTTATTGCAGATATTCCTGGTATAATTGAAGGGGCCGCTGAAGGCAAAGGTTTGGGGCATTATTTTTTGCGACATATAGAACGCAATGCCATGCTGCTGTTCTTGATTCCGGCAGACAGTAAGGACATCGGGAAGGAATACGCCATTCTATTGGATGAGCTTCGGCGCTATAATCCTGAGCTTATGGATAAGGACCGAATGGTGGCTATTTCCAAAAGCGATATGTTGGACAATGAACTTAGGACCGAAATGAAAGCAATTTTGGACGTAACGTTAAAAAGCGTTCCATACATGTTCATTTCTTCGGTGGCCCAACAAGGACTTCAGGAACTTAAGGATAGGTTATGGATGCTTTTAAACGATTAAATCCTGCATTTTATCGCTAAAGGCCGATTTTTCATTATTTTAGAGGGAGATAATTAGGAAAGTATTTTCTTTCAAAATATTTTTTCCGCTAAACCAAATAGCATGAAATCCCTACTTACCCTCACTTTGATATTTTCATTGCTGGGCTGCGCCTCAATAAACGTAAATTACGATTACGATAAAGAAACCGAATTTTCGGCTTACACCACCTACAATTATTACCCAGATTTGAATACCGGTATGAACGAGCTGGACGACAGGCGTCTGTTAGATGCCATCGACTCTTATATGCAGACCAAAGGAATCCTCCTGGTAGAGGAGCCCGAATTCTATATCAACATAAAAAGCGCCATGTACCAATCTCCCAGTAACAGCAGCGTTGGTTTTGGAGTAGGCGGTGGTGGGGGCAGTGTGGGAGGAGGAGTATCCATGGGTATTCCTGTTGGCCAAGGCACTATGAACCACCGTATCCAATTCGATTTTGTGGATCGGCAGAAAGATGCTATGTTCTGGCAGGCGATCAGTGAAAGTTCGTTTAAACCAAAAAGTACCCCCGAAGCCAAAGAGGTGTATTTTAAAAGCGTTGTCGAAAAAGTTTTCTCGAAGTATCCGCCGAAAAAGTAGTGCCCAGTGCCCAAAAAGCAGTGATTTGTTATTGTTTGTAGTTGCAATACGCAGTATTTTCTCCTAGCTCATTAACTTTTTAGACTTGATCTTGAACTTGAATTTCTCTTCTGCCAACTTTTACTGCCCATTGCCAACTATTACTCTGATTCCTTCGCTATGACTGTTAAATTCGGGAGCGTACATGCTTTGAATGGTAGTGATGCCGTTGCTGAAGTCCCCGGAGTTGTTTGCCAGTAGATCGTATTCAAAGACAAATACTCCCTTGGGTAAATAGTCAAAAAAGAAATGGGTACCGGCATCCTTGGTGCTTTGGTAATA
Organism: Cerina litoralis; assembly: GCA_022008415.1. Taxonomy (GTDB): domain Bacteria; phylum Bacteroidota; class Bacteroidia; order Flavobacteriales; family Flavobacteriaceae; genus Cerina; species Cerina litoralis. The sequence goes on from JAIRBC010000019.1 coordinate 79,731, forward strand.
TCCAAGTCCGTCTTGCCATTTGTATTGCGACAGAACATTGACGGGTTCAAATCCGGCGGCTCGCATATCCTTCATATGGACAAATTCCATCGGGCGATCTACACGAAGTTCTATACGGACGCGTACTAGATCTCCCACCCTCAGGCTTGTCCCTGGTTTTATCTCGATGATTTCCTCACCGGTGTCCGTATTCTTTTTTAGGAATAGTTTTTTCTCCAATTTTAGGGGGGTTTCTGCGGTTGTTATCTTATCCAGATCCTCGAAATATTGCCAATATAAAGCTCCCCAGGCAATGCCGGCTCCTTTTTTTGTGAGCTGTACCTCGCCCATTTTTGGGGTAATCTCGCTGCCGTTCCACGAAGTTCTATAATACCCCGTTCCCGCTTCCGGTTTTACGTCTTCCAGTTTCGATAGATCTATTTTTTCACCACCAACCACAACATCGACGGCATCGGTGACCGAGAGCCAATCGCTTCCTTGCAACAAAAGAGCATAAACCGCTTCGGTAGTAGCCTTGGTGGTCTCCCATTGGTTGGTCTGCTTGTTCTTCAGCAGCCAGATCTTGAGATTGTCTATGGCTTGAGTGTCTTTGGCTATTTCGGAAAAAGCCTCGACCATCAGGGCCTGCGTCTCGATCGGGGCTTGGTACCAATGCCAGGACGGGGTGTTTTCTTTCCAGTACATGCCCAATTCCTCGCTGTTTATGCTGTTCTCCTTTAGGGATCTCAAAATCTTGTAGGCGGTAACCGTCTCGTCTATTCTATAAAGGATCAGGGCCAACATTCCTTTGGAATACAGATTTCGTTTGGTCCAGTATTTTAGTGACTGGGATTTATAATAATTGATAATTTCTTGAACTTTCTTGGATGTTGGAATATTCAAGAAAAAGCTCCTCATATAAAGGTATTGGATCTGGGTCGGACTCAAATGATCGTCATTTAGGTCTCTGGCGTGTTTTTTCATTTCCTGGTATTCCTCAAGGAACTGGGCATCCAAATATTGGATGGCTCTATTGGTCATGCCATTTTGATCGGAGAGCGCACTTTGGCTCCGCTCAGTGGCCGTCAATTTATTTAAATGTCCCAATCCGGTTATGATATGCTGAGTGATGAACCGGTTGGCCGGACCGCCCTTGAACCAAGGCCAGGCTCCGTTGGTCATTTGGTTGTTCTCTAATTTGTTGAGGGCAATGGTCTGCTCGCTTTTCATTTTGTCGAGGTTAAACAAAAGCCCGATGCGTTTTTTCTGTTCGGTTTCGGATTGTGCGTCCCGCAGCCATGGAGTTTCCCGTATCAGGAGCGATTTTAGTTCCGGGTTTTTCTCCAAATTGCTGATCAGTGCATCGGAGTTTGCCCATTGGTCAAAAACGGCTTTGATCCTAGGGTTGCTGTTTGCAATATGGCTTGCGAGCGAATTGGCGAAATAGCGAGCGAAGGTCTGCTCGTTGCACTCGTAGGGATATTCCATTAGATATGGTAGGGCCTGCACCGCATACCATGCCGGATTGGAGGTTATTTCCAACGTCAATTTGTGGTTGCTTAGGGTAGTTGTGATACCCTCGGTCGCCTGGTGGCTGAGCGTAGCCGAAGCCAACTTGTCCAAGACAAAGGTATTGGTCTGGTTACTGCGAACCCACATAGGTAGGGTTTCCGTGACCAGCGTTCGGTTGGTCAAAACGGGCAGGGTATTTTGTTCCCCATCACTAAAACCCCCTGCCTTGGCCATAATTTTGTACTGTACCGCTTGTAGCCCTTTCGGGATTTCTAAGGTCCAAGACACCCGCGTGTTGCCAAGGGAATCCACTGAAAATTCCCTTCTAGCTCCCCCGGAAGGGGAGGACACTATCAGGACGGAAGTAATATCCTTTCCTGAAACGGCATCCAATAGTTCCAATTTGGCTTCGCCGGAGAGCGATTTGTCGGTAAGGTTAGAAATTTTTGTGGCGATGGTGATCTCGTCTCCCTCCCGTAAAAAGCGCGGTACGTTGGGCAGGACCATTAATTCCTTTTGGGTCACGGTTTCCCATGTGTTGGTAGCACTTTCCAAATTCTTGGTATAGGCCAGCAATTGCAACTTCCATCTTGTCAAGGCTTCGGGAGAGGTAAAGGTAAAAGAGACATTGCCATCGGCGTCTGTCCGTAATTGTGGGAAGAAAAAAGCGGTTTCCCGAAGGTTTTTACGGATGGGGATATCACTAAAATCTTGGGCCTTTTGGCTGGTATCGTTGTTTGGACCATTGCCATCACCTGTTATGATCGCCTCGTTCAGCACTGCACTGTCTTCTGCGAATTCAATTTCTTCTGAAGCACTTCGAACCGACGATGGGATCCCGTTCTTCTTCATTCTAGCTGCCATAAGTTGATATCTACCATATCCGAAGTGAAAACCAAACCAATCCAATTGATCATAACCCTGTTGGGGGTACCCTAGTCTTTGGATGGAGTTATAGACCCGGAAATTTCCTGTGCCAAAACTTTGTTGGGCATTGGTATAAATATGGGAATAGTACCTAGGACGCTGCAGGGGGCTAAAATTCCAGTTATGTATGGTAAAGGCATCCAAGGAGGCATCGTACATACTTGCCAAAACCTCCGAGGCCACCTTTTCACCCTTTGGCCCCTTTATTTTAAACGACCAACGCTCTTCGGTACCTGGCAGTAGCTTGTTCCTGAAGGTGACCGTCTCGATCTCCAGACCGGTCTTGGGGTAGGGTACGTTAATGAAGGTACTCCCTGTCTGGAAATCGTTAAAGGCAGAAAAGCTATAGTTGACGGAAAAGCCTCCCAAATCCTCTCCACTGATGGGAACGGAGATCGATTTTGAATTTTCGTTGAGGTTTACCAGATAAGTGTCGACGATCTTTTCTTCCTTTTCCACGATCAAGGTCACGGTGAGGTGCTTTACGTTTGTCGACACGGTGATTTTGGCCTCATCACCTGTATGATAGGAGGGCTTATCGGTCTTTATCTCGAACAATTGGTTGTCCGCCGGTTTTTTATCATTTTCACCAAAGACGGTAGTCATTGCTTTATCGGCGACGGTCCTACCAAACTTGTCCTTCGCTTCCAGTTCCACTATATATTTCCCGGATTCCCAATTTTGGAGGCTTCCCAACGATATTTCTTTGGATTTACCGGTATCAAAATTAATTTCCTTGACCATTTTCGCCTTTTCCCAATGTTGCGGGTCGTCCTCGTTGGTATACACATCGTGGGGAAAAAGCGTTTTAAACACGGCCATGGTCCATCCTGGATAATCGGGTGCTTCCCATGGCCTTTTTCGAAGTACTTGGTCGGGAGCTTTTACCTTAAATATTTTTAAGGTCCCTGTGGTTGGGACAAATTGTCCGTTGAGGTTGGTGGTAGTAATTTGCAGCACCTGCTCCTTCTTCTTCTTGTTCAGATTGGCTGGGACGGCTATCGCAGCGGTAAGGGAATGATAACCCACCCGTACGTTGGTCGTGGCGCTGTGGGTCTCCCCGTTAATATCCGTCACGTCGGCGGTAACCTCATAGGTAAATACGGGTTGGCTTTCTTTGGAAATACTGGCGTCTGGAATGGCTTTAAACCCAATTTGGTAATTACCCGAGGCATCGGTAAGACTTTCCCCATGGGAAATTTCCAGTGGGCTGCTGTTAAAATAAGGATGCCGCCAATAGAACCAAGGTCTAAATTGTACGATACGTCTCACCGTATAGACTACCTTGGCATCGGTGATATTGCTTCCTGCATAGGCCTTGGCGACCCCCTTTACCGTTATGCTATCGTTCACTCGGTAGGTTTCCGTAATTGGTTTAAACGAAGTTACGAACTTTGGCCTTTTGTACTCCTCCACAGAAAAATTATAGTTTCTTTTTACGATGCCCGAGACCGATGAAACCTCAATGTAATATTGTCCTGTTAAACCACTATTGGGTAGGATAAACTCGCCCGTAAAAGATCCAAAATCATTGGTTGTAAGGTCCTGTTTGGTTAGTTGTTGCCCGTTTACATCGTGTAGGGTTACAAGAACATTTTCCCCCGAAACCACCTCCGATTTGTTTTCTTCTGTCTGGATTAGAATTCCCTTAAAATAAACGGGTTGTCCCGGCCGGTAAATACTGCGATCGGTGAACAAAAATGAATTGAATTGGATCCTAGTACCTTTATCCCGATCATACTTTTGTTGAACGTAATATTCCCCAAATTGCGCTTTTTCGCCTTTAAAGGTTATCTCGCAGCTTACATTGGTCCATCCGTCTTTTGTGCGGGTCAGCCGCACCTGCCCCATTTTATCTGTGATTAAATTTTTGGTAAGAATAGGGCCATCGTGATTCTTGGTAAAGGAAAATTGAACCTGTGCTCCTGCGATGGGCCTACCGTCGTTTCGGTCAATGACTTGAAAAATATCGGCAATATCGGTTGAGTTCTCCACCAAGGCCATGTTGGCTACCTGTAACAAGCTGTAGGCAAATGCATTTCCCGGGATAACGAATTTATCGTCCGTTTCCGGTTCGGCAAGTACTATATAGTATCCATTGGCAAAACTCGGTAAAAGAATTTCCGTGCCATGGTTTTGATAATCCTTTTCATTTTTTAAAGTGGCTTCCCATTGCTTGGAGATACCGAGTTTTTTGATAAACGACAGCTGTTTTTGCTCTGGATAGAGTTTTCTCAATTTTTGACGTTGACTTTTGGATATCGAATAGGCGGTAAAATTTATCCGGTCGTAATTTTTATAGTTTACCAACAAACGGGAAGGGGTTTGGATGGGCACATTTAATTCTGATTGTATGGTTAGGGTGGGGTTTAAGATCGACAATTTTAATGCGGCACATTGTTCCGCACCTCGGCTCTTGGGGAAATTTTTAATAACCGAATCACAAAGTTCTACGGCTTTTTTGCGTTTCCACCTATTGGTTTCCTGGGTTTCCGGTTCATAAGAGCTACCCCATTGATTAAAAAGTAGGGCGATTTCATATTGATATAGCCCCGAGACTGGTTTGCCCCTATAATGTTGCCCCGAATTTTTAAGGACTTCCAAGTATTGATGATCCTTGTCCGTAAAGACCGCATTTTGATGTATAAACTTCAATCGTTCCAGATCCACTTGCACCAAGGGCTCGGGACTGTGATCGTTTTTATGAAACCGAACCAATTCCTGGTACACCTGCAATGCCCTGGCATGAAGGGAGGTAGAATCCTTCAATGGTATTTGAAGCGCCGCAAAGCTAGAGGCTTCGCATAAATATTCGGGATCGTCGATTTCAAATTTGTCTGCAGGTCGGGTTATGTTGTTTTCGTCCGATTTATAAAATTCCAAGGCCGTATGTGCCAAGATGTCGAAAAGGGTCGGACGGTACCTTTCCGAGTCTTTTTGTCGATCTATAATTTCCGAATAATCCTGCAGATCTATTTTTTGAAGTTGGGCTGTGTTTTTTAGGGAGTTCGCAAAATGAAGGTTTATTTCATCAAAGAGCGCAACCAGGTCCCAGGTTCTAAAATCGGAGGAATCGATTTTTGAGCCGGTATGGGTCCTGTTGTAAAACTTGTATCGATTTTGTTGAAAGTATTGCCAGTAAAGATTTGCCAAGTAGCTTTCCAAAACATTTTTGGTCGGGAATTCACTTTTGACAATCTCCTTCTTAAAGCGGGCAACAATTGTTAGTTGGGCATCTTCTTCCAATATCAAGGCATATTTGGAGGTGTACAGCAAACTTTTTACGATCTGGGCAGAATTGTTTTCCTTTTCCGCTTTTTGAAAAATTGTTTTAACTACTTCCAACGCTGATTTTGTCAACGCTTCCCCTTCCAGTTTTTCCACATTTTTCCATAGAGTCTGGTAAGAATCATCGGTTTGTTGGGAATGTGCGATCTGTGAGAATAGGAGTATCGCAAGTAACGTAAATAGATGCTTCATACGTATGATTCTGTTTTAACTAGATAAACAAGACGTTAGAATGTAGAAAAGAGATGGTCTTTAACTCCAGTGAAATATCCGATGTATTTCGGTCTATGTTCTATTTTCTATATATCCATCCCAATAAGGGAAGGATACTTGCTGTAAGTCGGAAACTGCAAAAGGAATGCCAAAAGCTTTTGGCATTTAATAAAAAAACCTTCCAATAGAGAAAATTGGGGATAAAGCCTGTTATTGGAATGCGGTTCACTTGGCTTGTTTAAGTGGGGGTAAACTTATAACGACTTTAGCAGTCCACCATCCAAAGGAATGTTGGTGCCGGTAAGATATGCCGCATGGTCCGATGCCAAAAATGTAGCGAGATACCCATACTCCACAGGGTCTCCGATCCGTTTCATGGGAACTTGATCCTCTAAGGCCGATATTACTTCGCTCACCGGCAACTTCAATTGTCTGGCCTTGATTTCGTTTAAATTGTGGATGCGTTCCGTGTCAAAATAACCCGTAAGAATATTATTTACGGTGATTTGATGCTGGGCCACATCGGTAGCCAAGGTTTTAGCCCAGGTAGTCACCGCCGCACGGATGGTGTTGGATAGTGTTAGATAGGCCAACGGTTCTTTAACCGAAACGGAGGCCACGTTTATAATCCGGCCCCACTTGTTCTCTATCATCCGATGCAATGCCAATTCTGTTGTAAGGACCACGGTTTTAAAAAGCAGATCGAATGCTTGCTGGTAATCCTTGATATTTTTTTCCAAAGCCCCGCCAGATGGAGGGCCTTGGGTATTGTTCACCAAAATATCTACGGAATTGGCCTTAAAATAGCTGGTTATAATTTCTTGATACGTCGTAAAGTCGTTAAAATCGACCACCAAATATTGATGGTGTCGGCCCTCGCTAGTAGGTAGTTCAGAAACCATGGCCCTTAGTTTTTCCTCATTCCTGGCCATAAGGGTCACGCTGGCACCACTGGCTGCCAATTGTTGGGCAATGGCCTTGCCAATCCCACTGGTGCTGCCCCCGACCAAGGCTTTTCTATTTTTGAGAGAGATTTTCATTTTGCTAATTTATCGACTAAGATAAAAAATATGCTTTGATAAGGGATGCAGTTTGTAGTAGAAGGCCCATTACTTATCTTTATACCCTTAAAAAAAATTCATGCAAATCCATTTTATTGCCATTGGCGGGAGCGCTATGCACAATTTGGCCTTGGCCTTGGCCGATAAAGGCTACTCGATTACGGGAAGTGACGACTTAATCTATGAACCTTCCAAAACAAGGTTGGGGAAAAAAGGACTGCTCCCCGAAAGCTTTGGTTGGTTTCCCGATAAGGTTCACAAAAGTTTGGATGCGGTGATTTTGGGCATGCATGCAAAGGCAGATAACCCGGAACTGGTCCGGGCGAAAGAATTGGATCTTCCTATGTATTCCTATCCCGAATTTCTCTATGAACAGTCCAAAAACAAGACCCGAGTTGTAATCGGTGGCAGCCATGGCAAGACCACGATCACCTCAATGATCCTACACGTGCTAAAATATCACAACAGGGATGTGGATTATATGGTAGGGGCCCAATTGGATGGGTTCGACAGGATGGTACACCTCACGGAAGATAACGATTTTATAGTTCTGGAAGGGGATGAATATTTGTCATCACCTATAGATAGGAGGCCTAAATTCCATCTTTACCGTCCAAACATTGCTTTGTTGAGCGGTATTGCTTGGGACCATATCAACGTATTTCCCACTTTTGAAAATTATGTGGAACAGTTCCGGATTTTTGTGGACAGTATTGTAAATGGAGGGAGCATTACGTATAACGTAGAGGATGCCGAGGTAAAAAGGGTGGTCGAGGCCTCCGGGAACTCAATCCGTAAATTTCCTTATCACACCCCGGAATATAGCGTTGTAAATGGCCAGACTTTACTTGAAACCCCGGAAGGCCCCATGCCCATCGAGGTCTTCGGCAGACATAATCTGAGCAATCTTGCCGGTGCCAAATGGATCTGCCAAAATATGGGTTTAGATGAGGACGATTTCTACGAGGCTATCGCCACTTTTAAGGGGGCGTCCAAACGATTGGAAAAGATTGCCGAGGCTCCCGGTCGGATCGTTTATAAGGATTTTGCCCATTCACCCAGCAAGGTGGCCGCCACTACCCGGGCGGTAAGGGAACAATTTCCCGATAGGAAATTGGTCGCCTGTTTGGAACTGCATACTTACAGTAGTTTTAACCCGGAATTTTTAAAGGAATACCAAGGTGCTTTGGACAAAGCCGATGTGCCCATCGTTTTCTATTTGCCCGAATCGGTCTTGATTAAAAAGCTGGAGGAGGTGACGCCACAACAGATAGCATTGGCCTTCAAAAGGAATGATCTCAATATTTTTACGGAAGCCGGGGCGTTAAAAGATTTCCTTTTTAATCGGGATTTTGATAATTCCGTATTGCTTCTCATGAGCTCCGGAACATACGGGGGGTTGGATCTGGAGGCCTTAAAAGGGTTGATCGTGGATTAGGGTATTAAAGTTCATGAGTCAAGCTCAAACTCAAACTCAAACTCAAATTTAAAAAGAGCTTATAAGTTTGGTTTTTTATTTTTTAACCCTTAACCCTTAACCCTTAACCCTTAACCCTAAATCCTTAATCCTTAATCCTTGACGATAACATTTTTCACCTCCTTACCCCTTTGCAAGCAGCAAATAACTATTTTTAACAAATGAAAAGCAAACCTACCTCGTTTTCTATTAAAAATTGGGCTGACGGTGATAAGCCGCGAGAAAAGCTTCTACAGAAAGGGCGTTCGGTACTTTCCGATGCCGAATTGATAGCCATTCTTATTGGTTCGGGGAGTAGGAACGAAAGTGCAGTCGAGCTTTCCAAGAGGATTTTGGCCTCGACAAACAATAACCTCAATGAACTGGGTAAGCTTTCCACCAAACAATTGATACAATTTAAGGGTATTGGGGAAGCCAAGGCGGTAACTATTGCCGCCGCTTTGGAACTCGGTCGAAGACGTAGGGGAGAGGAGGCCCAAAAAATTACGAGGATAACCAGTAGTAAAAGCGCATTTGATCTCTTGCAGCCTATGATGGGCGATCTGGCCCATGAGGAGTTTTGGATCGTTTATCTCAATAATTCCAATAAGGTGATGCATACCGCCCAGTTGAGCAAGGGGGGTATTACGGGGACTTTGGTCGATGTGCGGCTCGTGTTGAAAAGAGCCTTGGAAATCGGTGCGGTAGCATTAATTTTGGCACACAACCACCCCTCTGGAACCTTAAAGCCCAGTACTGCCGATAAACAAATCACCAAGAAGTTGCAAATCGCATCCGAGGCATTGGATATTAAGGTTTTGGACCATTTGATTATCACCCAATTGGATTATTATAGTTTTGCGGATGAAAAGGTATTATAATAGTTTTGAGTTTCCGTTGTTTCAGTTTTCAAGTTAGTTGTCCAACTCGAAACAAGGAACCTGGAACTGGAAACATTTTGGAATTTGTATACAATATGCTACTGATCTATACTCATAAAATTACGCCCCGCTTTAGTTATGTAATGAGGCATATCTTTACGCGAATTTTGGGTTTGGAGTTGACGTTTACTACCAAGGTCGAAGACTTTATAAAGCACAAGGGTGCAAAAATAACCTATACCAGACAACCGTTGCAGAACGAATTTTTCGTGAGGAGCAACGACCTGTTGTTTGAACAGGGCATTAATGACATACAAATAAAAATACACCAATGGGAGGGGGTCCCCTGTTTTTTTACAACCGGGGAAAAGAGCAGTATTCCCTACGATATTTTTTCTGCAAGTTTTTATCTCCTCAGCCGATATGAGGAGTACTTGCCCCACGTAAAGGATATACATGGAAGGTTCCCTCCCATGGAAAGTTTAGCCTACCAAAACAAGTTTTTACATTTACCGGTGGTTGATATTTGGGCGTTTAAACTTTTGGATAGATTGCAGGAACGTTTTCCCGATATCCATGCCAGGCAAAAAGACTATTCCTATACTTCCATTGTAGATGTCACCTCGTCCCACTGTTACGCCCATAGAGGGATGGTTAGGAGCGTTGCGGGGGCGTTGTTGGATTTGGGAACCTTTAAGCTAAAACGATTGTGGCAAAGATTTTTGGTCTGGGTCAAAGTTAGAAAAGACCCTTACGACAATTATTCCGAACTCATAGATATGCACAAAAAATTTGGTATAAAAAGTATGTTTTTCTTTCAGTTCGCAGAATATTCCACGTATGATAAAAACGTCTCCACCGACAACAATAATTTTAAGTACTTGATAAAATCCGTAGCAGATTATGGGCAGGTATCCCTTGCCTGCTCTTATAGTTCTTTTGATAATATCGATCTGTTAAAGGAAGAAAAAAGGCGGTTATCCGATGTGATAAACAGACCAATAACCACATCCCGATTGAGATACAACAGGGTAGATGTTCCATCGACGTACAGAAATTTAGTGGAAGCGGAATTTACAGACGATTATACCATGGGCTATACCCACGTAACCGGCTTTAGGGCCGGGACATGCCGGTCTTTCTACTTCTACGACATAAATATGGAGCTGCAGCAGCCGATCAAGGTGCATCCGTTCGCTGTTCACGATTACGCGTTGACCCGTTTTCAAAGCAAGGACGATATTTTGGACAAGGTCAATTTGCTGTACCAACAGACCAAGGGCGTATCGGGAGATTTTATAACTATTTTTTCCAATGAACTATTGGGAGAGGACCACAAGGTGGATTGGAAGGACCTATATCTAACAATGCTGGAAAAATATCATGTATAAAGACCAAGTTTCAGATGTTTTTTTCGATTTGGACCATACGCTATGGGATTTTGACAAGAATTCTGGCCTTACCTTCGAGAAACTGTTCTCGGACTATAAAATGGATATAGATCTCGCCGGTTTTCTTCAGGCCTATGCCCCGATCAATAGGGATTATTGGAAGCTCTATAGGGAAGGCAACATTAAAAAGGAAGAGCTGCGCCACCAGCGGCTAAAATCCACCTTCGATTTTCTAAAATATCCGGTGTCACTTGACCTTATCGATAAATTGGCCGATGGTTATATAGACCACTTGAGCTCTTTTGACCACCTGCTTCCCGATGCACTAAACATTTTGGAGTATCTAAAACCCAGGTATCGACTCCATATCATAACCAATGGATTTCAGGAAATCCAGGATAGAAAGCTCAATAACTCTAACATTATGGGTTATTTTGATCAAGTCGTTAATTCCGAGATGGCCGGAGTCAAGAAACCGGACCCCATAATTTTTCGGATGGCCTTGGACCGAGCGGGGACGGTACCCCAAAGATCTATAATGATAGGGGACGACCTGGAAGCCGATATTCTAGGGGCCAAGGCGGTAGGGTTTAACGTGTTGCATTTTAACCAAGATCAACAAGCGAGGCATGACCATTGCGAGATCATCAACGATTTGTACGAGTTAAAGGTATATTTGTAGAGAATCTTGTTTGGAGATTTTTGGTTATTGACCCGCAATCCCTGTTCTAAGTTATTCGAATATAAAATCAGTAGTCTGCGGTATTTTTTAAGGTGCCTCCAGCCCCGAGGCGTCGGGGGAACCAGGGACATTTTAAATAAAAAAACAAAACCCTCGTAAACGTTGAGCCTACGAGGGATTGTGGTGGTGCCTCCAGGAATCGAACCAGGGACACATGGATTTTCAGTCCATTGCTCTACCAACTGAGCTAAGGCACCATTTTCAATATTTATTTTTGTTTGTGCCTCCAGCCCCGAGACTTCGGGGGAACCAGGGACACATGGATTTTCAGTCTCCCGAAACTTCGGGGCTCTACGCCAGTGCCTTCGGGAAGCCAAGGCACCTTTTTGGTTTTGGTCTGCGCCCTCCGAAGATAGCCTAATGGGCTTGCCTTGGGAGGGTGCAAATATAATTTCAAATTTAGTATATCCAAACAAAAATGTAAAAAAAGCCATTTGTTTTTTTTTGTTTGCAGATCTTTGTAATATGAACCTAATTATTGACGCTGGAAATACGTTTGTAAAGTTTGCCATTTTCGAGGGGAGAAACATTGTTTTCCAAGAAAAAGTGGAAACGAAGGACTTTTGCAAAGCTATTAAGATGATGTTTGGTCGTTTTCCAAAAGTGTCCCATGCCATTGTTGCGAATGTGGGGGGGTTGGAAAAAAAGGACATAGCGGTAGTTGCTGTATTTTGCAAGGTTCATCAATTAAATTACGGATCCAAAGTCCCGTATCGGAACTGTTATGCCACTCCCAAGACTTTAGGTGTGGATAGGATGGCGCTTGCTACCGCAGCGTTTTATCAGTTTCCAAATAAAAATACCTTGGTCGTAGACGCAGGAACCTGCATTACCTATGACATGGTATTGGGCATAGGTGATTATCTCGGAGGCGCAATTTCCCCGGGCTTGTCCATGCGGTATAAGGCCCTAAATGAACAAACCAATAGACTTCCCCTGTTGCAAATGGAAGACCTTTTAGACTTTATAGGCAACTCTACCGAAAGCAGTATCCACTCAGGGGTTATCAATGGTGTGTGTTGTGAAATAGACGGTGTCATTAACCAGTATCGACAACGTTTTACAGATTTAACAGTTATTTTAACAGGTGGCGATGCTCAATTTTTGTCAAAACGATTAAAAAATACCATATTTGCGCATTCTAAATTTCTCCTCGAAGGGTTGAACTATTTGCTGGAATACAACAAACATTAGATGATCAAAAAATATGTGATTGCAATTCTGTGCTGTACGGCATTTGGCGTACATGCCCAGAATGGTACAATTTCTCCTTATTCTTATTTTGGTATTGGTGATTTTAGAAACCAGAGTTCGGTAGAAAACCAAATGATGGGAGGGATCAGCGTGCTATCGGACAGTATTCATCTCAATTTTAGAAACCCTGCATCCTACAGTAAATTGGCGCTTACGACTTATACGATGAGCCTATCCAATGAAAATTTGTTCCTCAAGACCTATGACCAGTACCAAAGTAGTGCTTTTACAAATCTGGATTATTTGGCAATAGGAATACCGTTGTCCAAAGGTCTAGGTGCCGGTTTTGGAGCGATGCCGGTTTCGTCCAAAGGTTATAAGGTGGCAAGTAGCGGCACGGTCCCCCAAGGAGAGTTGGGTGAATTGAAAAACACTTTTGGAGGTACCGGTGGTATCAGTAAGATTTTTATGTCGGTAGGTTATGATATTATTCCAAATCTTGGATTGGGGATAACCGCTAATTATAATTTTGGCAATCTTGAAACCCAGGTGTTTCAATTGGTGGAAAACGTACAATACGGTGTTTTCGACCGCAGATACTCCAGGGTAACCGGTTTTGATTTTAATTATGGCGCCCAGTATACTACAACGATAAAGGATAGGTTCACCTTTTATTCCTCCTTGGATGTCCACACCCAGTCCAATTTGGTATCCGTGAACCGACAGGAGGTCGGATCTTATTCGTTGTCTACGGGTCAGGACATCGAGGTGGTCAACGTAGATTTGGCGGCCAAAGGTATGGATCGAACGGCTGTAAAGATCCCGACCACTACAACACTGGGGGTTGGCATCGGTCAGGACAACAGGTGGTTCCTGGGAGCGGAATACAGTTTTCAGGACATGGGGAAGCTTAGGAACGATTTTGGTGATCTTCCCGACGACATTAGTTACGGGAAAGCACCTAACTTTGCTCTTGGGGGCTATGTTATCCCAGATTATAATTCTTTTACATCTTATCTTAAAAGGGTCACCTATAGGGCCGGATTGCATATCACAAAGACCGGAATGATCATAAACGAAAAAGAGATCAATGATTTTGGCATAACTTTTGGAGCTGGTCTTCCGTTGGTGAACTCTTTCTCCAATATTAATCTGGGATTTGAAGTAGGGAGGCAAGGAACTACGGACGCTGGTCTTGTTGAAGAGACTTATTTTAAAGTGAGTTTAGGACTATCTTTGAATGATAAATGGTTCAAGAAAAGGAAGATTAATTAATAATAATTTAGTAATTTAACCATCATTAAACAAAAGAACGATGAAAAAGAAGCTATACCTTTTGGCAATCGCTGTTATGGGAGTTTCGTTTGTGGCTAACGCGCAAGCACAAAATCCGGAATGTATGACCAATCTTTCCATATTTTCCGAACATGTAAAAGTAAAGAATTACGATGCGGCGTACACACCGTGGAAAATGGTATACGAAAATTGCCCTGGGTTACATTATGCAACCTATGTATATGGGGAACGCATTCTCAAGGATAAAATAGAAAAATCTTCCGGTGCCGACAAGGAGAAATATATCAATGAGTTAATGGGAGTGTACGATAACAGTATAAAATATTTTCCTGCCAAAACCAATGTTGCGGATGTTGCCATTGATAAGACGCTTCTAAAGTACGACAATAAAAAGGCCACCGATCAAGAAGTTTTTGATGCGCTGGATAAGGCCTTTAAGGAAGACCAAAAGAATTTTGACAACCCAAAAGCCCTTTACCTCTATTTTTCCAGTCTAGTGGATCTATATAATGCAGGAAGCAAGGATTTGGAAAGTGTCTTTGATACTTACGACGATGTTACCAACAAGATAGATGAAGAGAACAATAAGTACACGGCAGTTGTCACCAAACTTTTGCCCAAGGAAGACGCAGGAACATTGACAGCAAAGGAAAAGCAACAACTTAAAATAGCCACCAATTATTCCGAGAACTATGGCAAGATTCAGGAGAGCATAGATTCCAAATTGGGTGCTTTGGCCGATTGTGAAAACTTAATTCCCTTGTATAAAAAGAATTTCGACGCCAAGAAAAATGATGTTACTTGGGTAAAAAGAGCAGTTGGTAGAATGTTCAGTAAGGAGTGTACAGACGACCCTCTTTTCAAACAATTGTTCGAGGCGCAGTTGGCTTTGGACCCCTCTGCAAGTGCTTATATGTATGGAGGAAGTCTAAAAGTAAAGGCCGGTGATGCCAATGGGGCCGTAGCCGATTTTAACAAGGCCGTGGAATTGGAGACAGATTCCAAAAAGAAGTCCACTATCTTATACAAGATTGCGACTATCTACAGTAAATCCAGTAAGTCCACCTCAAGGAATTATGCCCAGAAGGCGATCAAAGCGGACGGTTCCAATGGAAGGGCCTATTTGTTGATTGCCCATCTCTATGCGAGTAGTGCCAATGATTGCGGAACTACCCCGTTCGAAAAACGTTCAATATACTGGAAAGCTGCCGAAATGGCGAGGCAAGCAGGTAGGGTAGACCCTTCATTGAGTTCGCGGGCAAGCCAAGCTGCTACAAGCTATAGTGCCAAGGCACCGACGAAAACCGATATCTTTAATTCCGGAATGGCCGGAAAAACGGTGTCTTTTAAATGTTGGGTCGGCGGCAGCGTAAAAGTGCCGAATTTATAAAATGACCAGGAAATTTCGATATAATTTTAATTGCATTGCCATAGTTTTTTCTGTGGCAATGTTTTTTTTGGGTTGCAAGGACAACTATGAAAGGGTAGGCCAGGAAGCAAAGAAAAAGATTTTTCCACAGGGGGTGGCTCGAAACTTTGTGTTTACCTATACCGAGACCAAGGAGCCTATGAACAGTGAGCAGATAGATACCTCGCAAGTGGTAGCTGTGCTTACAAGTCCTATCAGTGAGGACTATGACAACCTAACCTTTCCCTATCGCACCTTTCCTCACGGCTTGAATCTGGATTTTTTTGATTCGGATAAGAATAAAAGTATTGTTATGGCCGATTACGGAATTGTGTACAATATGACAAATTTGATAGATTTGAGGGGCAATGTCGTCTTGGAGAGCTATGACGGCAAGAAACTGGAGACTCCGCAACTGTATTGGGACAGGACCAATGACTGGATTTTTTCACAAGGCAAGTTTAAGTTCACCAATCCGGAGGATGGAACCGTAATGTACGGAGAAGGGATGGATTTTAACAAGGACCTGAGTTTTTTTAGTGCCCACAAAACATCGGGATTATACACCATTAAAGACGAGTAGTCATGATCAAAATTTTAAAATATACGGAATACCTTTATCTCATAGTGGCCGTAGTCTCTATCTATAAGGTTGCCACCTTGTGGAATGTTGCTCGGGATGAAACCTACATTTTCATCTTTTTCGCCATAGTTTCTTTGGGTATGTTTTTCTTTAGAAGAAATTACAGGAAAAAATTTGAGCAGCGCAAACGGGATAATCAACAATAAAATTGGAATCTTCAATCATCATTATTGTAGTTTCATTGGTGCTTTCCGCCTTTTTTTCCGGGATGGAGATCGCCTTTATATCCGCCAATAAGATCCATATTGAAATTGAGAAAAAACAAGATGGTTTTTTAGCCAAGGTGTTGACAAGGTTAACCAGGAGCCCGTCAAAATTTATCGCTACCATGTTGATCGGCAATAATATCGCTTTGGTGGTCTATGGGTTGTTTATGGGCGAGTTGCTCATGGCTTGGTTTGTGGATCTGTATCCCACCCCCTCTACCATAATTAATTTGTTGTTAACGGACTTTAGCCTAGTCACCCAAACGGTAATTTCTACGATTGTCATCTTACTTACTGCCGAATTTTTACCCAAGGTGTTATTCCAGATTTATGCCAATACGTTGCTGAGGATTTTGGCGGTCCCGGCGTATCTTTTTTATTTGCTGTTTTCGTTGATATCCGCCTTCGTTATCTGGGTATCCGACATTATTTTAAAAGTGCTCTTTAAATCGAACGGTGACGAAGTTCAGTTGTCCTTTAGCAAACTGGAGTTGGGAGATTATATCAACGAACAGATGGAGACCGTTGAGGAAGAGGACGATGTGGATTCGGAAATTTTGATCTTCCAGAATGCATTGGAGTTTTCCGCGGTCAAGGCTAGGGAGGTTATGGTACCCAGGACCGAGATAACCGCGGTAGAACTGCACGAGACTCCCAAGAACTTGGCCAAACTTTTTACCGAAACCGGGTATTCCAAAATATTGATCTATAAGGATACCATTGATAATATTATTGGGTACGTGCATTCTTATGAGCTCTTTAAAAAGCCCAAGTTGATAAAAAGCATCCTTTTGCCCGTGGAATTCGTGCCAGAGACCATGCTCATCAATGATATTCTAAACGTATTGACAAAAAAAAGGAAAAGTATTGCCGTAGTCTTGGATGAATACGGAGGGACTTCGGGAATAATTACCGTAGAGGATATTGTGGAAGAGCTGTTTGGGGAAATAGAGGACGAACACGATACAGTAGATCTAATTGAAGAACAAATCGATGGGACCACCTTTAAATTTTCAGCGAGGCTAGAGGTAGACTATCTCAACGAAAACTACAAGTTAGAGCTGCCCGAAAGTGAAGAGTACGAAACGTTGGGGGGGCTAATCGTTAATGAAACCGGGGAAATCCCGGAAAAGGACTCCGAAATTGTTATCGGAAATTTTGTGTTTAACATATTGGAGGTCTCCAGTACCAAAATAGATTTGGTAACGCTGCAAACGGTAGAAAAGGATTGAGGACTTGGTAACCAGTTTCAAGTTTAAAGTTTCGGGAATCACGATCCAATATAAAATTAAACAATTGGTGGTTTTGTGCAACCAGTCTAAAAAGTGAAAACATAGGGCTTAATATTCCACACCCAAGACCAACAACCTCCCGTACTTATGATAGATCTAAGAAAAAATCACCAAACTGCTATACAGTTGGGTATTTTTTAGTTTTATTATTTCAAAGAAAATGGTAATTTCGCCAACTGATTTTAATTTTAAACATTCCATATAATGGCAATTTTAGAGAATATTAGAAAACGCACGACCGTTTTAATTTTGATCATTGGCTTGGCCTTGTTCGCGTTTGTGGTGTCGGGTATTTTCGATGGTGGTGGCGGTGGAGGCAAGATCGGATCCAGTGTAGGTGAAATCAATGGGGAGGATATATCCATAGATGCCTTCCGTCATAAGGTGGAGGCGGCTTCCCGAAGATATGGACCCCAGGCATCTTCGATGCAACTGGTAAACAGTGTATGGAACCAAGAGGTGAGAAATACTATTTTGGGCCAGCAATTTGAGGATTTGGGAATCGATATACAACAAGATCAGATTATCAATTTTATCAAAATGAACCCTTCTTACGCTCAAAACCCTCAATTTTTGGACGGGAACGGGAATTTTGACGAAGCAAAATTCAAGGAGTTTATCGCAACCCTAAAGACCACCAGCCCGGCTCAGTTTCAGCTATGGCTTCAAGATGAGCAAGCCATTGTGCAGATGGCCAAGGAACAGGTTTATTTTGATTTGGTAAAAGCTGGGGTCGGCGCAACGTTAAAAGAAGGCGAATTGGAATATAAATTGGCTAATGACAAAGTAGATATTAAATATGTACGCGTACCCTATACCTCAATTCCCGATTCTTCCGTAAATGTAAGCAAGAAGGAAATCGAAGCTTATATCAACAACCACAAAAAGGATTTTAAACAGGAAACTGCAAGGGATATCCAATTTGTGTATTTTGAGGAAAGACCATCGGCAGCGGACGAGCAAACGGTGAAGGATGAGATCGTCAAATTGTTGGACGATACCGTGGAATACAATTCTGCGAAGGACAGCAACGATACACTTGTTGGTTTTAGAAGGACCAAGGATGTCGGTGTTTTTCTAGATCGAAATTCGGACATAAAGTTCGATACCATCTATAAGGCCAAAAAGGATTTGCCCGCTAAATTTGCCGATAGTCTAATTGCTTTGAAAGTTGGTCAGATCTATGGTCCTTACCTAGATGGTGACTATTATAAAATTTCCAGGATGATGGCCAAGAAAGAGGGAGGCTCCGTAAAGGCAAGCCATATCCTTGTTTCCTACAAAGGGGCGGAAAGGGTCAACCCAGAAATTACCAGAACCAAGGAAGAGGCCGAAAAGAAGGCCGAGGAATTATTTAAGGAAGCCAAAAAAGATGGAACGGTGTTCGCCGAGTTGGCCAGGGAAAATTCTGATGGACCATCTGCTCCCAACGGCGGAGATCTGGGTTATTTTCAGGAAGGAATGATGACGGGTAAGTTCAATGATTTTGCATTCGGACACAAAGTGGGCGACATAGGGTTGGTAGAGACCGAATTTGGCTATCACATCATACGGGTAGACGACAAGCAAGATGTGGTTCAAATTGCAACCTTGGCAAGGGAATTGGAACCATCCGAGGAAACGACTAACAAATTATTTACCGATGCCACCAAATTCGAAATGGATGCTACCTCTACGGACGAAGCTTTTACAGATTTGGCCAAGGCCGATGGTTACACGGTGCGCCCTGTTAACAAGATCAAGGAGATGGACGAAAATCTTCCAGGTCTCGATGCGCAACGGAGCATCGTGCAGTGGGCCTTTAATAGTGATACGGAAGTAGGGGACATCAAACGGTTTAACGTTCACAACGGTTATGCCGTAGTTCAATTGACTGCCAAACTAAAAGAGGGACTAATGTCGGTCGAAGATGCCTCCCCGATCGTACTTCCTAAAATAAGAAAGGAGAAAAAGGCGGCACAGATTATGGAAGCCAACAAAGGAAGGTCCATGGAAGCCTTTGCAAAGGAAAATAACGTGGCCGAGGCTACTGCTTCCGCCTTGACCATGAAAAACCCCATTATCCCCGGAGCGGGTAGGGAACCTGCCGTTGTAGGCCAGTCCTTTGGTTTGGCACAGGGTAAAACATCTGGTCTAATAGAGGGAGAAAGCGGGGTGTTTATGGTCACCGTGACCAATAGGGTAGACGCGCCAAAATTGGACAATTATATAACGTATGCCAATACACTGCACAGTACCGAAGTGGCCAAAGTTAATACAGAAGTATACAATGCTTTAAAGGAAAAAGCCGAAATTGAGGACAAAAGGCCTACCTTCTACTAGAATATAGGTGCAGGTCATTAAATGGAAAACCCTCCTTTATGGGGGGTTTTTTTGATTTTATAAGGGTTTGCCCATTATATAGATTCATGGCACAATTATACCAAAAAACGAGATATAAATGGTCCTCCCCTTTTTGTGAAGGGGAGCAGCCCGAGCATCATTCCCGTCCGAATGGCACGGGCGGACTGGCGGGGTGCCGTCCCGATAACTATCGGGAGCGGAGGGGTAAACAACGGCAATTATTTTGAAGAAAGTTTATTTTTTTTATCATTTGTTAAATCTTTGGTAGGTCTAAAACTTCACCATATCCCGATAGGGAATTACAGTTTTAAAGCCATTGGAATAAAAATAGTCTGGAGATCTATCGTTGCCGGTGGCCAGAACAAAATCCCCTCCCCATGCCCCAAGGCTCTTTACCGCTCCTGGATAATCCGAAAAATATTGTTCCCTAACTGGGGAAAGATCTAAGGTTTTGGCAAGAAGTTCTTCATGGGCTTCGATCAGGGCCTCAAATTGGGATAACTGGTTGCAGGACAATATTTCCCTCGTAATTGCAGATACCCCGTCGATCAATTCCGGTTTATAGAATTTCCTTTTCCTGTAGTTCAAAATGCCTTCCCTGCTGTCTTGTTTTTTATTGAGGTGAACAAAGAAGAGGTTAGTTTTAAATGGGGGATCAAAACCAATTTCTTTCGTATTGGGCCGTCCATCGGTCAATCGATATAGAACGGGTGTATCGTGTTGTGCACAGGCAATATCGTATCCGCTGCCTCCCAAAGTATTCCATTGCAATTCAAAAGCATCCACTTGTGCCCATTGCGCAATATTGTTGATAAGGGTGGAGGAGGTGCCCAATCCCCAATCCTGGGGAAAACCGAGTCGGGTCTCTGTCTCAAAGCCTTTTGGCCCACTTAAAAATAAAGGGTTCAGTTTTTTAGCACCGGCAAGAATCTTATACAGCGTTTGAGCTATTGGATCCGTACTTTTAAAATTATCAACTTTAGTATTGATCGAAAATAGGTCTCTGTCGAAATTATGTTCGAACCAAATGTTTCCCTTTACATCGCGACTTTTCCATACCAATTTATGCGGTTCGATGTTCTTTATGGAAAGCGATTGCCCAAAGATGGTCGGTACGGCCAAACTCAACGCTCCGTCTAGGACCGCATACTCTCCGGTCAGCAATAATTTGCCGTTGCTGTAGTAATTATTTGGCATTGTCCGACCTCAATTTTTCAAATTCCTCTACTACTGCACTGTGGCTAGCGGTATGTTTTTTAAAGTAATTGGTCAGGATTTCCTTTTCTTTTTCGGTGGCTCCCAGTTGATTCAGGATATTCAACAAATGCATTTTCATATGACCCTGTTGTATTCCGGTAGTAACCAAAGATCTAATTGCGGCAAAGTTTTGGGCCAAACCGGCGACGGCGACGATCTGCATCAGTTCTTCGGCAGTGGGCTTTTGCAAGATTTCCAAAGCGAGTTTTACCAAGGGGTGCAGGCTCGTTAGTCCGCCTACGGTTCCTAGTGCCAGCGGCAGCTCTATCCAAAAGGTAAAGACGTCGTTTTCTATTTTTGCGTGGGTAAGGCTGCCATAGCTGCCGTTCTTTGCCGCATATGCATGGACCCCTGCCTCAACTGCCCTAAAATCATTACCCGTTGCGAGTACCACGGCGTCCACTCCGTTCATAATGCCTTTATTGTGGGTCACGGCCCTAAAGGGCTCAACGTTGGCAACTGCAACGGCACGGACCATTTTTTCGGCAAATTCAGATGGTGACTGGGCAGGTTGCTCGTTGAGTTCGCCAACGGCACAACTTACCTCTGCCCGTACCAAACAACCGGGAACGTAATTGGACAGGATGCTCATGATAACCTCTATGTTCTTTTCGTCCTTGGAAAATAGGGGAAAATTCTTGGCCTCTCTTTTTAAGGTCTCCGCAAATTGTTCCAGGCATGAGTTTATAAAGTTGGCGCCCATGGCATCCTTAGTCTCAAAAGAACAGTGCAGTTGGTAGTAGTTCTCTAGAGATCGGGTTTTGTCCTTTAATTGAATATCGATTATGCCCCCACCTCTTTTTTCCATGTTTTTAGTAAGGGGGGCGGCATCCGCTATTAATTTGGGCTTTACCGACTCAAAAAATGCCATCAATTTATAGGAATCCCCAGGATATATAAAGTGGACCTGGCCTATTTTTTCTGTACCCAACACCTCGGTCTTGAAACCTCCGCGGTCTAACCAAAATTTGGCCGTTTTACTGGCCGCTGCCACTACGGAACTTTCCTCAATGGCCATAGGAATGGCAAAGAGCTTGCCGTTGATCAAAAAATTTGGGGCGATGCCCAGCGGCAGGTAATAGTTGGCAATGGTGTTCTCAATAAATTCGTCGTGCAGTTTTTGCAGGTCGGGGTCTGTGTGCGCGTAATGTGCCAAAACCCGTTTTGTAGCTTCGGGGTTATGTGTGAAATGGTTGGCTATCCAATCTATTTTCTCTTCTTTGGTAAGTTTGGAAAAACCTTTAATAGGCTTGGTCATTGACTTTGTATTTCTCTTTCAAAGATAAGGATTATGCGGTTAAAATTTTTTTTAGCGCCTAGTGGAGTTGTTGAGCCCCCATATTGAAACATTTTAGGTGTAAAGTTTATTTTTTAATTAAATTATTAGTAAACTTGACACTTTCTAATTCGTTTTTGTGAAATTATGAAAAAAACACTCCTGCCCGTTCTTTTTGTTGTTGGTTTCATTTCGTTTTCCACTGCACAGAAAAAGTCGGTTTCCTTGGAAGAAATCTGGCGTGGTGATTTTTCGACCCAGGGAATGGTTGATCTCCGGTCCATGAACAATGGTAAGGAGTATACGGTTTTGAACACGAATTGGGTTACCAAAGCAAGCACCATAGATAAATACTCCTATAAGACCTTGGAGAAGACCGGAACCATTGTTGACGGCATGTGGCTGCCAGGAATTTCCGATTTTAGTTCCTATACCTTCAGTAAGGATGAATCCAAAATTTTGTTGGCTACGGAAGTGGAGTCCATCTTTCGGCATTCTACCCTTGGTATTTATTACGTTTATGATATTGCCTCCAAGAAAACCACAAAAATATCCGACTCAAAAATTCAGGAGCCCACGCTTTCCCCGGATGGGTCCAAAGTGGCATACGTGCGAAACAACAATCTTTATATTTTTGATTTAAACTCGCAAACCGTCGATCAAATAACCACCGACGGTGAAAAAAATAAGATAATCAACGGGGTGACAGATTGGGTCTATGAGGAGGAATTTGCTTTTGTTCGTGCCTTTGAATGGAGTCCTGATGGCAACAAAATTGCCTTTCTACGGTTCGACGAGAGTCAGGTTCCAGAGTTTTCCATGGATGTTTACGACCATACGCTCTATCCGAGCGAGGATACTTTTAAATACCCGAAGGCAGGGGAGAACAATTCAGTTGTCACCTTGCACTTGGTCGATGTAAACACGAAAAGAATTGATGGTGTAGATTTGGGGAATCCCTACTACATCCCGCGTATAAAATGGAAAAGCAGTCCAGATGAACTGGCCGTTCAAACCATTAATCGGCATCAGGACGATCTAAAATTGTATACTGTAAACGTCGATAAAAATTCGGTTTCCCTATTGTTGGAAGAAACGGATAAGGCGTATGTAGACGTTACGGACGACCTAACTTTCTTGGACGACGATAGTTTTATTTGGACCAGCGAGCGAGACGGTCATAATCATATATACCTCTACACCAAGGACGGTAAATTGAAAAATCAGGTGACCAAAGGAAAATGGGAGGTGACCCAATATTACGGTTATGACAGAACAGGAGATCGACTATATTACCAATCGACGGAGAATGGTTCCATCAACCGCGATGTTTACAGTATTGATAGCAAGGGAAAGAACAAAAAAAGATTGACAGATCTTGAAGGTACCAATGGAGCCGATTTTAGTACCGATTTTACTTATTTTATCAATACTTTTTCCAGTGCGACATATCCTCCGGCCTACTCCCTGTATGAAGCCAAGACGGGCAACAAACTGAAGGGAATTAAGGACAACGGTTCCCTGTTGGAGAAATTGAACGGTTATAAAATTAGTCCCAAGGAATTTTCCACCCTTTCTATAAACGGCAACGACCTGAACATGTGGATGATAAAACCAATGGATTTTGATCCAGCCAAAAAATATCCCTTGTTGATGTTCCAATACAGTGGTCCTGGGTCTCAAAAAGTGGCCAACTCCTGGATGGGGACTAATGATTATTGGTATGAAATGTTGGCCTCGGAAGGTTATATCATTGCTTGCGTTGACGGCCGTGGAACCGGATTCAAAGGAAGGGATTTTAAGAAGGTAACCTACAAAGAACTGGGAAGATACGAGGTTGAAGATCAAATCGCCTCTGCCCGGAAACTGAGCGAACTACCCTATATTGACGCAGGTCGTACCGGTATTTGGGGCTGGAGTTATGGAGGCTTTATGGCCAGCAACTGTATTCTAAAAGGCAACGACGTTTTTGAAATGGCTATTGCCGTGGCACCTGTTACAAGCTGGCGCTTCTACGATTCTATCTATACGGAACGCTTTATGCAAACGCCCCAGGAAAATCCCAAAGGCTATGATGAAAATTCGCCCTTGAGCTATCCAGAATTGTTAAAGGGAAAATACCTGTTGATCCATGGCTCTGCGGACGATAACGTACACCTCCAGAACAGTATGCGTTTGATCGAGGCCTTGATCCAGGCCAACAAACAGTTCAACTGGGCCATTTATCCGGATAAGGATCACGGTATCAGCGGGGGAAACACCAGATTGCAGCTCTATACTAAAATGACCAACTTTATTAAGGAAAACTTATAAAAATCTATCTCGGACACAAATTCGTACGTCGAAAGATTTAGGTTTGTGAAGAAATTAAACGGAAAAAAATTATTAAGTTACTAGGTTATTGGGTTATATCGCCAAACCAATTTCTTAACGACCTAGTAACAAAATAACCCAAATCGGTAAAATAATTTTATAAACCGAAATCACTAGTGGGCATTAAACATTAAACTAAGTTCTTTGAAATTCTTTGTATATCGTATCTGCGGCAGTTTTTGATAGCGTGACGATTTGAATCAG
>JAIRBC010000001.1 GCA_022008415.1 Cerina litoralis
TTTTCCATCTTGTCTAATTCTTCCTGTGTCATTTTTAATTTCTGTTTGAATGTTAATATAAGAATCATTCAGACAGAGTTCAAATTACACCCTCCAGAGTTAATAGAGACTTTAATACTGTAGCTTTCCAGGGTTTAAAGTTTGAGGTTGCCACAGGAAATGTTATGAATACCAACTTTCCTAATTATACAGGATATGTTTTTGTTACGGACAGTCAAGGAGATTAAGAGGTCCATTTTAGACCGACATGCTGTTGTAAACATCTATTAACTTCTTTTCTTCCTGTTCCCAATTAAACACTTCCTCAACGGCCTTTCTTCCATTGGCTCCCATTTGTTGTGCAATTGATGGATTTTGGACTAAATAAGTAATCGCAGTAGCGATTTCATCAATGTTTTCAGGATTTACACAAATTCCGGCGTTGTACTTTTCCACGATGCCCTTCCAGAGTGGGTAGTTTGAAGCAATTACCGGTATTCCGGCGGACATGTATTCGAACAGTTTGTTAGGTTGGGCATTTATGTGGTTTGGATATGGAAGGAATGTTACTATCCCAGCAATACTAGTGTTCAAAATTTCCTTGACTTCGGTTCTGGAAACATTACCAAGATACTCTACCTTTTTCCATCCTTCCTCTTCCATTAATTCCTTTTGATAAGAATTAGGGGTTATGCTACCGGCCAATTGTAAAACTACCTCACAATTTTCAAGTGATCTGATTAAATAAGTTAGTCCTCTTATTTCCGTAATTCCCCCAACATAAGATATTTTACTCCTTAACTTGTCGCCTGTTGATTTTCCGCCTTTAAATTCATTTAAAAGGGGATAATTATTAATGTTGACACTCCTTTTGTTTATCTTTAAAAACCTTTCATTAATAAACGGGGTAGCAGTGATAATGGAGTCATACTTTTTACAACAATAATCCTCGTATCTTTCCAATAAACTGGCTACAATTCTACGGGAAAACTTTGGAAGATATTCCTTTCCCATTATTTGTCTGGGCAAATCTTCATGGGAATCAAAGATTACCTTATATCCCCGCTTCTTCAATTTATTGCCAAAAGGCAATAATTCGGGGTCATGAAAATGATAAATATCCGCATTGATTTCCAAAGCTTTGAGAAAGACATTTTTACTTGCCTTGACAAATCTTTTGACCCTTGAGGTTTCTTTGGCAACACCATAAATTTTAACTCCTTTATCTACCTCATCGGGAAGACCATCAGCGACAACCAAGGAAATATCATAACCTCCCTTAGCCAATGACACGCATTCCTTTTGAAAAATCCTTATGTCATTCCGTGTATGTGCAGAGGTAAGATGACAAATCTTTTTCCCTTTTATCTTTCCCATTTTTTCAATTTTTCGAATGTATAGATTAGTGGCAAAGATAAGTACAGGTTTTGAATTAATTGGGATTCGAAAACTTTACGACGACTTGCCAAGCATATTTTCTCATAAATGGTAAGAGCGTAAAAATGCCTTTATCTATAGCATTGCTGAAATTGATTAATGATTTTGGTGGGTTTTTCTTGAAGAGAAGTGGAACGCCCAAAGTAGTTAGATAGAAATATTCAATGTCTACCTGCTTAAAATAAGCTTTGGCCAATTTAAAATCGGGCACAAGCAATGGATGCTCGTCATCTGTACGGATGTCCGGAGTCCTATTGCGAAAACCATTGATCAACGGGTTGTGGCCCAAGGGTTCTATAAAGATAGCCGTACCATTTTTTTTTAGTTTTTTCGAGATACTGTCGAAAGCTTTCTCAAGGTCGAGATGATGCAGGATACCAGTGCCGTAGATAACATCGAAATAATTATCGGGAAAGGTCATATCTTCGGCGTTCATGACCTGGTAATCAATTTCGAGATTTTCCTTTTTGGCTTCTTTGGCAAGATGGTCGATCGCATAATCGGAGATGTCTATACCATGTACCTTCGCTCCCATTTTGGATAGCCTAGTGCTTCGATTACCCTTATCCATACCACAACCGTATTCCAAATAGACCTTATTTTGGGATTCGTTATAAATGAACCTGTGATACACTTTATGAACACTTTTGTTTATGGCATAAAATCGGCCTACCTCGTTATGGCGTTTGTCCGTTTCAAAAATCTTATTATGGAATTCTTGTTCATCCTTTAATCTTTGTTCTACAGTTTTCATGAATAATAGGGAATTGAAAAATTTTTACAAAGATAGAGAAAATGTGTGTTGGTCATGGTGGTAATTAATAAAGCCATAAACTTTTATATTAGACCCTATAATCTTTAAAAGGTCGACTTGAACCGTCTTTGAACTCTAATTTTCCGAGCGCGTTTACCAACAAGATCCAAAATTAGCTTTCGATATACATTAAAAGACCTCTTTACAATAGCTTAAACCTACTTTTACAAGGCCTAAGCCCCACTTCTAAAAGCCGAGTTTTTATCATTTAGTATAAAAATGGAAACCAATAACAGAACAATGGCCCCATGTGTCAACAAAACAATGGAAAGAGAAGAGCTTATAAAAGAGAAAATTACCAATAAATAAAGCCCAAAATATTTGGATGGCAATTTTAGGCTGTTCAACACCATAAAGTATAGAGAAACAATAAAAATATTGATACACACGCCCCATGTGCCCATGTTCATGTATCCATCCGATATTAGGCCGTTATTAGCTGCAGTTTTAGGTCTGTTTAAATAAAGGTCTGCGATGAGATGCTCATGACGAACATCATAAGGGTAGGTAAAAAAGTCCTTTAAAACCGATTCCGACCAAAAAAGGTAATTATCCTTAAAAAAATCCAGATAGGAAATATCCAAAAGAGAAGGCAAAAAATGAATCCTTCTAAAGGTCAATATCCATGGATAATCATATCCAAATACGGCCAATACCATACAGCATACAACAAGAATGACAGATAGCTTTAGAATGATATTTACTGTTTGGGAATACTGAAGCTTATAAAATACTAGCAGTACGATCAGCCCTACATACACCGTTTTATGAGCCCCAAACAAATAAAATAGAATAAGGCACAAGATGCCTATTACTAGTACCAACTTGTTTTTTAGCTCCAATGCAAAGACTATTATCAAAGGTACAATGATCTTTGTAAATGGAGAATAGGTGTAACCAATGTAAGGATTTGCCAGAGCACCCATAATACTCCTGGTCTGATATACGTCCTGAAGGAACAGGTTTTTTAGATTAATATAAGGACCATATACGTATAGATAAGGGATTATTCCAAGGGTAGTAACAATCAGGAGTACGATTAGTGCTTGTTTTTTATTCAATACAGGAATACCGTTAAAGTCAATTTTTATCTTCTGAAAAAAATAGAGGGCAAAGAACAATAGTTGATGAAAAGCCATTAGCTTAACAGGATACATATTTTTAGAGGTAAAGGCTATAAGCGAGGGAATGGTGAGCAAAATAAAGAATATGGAAAGTACGGCAAAGCTAAATTTCCTTTTATCCATCCTATTAATAAAATACAGGTCAATAAAAAAGATGGCCGTTGCCCAAAAAAAACGGGATATGGAAAAATCAAAAAAAGAATCCTTTAGCAAAGCTACATGTTCCCAATAAAAGTAATATCGGATCTTATAAACATATAAGATCATCAACAAAAAAAAGTAACTGATAAAATAGGTGGTTATCGGGATTTTTAGCTTCAATATACGGCCCTCCCTTCTTTATGACCGGAAAAGATAAAACAACATACACAAGTAAAATAAGAGATTCCGGAAAAGCGGTTAAGATAGCTTTCAAATAGGGCATTTAGGAAGAACAACACTACCATGGCCGATATAAGCATAATATTTGCACCCCCCTCCCTTGCAGTTATAATCAAACCCATAAACACCGAAAGAAATAATACAAGTCCCAACAGACCGTTCTCCAACCAGATCTGCAGAAACTGGTTATGGGCGTTATTGCGGTTTTTTAAAGGAAATACATACTCTTTTTGTTCGTATACCCGATCCAGTTCGTTCTGTGTGTTGGCAGCGCCATATCCTAAAATAGGACTTTGCCCAATTAAATCAATCGCCGCATCCCAAGAGAGCAAACGGGTTTTAAAATCGTAACGGGCTTCCTTATCTATTTCAAGCTCTCCCTTTGCCAATTTTTTTATACTGCCCAACATCCGTGGATTTGCAAGCCCGATTATTACCAACCCCGCTAAAAAGGACAAAGATAAAACCAGCTTTCTAATTAAGCTGTACCTTGCGACTATGAGTTTAAGGGGGAAAATTAATGCCAAGGATACGAGTCCAGCCTTGTTCGATATCAAAAAGGCAGCAATTACGAAAAACGCAATAAGCAATAATTTATATCTCTCTGAAATGCCTATTCGACAGAACAATAGCAACGCAACCCCCGTAGACAAATAGAGCGCAAAATATACGGTTTGATGAAAAATTGAGAATTGCTGCCCAAAAAAATAATTGCCCCCATATAGAATCGATTCAAAAAAATCCCTGTCAGCCAATACGTTAGCCGCAAAATGGAAGGATCCTCCGTACAAGCTAATCGAACGGTATAGGGCTATTCCGAAGCAGATAATTAGAGAAAAGCAAAGTCCTAAAACAAACAATCGAAGGATATTCCGTTTTTGGTGCCCATTATAGCTGTGCAGGTAAAATATGAGAGGAAACACTAAAAGTGATAGTTTATGTTCCATAATTGTATATGAAACCTCATGGAACCAAAGCATTCCGACCAAATAGGAAACAAAAAGTGCAGGAAAGAGCAGTAATAAAGACTTTTTGTTGTTATTGGTCCTGCGATACCCTAAAAAGGAAAGTCCCAGCCAGAGACCCATGGCTATCGTTGCCGCCAACTGAAAAAAAGGAATAAGAAAGGCATACGCCAATGCACCATAATAATATGGTTCTTTGGTAAACGCTTTATAAGTCCGTAATAAAATCATATTCTAATATGGGCAAAAAAATTATATTTCCGCCTTTACCAAGAAATATTTTAGGGTTCTGTATTGTAACAAAAAATAGATTCCATATAAAACCAATTCGTGAATAACATAAATATAGAAAAGATTAAGTACCCCGACCTTAAATATAATAGCACAACATCCCAAAACAATAAATGTTGTTACAAAATAAAGTGTTTGCCAGATGGAGGCAATTTTTAATTTATTGGCCGCATTAAAAATGGAGGATAAAGGACTTACGACCAATTTTATTAAAAAACTAAATGCCAAAATAGAAGCGAACTCACCCGATCGACTCCATTTTTCACCAAAGATCAAGGCAAAAATATCCTCTCCCCAAAAATACAGTAAAATGCAAATGGGAAGGCCCATAAGCACTAAGATCAAAGCAGATTTTTTAAAAAATGACAAAGCGTTTTCAAAATTATTACTACTCATCAATTCCGCTATTTTTTGGTAAAATACATCCTTAAATGAAGTGCCTATTAAGCCCAAGGGAGCGCTCAACACAATATAGGTCAAGCCATAGTAGCCAAGATCTGCCGTGGTATAATATTTTGTCAAAATAAGAATAAGGGCCTGCGCAGAAGCCGTATTCAAGAATGCCGGCCAAATACCATATTTGGGATAATCGATGTACTTTGTTGCAACTGCACCCAGTTTGGTTATTCTAACTGGTCTTAACTTTATTTTGCCTTTATTAAAAAGAAATAGACAAGAACTCATTGTTCCTAAAATCTTGGCTAATACCAGTCCGTAGTAAGAAATCGATGTAAACCCCATGACTATTGCGGAAACAATATATCCCAACGACTGAATCACCTTTGCATATGCGTTGTTTTTAAACGCTTTTTCTCTCACGGAAAGGTTGGTAAAGGCACTCCAGATTCCAAAAAAAAGAACATAAATCGGCACAAAATAAATCAAATTTCCAAGACTTTGGGGAGTAAACCTGTAAAATAGTAAAAAAACGATCGTTAGGACTAAGGCGTAGGCGCCTGTAAGATAAAGGCTTAAAGTAAATATCCGAACGGCTTCGGTATAGGTTTTTGGAAGGACAATGGCCATATGGTACTTTCCCCCAGCACCTACTGCAAATATGGTGGCCAATGCCAAAAAAGATGTGTACGTTGCAAAATCGCTTTCATCGTAAAGCCTGGTCAAAATAGGAGTGGCCAAAAATGGTAGCAATTGTGCAACTCCAGTGCCAAGAATTTGTGAGGAAACATTTCTTGAAAACTCAGAGTTTAAAACCCTATTCTTGATTTTAGTTGCTCTTTTTATCGTACTTCACGGTTTTATTACTTAAAGTTATTCGAATGAACAATTAAGCAAAGTATATTATTTTACCAATCTATGATACTCCCCTTTGGCTCCAATGGGATCTGAATTTCTAATGCTATGTACAATTTCAATAGCTGTCCTTGCGGCTTCCAAGCCGTAACCTTTGCCTTCCAAGATATCGTTATATACCATAGTGTGCAGATCTGTAAAGCCCCCACTAAATTCCAATTCTTCCCCATCAATGGTAATGGATCTATAGGTGGTCTGTCCTTTTTCCTTTATATCGGCAGGTAAATATTCCGAATTGATGGACAAAAACCACCGAACCCTGGCATTTTCGAACTCTAGAAATCCTGCGGCCCTATCCTTGTCATGAACGTGAACGATGTTTTCCTGTACATCGCCAAAAATCCATGAGAGCATGTCGTAAAAATGGACCCCAATATTGGTGGCAATACCGCCTGATTTACTAACATCCCCTTTCCAGGAAGTTTGGTACCAGTTGCCCCTCGAGGTCAGATAGGTAAGGTCTACCTCAAATTTCCTGTCCTTTTTGGCCTTTTTAACCTTTTCACGGAGCTCGATAATACTGGGATGAACCCTTAGTTGAAGGATGTTATAAATCTTTTTACCCGTTTTTTCCTCAACATGCTTTAATTTGTCAATATTCCAAGGGTTCAAGACCAAGGGTTTTTCACAGATGGCATCGGCGCCACTACGCAGTGCAAACCGGATATGTGCATCGTGAAGATAGTTCGGGGAACAGATACTTACAAAGTCCAAAAAAGTATCTTTTTCATACTTAAGTTTCTCAATATGCCTATCAAAACGCTCAAACTCCACAAAGAAATCTGCTTTGGGGAAATGGGAATCGATTACACCCACACTGTCTCCTTTATCATAAGCAGCCAAAAGGTTGTTATTTGTGTCCTTTATGGCTTTCATATGTCTTGGAGCGATATATCCCGCTGCTCCAATCAAGGCAAAATTCTTCATAAGATAGCTTTTAATAAATTATTGGTTATGTATTGAATTTCTTCCTTTGTCAAATATGGGTTCATTGGCAGGCTCATCACCTCTTTAGCACAACGTTCACTTAAAGGGAATTCCCCTTTTTTATATCCCAGATAAGTAAAACATTCCTGTAAATGCAGTGGAATGGGATAATGTACCGCAGTTGGGATTCCCTTATCCTTTAAAATGCTTTGAACTTTTTCCCTTTCCGGGACACGCACGGTATATTGGGCCCAAACTGAGGAATTGTCCTTTTGGACTTTAGGAATACTAATCTTGGACCGCAAAAGTTCGCTATAGCTATTGGCAACCCATTGCCTCCGCTCTATATCGTTGTGATAATGCCTGATCTTCACGTTCAGAATCGCTGCCTGTAGATTGTCCAAGCGACCTCCCATACCAATATACTTATGGGTATATCTTTTGACCTGCCCATGTACCCTCATGGCCTTCATTTTATCGTATAGCTCTTGATCATCGGTAAATACGGCACCCCCGTCACCAAAACACCCTAACGGCTTTGCAGGGAAAAAACTGGTACAGCCAATGGTAGAAACATTACAGCTACGTTTTCCTTTGTAAGTTGCACCAAAACTTTGAGCTGCATCCTCGATTACCGCCAAACCATTTTTGCTGGCTATAGCATTGATAGCATCCATATCTGCCATTTGACCATAGAGGGAAACCGGCATTATAGCTTTGGTTCTTTCAGTGATGGCAGCTCCTATCAGGTTAGGGTCTATGTTAAAGTCTTCCTCGGAAATATCCACAAAAACAGGTTTTGCCCCCAAAAAGGCAATGGTCTCCGCTGTGGCAATAAAGGTGAACGGCGTTGTAATTATCTCATCTCCAGCTTTTATTCCCAACGCCATCATTGCCAGCAGCAAGGCATCTGTCCCCGAGGAACAGCCTAAGGCATATGTACTTCCGACAAAATCTTGAAGATGGGATTCTAATTCCTCCGTTTCCTTGTCTAGAATGTATCTGGCAGAGGACATCACCTCACCGGTGACTTGTAAAAATTCCTTTTCATGCTCCTTAAAAGCGAGTTCAAGGTTTGCAAAATCTATCTGCATAAATTAACTTATTCGTGTTACTGTATTGTTCTCCAACTTATATTGCTGTCCACTTTCCGGGCATTTGGCCAACCCGCTTTCATCGAATTCCAAACGGTGTCCATATTCCCCTACCCATCCAATTTGTTTTGCAGGGTTACCGACCAAAAGGGCGTAGGCAGGCACATCCTTAGTCACCACGGCACCTGCGCCTATAAAGGCATATTCCCCAATATCGTTTCCACAAACAATTGTAGCGTTTGCCCCTATGGAAGCTCCCTTCTTAACAGTAGTCTTTGCATATTCCCCTCTTCTATTTATGGCACTCCTCGGGTTGATCACATTTGTAAATACCATGGAAGGTCCCAAGAACACATCATCCTCACAAATAACACCTGTATAAACGGAAACATTATTTTGGATCTTAACGTTATTACCCAGTTTAACTTCTGGTGAAATAACAACGTTCTGCCCTATATTGCAACGTTCCCCTATGATACAATTGGGCATTATATGGGAAAAATGCCAAACCTTTGTCCCTTCACCCAATACACTGCCCTCGTCCACCAAAGCGGTCTCGTGGGCAAAGTAATTTTTATTTGGCATTACATGTGGCTTTATTAGGATATTAATACGCTATTTTTAGGTCTGGCGGCAAAAGTACGATAATTCTTAGCTTTTTCCAGTTTTACCCTATCCTTTAATCCGTTCTCTTCCAATATACTTTTGGCGAATTCGTACCAGGTCATGGCCATACCATCGGAAAAATGATGGATTCCATAAATCTTATTATTTTTCACAATAAGATTTAGTAGAAACCTAGCCAAATTATCGGTATTTGTAGGGCACCCCCTCTGATCTGCCGTGACCTTAAGATCTTCTCCTGCCTTTGCTTTGCTTAAAATAGTCCGATAAAAGTTGTGTCCATAATTTCTATTGTACAACCAAGAGGTGCGTACAATAAAATAATTGGTTAGTCCCGTTTGGATAATTTCTTCGCCTTTTAGCTTTGATTCCCCGTACACATTTATAGGATTGGGGTTATCACTCGGTAAATATCCGGTTTCCTTTTCCCCATCAAAAACATAATCCGTAGAAATTTGTAATAAAACCACTTGGTTTTTTTTACACGCGTAGGTTATGTTTCGAACTCCTTCCGCATTTACTGCAAACGCTTTGTCCCGTTCCTTCTCTGCCTGCTCTACATTGGTATAAGCTGCGCAGTTGATGCAATAATCAAAATTGTTTGAATCAAAAATGTTGTTAACCGCCTTTACATCGGTAATATCCAAGGTTTTGGAATCCCTAAAAACACAAACTAGGCTGGGATATTTGTGGGCCAGTCCCTTTAGGCTCATTCCCAATTGTCCTTTACTGCCCGTGACCAAGATACGTCTCATTGCAATACGGACTTAAAGGATGGAAGCTCAAGATCTTTCTGTGAAAGGAGAACCTGATCTAATGGGTATTCCCAATCGATTCCCAATTCGGGATCATTGTAGATAATTCCCCCTTCGGATTCTTTATGGTAGTACGCGTCGCACTTATAAAGGAACACCGTATTATCCTCCAAGGCCAAAAAGCCATGGGCCATCCCTTTTGGCACAAAAAGCAATTTGGCATTCGATTCGGAAAGTATCATTTTAAAGTGTTGTCCAAAGGTGGCGCTATTCGCCCTAAAATCCACCACCACGTCCAGTGCTTTCCCCTGGGCCACCCTTACCAATTTTGCCTGGGCATGTTTTCCGGTTTGAAAATGCAACCCTCTTAGTACTCCTTTATGGGAAACCGAGTGATTGTCTTGGACAAAATCTACGCGTTGTCCGAGTGCATCTTCAAATTTACTGTGGTTGTACGATTCGAAGAAAACACCTCGGTTGTCCTTAAAAATTGTAGGCTCTATAAGACAACAACCTTTAAGGTCTGTTTCTATAACTTTCATCTATAACTAATCTTAAGCTATTGTACTACAACCGCATTAGATACTCCCCGTAGCCACTTTTTAAAAGCGGCTTTGCCAGCTTATGCAATTGCTCCCTAGAAATATACTCCATGGTATACGCGGCTTCTTCCAAGGATCCAATCTTTAATCCTTGTCTTTCCTCTATCACCTCAACAAACTGGGAGGCCTGCATCAAAGACGCAAAAGTTCCCGTATCCAGCCAAGCGGTTCCCTTATCCAATATGCTAACCTGTAATTTTCCTCTTTCCAAATAGACCTTGTTAATATCGGTAATCTCCAATTCCCCTCTTTGGCTAGGTTTTATATTTTTGGCAATTTCAAGGACATCGTTGTCATAAAAATAAATCCCGGGCACGGCAAAATTAGATTTTGGGCTTGTTGGTTTTTCCTCTATGGAAATAGCTTTCCCATGAACATCAAATTCCACCACTCCATAACGCTCGGGGTCTTGTACATGATATCCATATATAATCCCTCCATCGGGATCATTATTGCTTTGCAGCAATTGTGCAAGTCCGGAACCATAAAAGATATTATCTCCCAAAATCAGGGCCACTTTTTCCCTTCCAATAAAGGATTCCCCCAGAATAAAAGCTTCGGCCAAGCCATTGGGATTGTGCTGCACTGCAAACTGGAAATCACAGCCAAACTGGGTGCCATCCCCTAATAACTTCTTAAACAATGGGGCATCAGTGGGGGTTGTAATAATCAATATCTCCCTTATCCCCGCAGTCATTAGCGTGGTTAAGGGATAGTAAATCATCGGTTTGTCGTAAATGGGCATCAACTGTTTGCTCACCGCCAAAGTAAGAGGGTGCAAACGAGTGCCTGATCCACCTGCCAGAACGATTCCCTTCATATTATATAGTTGTGTAGTTATGTTGCTATCTAGTTTTAGCTACAAAACAGATAAACTTCCCCCCTTATACTGATTTTCATAATATTCCTGATAGGCCCCCGAAGTTACATGATTAAGCCATTCTTGATTATCCAAATACCAATCGATGGTCTTAGCCAGACCTTCCTCAAAAGTCACGGAAGGTTTCCAGCCCAATTCTCTATTAATTTTGCTGGCATCGATGGCGTATCGCAGATCATGCCCGGGACGATCCTTCACGTAGCTGATCAATTTTTCGGAAGTCCCTTCGGGCCGATCCAGTTTTTGATCCATTAGACGGCACAATAACTTTATTAAATCGATATTTTGCCATTCGTTAAATCCCCCGATATTATAGGTTTCACCGTTCTTCCCTTTGTGAAACACCAAGTCTATGGCCGCCGCATGATCTTCCACATACAACCAATCCCGGGTATATTTCCCATCTCCATAGACGGGGAGGGATTTGTTATGGATCACATTATTGATAAACAAGGGTATTAATTTCTCAGGAAAATGGTTGGGCCCATAATTATTGGAGCAATTGCTGATCACGTACGGGAGCCCATAGGTTTCTCCATAGGCCCTCACAAAATGGTCCGAACTGGCCTTGGAGGCCGAATAGGGGGAATTGGGGTCGTATGCGGTGGTTTCCGTAAATAATCCGTTTGGACCCAGTGAACCGTACACTTCATCCGTGCTTACGTGATAAAAACGTTGCCCATCTTCCTTGCCCGCCCATATTTTCTTCGCCGCATTCAGCAGGTTTACGGTGCCTAATATATTGGTCTTTACGAAAGCCAAGGGGTCGGTAATGGATCGGTCCACATGGGATTCGGCCGCCAAATGGACGACTCCGTCGAAACGGTGTTCGCTAAAAAGATTATCAATAAAACCTTGATCTACAATATCCCCTTTGATAAACCTGTAATTCGGCTCTTGCTCTATATCCCTAAGGTTTTCGAGATTCCCGGCATAGGTAAGAGCATCCAGATTGTAAATGGTGTAATTGTTGTATTTCTTAACAAATCTTCTTACCACGTGCGAGCCAATAAATCCCGCTCCGCCAGTAATCAAAATGTTTTTCAATACCATGGGGGTTAGAATTAATCGAGTTCTTTTGCTTTGCCGTTCAAATAGATCAAAAGGGACCAAAGGAAAAATAAGCCCACAAAAATAAGGGGTATCAATACATAATCTTTGGTAAAAAATACTTTGTTGACTTCTTGGGTCTGTCCAAAATTTATAATCGTTACGATTTGATCTTGTTTTAAAAGCTCCACCTTTTTTGCCTCAGTTGTACGGATCAGCTCATTCTTGAGCTCAAATAGACCGGTAACGTTTAGGCTTTCTTTATTATCCAGCACTATTTTATTTTCTCCCATCCCTCCACTTGAGGTCTCTCCGATCTTTTTACTGTAGTTGGCAATCAGGGTATCGACCTGTTTAATAAGTGCCGTATTTTCCTTGATCCTATCTTCCGCATTTTCCCTATATATAGAGGTCAAATTTTTGTAAAAAGGATTAGAATTAATATAAGTCATCAATTTTTCGGCATAATCATGGCCAGTAGCCGCCTCCTTATAATAAAACGTAATTCTGTGACTGAGGGTGGTTTTTTTGGAAATTTCTTCCTTTATAACTTGCTGAACATAAGAGTTCTCCTGAAATTTCTCCAAAAGCTCTAGATATTTCATATCAATCTCAGAATTCCCTTGCCCGCCAATCCCCGAGACAGGCTCGATCTCCACATGGAAGCCATCCAAATGGGCCACATCGATACCCAAAGGTTTAAAAAACGCCGTATCCTTGGCTTTAATATTGGCCTCGATCTCATCGACAATGTCGTATAAATAGCTTTTACTGTCCAGATTGGGCTCCACGATTACCTCTGTTTTAAGGGATTGGGAGGACAGGCTTTTTAAGACCAATCCTATGATAAACCCTGCAATCACTAAGCCCGCTAGGATAAGGATATTCCTTTTAAAATACAGGAATACCCTTAAAAAGGCATTAAATAGATTTCTAAACCCATTTCCGATCATTCGGAACAATTGCCCCAAATCTACTTCGTCCGTAGGGGGAGGGGTCTGTGGTTGCAAATCTTTGGCCATAAATTATGAATTGAAAATTTGTGTCAATATCTTATCCGTTATCAAATAGGTGGGCTTTACCCCAGTGGTTCCCAGCCCTCCAGAAGCCAGGGTACTCCCCGTCTCCAAAGGATTGTCCGAGGCATAGTAGGCATAGCGTACCTTGACGTCCTCCCGTATGCTTTTCCGGATCTTGGATGCCGACTGGATTGCTTTTTGGTAATGAACCCCTTCCATTTCCAACCCGATCGCATTCCAGGTAGATTCATTAAAAAACCTCAGGATATCCTTGTTCTGTAATGAGGTTCCCAAAACGGTTACCATTGTGCCGTCCAAAACCTTTAATCCGTTTCCGGAAAAATGGTCCGGCACCAATTCGTTTTCAAAAGGATAATTGTCTGCGGTCCCCTCAAAAATATGTGCGGTCGGTATCATCAAATCTCCCTTTCCACCTTCCAAAATTCCAGCCTTCCCCATTATTGAAATGGATTCGACATTCAAAAATACCATTTGGTTTTTCTTGATGGCGTAGGGCTTTAAAAGTTCGTCTATGGTCTCAAACGCCTGTTCTCCAAACGCATAATCCATGACAAAGATAATAGGTTTTTTTTCATTGGGAAGGTCTTTGGGCAATTCGTACCCGCATACCCCATCGCCAAACTTTGCCGTATCGAATATCTGGACATCTATGCTCGTACCGGAACTGTCCTCGATAAAGATCATTCCATTTTTTAAAGCTGCGGCATGGACCTTAGCCTGATTGGCCATATTGCTCGGGGAACTCAAGGCCTCATAAATTTTTAAATTGTCAAATCCAACAAACTCCTTCTTTAAAGTCTTGCGGGCAAAAAGGGAATTCATGATACTGTGCATATTGGCACTAATAATGTGCAGGGGCCTATGCATAATTCCATGTTCCCTGAGGGCTTCTTTTATAGTTGTGGCCCACCGTTCGCCGTGAATATGATGTCCCAACCTCTCCCTCAACAGGGCCCCAAATGTTATCGTCCTTTTGTTGTCCAGGGTTTCTTCTTCAATGGCGATCTTTCCCAACCAATATATTATACCGAGGAATCTGTCCGGATGTTTTTTGGTGCCCAATTTTTTGTGGATTTCCATGACCTCTTCAAAAGATCGCCCCAAAATATTGGCTAAATGTATCAATGACACCTCCCTTTCTTCCTGGGTAAGTTCCTTTTTTTTAATGGCGGCTTCCAATTTTGCCCAGTCCCTGATCGTGTTATCGGTATCCTCTATAAGTACCTTCCGGCTAATTTTCTGGGATTCGATAAATAAAAAGGTAAGATGGGTAAGAATATCGTATATATCGGAACGGCCCCTGGTAATCTCAATATTCATTTGTTCATCGTCGATCCTATAGCAGTTCCTCCTTCTTTTTATGGGAATGATCGGTTTAAAATGGGATTTATCGTACCCTTCATCCGAGGTAAGATTGATAAAACGACACTGTTCTATGCCTTCCGGAAGACGCTCCAAAACATAGATCAGCCCATTTAATTCGGATTTTTCCTCAGCGATAGAACCGTATATTTCGGGACGTAACTGCAACAGTGCATTTCTAAGGGTTTCCCCCGAAACGCCAGAGGGCTTATAAAACCCCCTATTAAACAAGTGTCGCATGGTAATATACAGGCGTTCAATAGCGTTGGTAGATTCCCGTGCCCTGGTCGTATTTTTCACACGTTTAAATTTTTGTAATTACCAGATAATAAGATATTAAATTCCTTGTTCGCGGACCGGTGTTTAAACCCTTGGATGTTAAAAAATTATCGTTTCCAATGTGTAAAGATTAATTTAGACACCGCAGCTTTATCTCAATTTTGCACACAAAAGAATGCCCGCAAAATTACATTAAATTTTAATGAATATTTTATCAATGCTCCTTTATATAGGAATTCAGGCCATCGGCCAGTTTGCGATCGTTGGCCAAACGCTGTATCTTATTCTGCCCGCCCAACTTTCCAATGGAATCCATATAAGAGCGAAAACCACCCGTCTTAATCCGGGTTATTTTTAGGGGCTGTAGCACCTTCCCTTGAATTAGATCGAAATAA
This sequence comes from Cerina litoralis, assembly GCA_022008415.1. GTDB lineage: Bacteria > Bacteroidota > Bacteroidia > Flavobacteriales > Flavobacteriaceae > Cerina > Cerina litoralis. The sequence continues at coordinate 15,311 of JAIRBC010000001.1, forward strand.
TAACTGTTCTGTTTCTGTAAGGAGGTGTCCAGCAGTTCACAAAACTTCGGGAAATCACCTGGCAGCTGTTCAAACTCTACAAACCATTCATGATAGGGAAGTTCATTGTTTGCAGGATTAATTTTCGGGGCCACGGTGAATTCGTTTATCCGAGCTCCACTAGCCTCTATAGCCGTTTTCATAGCCTCCTCGACTTCCTTGGCGATTACGTGTTCCCCAAACGCCGAAATAAAATGTTTGATCCTGCCGGAAACCACTATTTTATAGGGGGCTAACGAAACAAACCGAACGGTATCCCCTAGATTATAGGCCCAAAGCCCCGCATTTGTGGATATTATCATTACGTAGTCTATCCCAATTTCGACATCCTTTATCGTTAACCGCTTTGGGTTCTCCATGTAAAATTCCGATGTCCTGACAAATTCGTAGAAAATGCCCGAATCCAGCAACAACAACATTCCCTTGTCCGCTTGGGAATCCTGATAGGCAAAAAATCCTTCGCTTGCCGGAAAAAGCTCTATACTATCTACTTTCCTCCCGATCAAGTTTTCAAACTTGGACCGATAGGGTTCGTAGTTCACTCCACCGTATATAAACAATTGAAAATTCTTAAAGAGATCGCCCACCTTTTTCCCCGTCTTGGCGTTTAATTTCTCAAAATACATTTGCACCCAGGAAGGAATACCAGCGATAACCGACATATTCTGGCCCTGGGTCTCCTCAATGATTGCGTCTACCTTGGTTTCCCAATCGGCGATACAATTGGTCTCCCAGCTTGGAAGTCTGTTCTTTTGTAAATATCTGGGCACATAATGGGCAGAAATTCCCGATAACCTGCCTAATTTTATACCGTTTTTTTCCTGTAACTCTGGGCTCCCTTGTAAAAAAATCATTTTTCCGTCCACGAAGTCGGCATTTCCCGTTTCGTGTATATAGCTGAGAATGGCATTGCGGGAAGCCGCTACCTGATATTTTATCGATTCGGCAGTAATTGGAATATACTTTGCCCCGGAAGTCGTGCCCGAAGTCTTGGCAAAATAGGCCGGTTTCCCAGGCCAAAGCACGTTTTCTTCACCGTTGAGCACTTTTTCGACATATTCCTTCAAGTCTTCATAATCCCTTATGGGAACCCGTTTTAAAAAATCGGCATACGATTTTATCTCGTCAAAATTATGGTCCTTCCCAAATAGGGTGGTCCTACCTGTTGCAATCAGGTCGGCAAAAACCCTTTCCTGGGTTTCATGAGGTTTACCCGACCATGTTAAGGTCTTTGCAGCAATTCTCTTTGCAAATATTTTGGCAGCAAAGGATTTTAGGGACATAGCATATTATTTAAGGCTTGCTTATACCGTAAAATGTCTGATGCTTAAAGTTCGAGAACGAGGCTGGCGCAGTAATCGGACTTTATGATCAGAGATTATTTAAAATCGATATAATCCATCGGGTTTACCGGGGTTCCGTTCCGCCAAAGTTCAAAATGAAGATGGGGTCCCGTAGTAAATTCGCCCGTATTACCTATGGAAGCGATTACTTCACCGGCCCGGACAAAATCTCCTTGCTCCTTGTTTAACGAGCCATTGTGTTTGTATACCGATATCAAGCCGTTCTTGTGTTCCAAAATTATAACGTATCCCGTTTCGGCCGTCCACTCCGAAAAAATTACGGTACCATCTGCAACGGCCTTTACCGGAGTGTCCCGCGGGGCCACGACATCAACCGCATAATGCTTTTTTTCGGCATCGTAATTCTGGGATATCACCCCTCCTACAGGAGGAAAAAGTTGTAGATGTATGTTGTGGACATCGCGTTCAAAAAGATTGTATTTATCTTCTAAGGCAACTTGGGCCCTGAGCATTGAATCTTGTTTTATAGGTGTTAAATCTACCGAAGAAGGATCCACCTTAAATTGTTCAAAGAGAGAATCCCTATTTACGGGATTGTTTTCCACGTCGCCCCTGAGCACCTTTCGGATATTATCTAAATACTTATTGGTATAATTAAGTACGGTTACCAAGGAATCCGTCTTATAGGTCAATTCTGTGGCCTGTCGTTTTAATTTAGTGGACGAATATCCGGGGATATATTCCCTTAGGGGGGTAAACGCAATTAATAAAATGGTGAAACCAATAAGGACAATAATGAAAAGAGAGCCCGTTACAAAAACATTCAACCGACTCAATTTAAAGGATATCTTTTCTTCAAAAGTACTTTCATTTAAAATTACCAAACGATACTTGTGCAGTAGTTTCTTTTTGATTTCCTTTCTCTTTTCAACTTTTTTGGCCATAGAATACAAAGATAAGCTTAGAATTGAATTTTTAAGGTACAATTTTATATCCAATCCATCTTTTACAAAGAAGATACTTCGCGAAACTTAACATGGCTCCCTAGGGAGTAAAGGATCCGGATCAAGGGTACCCGAAGCCCAAAAAACGGACCAGAGCGTTTTTTTGTGCAAGTTAAAATATTTTTCATGGGCAAGATATTGTACTCCCGCAACCTTTAAACCCAAATTTTCGTGTCTTTCCCTTTCCCTTTTCTCCCGCCGTTTCTAGATTATATTTTCTGCCTCAACTATGGCTATGCTTGATAATTTTGCCTAAGGAAACAAAAAATTAAACCCGTCTGGATGGAACGGGCAGGCTTCCCGAAATTCCCAGCATTAAAAATGCCAGAAGTATAACACTTTGCTTATTACTTTTTTAGTATATTTGCTATATCAAAAATTGATTACCATGGTATCATTATTTACTTTTTTAGTGATTGGCGCGCCCCAAATCATATTAATTGTCGTCGTTGTACTTTTGTTGTTCGGCGGGAAAAAAATCCCTGAATTGATGAGGGGTCTTGGAAGTGGCATTAAGGAATTTAAGGATGCCTCCAAGGATGACGAAAAAAAAATTGAAAATAAAAACGAACTTTAAGATTACGGGCAAGTAATAACAGCCATAAAAAGGCATCCACGGTCGTGGATGCCTTTTTTTTGTTCAAATTTTCATATTTTGGCACACCCTCCTCAGTCTTTTTTGAATGCCTTGTGGCTTTTCAAAGCAATTTATTGAAGGCTTACCGTGTAATAAATCGCTAAAACACTGGTTTTCACGACAAAAACACTCTATTTCACAACAAATAATTAACCGAACGCATCACTTCCCCTACATTCGCCGTTAGTTAAATAGGTATTGGAGCTCACAGTAAAAATACCCTCGTTTCATTTGTTCTCGAACCGCCTTACGCGGACGCTCGACCAAATAGGAAAAAATCTAGAAAAAAACAAAATTTCTTAGCACCAAAACGGACATGAAAAAGCTTCTCATCGCCCTCGTATTTTTGTTTTCGCTTCCACAATATGCCCAGGTTTCCCAAGGTAAAGACACCGAACTGGACTCTAAAGAAAATATCTCAATAGACGATGTCACTTATGATATGTTGGTCGAATCAACGAAAATCGGTAAGCCCGTCTTTAGAAAATCTTCAAAAAGAGATAGGCTTATAGCCAAGGCCGATGAATATTTTGACAAAATGTGGTATGCGGAAGCCGCCGATCTTTACGAAATGGCATTGAGTAACGAGCCGGAAGACCAGTCGATGGAGTTGTTAGAAAAGGCCGGTGACGCCAATTACTTTAACACCAATATGGAGCGCGCCTATTATTGGTACGACCTACTTTACAAAAACTATAAAAAAGAGGTCTCTACCGACAATCTTTTCAAATATGCCAACTCCTTAAAAGGTATCGGAAAATACGGAAGAGCCAAACGCTTTATGCGGATATACAACAAAAGATATCAGAACGAGCATACCCTCAAGGTCGTGGAGGTAAAAGGTGAAGAAATGAAAAGGAAGGAGGCTATCCTGGACAACATTCTAAGCGAGGAAAGCAATTATGAAATCATGGATTTGGCAATCAATTCGGAATATTCCGATTTTTCACCCATGTTTTATCAAGATGATAAAGTCGTTTTCAGTTCGGCCATGGATTCCTCATTTCTAACTACCAGACGATACAAGTGGAACAATCAGCCCTATTTGGATCTTTATGTGGCAAAGATCAATGAAGAGTCGCAGGAACTTAAAGATGCCATGAAGTTCTCAAAAAAGATAAATACAAAATATCACGAGGCCTCGGTTACGTTTTCATCGGACAATAAGACCATGTATTTTACCCGGAACAACTACATTAAAAAATTGGGTCGGGATAAGAACGGGGTTAACAATCTTAAAATATACAAATCGGTAAAAGTAGATGGGGATTGGACAGAAGCGGTAGAATTGCCCTTTAACAGCGCATCCTATTCTACAGGGCATCCTGCGCTTAGCTCCGATGGAAAAAAGCTGTATTTCGTATCGGATATGCCGGGGAGCATCGGCAAGACCGATATTTTCGTGGTAGACGTATTGCCCGATGGCACCTACTCTGCCCCCAAGAACCTTGGACCGGAAATAAATACGGAACAGCGGGAGATGTTCCCGTTTGTCAAAGACAACAAAATTTATTTCTCTTCCGACGGGCATACCGGCCTGGGAGGTTTGGATATTTATGAGGCTACTTACGACGAGGAAGGCTTTAATAATGTGAAAAATCTCGGGGTCCCCGTAAACAGCAATAAGGATGACTTTTCCTATATAGTAAACGAAAAAAACCAAACGGGATATTTTGCTTCCAATAGGGTTGGGGGTAAAGGTGACGACGACATCTATTCCTTTAAGCGCTTAGTAATAGAAGAAGTTCCTGCTAATAAGAATGCCATTGCGGGGGTCGTAACGGAAAGGGTATCCGGGGAGGTTATACCACAGGCCTTGGTGACCCTATTGGACGAAAACAATATAAAACTTAAGGAAATGCTTACCAATGATGATGGCAGTTTTGTCTTTGAAGATTTGGAAGGAAATACCAAATACGCTATCAAGACCGCTAGAAAGGACTACTTTGAGCAAGATCAAATGGTCACGACCAAAGAGAATGAAAAGGTCGACATAGAAGTGCCAATGAAGAAATTAAAAGAACTTATCGTTGTTGAGGATGGTGTTAAAAAATTGAAGACAGACGTTATTTACTTCAACTTCGACAAATCGCAAATACGAGATGATGCCGGAAAAGAACTGGATAAAGTGGTCGAGGTCATGAACGAATATCCCGATATGGTCATCAAAATTGAATCCCATACGGATTCCAGGGGGAAAGCTTCCTATAATAAGTACTTATCGGACAAAAGGGCGAAATCTACCAGGGATTATCTAATCTCCAATGGAATCGATTCGCATCGAATAGAAAGCGCAATAGGATACGGGGAAGAACACCTGATCAATGGATGTGCCGATGGAGTCTCCTGTAGTAGGGAAAAGCATGAACTTAACAGGCGTTCCGAAATCATAATAGTTAAAATGTAAGGGAATATCCTTGGAAAAAGTACCCCTTACAATTATCTCGAAATTTCCGAACCAAAAAAATTAAAACCAAAGGTGGGTATAAAGGAACTAAATCACATGAAATAAAATAGCCTAATCAATTTGGCAAATCAACCATTCTAACGAAAACCGTTACATCTAAAAATGTAGCGGTTTTTTTATTGTGAGCAGGCATTCACGATTTCAAATGGGTAATTCTGTCGGACGTAGAAACGTCAATTTCTTATTCACCTATTTACGTTCATTCAATTTCCTGTCCCTTTGTCGCCCTTTTCCAAAATACTATTGGGTCGTTCAACGCAAAAAAATGCCGTTGGTAGAAGAAATAAAATAACGTGTTTATACAACTGCTTTTTGAACCGCTTTGTCCATTTTATTTATAAAGAATGCCAATTACCTCAATCTTTGCATTGTAGAATCAATCGCGGGTTCATGAACTCAAATCAAAAAATTTATGGAAAAATTATTACTCGTAAAAGAAATTTATTTGGAAGCATTTAGGAATTTGGGCCACCTTATCGTAAAAAGGTACTTTAAAGCCTTTTCCTGGTTTTGCTTTTTTCTCTTGGCGGTAACCATCTATGCCTTTATTTTTCGGCTATCAACAGGGTTTGCCTTTGACTGATCATCCGTCTATTTCGTCCGATAACTGCGTTGTGCTTGATTTTAAAACAGTTGTTTCCTAATAAACCCATTGGTTTTTAAAACGTAGGAAGCCTTGTTAACGGACTGTATAGCTCAGACATCCATTATGTAGAATTACGGCATTTAGGGCTTTTATCTATTGGTGAAGACTTGTCGGGACAACCGCGTAGATGGGATATCCCTAGATTATTCCGTGAAATTGGAATAGTAGGCTATACTACCCAATAAATATAGCATGCAATACATGGTCAGAATAAGAAGATAAAGTTCCATAGCATTGGGTTAGACGAAGTTAGACGAAGTACCCGCTGGTTAACTTTCAAAAGATAAAGTTAAATATTGGACGGTAGTCGTTGTTCCATGAAAAAGTCGAACCCAAAACTTCGATTTAAAAAAGGACTTTGGATTTTCCGCCGAGATGCAACAATCTTAAAGCCTTGTTTTTATACTCCCGCCATTTTAAAACCAGAAATCTTCGCTACTGTCTACATAAAACCATCTACTTTCTTATACGCATCAATAACAGCTAGCTCCCCGGCCCTACCGGGCTTGGAGTTGCCATGTTCCATACCCAATACTCCTTTGTATCCCTTTTCGTAAAGGTGTTTAAAAATATTTTTATAGTTGATTTCTCCGGTTGTCGGTTCATTTCGACCTGGGTTATCACCGATTTGTATATATGCAATCTCTTCCCACGTTAGGTCCATGTTGTGGATCAGATTTCCCTCGTTCTTCTGCATATGATATATATCGTACAATATTTTACAGGATGGACTGTCTACGCCCTTACAGATTAGATAGGTCTGTGCGGAGGTGCGCAGGTATAGATCGGGAGAATCGGACAATGGTTCCAGCACCATCACCAAACCATGGGGCTCAAAAATTTCTGCTCCCCTACGCAACGCCTCAATTACGTTGGCATTTTGAATTCCAATCGGTATATTCCTTTCAAATCCGCCAGGAACTACCGTCATCCATTTGGCATTTACGCGCTTGGCAACCTCAACGGCCCTTCTACAGCCGTCCAAAAATATATCGATATATTCCGATTTACCCGCCGCTAACGTATTGGCCATATTGCCGCCCTTTTCGACTACAAAAACCCCCATGGTCATATTGTGACGGGCAAGTGTTTCTCCAATTTTGGTCTGTAGAGAGACGTCCCGTCCCATCATACCATTGTCCTCAAACGCCGTAAACCCTTGTTCTGCCATAAAATTCAGCTGTGCGATCGGATCGTCGCCTGCCGAATTTTTGAACATACCAAAATGAGGAGCATATTTTAGATTGAAATGATAATCTGCATCGCTATTTTTGTCAGAACCATAAGCCAAAGCTCCTCCCAGTGATAAGGCGCCGCTAGTAAGGGCCGTTTTTTGAATAAAATTTCTTCTTTTCATGCGGTTGATTATTGGGTTACTTAAAACGGAGTTATCTAATGCTCATAAAAACTTAAAAACCGATGCCTGATAAGAGCAGGCCACTAATAAGGTGGACGGGAGAACGTAATTTGGGAGGCATACAAAGCTTATTTAAAAAAGTTGGTTCTTATAATTAGATTGATTCAGGGAATATTCACGAAATAATGCGCGACGTTAAACCAAAACCTTTTAATTGTTTAATAACCAATTCACTGCTATAACGACCAGGCCTTGCCCCCAGTGAGTTCGTTCAGGTCGCCACAGCCAATATATTCCCCAGGTACCGGCAGATAGGCGAGTACCGTTTCGCCCACATATTCCGAGGTCTTATAGCCCCAGATCGTCAATCCCCTTAAATTATTGGCAAAACCGAATCTGGAAATCTCATCGGTAGGGTCTGCCTGTTCTCCGTTGGCCATAGACTCGGTATATTGGTCGATAGCTTTGAAATTCTCGATCTGATCTTCCTTGGTCTTTTTTAAGGATTCTGCCAGAACCGGTTCCAGATCTTCGGGCCCTAGATCGGAAGCATTGTCCTTTCCGGAATCCTTTAGCGCCTTCTCTATAAACTTGTTCATGGACATTTTCATGAAATCCTGTTTGTCCTTTTCGGTAACCCGATCCGTTAACCTATCGATAAATAAATGTACCTGTACCTCGGATGCTGAAGGAGTGTCCGTCTTCGGAATAATAATATCTACCAAATGGGTCAGGACCGAACCTTGCTCTTTTGTAAAGAAGTCCGGGGTCCATTCCAGGACCTTGTCGTTCTTGCAACTTTGTACTATACTGATCAGGGAGGGCATTGCCACGGCATATCCGAGGGACAGCCCCATGTTTTTTAATGCTAATCTTCTATCCATTATATGTTTCCTTTTTTAAGTTCCTTGGCTGCATGATCGGCCGCCCTTGCCGTAAAGGCCATATAGCTCAACGAAGGGTTTACACAATTGGAGGAAGTCATAAAGGCTCCGTCCGTTACATAAACATTGGGCACCGCGTGCACTTGGTTATATCCGTTGAGCACAGATGTTTTGGGATCCCTTCCCATTCTGGCAGTTCCCATTTCGTGGATTCCAAGTCCCAATGCCCCCGGGTTGTCAAACGGTTGCACATCCTTTACTCCCGCCTTTTCCAACATTTCCACTGCCTGCTCCTTCATGTCCTTTCTCATGGCCCATTCGTTTTCGTGGAATTCGGCATCAAAGGTAATCGTAGGAAGCCCCCATCCGTCCAATTTGTCATAGTCCAAGGACATTTTATTATCATGGTTGGGGAGTACTTCTCCAAAACCGCCCATACCCATGGTCCAGCCCCCAGGTTTCAGGATACTATCCTTTAGGTCCTTTCCAAACGACATTTCGGCAATACTCGCTTCCCAGTCACCCCTACCAGCACCGCCCTGATAACCATATCCCCGGATAAAGTCCTTGGTATCGGACTTGCCCCCAAGGTTTCTGAATCGTGGGATATAAATTCCATTAGGTTTTCTGCCCTTATAATATTTGTCATCAAAGCCTTCAAACTTGCCCGATGCCCCCACTCCTAGGTGGTGATCCATGATATTGTGTCCCAGTTCCCCGGAATCGTTCCCCATCCCATTGGGAAAGCGGTCCGATTTGGACTGCATTAAAATAGAGGTTGAGGCCATGCTGCTAGCACATAGAAAGATTACCCGGGCCTTAAACTCATGGGTCTCCTTTGTTACCCTGTCTATCACTTTTACCCCAGTTGCCCGCTTAGTATTCGGGTCGTAGATGACCTCGTGCACAATAGAATCCGGTCTAAGGGTCATGTTGCCCGTGCGTTCGGCGGCTGGGAGGGTAGAGGACACACTGCTAAAATAGGCGCCAAAAGGACAGCCCCTGATGCAGCGATTTCTGTATTGACACCGTGTACGTCCCTCAAATTTCTTATCACTGTTAATATGGGCAACGCGGCCAGCGGTAATAACCCTACCGTCAAAATTTTCCGCCACCTTATCCCTTACATGTTGTTCCACACAGTTTAATGGCATCATGGGCTCAAAGATGCCGTCGGGCAATTGTTTCAATCCCAAAGTTTCACCGGTCACACCGATATAGGATTCCACCTTGTCGTACCATGGCGCTATATCCTTATAGCGGACCGGCCAATCAACGGCGATACCATCCCTTTTGTTCGCTTCATAATCAATATCGCTCCACCGGTAACTGTGCCGACCCCACATGATGGAACGCCCGCCGACATGGTATCCGCGCATCCAATCGAATCGTTTTGTTTCATTATAAGGATGCTCCAAATCGTTAACGAACCAAAAATTGTGCGGCTCCTTTACGGTATATCCGGTACGGGCCTGCTTCAATTGTTTGGCTACTTCCTCCCTGGGAAGTTCTCCCTTGTATTTAAAGTCCCAGGGATCCATATTGGCCGTTGGATAGTCTTTGATGTGGGTTACCATCCTGCCCCTTTCCAGAACCAATGTCTTAAGTCCTTTCTCGCAGAGTTCTTTGGCGGCCCATCCGCCGCTAATCCCCGTCCCAACCACGATTGCATCATAAGAACCTTGTTCTTCGTTGTAAAAGAATTTACTCATCGTTAAAAATTGTTTATTTGATAAATTTATTAAATATAAAATTAATTATCTACATTTAAACTCTTATATTCTTCGGGAGTCGCACTATAACGTTATAGTAAATTGACATATCAATAATTAATAGACCCTGAGAAGGCAGCACTAAAATTTTATGAGGAACGGTTACCGGATGGACAAACCCATTTCAGCAAATAAATTTTGAGCCGTTATGAAACCCGAAAAATAATTAAGTTACAGTACATAGAACGGCATGAAGACCTTTTTCAACCAACTTTTCGACTACAATTTTTATTGCAATAAAAAATTGATCGACCAATGTGTAGGGATTGGGGACGTTCCTGATAGAAGCCGACTTCTTTTAAGCCATATTCTGAATGCCCACAACATTTGGAATTCAAGGATTCTAGGAAAACAGCCCGATTACAAAGTCTTTGAGGAACATCCGATAACATCTTGGGAGGATATCCATTATGAAAACCAACGAAGTTCTTTTGAAATAATCGTCAATGCCAAGGACTTTGAACAGCGAATCCACTATGAAAATTCCAGTCAACAGGCGTTTTCAAATACCTTGGGCGAAATGTTATTTCATATTATCAATCATTCCACACATCACCGAGGACAAATTGTAGCCGACTTTCGCAATCAAGGTTTGGAACCCCCTGTTTTAGACTATATATTTTACAAACGCTAATTCCGAAATTAAGATGAACGCAAGAATACGATTCCAATTGTCGACCATGATGTTTTTGGAATTCTTTATTTGGGGGGGCTGGTTTGTTACCCTGGGCACCTTTCTAGGGAATAATATCCAAGCGAACGACGGCCAAATAGCCATGGCTTTTTCTACCCAGTCCTGGGGGGCCATAATAGCGCCATTCATTATCGGACTTATAGCAGACCGATATTTTAATGCGGAGCGCATTCTGGGGGTGCTACACCTGTTAGGGGCGCTATTGCTATACCTTATGTACGGCACATCCGATTTTGACTTGTTCTACCCCTATGTTCTAGGTTATATGATTGCTTATATGCCTACGTTAGCCTTGGTGAATTCCGTTTCGTTCAATCAAATGAAAGATCCTACCAAGGAATTTTCCTTTGTTCGGGTATTTGGTACAGCGGGATGGATCGTATCCGGACTGATTATCAGTTATGCCTTTCATTGGGACTCCGAAACCGGCATTGCAAAAGGAATGCTCAGGAACACCTTTTTGATGACGGCCATAGCTTCTGCCATTTTGGGGCTCTTTAGTTTTACCCTTCCTAAAACCCCTCCGCGCGCCGACCGATCGGAAAAGGTAAAGCTCTCCAATATACTGGGATTGGACGCCCTTAAACTCTTGACCGATAGAAATTTCATGATTTTCTTTATTGCTTCGATTCTGATTTCGATTCCGTTGGCATTTTATTACCAGAACACCAATCCTTTTTTGGTTGAGATCGGGATGGAAAACGCAACGGGAAAAATGACCTTGGGGCAAGGTTCCGAATTGTTGTTTATGTTGTTGTTGCCCTATTTTTTTAATAAATTCGGTTTTAAAAAGACGATAATGGTCTCCATGCTCGCATGGGCCTTGCGATATCTCCTGTTCGCCTTTGGCAATGTTGGGGAATTTTCGTTTTTTCTGCTCATCGGTATTGCGCTTCACGGGATCTGTTACGATTTCTTTTTTGTGTCCGGGCAAATATATACAGATAGCAAGGCTGGGCCAAAATACAAAAGCTCCGCTCAGGGACTTATCACGTTGGCCACCTATGGGGTAGGGATGTTGATCGGATTTTGGGTAGCCGGAAAGATTTCAAATTTATTCCTGCAGGCAGACGGTTCGCATCTTTGGAGGGATATTTGGATATATCCCGCAGGTTTTGCATTTTTGGTGTTGCTGCTTTTTGCAGTGTTCTTTAAGAAGGAAAAAATAGTTTACAAATCGTGAATAGGTGTTCTTTTCATAGAAATCTTTAAATTAAATTAGATGAGCAAAAAAATTAGACTAGGAATATTAGGCGGTGGGGCCGATTCCCTTATTGGTGTGCTGCACAGGGTGGCATCGCAGATCAATGACAATTATCAAATTGTCGGGGCGGTGTTCAATCCGGATTACGAAGAAAATTTGGCCTTTGCCAAGGAGATAGATATCCCTACCGATCGAATTTACAAGGATTTTGACACTTTGGTAGCGGAGGAGATGAAACTTCCCAAGGAAGACCGTATCCAAGTATGTTCCATACTTACTCCCAATTTTCTCCACTTCCCCATGGCCAAAAAATTGCTGGACAATGGGTTTCACGTCATCTGTGAAAAACCGATGACCACCACCCATGATGAGGCCAAGATCCTTTTGGAAGCCCAAAAGAAAACGGGTGCCGTATTTGCGGTTACGCACACGTATACGGGTTATCCCATGGTGCGCCAGATGCGCGAAATGATTAAAGCGGGAGAACTGGGCAAGATCCACAAGGTAGATGCCCGTTATTATCAAGGATGGATAAATCCTATCATCCACAACAAAGAAAAGCGCTCCTCGGTGTGGCGATTAGATCCAAAAAAAGCTGGCATAAGTTCTTGTATGGGCGATATCGGCGTGCATGCCTTCAACCTGGTGGAGTACACCACTGGATTAAAGATTAGATCCCTGCTTTGCGATTTTAACTACCTGTATTCCGACAACCAAATGGACGTAGACGGCACGGTGCTTATCCGTATGGGCGAACATTCCAAAGGGGTCATACGCGGAAGCCAAGTTGCAACCGGGGAAGAAAACGGATTGGCCATTGCCATCTATGGTGAAAAAGCATCCTTGCGATGGGAGCAAGAGCGACCCAATTACCTCTATAAAATGAGCGATACGGAGCCAACCCAAATATACAAACCGGGGCATGCCTATAACTCTAAATTATCTTTGGATGGCACCAAGTTGCCTCCAGGCCATCCGGAAGGCATCTTCGATTCCATGGCCAATATTTATTTGGGTGTTGCTAGGGCCATCCGGGGACAGAAGTACAACGACGGGGAATTCCCAACCATCGTTGATGGGGTACGGGGACTCAACTTTATCGAAAGCACCGTAGAATCCCATAAAAAAGGAAATGTTTGGGTGGAGTTGGTTGACTAAAAAGAAAAATAAATTAAAGACCCCAAAGGATTTGAAAACCTTTGGGGTCTTATAGAGTATTTAATTAATGTAACTCCTTCCAAACAAGCTATAAGAAGTCGCAAAATATGTATATCTCCTTTGGGATACTTAAGTGTATGGATCTCAAATATCAAAACACCTTTTCGAAAGACTGGCATACCACGATCATACTCTCCCGGGGGACCCTGCCATAAGGAGCCAATTCTTTGGTAAATAGCTCCCAATGCGATTCTTTCCACTGTGGCAAGCTATCATAGCCTTCGGACCTTGCGTAATCTTCCGTGATATTGAAAAACGGTCTTAACTTTACCGCGGTGGTCCTTACAATACATTTGGCGTTTCCCTCCCAATCGGTAACCACCATAAAATCCCCTATGTGCGGTAACGGCTCATTGCGGTACTGCAACCCCAACAGGGAGAACGAATTCGCCCTTTTTGCTCCATTGACAACCAATTTCGCAACTTGATCGGCGTCAAGGCCGTTCTCGGCAAACCGAACCACCTTTGGAACTTCCTTAAAGGCATTTTCCAAATGAATATCCAAAAAATCCCCCCACATATTCCGGGCCGAAGTATTTTCTATCATAATTTTAAAATTGGTTGAGGCTGATGTTTACATGTGTACATTCATTAAAAACGCCATTTTCCGCTTCTTATTTTTATATTGGTTTGGAAAATAACAACACAAACTCCACAATCTGATCGGTGACCAAACCCAATCGGGTTTAACCGTCAAATTTTCCCTTGGCAAAGGCTTCTGAGGCGTGATTCGCCGCCCTGGCGGTAAATGCCATATAGGTCAGGGATGGGTTGACGCAATTTGAGGATGCCATAAAGGCTCCATCCGTTACATAAACATTGGGTACGGCATGTAATTGGTTGTGCCCGTTCAATACCGATGTTTTGGGGTCCCGTCCCATTCTGGCTCCCCCCATTTCGTGAATTCCAAGGCCTGGGCCAGAGGACTCCTCATAGGGTTGCACATCGTGAAACCCAGCAGTTTTGAACATGGAAACTATCTGTGCCTTGATATCTTCCCGCATCTTGTATTCATTTTCCTTAAACTCCACATCGAAGGCCAATTGTGGCAATCCCCATTTATCTTTTTCAGTTGTACTTAGAGTTACCCGGTTATCGTCATAGGGCAAAAATTCTCCAAAACCGGTAACCCCGATCTGCCACTCTCCAGGTCTTAGAACGGTTTCCTTTAAATCCTTTCCATAGCCCATTTCTGCAATCGAAGCGGACCAATCCTGTCTACTCGCCGTACCTTGATACCCAAAGCCTCGCAGATAGCCTTCCCGTTTGGTCTTATCATCCAAATTGACGAAGCGCGGAATGTAAAACCCGTTGGCCCTTCGTCCCTTGTAATATTTATCCAAATAGCCGTTCACCTTGGCGGTAGCGCCCAATTTGTAATGATGGTCCATAATCCCCCTGCCCAAGGCATCCGAATCATTGCCCAAGCCATTGGGAAAGCGTTTACTTTTGGATTGTAGCAAAATCCCTACGGAAGCCATAGCGGATGCACATAGAAAAATTACCTTGGCCTTAAATTCCAGTTTTTCCTTGGTCACCCTATCAATGACCCTGACCCCCGTTGCCATTTTGGTCTTATCGTCGTATAGGACCTCATATACGATCGAGTTGGGGCGAAGCGTCATATTCCCTGTTCGTTCCGCTGCCGGTAGAGTTGAAGAATTGCTGCTAAAATAACCGCCAAAAGGGCAACCTCGCCAACATCTATCCCTATTTTGGCACGTGCCCCTACCTTCAAAAGTGGCGTTGGGATCGGTAATGTGGGCGGTTCGACCAATCGTAACCAAACGCCCGTCATCAAAATTATTAGCCACCGAATTTTTAAAATCCTCCTCAACACAGTTGAGTTGCATTGGGGGCTGAAATTTGCCATCGGGGAGTTGTTTTAAACCCAAATTTTCACCGCTGACCCCAATATATTCCTCTACTTTGTCATACCACGGCGCTATGTCCCTATACCGAACGGGCCAATCGACCCCAATACCTTCGTTTTTGTTTGCGGCAAAATCAATATCGCTCCATCTGTAGCTCTGTCTGCCCCACGTAAGTGAACGTCCACCTACCTGATAGCCCCTTATCCAGTCAAAACGCTTGATCTCTACATAAGGATGTTCCAGATCATTCACGAAAAAATGCTTTGAATCTTCGGTTGGTGCCCATCCCACCCTATTTTGAACGTGGTACTTTTCCTTTTCGGCTTTTGAGAGTTGCCCTTTTAAAGGGTAGTCCCATGGGTCGTCGTACATGGTGGGGTAATCCTTTATATGTTCTACCATCCTACCGCGTTCCAGAACCAAGGTTTTTAAACCTTTTTCGCAGAGTTCCTTAGCGGCCCATCCCCCACTAATTCCCGTTCCAACCACAATTGCGTCGTAATCCGTCGCTTTATTCATAAATACAAACTTGCGTTAATTATATACTTATTCCTATATTTATACCTTTCTGCAGAATCAAAATCAATTTTCAAAATTGACCCTCTAAATATAGCATTAAATTCTTAGAGAAAGTTTTGGGAGGTATGATTATCCAGAAATTTCGGTATAATAGATTATTTTTGATGTAGCATAGAAAAATACCGTGGGTTCGGGGCGAAGCAAAGCAAAGCTATACTTTATCCCGAAGCCTCTGGATTAAGGAACGCTTGCGCACGAGAACCCTAAAAATAAGGGATACATTTTTAAATCGTCCCGTAAACAATAAACAGAACCAAAGTTTGTAAAAAATGAAGACTATAAAAGGACCCGCCGTATTTTTAGCACAATTTGTAGATAGCAAAGCCCCATTCAATTCCTTGGACGGAATGTGCAAGTGGGCCTCAGATTTGGGTTATAAGGGCATTCAGATCCCTACTTGGGAGCGGTTTTTAATCGATTTGGACCAAGCGGCGGAAAGCCAGACCTATTGCGACGACCTAAAGGGAAAGATCAATTCCTATGGCCTGGAGATCACAGAGCTCTCTACCCACCTGCAGGGACAACTGGTAGCCGTACACCCCGCTTACGACCTCATGTTCGACAATTTTGCGCCAGAACAGGTAAAGAACAATCCCAAGGCTAGAACGGAATGGGCTGTGGAAACCGTAAAAAAAGCTGCCACCGCCAGTCGTAGGTTGGGTCTCAATGTACACGCTACTTTTTCCGGGGCCTTGCTGTGGCATACCATGCACCCCTGGCCCCAACGCCCGGCCGGTTTGGTAGAGATGGGCTTTGAGGAATTGGCCAAGCGCTGGATGCCCATTCTAAACCATTTTGACAAGGAAGGGGTAGACGTGTGTTACGAGATCCATCCCGGAGAAGATCTACACGATGGGGATACTTTTGAGCGCTTTTTAAAAGCCACCGGCAACCACAAGCGGGTGAATATCCTGTACGACCCGAGCCATTTTGTTTTACAACAATTGGACTATATTGAATACATCGATTTTTACCACGAATTTATCAAATCGTTCCACGTAAAGGATTCGGAATTCAACCCAACTGGTAAAAAGGGAGCGTTTGGCGGATATAACGATTGGGGCGACCGAGCCGGAAGGTATCGTTCCCTTGGGGACGGTCAGATCGATTTTAAAACTATCTTTTCCAAACTCACTCAATACGGATGCGATGTATGGGCGGTCATGGAATGGGAGTGCTGTATAAAAAGTCCCGAACAAGGCGCTAGGGAAGGTGCCAAATTTATACAGGACCATATCATCGAAGCAACGGAAAAGACCTTTGACGATTTTGCCGGAGCAGAGATCGATAAGAGCGTTCTAAAGAAAATTTTGGGAATCTGATCGATTGTTGATGGGTGATAAATAAGGTGATGATTCAACATTCAAAAACATCCCCCTGCCCCTTTAAAAGGGGGAATTAATAGTGACATCAAAAAAAAGTGAAATCAATAGAGACCTATTATATCGATTAACTCATAAACTTTTGTCTTGATTCTTGTTTCTAGACTCTTGGTTCTTTAAAATCATAACCAGATAAATACACACAAAATGAAAAATGTGCTTTTAGCGACATGCATCGCCGCACTTGTCTTTGGCTGTAAAGACAAGACCAAAAAAAACAACGCCGACATGGATACAGAACCCTTAAAACAGACCGAAATGAAGGCCCCTACAGAAAAAGAATGGACGGTATTATTTGACGGTACTTCCTTTAATGGTTGGCACGGCTACTTGATGGACAAAGTGCCAGACGCTTGGAAATTGGAAGACGGTGCCATGGTTATGCATCCTCCAAAAGAAAAATCGCAACGGGGTCCCCATCTTAACCTTATATCCGACAAGGATTATACCGATTTTGTCCTTTCTTTGGAATGGAAGATTTCCGAAGGCGGCAACAGCGGTATTTTTTGGGGCGTCAAAGAGGACAAAAAGTATAAGGAGCCTTATTCCACAGGGCCCGAAATCCAAGTGCTGGATAATCTAAACCATCCAGATGCCAAGAATGGTACCACCCATCAGGCCGGCTCCCTTTACGATATGGTTGCTCCCTCTAAGGACGTGACTAAACCAGTTGGGGAATGGAATACCTGCGTGATCACGGTAAACCATAAAACCAATGAAGGCAGAGTAGTCCTCAACGGTGTAGATATCGTTAACTTCCCTGTGGAGGGTGAGCAATGGGATGCAATGGTCGCCAAATCCAAGTTTGCCGATTGGGACGGGTTTGGAAAGTTCCACACCGGAAAAATAGGATTGCAATTCCATGGCGATGTGGTTTCCTATCGAAATATCAAAATAAAGGAACTGTAAGATAAAAAAACAGGCAGTGTTCAGTGTTCAGTAGGCAGAAAAATACGCTAAGTTTAAGGTTTAATGCAGACCAGACCACTATTAACTTTTAACGAATAACAATTAACAATTTTATGATTCAATCCATGACCGGATTTGGGAAAAGTGTCGTTCAGCTTCCCACAAAAAAAATTACGATAGAAATAAAGTCGCTGAACAGCAAAAGCCTAGACCTCAATGCGCGTCTGCCATCTACATATCGGGAAAAAGAGCTCGAAATGCGCAAGATAATCGCCAATGCCATGGTGAGGGGTAAAATCGATTTTAATTTGTACGTTGAAAATACCGGGGCCGAGAGCCAATCTGTAATAAACGTAGACGTGGTAAAACAGTACATGACGCAACTTGGCGCCATTGTTACCGATAACTGTCGGGATGGTGACGAACTACGTTTGTTGGATATGGCCGTTCGTTTGCCCGACGCCCTAAAGACAGAAAGGGAGGACATCGATGAGGAGGAGTTCAAAACCATTTTGGAAACATTACAAAAGGCCTTGAAAGAGATCAACATCTTTAGGGTCGAAGAAGGCCAGATGATGGAAAGGGATTTTCTGGAACGTATCGGGAACTTGAAAAATCTATTGGTCAAGGTTGAAGAAATGGACGTAGGAAGGCTTTCTGCGGTTCGGGAACGCTTGGAAAAAGCCGTGGACGATCTAAAGGTCAATATTGATGCCAATAGATTTGAACAAGAGTTGATCTACTATTTGGAAAAATACGACATTACCGAGGAAAAGGTTAGGCTAGCCAACCATTTACAGTATTTTATATCCACCTTAAAATCACGAGATTCCAACGGAAAAAAATTGGGTTTTATAAGCCAAGAAATGGGTAGGGAAATAAACACCATCGGTTCCAAGGCCAACGATGCGCCCATGCAGCAATTGGTGGTACAAATGAAGGACGAGCTGGAAAAGATAAAGGAACAGATGCTAAACGTACTCTAAAAAGATTAAAGAAATTAGAGAAAAGACAACAGACTAAGAAATAAACAACTACAAACACCAAACTCTAAACCATATAACCCCAAATAGATGCAAGGAGGAAAACTAATCATTTTTTCTGCTCCCTCGGGCAGTGGAAAGACCACCATCACCCGATATCTCTTGGATCAACCCGATCTAAATTTGGCATTTTCGGTTTCGGCCACTTCCAGGCCCCGTCGGGCAAAGGAAAAAAATGGGGAACACTATTATTTTATGACCATCTCTGAATTTAAGCAACACATAAAAAATGGGGATTTCTTGGAGTGGGAAGAAGTATACCGCGATAACTTTTACGGAACCTTAAAAAGTGAGGTAGAGCGACTTTGGGCCTTGGGCAAAAATGTAATTTTTGATATCGATGTGGTAGGAGGCCTTCGCATAAAAAAGAAGTTTCCAAAGAAGACCTTGGCCGTTTTTGTAAAACCACCGAGTGTTGACGAGCTAAAAATCAGGCTTAAAAAAAGAAGTACGGAAAGCGATGACAAAATCAATATGCGTATCGCCAAAGCCTCGGTAGAATTGGCAACCGCCCCACAATTTGACGTCATTGTAGAGAATCACGACCTGGAAATAGCGTTAAAGGAGTCCCATAAACTGGTCAAGGATTTTATAGGTCGCACAACGGCTCCCAACGGATAGATTAATCCGTATTACGATCCCATAAGGGAGAACAATTAACCCCCACAACTTTTATATTGAAAAAAATCGGCCTATTTTTTGGAACGTTCAATCCCATAAACATTGGGCATTTGGTAATTGCCAACCACCTGGTGGAATTCTCGGATCTGGACGAGGTATGGATCGTAATTACCCCCCAAAGTCCGTTCAAGGTCAAGAAAAACTTATTGGACAACCATCATCGATACCAAATGGTATATGAGGCCACTAAGGAATTTCCCAAGTTAAAACCGAGTAAAATTGAGTTCGATCTGCCCCAGCCCAACTATACGATCAATACCCTGGTACATCTCGAAGAAAAACACGGAAAGGAATATGCCTTTTCTTTAATTATGGGAGTAGACAATCTAAAGGGTTTTCACAAATGGAAAAACTACGGGACGATTCTGGAGAATTACAATATCTACGTATATCCAAGAATTTCGGCGGGAACCGTAGATACCAAGCTTACAAACCATCCCAAGATCCACTATGTCGATGCCCCCATCATGGAGATTTCCTCAACATTTATTAGAGAACAACACAAGGCGGGGAAAAACATACGGGCCCTACTCCCAGATATGGTGTGGAAGTATATGGATGAAATGAATTTTTATAGGTAATCCTTCATTGGTCACAGTTGTTAGTTGAAACCCCGCCTGAACGAAGTCGGGCAGGTATGCACTTTAGTGCAAGACTTTCAGTTTCTACAAATATCTTCGCCATAAGAGTTGTTGAGTTATAACTGATTGAGTTATTAAAGCGCCCCGTCTAAATAAAATTATAGAGTAACTTAATAACCCAATGACCTCCGAACGGTCTGGGGCAATTTCATTGCTTTTCAAAACCCCCGCCAGAATGACCTTGTTGGGCTAGTATGGATTTTCAATCCATAGTGGTTTAGTTGGCAACGGTTTAATCCGAAAATCCGAAATAGATCCCCTTCTAAGTTTCCAAATATGTTTATACATGCATCTTCTGGCTTGCCATAGGCTTTTTAAAAATATATATGCAAATCTGGCCGAGGTACGGGCCCTTACTTAGGGTGACAACTTGTATTTAAACAAATAATCGGTTACCTTGGAAACGGTTATTTCAAATATCATTGGATGGCCGATCGATCAACTACATTTTAACATGTCAAAAAAATCTATTCCGCATCGAAGAATTTTTATAAAACAAGCAGGGACGGCCTTGCTTGGCACCTTCGTAGCTCCCCAATTGGTAACAGCTTCCTGGAAAAGGAAAACCATCCGTGTAAATGGCCATCTCTGGGTTTATGCCAGTAAATACCCCCCCAATTGGGATTGTACCCCAAATTTGGAATCCGTTTTTTCAGATTTCGCCTATGCAGGAATGGATGGGGTGGAAATTATGGAACCCAATCTCCGTCACGATAATTCGGTGTCTATCTTAAAGATGCTTATAAATAAATATAGGGTTCCCGTTTCCGGTTCTTCTTACGGGGTAGGCTTTAATATGTGGGATAGGGAACAACACAAGAAAATCATGGAAGACCTAAAGATAGTCGTGCCTAGATTGAAACAAGTTGGAGGTAAGACCTTGGGTACATCGGTAGGCAGTGCCGACCGTCCCAAGACAGAACAAGAATTGGATGCCCAAGCCACCATCCTTAAAAAAGTGATGGCTCTTTGTGGGGATCACGGAATAGAACTCAATTTGCACAACCATACCTACGAGGTAGAAAACGGTCTACACGATTTAAAAGGGACCCTGGTGAGAATCCCAAATATAAAATTGGGGCCGGATCTCAACTGGCTTATTCGTGCTGGAGTGGATCCGGTGGAATTTATAAACACTTACGGCGAACAAATCGTTTACGCGCACATCAGGGACCAGTATGCAAACGGAACATGGACCGAATACGTAGGACAGGGAGACACCGATTTTCCTGCGATCGCCGCCGCTTTAAAATCCCAGAACTTCCGAGGACAGGTTGCGATCGAACTCGCATTTCCAAACGACTTTACACCTGCCAATCCCTTGAAGGAAGATTGGAAACATAGCAGGGAATACGTTCAAAGGGTTTTTGGATGGTGAGGTGAGGAAAACAATAATCAGGGTTCAGCAATCAGTTAAGCGTATGTGGTGCCAACTTAAATTGAAAATACAATTAAATTATTATTCCATGGAATAAGCCATAAGACTTTGTTATTTCCAAACAAAATTTATCGTGACGTATTACGTACGCCTAAAATAGTCGAGCGGGTCTTACAAATAAAAATTTATAAATCTTTAATCTATGAAAATTGCAATGTTGGGTTCGGGTTTTATTGCCCGGTTTTACGCCACCTCCTTACACGCACAAAGAAGGACGGACAAGATAGTATCTGTCTATTCCAGAAATATTGACAACGCCGAACGTTTTGCCCAAGAATACGCCCTCCCCCATTTTACGGACCAAATGGAGGAGGCCATCCAGAATCCGGAGGTCGAGGTAGTCATCATTTCCTTGCCCAACGACCAGCATGAGCCTGCTGTTATGGCTTGCGCCAGAGCGAAAAAACACGTTATCTGTACCAAGCCCTTGGGCCGTACCGCGGCCGAAGCCAAACGAATGCTCGATGCGGTGGAAAAGGCCGGTATTTTTGGGGGATACCTGGAGGATCTTTGCTATACACCCAAATTCCTAAAATCCCTTGAGAGTATTAATAACGGGGATATTGGAAGGGTGTTGTGGGCCAAATCCCGAGAAACCCACCCCGGCCCCCATAGTGATTGGTTTTGGGATATAGAAAAATCGGGCGGTGGGGCCATGATCGATCTCGGATGTCATTGTGTCGAAATTAGCCGCAACTTTATAGGGAAAAATGTAAGACCATTGGAAGTTATGTGCTGGGCAGATACCCAAGTGCATCCCATCGATGCCGAAGATCATGCGATCGGTTTGGTAAAATACGCCAATGGCGCTATCGGTCAGTTCGAGGTGAGCTGGGCCTTTCGAGGGGGGATGGACCTGCGCGATGAGGTCATGGGTACGGAAGGCACCATCTGGATCAATAGTTTTCTAAGAACCGGATTTGAAATGTTTACCTCCGGAAAAGGTGGCGGCTATGTAGCCGAAAAGGCCGAAGTGGATAAGGGCTGGCTCTTTCCGGTTGGCGATGAGGCCCATGAACTTGGCTATCCCAATATGTTTACCGATATGTTCACCTCTATAGAGGAAAAAAAAGATCCCTTGGAAACCTTTTACGACGGATATATAGTGAACGCCATTTTGGATGCCGCCTATAAATCGGCCAAGACCAAATTATGGGAGCCCGTGGTTTTGGAGGTTTGGAGAGGAGATGACACGGACATCTATGACAAGGGTATAAAATCTTATGACAAGGACCATTACCTTATCAAGGAAGAGCTTTTGCCCAACGGGGACACCAAGCTCATCCTGAAACACAAAGTGACAGGAAAGGTGACGCAGACAACAAATACTCCAAGAGAAAAATGAACAAAGTCAAAAATATACCTATCAATCCAAAAATTGCTTTTTTGCTTTATTTCTGGCTGGTATTAGCTTTTTTTTTCCACGGCGCAAAATAATCATATTCTTTTAGCATGAACGATACTTTTAAAACTAAAAACATCAACCTCAACACCAAAGGCATCGCAGACCACACCTATGATGCTATCGTAATCGGGTCGGGTATAAGCGGGGGATGGGCGGCCAAGGAACTCTGCGAAAAAGGATTAAAAACACTGATTTTGGAGCGCGGACGGATGGTAGAACACATCAAAGACTATCCAACGGCGATGATGAACCCATGGGATTTTGAGCATAGGAATACCCTAACCCAAAAAATAAAGGAGGAAAACCCCATTGCCAGCCGGTGCTATGCCTTTGAGGAAGCCACCCAACATTTTTTTGTCAAGGACAAAGAACACCCCTATACCCAGACCAAACCCTTCGATTGGATCAGGGGTTATCAAGTTGGTGGCAAATCCCTTTTATGGGCGCGGTGGACGCAACGGTGGAGCGATCTGGATTTTGAGGCTAATGCCAAAGAAGGCATTGCCATTGATTGGCCCATTCGGTACAAGGATATCGCACCGTGGTACAGCTACGTTGAAAAATTCGCCGGTATCAGTGGTAACAGAGACGGACTGGCGCAGATTCCGGATGGAGAGTTTTTACCCCCTATGGAGATGAACTGCATGGAGAAGTATATGAAACAGGCTTTAGATTCCCATTATGACAACCGTCACCTTGTTATTTCCCGTACGGCCAATCTATCGGTAAAGCATTTGGGAAGAGGCCCGTGCCAATATCGAAGCCTATGCAAACGGGGGTGCCCCTTCGGAGGTTATTTTAGCAGTAATTCCGCCACCCTTCCCGCAGCAGAAAAAACAGGGAATCTCACCATTAGGCCATTTTCTGTGGTGCAATCCATTATTTATGACGAAAACACCCAAAAAGCCAGCGGAGTAAGGGTAGTTGACACCAACACCAAGGAAACCACAGAATTCTATGCTAAAATTGTTTTTGTAAACGGTTCTACCATAAATTCTACGCTGCTACTGCTCAACTCTACTTCAAAAAGGTTTCCCGATGGTTTTGGGAACGATTCTGGGGAATTGGGACATAATCTTATGGACCATAATTACAACGCCCGGGTGGCGGGGGATTATGAAGGTTTTGAAGATCAATATTATTCGGGCCGAAGGCCTACCGGCACCTATTTGGCACGCTTTAGAAATTTTGGGAAAGACAAACAGGCAAAATTTAAAAGAGGTTATGCCTATGCCTGTGGCGGGTCTCGTGGTGCCTTATGGCTGCCCGCACAGACCAAGGTAGGCAAGCCCCTAAAAGAAGACCTGACCCAATTGGGGCCTTGGACCTTTTCCATGACGGGAATGGGAGAATGCTTGCCCTATCATGACAACAAGGTTTCCTTGAGCAAGAACCAGACCGATGACTGGGGTATGCCCATCCTTAATATTGACGCCGAATACAAGGAAAATGAATCGGCCATGATAAAGGATGCGGTCCATACGGGGTTGGAGATGTTGGAAAAAGCCGGACTAAAGAACGTTAGGGATACTTCTGAAAATAGAAACATTGGCCTTAATATTCACGAAATGGGTACTGCCAGAATGGGAAGGGACCCTAAAACATCGGTACTGAATGGAAATAACCAAGTATGGGGCGCACAAAACGTATTTGTTACCGATGGGTCCTGCATGACCTCCAGTGGTTGCCAAAACCCATCCCTCACCTATATGGCCCTGACAGCCAGGGCTGCCAATTTTGTAGTTGAGGAATTAAAAAAAAGTAGTATTTAATTCTTGTATATGCGTAGAAAAGAATTTTTAAATAGATTGACGTGGATATGGGGCGGAGCGGTATTAGTACCTACCGCCGCTATGCTACAATCCTGTGTGTACAAACCAGTGAAAAGGGTAGAATTGACCCAAACCGATATTCCATTTTTGGATGCCCTGGGAGAAACGATTATTCCCACTACGGCCGATGCTCCCGGTGCCAAGGAAGCAAAGATCGGTGAGTTTATGATCGTTATGGTACGCGATTGTATGCCACCCGATCACCAGGATATTTTGCTGGACGGGCTAAATACTTTGGATGAGCACTGCGCAAAAACTTACAAGAGTTCCTTTGCAAATCTCGAAGTGCCAAAACAATTGGAAATAGTACAACAGCTTCAATCGGACGCTATTGCCCATGGTTTAAAGCAAAAAGGAAAGAACACCAGAACACCACACTATTTCAATATTTTAAAAGGTCTTACCGTCAGGGGATATTTTACATCCAAGATCGGCTGTACACAGGCCAGGCGCTATAATCCAGTTCCCGGCAAGTACGAGGCCTGCATCCCATACAAAAAAGAAGACAAAATATGGGCCACTTAATTCAGTAGGCAGTGCGCAGTAGGCAGAAGTCGATGGTCTGTGTTTGAAAAAATTAAAAACATGACAGAAGCGGCCGGATATATAATTATGTAAAAAGACCTATGCAACCTGATCATCCTATGTTTACGGCATTGTGATGACGGATGTGGTTATAAATTTTAGGACATTCCCGGCATTAAACGAAATAGCCAGGTGATGAAAGGTGCAGCAACGCACACCTATTATGAAAATCATTGGAAATCCCGAGGCCGGAAGGCTGGGGTTTTATGTGTATTCCGTTGCCTATTGCCATATAGATGAATTTACTATAGAAGCGTAGAAAATGAATTTAGACAATACCTCATACGTCATCATGGGCGGCACATCGGGCCTTGGGCTTACCGCTGCCTTGGTACTAAAGAATAACGGGGCCAAGGTACTTGCCATTGGTCGTAATCCTGAAAGCTGTAAAAATGCCCAGGACATTTTGGGTGATGACTGCCTTACGCTCTGTGGTGATGCAACCAATCCTAAGACTATCGATAAAGCCATTGAACTGGCCTCCGAATCCTTTGATAACATCACAGGGCTATTTCATGTGGCAGGGGGAAGCGGCCGACGTTTTGGGGACGGGCCCTTGCACAAAATGTCCCTGGAAGGATGGAACAAGACCCTAGAACTTAATTTAACCTCCATGATGCTCTCTAACAGGGCCATGGTAAACTATTTTCTCGAAAACAAAAAGCCGGGCGTAATTCTAAATATGGGTTCGGTGTTGGGATACTCCCCATCCCCCAAATATTTTGTCACCCATGCTTACGCGGCCGCTAAATCGGCCATTATCGGGTTTAGCAAATCCTTGGCCTCCTTTTATGCGCAACACGATATTCGGGTAAACGTGATAGCCCCTAGCCTCTTCGCCACCCCTATGGCCAAAAGAGCGATGGAGGATGAAAAAATCCAGGCCTTTTTAAAGACCAAGCAACCCTTGGACGGTGGCCGATCGGGCAAGCCCGAGGATATAAATAATGCCGTACTCATGTTTTTATCCCCGACCTCTAATTTTATAACCGGCCAAGTTTTGGCCGTGGACGGGGGTTGGGCAATCAGCGATGGACAAATTTAAACCTCGACCAATGGCCGAAAACAAAAACGGGAGCTATACCCAACAATATTTAGACAGAGCAAAGCAGATAATATCCGTAGTCGAAAAGCAGGAAACGATAATACAAGAGGTGGCCCAATTGTTCGCCAATTCAATCCTTGAGGGACGAATGGTTCACCTCTTCGGTTCTGGCCACAGCCGAATGATGGTAGAGGAAATGTGGCCGCGTTACGGTTCCTTTCCCGGGTTTAACCCAATCGTGGAACTCTCGGTCTCCTTCCATAATCTTGTGGTAGGATCCAATGGTCAACGGCAGGCCATGTTCCTGGAAAACGTAGCGGGCCTCGCTAAAAGAATCTTGAGGAATTTTGATATTACCGATCAAGACACCGCCTTGATTATCTCCTCGAGTGGCTGCAATGTATTGCCTATTGAAATGGCCGAGGAATTTCAAAAAAAGAAGGTAAAGGTAGTCGCCCTGGTAAGCAGCTTACATTTGAAGGGCAGCAGTTCCAAAAGAACCGATGGCAAAAAACTGGTCGACTTTGCCGACTATGTCCTGGATACCGGAGCTCCCTTGGGCGATGCCATGATCAAAATTGAAGCGCTGGATACGCCGGTGGCCCCCGGGTCTACCCTGGGAGGGGTATTGCTCATCAATACTATAAAAGCCGAGATTGCCAATATTCTCGTACAAAATGGAAAGACACCCAAGGTACTTAGCAGCGGAAAAATTATCGGGGAACAAAAAGCAATCGATCTTTTTGAATCTGCCTATGATGAACATGCCCACAACATGGCAAAACTATACCAAAACCTGGGGAATAGAAATTAGTTGATGGGTTCTAATTCTGAATTGTTGGACTTATTTCTTGCCTTTTTAGATGGTTTATGGTGTTTTGAACCCATTTTACGTTGACCGTTAGTCGGCAACAAAAGGCTGTTACAGGTAACGGGGCTTCAACCATTGGAAAAAGATGGCATTTACTTTTTTGTAATGATCGCCGCCCATCCGCCTCCAGACGCCAATTTTATCTTTTGCCGATCTCCCGAAGAAACCTCCACCTTTTCATGCACGTAATCTTGGGCAAAACGATCCGCATTTATTCCATCCTTCATAACCTCCATCACATATTGGCCAGATTCTAAAAAGGACAGGTCTAGCGTCATTTCCCGCGGAGTATTATCCGTCATCGCACCTACGAACCAAACATCATCCTTTTTTCTTGCGAGCAGCACATAATCTGCCACCTTTGCGTCCAATATTTTGGTTTCGTCCCAGACGGTCGGGATTTGGGCTATAAAACCCGTGGTTTCCGGTTCCTTGTAATAAACGCTCGGACTATCGCACAGCATCTGCAATGGACTTTCATATACCACATACATGGCTAACTGATGGCATCGGGTACCCAATGCCATGGGTCTGTCAAAGGATATGTTGTGATTGATCAAATGAGCGTTGACCATAGCTCCAGGAGTAAAATCCATGGGCCCGCTTACCATTCGGGTAAAAGGGATCGTGACGGTATGTTCCGGGGTAATTTCATGGCTCCATTTGTTGTTCTCGTTTCCCTTTACCCCTTCAAAGTTTATCACGTTGGGATACATCCGTTCTAGTCCCGAGGGCTTGTAGGTACCGTGGTAATCTACTAAGAGATGCCTTTTCGCGGCAGCAGCGGCCAGTTGTTCCAAATAATCCACCATATACTGATCCGAGCGTTGCATAAAATCGACCTTGATGCCTTTTACGCCCCAAGATTTATAACGGTCCAGAATCCCAAAATTATGGTCCAAAGGCCCCCAGAGTGTCCAAAGGATTACACCTACCTTTTTTTGCTCGCCATAGTCTACGAGCTCTTTTATGTCGATATCGGGATTAGGTTCATCTATTTGGGTCGTAGATTTGCTCCAGCCTTCATCCAAGATAATATACTCTAAGCCATATTCCGAAGCAAAATCGATATAGTACTTGTAGGTTTCCGTTTTGAGGCCCGATTTAAAATCCACTCCGTAGATGTTGTTGGCGTTGTACCAGTCCCAAGCTACTTTACCCGGCTTTATCCAATCGGTATCCTGAAGTTTAGAGGTAGCGGACAATTGATATACCAAGGTGCTCTCCAACAATTGCTTATCGTCATCGGTTATGATCATTACACGCCAGGGATAGTTCCGTTTTCCACTGGTCTTGGCCAAAAAATCGTCGTAGGTCAATATCTGATTTCGATCTCCCCCATTTTTAGCGGGTTTGGCCTCCTTTACGTGATGTGGAAACCCGGCGGTAAGGGCATTCCCCATTGTTCCGAACAAAAACATGCCCGGATAATCGGACAGGTCGGTCTCTGTAAAAAGGACATTGGCACCGTTCACCTTGGTCAATATGGGTAAGGAACAAAAAGTATCCGTATTGAGCGTGTCCAGTTTGGTAGGCAGATAGAGTCGCTCGTTATGGGAGAGCATAGAGTCTTCCTTGGGGAACAAGGCTTGGGTTTCCCCAGCAAAACTAAGGGTAAAGGATTCGTGGTTTACGACGACTTCCTTATTGATATTGGTGACAAACCTATAGGCTGCCCCATCGTTGTATGCCCTAAATACCAAGGCATAGTTACCCTTAAAATCCAACGTTAGTTCCTGATAACTATCCTCAATGTTTTTTCTTTTTAGAGCAACTACCGGATGTAATTCCGCACTGGCATTGGCGATGTGCTTTCTTTTAATTTTAGGGGACTCTCCAAAGGTGTCGTGTCCCTCTATATCCATGTTCATGGTACTGTTGGCAATTATTTCCTTATCATTTAAATAGATGCTAAAGGCAATTTTATCACCAAGATGAACCTTGAGTTTTAGGTTTTTATCAGGGCTTGCAATTTCATAATCCTGAGCCTGCAAGTTCAACGAGAAGATAAGTGCAAAAAAGAAGAGTGGAGTTTTCATTTAGTTAAACGATTTTATTTAAGTTCTTTGTCCAAAAGAGAAAATTACGATAAGAACTGGTATTGAGTCAATGTTTTACCTATAAATTTTGCGTTTAGTGACCCATTCTCGCCATTTTTGACATTCATTGCCCTACGCTTTAAATAAAACCCAACATTAGCAGGTCACAAAAACCTTCATGCCGGGTTTTAAACATAAATCCACGACCCCTGTTAAAATGGTTAAAATGGATAATTGAAAGGTTATAATTCCGATGGAATTTTAAAAAACTTTTCCCCGTAACCTTAAGCCTCAAAATCCTCCCAATTGAATATTGACTAACTTTGTAAGAAAGCCGAAAATGCGTTAAAACATGACCCAAAAAGACCTATTGCGTTCCACCAAATTTTCCGTACTGGACCTCGTCCCGGTAACCCAAGGCAGCACACATCACGATGCCATTAAAAACAGCTTGGATCTGGCGAGAAATGTTGAAGCGTTAGGGTACGAGCGGTTTTGGATTTCCGAACATCACAATATGGAAAGTATTGTGAGTTCGGCTACCGTAGTACTCTTAGGCTATGTGGCGGAAGGAACATCTAAAATACGCGTGGGTTCTGGAGGAATTATGCTTCCAAATCACGCCCCACTGATCGTGGCAGAACAATTTGGCACCTTGGCCACCTTGTATCCCGGACGTATAGACCTAGGACTTGGCCGGGCACCGGGTACGGACCAACTTACCGCGCAGGCCCTGCGTAGAAGCAGGAAGGAAAGCGTACAGGATTTCCCCAACGATATTTCTGAATTACGGCGGTACTTTTCTTCTGAAAATATAGGAGCCCGTGTAAGGGCCATCCCGGGGGAAGGACTGAATATTCCGATGTTTTTATTGGGTTCCAGTACCTTTAGCGCGCATCTGGCTGGGGAAAAAGGACTTCCTTATGCGTTTGCAAGTCATTTTGCCCCTGCCCATTTGTTCGATGCACTGCGGTTATACCGTGAAAATTTTCGGCCTTCTGCCCAATTGGAACAGCCCTATTCCATGGCCTGCATAAACGTAATCGCAGCCGATACCGATAAGGAAGCCGATCGTCTGGCGACCAGCCTTTACCAATTTGCCATGGGAATCATCACCAATGTAAGGCGCCCCCTGCCTCCTCCGGTAGATACCATGGAAGGTATTTGGAACGAGGCTCAGGAAGCCATGATCAAAAATATGATGCGCTATACTTTTATCGGTTCCAAGGATTCTATTGCCGAAAAACTAACGGAATTTGTTGCCAATACGGGTGTCCAAGAGGTTATTGCGGTATCCCATATTTACGATCACGGGGCAAGATTAAGGTCTTATGAAATTTTAGGGGAGGTGTTTAATTCAGCTTTTAGTTTTTAACTGCGTTGGCCGGTTGTGATCCCAGTGGGATTTCCTGGCAAATAAACGATGGTTAAAAAAACCTCGGCAGTGGCCGCAATGGTCTACAGGCAGAAATACTATTTTTTAAAGGGTTTGCCTCCGTTTTTAGCATACGATAATGGGCGTGCCATTAACAACACAATACACTGTAAATGACGTTGATCCCCTTCAAAAGGTCGATGGCGGATTTTGCAGGGAATACTTCAGCGAAAACCGTAAATTTGAAAATGGCACGGAATTCCAAAATTTTTACGCGCACTTTCAAGGAGGTATTCTTTCAGGTGTTGCTGCATATTGTGCTATTTCTTTTCTATACGTTTGATAAGCACCAACCGCAAATTCAAGGGTTTAAAATGGTGGCATTTCTGAACTACGCAATGGGTGCCCTTGTCATCAATTACGTGCTGTTGCCCTATTTTTTCTACAAAAAGAAATATTCATTGTTCTTTTTAAGTTCCTTGGCCATTATTGCAACCATCATTCTGGTAGAGGAATTGGTGCTCGAAAAAATATTCTATCCAACCACACGTGGCAAACATTTTCCGGGAATCATCTACAGCCTCCTAGACGTTATGCCCATTGTAACCATACTGGTCGGATTTAAGTTTGCGTGGGACGCATCCATAAAACAGCGGGAAGTGGAAGAACTAAGAACCTCGGCCAAGGAAAGCGAGCTGCAATTCCTAAAATCCCAGATCAACCCCCATTTTTTGTTCAATAACCTCAACAATCTCTACTCCTATGCTTTGGAGAAATCCCCTAAGACCCCGACCATTATTTTGGAACTATCAACGGTTCTTCGGTATATGTTGTACGACTGCAAGGAGGATTTTGTTGCCCTCCCAAAAGAAATAGAGAACCTCAGGAACTTTACGCAGCTCAACGAATTACAGATCGAGGAACGCGGTACGGTGTCTTTCAGGACAAAAAATATTAATCCCGAGTATCGAATAGCGCCACTAATCTTGACCGTTTTTGTTGAAAATGCCTTTAAGCATAGCACCGCCAGCCAATCAAAGGACATAGTCATCGATATCGAGGTCAAGGTAACGAATGGTGGAATGCTGGAATTTAAATGTAATAACTCCTTTCAACCTCTTGGGAATACTGAAAATCTTTCTAAAGGGATCGGGCTGGAAAACGTAAAAAAGAGATTGCAAATTCTATATCCCGACGCCCATCAACTTAAAATAGACGAAACCAATGGCCAATACCGGGTATGTTTAAAAATACGGTTAAAAACTGAAGGGGAATGATACGTTGCATTATCATAGAGGACCAACCTCCGGCACAAAGGGTACTTAAAAAATTTATAGCCGATATCCAGAACATGGAATTAAAAGCCACCTTTACCGATGCGCTTCAGGCTATAGATTTTTTGAAGACGGAACCTGTCGATTTAATTTTTTTGGACATCCATCTGCCCAAAATTTCGGGCATCGATTTTCTCAAGGCCCTGGCGCATAAGCCGCATATTATATTGACCACTGCATTCTCCGACTACGCCCTGGAAAGCTATGACTACGATGTGGTGGATTACCTTTTAAAGCCTTTTTCCTTTGAGCGGTTCGTACAGGCGATCGCCAAAGTTCCAGCTACAAAACCGGAATCTTCCCAACGAAAAAACGAGGCAGAAAATTTGGATTCCACCGATGTGCTCTTTATCAAATCGGGCTATGAACATATCAAAATTGAAGTGGCCGATATCCGTTTTATTCGATCGGATTCCGACTATACCGAAATTTTCTCGGCAAAAAGGAAATATCTATCCAATGAACCCCTTCGCTATTGGGAAGGGTATTTGGATACTAAAAAGTTTATCCGTATCCATAAATCCTACATCATCAACACCTCAAAAATTGAAAAGATTATCGGTAACCAAGTTAGCCTGGATAAAAATACAAGCCTTCCAATAGGAAGGGCGTACAAGGAAAGTTTTATGAAACTTATATTAAAATAACCTGAAAAATGCATAAAACCGAATTTTTCTCATCCCAGGCACTTAAGCCCGCCTGAACGGAACGGGCAGGGGAGAAAAAATTCTCGGTTAAAAACTAAGGTCCAAAAAACCTTTATCCTTTAAGGTTAGGGTAAGAGGATAATCGACAATAAATTGTTTAGTAATATTTACATTGAACTAAAAATAACGTATCGTGAAAAAACTGAGAAAAGAAGACATCAAACAAGAGGTGTTCGACCTCTATGACGATTATGCGCACAACAAGGTGCAACGACGGGAGTTTATAGAAAATTTATCGCTTTATGCGGTTGGGGGTGTTACCGTTGCCTCGCTCCTGAGCTTTATGATGCCAAATTATAAGGATACGATGCTGGTAGACCAAAACGATCCAAGGCTGGACTCTGACTTCATCACCTATAATTCGCCCAAGGGCGGTGGGGAAATCAAGGGTCTTTTATCCAAACCGAAGGGTGCCGAAGGAAAATTGGGAGGTATTGTGGTGGTACACGAAAACAGGGGCCTCAACCCCTATATCGAAGATACGGCCAAAAGAGCCGCATTGGAAAGCTTTATTACCCTTGCCCCCGACGCGTTGAGCCCCCTGGGCGGATATCCCGGAAACGACGATAAAGGTCGGGAAATGCAACAAAAACGAGATCGTTACGAAATGTTGGAAGATTTTATGGCCGCTTTTGACTACTTACGATCCCATAAGGATTGCAATGGCAAGATAGGGGTTGTCGGCTTTTGCTTTGGGGGATGGATCTCTAATATGATGGCGGTAAAGGTTCCCGATCTCACCGCGGCCGTGCCTTTCTATGGGGGGCAGCCCACTGAGGATATAGATAAAATCAATGCCCCTTTAAGGCTACATTTCGCCGGTCTTGACGATCGGGTAAACGCAGGATGGCCGGCCTATGAGGAAGGGTTAAAGCAATATGGCAAGGACTACGTCGCCTATGTGTATCCCAACGTCAACCACGGCTTTCACAATACGACTACTCCCCGCTACAACAAGGATGCCGCCGAATTGGCATGGGGACGGACCACGGATTTTTTTAAGGATAAATTGAGGTAACTTCCCTTTTATATGGTTGAATGGGCCTAATGGCTTCCTTGAACAAGGTCAAATAACTCCTTATCCAACTGGGGTTTTACCTCGCAAGTGTTGTCAAAATGCATGGTGGCCGTATTCTCACTAGTGTAGGCCGGCCAATAGGGAAGGTCAGAATGGCCCGGAGTTCCCGTCTTTGCAAAATTGATCCATGCGCGGCTCATTTTGTCCGCTAGGATATGTGCTTCCTTGCCCCCTCCGGTCATATGGTTGGCCAAATCTACATTGTCAAATACAAAGGGCAGATCCATACAGTGCAGTGCCTTATATTTTCCATCGAAGACCGGGGATTGCCAGGTGAACAAATACATATAAACCGGAGCGCCACCTGCAATCATTGATTTTTGATTGGCTTGGGCAACAGCTCCAGGCCTGAACAAAGTGTCCACATCCAAAAGGTCGATGGCCTTTGTGTCGTCCGGGTATGCCTTTTTTACCGCAGCGATATAGGCCTCGGCCTTCTCCTTGTATTGATCCCTGATCTGTGCCATGATTTGGTCGTCGGAGGCATTGGCAAAGCGCATGTTCGCAAATGGGGCAAATTCATTTTTGACGGTACCGATCAACAACGGTATATCTTTTGAAAGTGCAAGAGCTTTATCCGAGCCCGTTTGAAAGGGTAGATCATCCCCGTCCACACTGGGGCCCCAGCTCAGACCAAATCCCATGACCGGTTTTCCCGCAGCTTTCATTTTTGCCTCTACTTTCTTAAGTGCCTTTGAACTGGCGTCGGCCAAGTCACTAAATGGTATATCTTGTAATTTGTCTACTTGTGAGGCATCAATTCCTAATATCGACAACGTTTCAGTAGTGATGGCTTGGGTATCTTCCTTCTCCAAAACTCCACTCCTAAAGGAACCGCTTTGGTTAATCGCCTTATGGAACAGGCCTTTTGCTTTCGGCATTGCCATCAAGGTATTCACTTTGGCCCCACCCCCCGATTGACCAAAAATGGTTACGTTATCCGGGTCGCCGCCAAAATTAGAGATATTGTCCCTTACCCATTCCAAGGCCACCACCAAGTCCAAAATACTGTTGTTGGCAGAATGTTTGTATTTTTCACCATAGGCGGATAGGTCCAAAAAACCCAGCACGTTTAACCTGTGGTTGATGGAGACCACAACGACGTCTCCTTTTTTGCTTAAATTCTCCCCGTCGTAAGATGGCAGTTCATGACTTGATCCTGCCGTAAAACCACCACCGTGTATCCAAAAAAGAACCGGTCTTTTTTTGCCATCGGCAATACTGGGGGTCCAAACATTCAGGTTGAGGCAATTTTCATTTGTATAACCCCAATCGTGGTCAAAGACAAATTCGGATTCGTCCTGGACTTCGGTGGTTGGTGTCAATAAGGGCGCTACGGGTCCATAGGTAGTCGAGCTTCGAATCCCTTCCCAAGCATCGGGTTTAACGGCAGCTTCAAAGCGATTGGCTTTGGCATAGGGGATTCCCTTATAGTTGTATATTTTATTATGGATGTAGCCGCGGACTTTTCCCGAATTGGTATTCGTAACCGCAACGTCCATTCCGGTCTGGATTTCCGATTGGGCGATTGTGGGTACAACGACCAGCATCATTATAATTGTCATAAGATGATTGAGTGCTTTTTTCATTGTATTATTTATTTGTTGGGTTTGTATCACTTGTATTCTATAAAATTTGAGGGTCGAATTAATTTTGATCGGTAGCCAATAATTCTAGCTTGTCATAAAAATCATTGAAAAGAAGGCGATTGTCCAATTGCGCGTATACCCTGATCTTCCGGCCCAAAAGATTGGTTTCGTACAGGCCTTCATCATTTATCTTGGGAGCTCTTTTTGTCACGTAGGGGCTAGAGGAGGGATCAGGTTCAAAAGAAGACTGCAGTGCCGTCAACAAAACCAACGGATTATCTCCAATGATATAGGTCTCCCCTGCAGGGATTTTCCACGAATTCATTATCTTGAAAGCGTCCGTCAGCGCTTGTGCCAAATAATTCCCCAAAGGTCCTTTGTTCCTTACCCGCAACATGAGCTCCGCTCGTGACATAATGGGCTGTCTGTAAACATTTCGCGGAACCTGCCATAAAGCAATATCCGATTTGTTGAAAATTACCTGTGCCGCGACCTTATCGATCCCCAAATTATATTCCAACGGTGTAGAGCCGGGAGGCGGTAAGGCAAGGTCGGCATATTCGGGGCCCCCGATCCAGATCAAAGTGAGTTTTTTGGAAATTTTAGGTTCCAAAAGATAGGCGCTAGCTATATTGGTAAGGCCGCCGCCACAAACAACATATAACGGCAAATCGGTATCCGTGCGAAGTGCTTCCTTAATGATGGCTTGTGCCGCATCGGAATTCACCGCAACGTTTACATCCTTTAGACTTTCGTTCTTGTCGGTATATACGGGGATGGTCTTGTCCAGGTGTAAAATTTTTAAGATTTCCATGGCTTTTTCACCGGCATATTCGGAAGTACCGGGGGCACCGAAACCTTCGGTGTACAAATGGGAGGCTATAATTCCCCGAATTTCAACCGACGGAGAAAGTAAATGATGCGCCAATTGAAAAAGTCCATCCGGGTCCCCTCCCAGATCGTTGTCTATAATGACACGCATTCTGGGATCTATGGAAGCACCCAATGTAGATATTCCTTCCTGTGAATAACCGGTATACGAGGTAACGGTTGTAAAAAGCAACCAGGGTAAAAAACCAAAATGCTTCATGTCTTTTCTTTTATGGGTTACCAATAACTAGGATACTATCTAAAATGTTTATTGCTTCCCCTTAAAACTGTATAGAAAAGGGGCCTTGTGCGCCTTTCCCTGAAAGAGCTTTTCGTGCCTTTCCAATACACCCATTGCCAACAATCTACGCTGAAAAGTAGTTCTACGCAGCTTTTCCCCCAATATGGCCTCGTATACTTGCTGCAATTGTTTCATGGTAAATTTTGACGGCAATAGGTTCATGCCGACCAATTTTTTTTCCAAATTCTCGCGCAGGACCTGTAACGCCGTTTCCACGATTTCTCGATGGTCCATCATCAGGGTGGGCAGTTCGTTTATGCTGTACCAATTGATGCTGTCTGAAAGTGAATCCGGTTCGGGCGAAACCTCATCATAATTTATCAGGGCATAATGGGCAACGCTAAGGAATCGGTCCAACATCCATTCGTGCTTTATTAGATCAAGGCCGTTCTCTTCCAAGATACGTTTCATCGCTTCCGGATTCGATCGGGACAGGCTTCCAAATGTTCTAAATTGCTCTAAGTAGATATTCTCAAGACCGGTGCGTTCCTTCAGTCCCCGTTTTACAGCATTTTCCAAACTCTCGCTTTTTTTTACAAAGCCTCCGGGAAGGGCAAAAAGTCCGGTATTGTGGTATTCAAGAACCAAGATTTTGAGCTGCTTTCCATTGAACCCAAAGATAACGAGGTCGTAGGCCAGATTTTGGATAACATCCTCGCGCTCGATACTTTTTATAAACTTTTTTCCGGACACGAATCTCTTTTCCCAAATAAAGAACAAAAAAATAAGACCACAAAACATTATTGTAACATATTGAGACAATAATCTTCGTTATAAGCCAGAGTTTGGAGATCTAGAACTTCCTCGGGACGAATTACGAGGTATAAAGGTGAAAATCAATGACCTTCTGCCGCTTGCGGCTGTCAATACGGATCGTTGGTTTTCCGAGCACGCCTATTTGTTATCACCCGCCTTTCTCAACCCCGTAGAACCACACGCAATTGTTGCGGGACGAAAAACCTAAATCACAGTTTGCTAAATAAGCTTTGAGAAAAATTAATTAACTTTAATAGATTTTAATAATAAGCGGTTTAAACCGCTTCAATCTAAAAACAGAACTATGGCAACAGTAAATGTTTATTTAACTTTTGAAGGTGACTGCGAGGCGGCTTTTAATTTTTACAGATCTGCTTTTGGGGGAGGGTTTAAAGATTTTAACCGATTTGGGGAGATGCCTCCACAGGAGGGGATGCCCACACCATCCGAGGAAATAAAAAATAGAATAATGCACGTGAGCCTCCCTATAAGTGCAGAAACAATTTTGATGGGCAGTGATACCATGCCCGGCATGAGCCCAAATATAACCGTAGGCAATAATTTTTCCATTTCGTTGGGCGTAAACTCTAAGGAAGAAGCAGATAAATTATGCGACTCTCTTTCGGCCGGCGGTAAAGTGACCATGCCCCTTGAAGTCACTTTTTGGGGCGCCTACTTTGGAATGTGGACGGACAAATTTGGTATCAACTGGATGGTCAACTACGATTTGCCCAAGTAAAAAATTGAAGTTTAAATTGGATCGATCTTTGAGAAAAGTCTTAGGTATTATTTTGCAAAAGATGTGGCGACAATAGAGCCGAAAGGAACACGGTTACTACCTGTCCTACTTTTTTTATGTCGACCACAATCCGAAATAAACCAACGTATTCCTGGTCTTCCGGTAACTGGTGTTAAACCTTGGTAATCCCAATTAAGGTAAAAAAATGTCTAATAAGATATTTCCATGCTTGTGGTTTGACGGGGGAAGCGCAAGTGGCGTCTAAATTTGACTGTTCTATTTTTAAGAACCCAGCCATTATTTCGGACAACCAGACGGCGGTGATTTTTAAATTAAACGGTAAAAGGTTTATGGGACTAAATGGAGGTCCCCAATTTAATTTTACCGAAGCCTTATCCGGTGTGGTTGTATGCGAAACACAAGAGGAGATAGACCACTATTGGGACCATCCGACCTTGGAAGGTGAAAGCGAAGGACGTTGCGGTTGGTCAAGGGATAAGTTTGAGGTGTACTGGACCAAAGAACAAAAGATTGAACAAATTGCACAATGCAGAATTTTAATATACTAATCATTGGAGCCGGAATTGCGGGACTAACTTTTGCCAATCTACTTAAAAGAGAAGGAGTCAATTTTAGAATAATTGAAAAAGAAACCAGCGACACTTTCAATAATTCGGGTTATATGCTTGGATTACTTCCTCTTGGAGGTCGTGTACTAACAGAATTGGATTTGGAAAAAGAATATTTCGATCAAAGCATTGAAATGACCGACTACGAAATCCATAAGGAAAACGGTAAACTGAACAAAGCCTATTCATTAAATTTCATAAACAAGAATTATGGTTCGTACCGAGGTATAGAACGAAAAAAGCTCGTCGAGATCTTGATAGATGGCATCGAGAAGGCCCAAATTCTTTTTGGAATTACCGCTAATGAAATCAGACAAATAGACAATCTGGCAAACGTAACTTTCTCCGATGGCAAAAAAGAAAGTTTCGATTTGGTCATTGTCGCAGACGGTATCCATTCCGAAACAAGAAAATTACTTTGGAACGAAAAAGAATACAGCTACCGAGATACAAATTGGGGCGGATGGGTCGGCTGGTTGGAAAATCAAGAAATGGCCACTTATAAAGAATACTGGGGAGCTTCTTCGTTTATGGGCCTTTATCCCGTTAAAAATAAGGTCGGAGTCTTTCTCGGTGGTCCCAATGAATCAGTGAAAAAACAAGGGCTATATAATTTTGCAAAGAAAATCCAAAACGAAATCTTACCAGAATTCGATCTCATACACAAAGCGCTAGATGTGCTCGCTTCAACTGAAAATCCATTTTATTGGGAATTTCATGATTGCAGGACGAACGATTGGAATAAAGGTAACGTAATTCTACTGGGGGATGCAGCTTGCGGTTTTTTACCAACAGCGGGCGTTGGCGCATCTATGGCAATGGACTCTGCCTCTGCATTAGTGGACGAACTCTCCCGGACGGATAAGGAACATTTGGAATACGGAATTAAAATGTACCTAAAAAGACAAAAAAAGAGAGTTGAAACCGCCCAAGAAGATTCGAGAAAACTGGGTGATTTAATGTTCGTAAAATCGAATTTGATAGCTGGAATCCGTGATTATGCGGTCCGGTTTTATTCCATTAAACAATTGGCGAAAAATATTAGCAAAACTATGGAAGGATAAAAGTAGACACCAAAAGACCTCAAATGGGCTATTTTATCGATCCAAGGGTTTAACAAAGACGAATCCAACTCAAAAAGTCTAGCATTTACCAGAAGTTCACTTCTTGGTAAACGGCTAGTTGTGATATCCATTACTTCCTCGTCCGTACAAGAGAAAGTAGTTAATAATAATGCTATTGGTATAGTTGCGGATTTTAGCATGTTCATTATACTAGCTTCCACCTTAGACCTTTGAAATCCCTTAAGGATTAATCGTTAGGATTCCCCGATACCCTGCTTTTGGAAGACCATATATTGCATGGCAAGGACGAATTGAGGTTTTAGCACATGGGCCTATTTTTTCGACCGAAGAAAGAAAAAGCAGGTTAAAATCCATAAAAACCAGATAGAAGGCTGCAAACTGCCGATGTGGCCCTATACGCTTATCCATAGCGACAAAAAGCTATCCGAATGGGATAAGGAATTATCATTTAATTGGATAAATTCAACTCCTGACCGCCCGAATTAATTTAAAACCTAAATTTTGAAAAGCTTTTTAAAAAATTGGGGCGAAGCCGCATATACCACAACTGGGTTCTTTTGGATGGCACTTTGGGCATTTATTTTGGGCTACATTATTAGTAGTATGATCCAGATTTTCGTGACCGAGAAAAAAATGCAACAGGTCATGGGTGAAAACGGGTCTAAAGGAGTTCTTTTGGGGACGTTTTTTGGATTCATCAGCAGTTCATGCAGTTTTGCTGCCTTGGCATCTACCAAGTCCCTTCTTAAAAAAGGAGCCAGTTTTGTTTCGTCCATCGCATTTTTATTGGCTTCCACCAACCTCGTTATTGAATTGGGAATCATCATTTCTATTTTTATGGGATGGCAATTCGTAGTGGGCGAGTATGCCGGAGGAATCTTATTGATAGGAATCAGTTGGATTTTAATACGGGTAATCAATCCTAAAAAACTCATCGAGCACGCTCGGAAAAATTTGGAGGCAGAAGACGATTATGCGATGGACAATTCCAAAGATTGGAAAAAGCAGATTCAAAAAGAAGATGCCTGGTCTAAGGTTGGCAAGAAATATAAAATGGAATGGGGAATGGTCTGGAAAGACGTCACCGTTGGTTTCACCATTGCGGGAATAGTGGCGGTCTTTGTTCCCGATTCTTTTTTTCAGACCCTTTTCGTGAACAGCGGACTGGGTAATACGGATTTCTCCTTATGGGAAGTTTTGGAGCACATAATCGTAGGTCCAGCGGTGGCATTTCTGACATTTATCGGGTCTATGGGAAATATTCCTCTGGCTGCCCTGCTCTTTGGAAAAGGAGTGAGCTTCGGCGGGGTAATGGCATTTATCTTTAGTGATCTGGTCGTGTTTCCCGTTTTGCGGATCAACGCAAAATATTATGGATGGAAAATGTCGCTCTTTATACTGTTTCTATTGTTCCTCTCCCTAGTCGGAGCTTCTTTGATCTTACATTATTCCTTTGACCTGATGGGTATCTTGCCAGACGCTTCCCAGGTAAAGATATCGGACAGTTCCTATTTTAAGTTAAATTACACTTTCTATTTGAATATTGCCTTTCTGGTAATTTCGGGATACTTGGTCTATTTGGCGTTTTTCAAAAGAAAGAAAGTGGATAGCCAAATGGGCAAAATGGCACCGAAAAGCCAGTTTATGGAAAAAATCATGAAATACGCAGCCATTGTCTGTTATATCTGGTTGGCCGGGGGTTTGATCGTTAAGTTTTTAATTTGATAAAATGAATTGGTATGTATTTAAAAACTGTGATCGACCGTAAAACCAATGAGTTTACAACACAGCAGCATCGGATCAGCATCTTCTAAATCATGTTCTCCATATATTTTTTGATATTGGTGTTTTCGTAGATTTTCTGAACCATATCCGTGTATACCTTAACAAATCGTTCATTTTGAGCAAGGTTGCCAAAAAGGTTTTCCTGTCGAATAAAAGCAAGGGGGTCCGATTTAGTTTGTTCGGCCGCTTGGTGTAGTTTTTCGTTCATGGCATCGATTATTTTGATGGGCCGCTGGTTTTTATCGATTGCCTTATCACTGTAATAACACCATGCCGCTATCACCAAGGTAGCATATTGGATGCTACCTTCCTGGGCCAAATTTTCTTCGATAGTGGCAATTAAAAATTTGGGCAACTTGGCAGAACTCTCGGAGCATATTCGGCTAACGCTATCCTTTATGTTTGGGTTGGAAAAGCGCGCTACCAAACTATCCTTATATCCATCTAAATCAATGCCTTGCACCGCATCCAATACCGGACTGGCTTCTTTATCCATAAAGGCTCTCAAGTAGGTAACGAAAGTTTCGTCAACCATACAGGCGTTGATCGTTTTATGTCCGTGGATGGCTCCTAATATGCCCAAAACGGAATGACCCGCGTTCAGAAGGCGGAGTTTCATTTTCTCATAGGGTTTTACATCCGGTACAAATTGTACGCCGACCTTTTCAAATTCGGGTCGACCATTGGAAAATTTATCCTCCACTACCCATTGAATGAAGGGCTCGCAGGTTACGGGCCACCCATCTTTTATTCCATAGGTATCCCGAAGGTAATCGATATCCGCTTGGGTAGTAACAGGAGTAATGCGATCGACCATGGTATTCGGAAAACTCACCTCACGTTCGATCCATTCGGCCAGTACTGCATCTTGCCTCTTCGCAAATGCCAATACCATGTCATGTGCCACATCACCGTTGTGCTGAATATTATCGCAAGACATGACGGTGAAAGCCGGCAGGCCGCCGTCGCGTCGTTTTTTCAAGGAGGCCGTTAAAAAACCGTAGACCGTTTTTGGATTACCGGGATCTTGAAATTCGTGTTGGATATCAGGATTGTCAAAATCAAAATCTCCGGTAGATGCGGTAAAGTTGTATCCTCCCTCTGTAATAGTCAGGGATACAATTTTCGTGTCAGGATGGGCCATTCTATCTATGACCGCAGCAGGATTAT
This sequence comes from Cerina litoralis, assembly GCA_022008415.1. Taxonomy (GTDB): domain Bacteria; phylum Bacteroidota; class Bacteroidia; order Flavobacteriales; family Flavobacteriaceae; genus Cerina; species Cerina litoralis. The sequence continues at coordinate 58,279 of JAIRBC010000001.1, forward strand.
CTACCCCAAGCAAGAAATCAATCAGTGGACCCATTATTTTGCTCTCTATCTTTCCATCGGGATGCTTAACGATAAGTGTGTAAAGACCATCTTGATTCTTGAGGACATCGTGTATTTTTCGATCACCTTCCCTCAAGCCGATTCCACAGATGCCCCATTCGGATACACCGTATTTTTCTAGAAGATTATCGGTATAGTAGGCCTGATGTGCCCGATGAAAACCACCGACACCAATATGGACCATTCCTGCCGTTAGACCATCTCGATCGTAAGCCGGACAGGGAATTCGGTCGGTAATATCGACCAAATTCTTATGATTAAGAGCTATAGTGTTTTTCATTATACTGGGGTATTTCTTTGTTTTCCTCGTTTAAGTGCCCAGTAGGCCGTAACGAAATATAGTAGGGTGCAGAGAAATGCATATCGATAAAATATTTCGCGATTCTCCATATAAATTGTTTCATTTGAACTACCGAACATGACAATACAGGCCAGTACCAAGGTAATTAGTAAAGTAATCATCGATATGGTTCTCAATACCTTGGAAAAAAGGGAGTTGTCTTTTATATGTTCTGGCTCCAATAGGGCTTTTTGTTCTTGATAAGCCTCGATCTCTTTATTGCGGATTTTCTCTTTTTTCTCTTCCTCAGGATATTGTTTCTTGGCACCATAACGGGCGGCCAAGATGGTATACACAAGAATGGTAAAAATCCAGGTGGGAATAAATAGGTAAAAGAAGGACATCACATTAAGTGCATTCAGTCCAAAACCGAACAACAATCCTAGTGCCCATGCGGCTACCGCCGGGGTGCTAAATGTCAACTTGCTATAGGAAGTCCAATAACGGGTATAGCCGATTCGGGGAAAGATCTGATGTTCGGCAAATACGATCCCGCCCACAGGAACGACCAAAAGGCCAGCGTAGGTAAGCAGCGGTAGTATCTGTGAAAATACGAAAGGGAAACACGCAATTGCAATGGTTATCAAACCGACCGTTAGGGTAGTTTTCATGCGCGAGTGGTTATAGAAGATAGCCTGTGCCGCCAAACCTGCCCTATACAGGTTGGTAATCGCCGTGGTCCAACCGGCAACGATAACGATTACAAATCCGGACCAACCCAGCGCATAGTAGGCAACATCGCCAGGGTCTAGTTCTACAATGGATTTTCCAATAATCACGGCAGCCCCCGCCCCCATAATACCGGCCGCAATCCAGGCGACGTAATGGCCGAACATCATTCCGGTACTGGTCGCCAATCCATATATTTTCTTTTTCGCGAAACGCAATAGGGCCATATCGATCAGGCCAAAATGGGTAATAGTATTTGCGGCCCAAGCAAAACCGATTACCTCGATCAATCCAATACCCGGCTCACCTTTACTATCGATCCCGGTCCAAATGGATTGATCCCCAAGGGTTATAAAATCGTCCCATCCAGCAGGCAAAGTCTTGTCTAAAACTGCTATAGACAGTGCGGGTAAAAGTACCATCGCCCCACTCGTAAACATGACGAACAACCAGGGAGCGCAAATACCGGAAAATTCGGAAACCGCATTAAAACCGTATATTGCAATAGATACCACTACAAGTCCAACACCACAAACAATCAAAATAAACCAAAGATTGGTAGGGTACCAATTGAGTTGGGCAGGGATATCAAAGGCAAAACGAACCGCCGTAGCTGAAACTGTAATCATAGCCGCCGAAATCACTGAAAAAATGACGACGTTCGCCCAGTTGTAGAGCTTGGTCATCGAATCGCCTGCAATCTTATTGAGATAGGTATATAAACTTAGTCGGGTATCGACCGCGATGGGAGAGGTGATGAGTGTCCAACTAAGAACTGCCAAAACATTCCCAATCAATAGTCCCAATAGTATATCCATCGTTTTCGCACCCAACGCGACAAATGTAGCCCCGATGACAAACTCCGTAGCGGCTACATGCTCAGCAGCGTATAGACCCGCAAAATGAGTCCAATCATGTAATTTATGTTTGGAAATTGGTAGTTGTTCTTCCTCTAAGTTTTCAAATTGTTGAAAATCGTTGGTTGTATTCATTTTTTAGTGTGGTGTTGGAAATTGGATTCCTGTAAATTTTTGGTGACAAGGTTTCACTTGTTAATATAGAAATTTGCCTTAATGCACCATAGTGTTGGAATACCTTCGATGATCATAGCTATATTTTATAACACTACAATTTAAGATTTTTATATTACAATCCACTCCGAGTATGTCTATGATGCCAGAATTTGGCTGGGTGTTGAATAAGGACGAAATTGCATTTTAAGGAGCAGTGAAAGAATAATGCAATTAAATAAGGAATAATACGAACCTTACAAGAAATTCTTAGCATATCATTTTAATGAAATATGTAAATAGCCGTGGCCAATAATCTGTCCTTTGAAAAGTATTAGGTCAGTACATAGACATTAAATTGTGTTACAAGTCGCAATTGGGATTGGGATTGGGATTGGGATTGGGATTAAAGATAAAATGTTAAATTTAATTATGGTCTTATTTCGATTTTGTGTTACAAAAACTAAAAAAGGCAGCTACACTTTCATGTAACTGCCTGATTTAAAAGCTCCTCCTCTTGGGCTCGAACCAAGGACCCTCTGATTAACAGTCAGATGCTCTAACCAACTGAGCTAAGGAGGAATATTTACTTAAATCTATCTTTAAGCCTAGAAACCATCTCAGAATAATAATTCAAATTTCGAATATATTCCTCGCTTTTCATCCTCTTGATGTGAGTTTCTATTTTTATAGCCTGGATTCTGTACAGACAATCAATTGACATAAACAAAATCCAATCATCTACAGAACTAGTATAGTAAATGAATTTTTAAAAAATCCAGTGCTGTGCTGTTTTATTCTTTCCGAAATATCTTCCGACTCACCAATATAATACCTATTAAAGGTATCAGAATAAATTATATACACAAAGTGCATAATCACTATCATTAAGAACTTGCCTCCCGATGCTCTAACCTCCCGCGATAGCTATCGGGATAAGCTAAGGAGGAACATTGCTTTACTATGGTCTTCTAAGCGGCTGCAAATATAAATGTTTTTTCAAATATCCCAAACGGTTATACTTGAATTTAAGGAAAAATATTACCTCGACAATTACATTCTATAGATAACCGTCCTTTTCGCCTTGCGCCTTGCGCCTATCGCCAATTAAAAAAGCACAATTCCAAATGCGATGCGAGGCACAATCCTAAATGGGGGTGCCAAATTAATTCTGTCATTAAGGTACTACTTGAGCTCTAATTACTTGCTGATCCATTTATAAAAATCATTGCCGTTTGCAAACAACAACAAGGCAATCAACAATAAAAAGCCGACCATTTGGGCGTATTCCAAGAACTTGTCGCTGGGCTTGCGGCCCGTTACAATTTCATACAATAGGAACATAACATGGCCACCATCTAGAGCGGGGATGGGCAAGATGTTCATAAAGGCCAAAATAATGGAAATAAGCGCAGTAGTGGCCCAAAATGCGGGCCAATTCCAGGTTTCCGGAAATATACTCCCAATTGCCGCAAAGCCACCGACCTCCTTATAGGCGCCTGAGTCAGGGTTAAAGATTTTCTTCATTCCCTTGATGTAATCCGTTAAAGTCTTGACCCCTTTATTCCATCCAGCAGGGATAGATTCCATAAAAGTGTATCGTTTCGTTTTTACCGAAAAAGCTCCCGTTTTGGCCAAATCTTCAATGGTATTTCCTGCCAACACAACGCCAATTTTGGCATCCTCGGTCACCTTAACGTCAACGTCTTCGGTGCTTCCGTCCTGCCTTTTTACTTTCATTGTAACGGTCTGTCCCTTATACCTTTCCAATAACGGTGTTACTTCGTCGAAATATGTGGCTTTCTCTCCGTTGATGGAAACCAGTTGGTCGTTTTCCCGCAAATCTACCCCCGAATTCGGGGAATCTTCGGAAACCTTTTGAATTATAAAAGGTCTTCTAAAACTGATAAATCTTGCTTTGTCCCTGTCTTCGGACAAGGTCTCTATAAAATTGACGGGGATATTGCGTTCAAAGGTTTTTCCATCCCTTTCTATGGTAAGTTTTTCACCATAGAGAATTTCTGGCAAAATATTCTGCAATTTGTCAATCTTGTCTCCATCCACAGCAAGAATCCTATCTCCTGTTTGAATACCAAGTTCATCCCCCAAATTTTTTTCGGTCACCCAAATACCATCCTTTAAACTATCTGCGGGTATATACTCTTCCCCGTAAGTAAATACCAGGCCGATAAAAATTATAACCGCAAGGATAAAATTCACTGTAACCCCGCCCAACATGATAATAAGGCGTTGCCAGGCTGGTTTGCTTCGAAATTCCCATGGCTTGGGCTCCTCTTTCATGGCTTCCGTATCCATGCTCTCATCGATCATCCCAGCGATCTTCACATAACCGCCCAAAGGGAGCCAACCGATCCCGTAAACGGTTTCGCCTATCTTTTTCTTGAAAAGTGAAAATTTGATATCGAAGAACAAATAGAATTTCTCTACCCTGGTCTTAAATATTTTTGCAGGGATAAAATGTCCCAACTCGTGCAGAATAATCAGCAAGGAAAGACTTAAAAATAACTGTATGGTCTTGATCAGTATTGGATCCATCTATGAATTTAAATTTTTGAACGCACAAAAGTACACTTTTACAGGGTCTAAAAAAAGCTGCCGGTCCTTACCTCAATTTTTTAAGAAATATTTGGGAGCAAAGTGAACTCAATTTCTTGAAGACTTGACTTCACTGCCTTACCTTTGCCGAAAAACATGCGCGCTTTCTTTGCCAAGTACAAATTTTTCTTCCTTGTATTCTTCGGACTATCGGCATGCATCCTGTATTTGTTCTACAATGCCCTTAAACCGCCGAAAACCTTGCCAGTCTATCAACCGTCCATGGTCAATTCGGAATTGGTAGAACCAGACCTTCAGTACATAAAAAAGTATCACACCATTGCGGATTTTTCCTTGACGAACCAAAACGGAAAAACCATCACCCAGGACGATTACAGGAATAAGATTTATATCGCCGATTTTTTCTTTACTACCTGTCCGACCATCTGTCCCATTATGACCAAAAATATGGTCGAGATCCAAAAGCATATCCTAAATGAAGACGACGTGATGCTTTTGTCGCACACGGTTACCCCAGAAATTGATTCTGTTCCCCAACTTAAGAAATACGCCCTGGAAAAAGGGGTAAACGACAGCAAATGGAACTTGGTCACAGGGCCCAAAAAAGAGATTTATGACCTAGCCCGAAAATCTTATATGGCCGTTAAGACCGATGGGGATGGAGGTCCTTACGATATGATACATACGGAAAACTTTGTGTTAGTAGACAAGAATCGGCGAATACGTGGGTTTTATGATGGCACCAAGGCAGATGATGTCCAAAAATTGATCCAAGATCTGGAATTTCTTAGAACCTCCTATCCTAAATAAGTCCAAGTTCAAATATCAAATTCAAACACAAACTCAAACTCAAGTTCAGAGGAGTATATAGTTGGCAATCGGCAGCAAGAGGTCCAAGGCTCAAGGTTATAAGCTCCAGTTGGACCTAAAACAACGGTTGACACTAACATTTAACAAATAACACCCCGTAATCCCATAACTTTTTTCCGTCTAACCCAAAAAGATCTCGTTTTTTCCCTTACTTTTGCCCTTGCTTATAATCAATCTAAATAAAAATTAATATATATTCATTACAGATGGGTGTTTGGGAATTTAAGAAAGCCTGCCCGTTCCATTCAGGCGGGTTTATTTATTTATTTATCAGGGCAAAATCCTCAAGCATGGCCAGAGCTACGGTTTAAAATTTTAACGATGGAAAAGGAACAACGAAAGATTCAAAAACCCGAAAGTTCATCTGTAAAGAGTAACCTTACGATTGCTCATTTAAAGCGGGGCCAAAAAGGAATCATTAAGGAATTTGCCGTGGACATCCTCCCCATTAAACTTTTAGAACTGGGATGCCTGCCAGGGAATGAAGTAGAATTGGTACAAGTGGCCCCATTAAACGACCCCATCTACATCAATGTAAATGGATCCCATATTGCCATTCGTAGATCGGTCGCCCTTCAAATAGAATTGGAACTTCTAGAAGATTCCCTTGCATCATGAGCAAAAGCATCAATGTAGCCCTAATTGGCAACCCCAATACCGGAAAAACTTCTGTCTTTAACCAGCTCACCGGTCTTAAACAAAAGGTGGGCAACTACCCAGGAATTACCGTAGAGAAAAAGGAAGGGATCTGCAAATTGCCCAGAGGGGTTAAGGCACACATCCTGGATTTGCCAGGTACTTACAGCCTTAACACTACCTCCTTGGATGAAAGCGTCGTCGTGGAGCTTTTGCTAAACAAGAACGATAAGGATTTTCCCGATGTGGCAGTGGTGATCACGGATGTGGAAAACCTAAAGCGAAATCTACTGCTTTTTACCCAGATCAAGGATCTTAAGATACCGGCCATTCTGGTCATCAATATGGCCGATAGGATGTCTAGAAAGGGTATTTCCTTGGACATTCCCCTACTCGAGGAAAAACTGAATACCAAAATAGCCCTGGTAAGCACGAGAAAGGGTACGGGGGTAGAACGGATAAAGGAACTTATTGCAGATTATAAAAGTTTGTCCATTTCTCCGGTATTGGATACTACGGTTATTGCTCCAGAATATTTTGATAGCTTAAGGGAAACCTTTCCCAAGGAAGACCTTTATAAATTGTGGTTGGTCATTACGCAGGATGTCAACTTTACGCCCATTGAAAAAAAACATATTGCCGATACCTCATCGTTTACCACCAAATCCAAATCCGAACTAAAGCGGCTGCAGCAAAAGGAAACCATTTTAAGGTACCAATTTATCAATGGTATCCTAAAACAAACCTACAAGGTAGATATGAACGCCGCCAAAGGGTTTAGGGCAGCGCTGGACAAAATTCTGACCCACAGGATTTTTGGGTACCTTATTTTCTTCTTGATACTGCTCACTATCTTTCAGGCCATTTATGACTGGAGCAGTTATCCCATGGATATGATCGATGCCTTTTTTGCCAACGCCAGTGAATGGGTAAAGGACACCATGCCACCGGGCGTCTTCACGAATCTCATCGCCGAAGGGGTTTTAGCGGGCATTGGGGGAATCGTAATTTTTATCCCACAAATCGCCTTTCTGTTTCTGTTTATATCCCTCTTGGAAGAGTCTGGCTATATGAGCCGGGTCGTTTTCTTAATGGATCGAATAATGCGGCCCTTCGGTTTGAGCGGTAAAAGCGTTGTACCGTTGATCTCGGGTACGGCCTGTGCCATTCCTGCGATCATGGCCACCCGGACCATAGAAAACTGGAAGGAACGATTGATTACGATCTTGGTAACCCCGTTCACTACATGTTCCGCAAGGCTGCCCATTTATTTGATCATCATCGCATTGGTTATACCTGATGGTCGGTTTTTGGGGCTTAGTTATCAAGCGCTTACCCTAATGTTCATGTACTTTATCGGGTTTGCCGCTTCCTTAGGGTCTGCCATGATATTGAACAAAATTCTCAAAATAAACAGTCGGTCCTTCTTTGTGATGGAAATGCCGAACTACAAAATGCCGTTGCTAAAAAATGTGGCCTATACGGTCGTTGAAAAAACTAAGAGCTTTGTGGTCGGGGCCGGAAAGATTATTTTGGCCATTTCCATCATTCTTTGGTTTTTAGGCTCCAATGGCTTTTCGGATAAGTTTAAAAACGCCGAGACCATTATCGATACAAAATTAAAGGCTGAAGGCTTTTCCGAATATAACCAATCCAGGATTGAGGAACATCTTGCTGCATATAAAGCGACCCTCAAGAACGGTGAGGAAAAAAACAACCTGCGCTTAACCACTAGGGGCTTAGCAGATTCCCTTGACCGGAAAAAAAAGGAACTCGTCCAAACCGCAGAGCAAGAAGAAATTGCAAGTTACAAATTGGAAAATTCCTTTATGGGATATATGGGAAAGGCTATTGAACCCATTGTTAGACCGTTGGGTTATGATTGGAAAATAGGAATTGCGGTACTTACTTCATTCGCCGCCCGTGAAGTATTTGTAGGCACACTGGCCACCATCTATAGTGTGGGAAATGACGGGGAAGAAACCATTAAAAACAGAATGGCTGCAGAGGTCGATCCCATTACCAAAAAACCATTGTTTAACCTGGCATCGGGAGTTTCGTTATTGCTCTTTTATGCATTTGCAATGCAGTGCATGAGTACCTTGGCCATCGTAAAACGAGAGACCAATACCTGGAAATGGCCAACCATGCAATTGGTTTTTATGAGTGCTTTTGCGTATCTTGTAGCGTTGATAGCGTATCAAATTCTTAAATAAGAACATAGAATATAGACGGACCTTTTTCTGAATTCTATTTTCTGTTCTCTTAAAAATAAAAATGGCAATTCTTCAAAACATATTGGTTTACATCGTTCTGGCCATAGCGGTGGCCTATCTGGTCAAGAAATTTTTATTGCCCAATTCGTTGTTCGCTTCTAAGAAAGGGAGCGGGAAAGGATGTGGCGACGGGGAATGCGGTGGGTGTCATTAATCGCCCTAAGTTACCACCCCGGAAAGTATAGATACGGGAAAAGTTCCTAACCCCTTGGCGGTTAAATTAATTTTTGAATAAAAGAATAGAGCAATAATCCCCACCCGGCTACTAAAAGAAGTCCGCCCAATGGTGTTATAGGCCCCAGAAATCTCAGCTTTTTTCCTTTGGAGCCCGTTAAGCAAAGTCCATAGATGCTAAAAGAAAACAAAAACGTCCCTACAATAAAGCAATAGGCCATTGCAATTTCCAGATCGGAATTAAACCCCAAATTAAAACTTAAGATCAACAATACCAAGGCGTGGTACATCTGATACTTTACCCCGGTTTCAAAACTTCCCAATTGATCTTCGGTAAACGATTTTTTAAGGGCATGCGCACCAAACGCCCCGAATACTACCGCCAACAGGCCATATAGGGCACCAAAAAATTGGGTTAGAAGAATCATATCCTAAATTAAACAAAAGTATTGGCCTTCAAAAAATCAACCGATTTAATTCACTTCTTCGGAAGCGAATCGATCCGGGTAGTTAGTTGTTGGTAGAGCTGCTTGGTATCCGTACTATCGGACAAATTAAAAAAGAGTTTTAACGAATCCCGATAGACCAATTTTATTTTTGGATCGGACAGGTTATCCACAAAAACATCCACTGTTTTGTCCGTCAGGGAATCCTTGAATTCCTGATAGATCCCTTTCTCGGTTTCCATGGCCGAAAAGCCATTGAGCCGTATCATAGGAGGAATTTTAGCTACCCATACCACACTGTCTAGCTCGGAAAACTGGATCTCTTTCTTATAGAATCCCGAAAGTATCCGAAAACGATCGTTTTTAATTTTGGTCCAGTTTTTATAATGGGCGGTAAATACGCTCAACACCAAAATGATCGTTATAACAATGAGAATATTCCAGAACCAAGGTCTTTCTTTCGGTTTAGTCATACTGTTTCGGAAATCTTTAAGTATTTTTAGCAAGGTAGGGATTTTTGAAAAAATAATTTGCCTAATCCCGCACGATCAGCAAAGGAACCTTAACCTTGTGCCTTACGGCATCTACCGTGGTCCCGAACAAAAGATCCTTCATAAGTTTGTGGCCATGGGCCCCTAAGACCAACATATCAAATGAGCCTTCGTTCACTATTTTTGGAATTTTCCGTTTAGGGCTACCAAAACCGAGTTCTATCTCCACTTTATACCCCATTTCGATTAGTTTTTTGCGATAGGTCTCCAGATATGCTTTATCGCTCGCGGTTTCATAATCATCGATACGGCTACCATAGACCATTGCGCCAACCGTTTCCACAATATGGATCAGGGTATAGGTGGCCTCCTTTCTCCCCAATTGTAGGGCACTGCTAATGGTCTTGGAATCTACTTCGGAAAAATCCAACGCAATGGCAATATTCCTGTAGGTCATCATTTCGGGCTCCTCAGAGAAAATGGCCTCCTCGATATGGGGTACCAATTTAATTTGCCGGCTTCTTTTATCGAGCAATGGCTTGAACATAATATAGAACAAGAGCCCCAAGGCCCCAATGGCAATTGGAACCACGAAAACATAAATATATATGGGGTCGGGCGTGGTTTGTATCCAGTTGCCTATTTCATCGTACACTAGCTTGGCGTTCAGGGCCACAATAACCAGGGCAATAGTCCAGGAAGCAGTCTTTGTGATGGCGCCGATAGCAAATTTTCCCATTTTTTCCTTATCACTTACAAAATGGATCAAGGGGATTACGGCAAATCCAAGTTGAAGGCTTAGAACTACTTGGCTAAGGACCAACAATTCCCCGGTGGCGCGGTCTCCAAAATAAATAACCGTTAACAGGGCAGGTATTATCGCGATGAGACGGGTAATAATACGGCGTACCCATGGCTGAATCCTTAGGTTGAGGTAGCCTTCCATCACAATTTGCCCGGCCAGCGTACCCGTTATCGTGCTACTTTGACCAGCCGCTATCAATGCCAAGGCAAACAGTATGGCCGCCCATTTAGAACCCAAAAGCGGCTCCAGTAACTTATGGGCATCCTGTATCTCCGCCACCTCGAACATTCCGTTCACGTAAAAAGTGGATGCCGCTAGTATAAGTATGGCGGCATTGACGAAAAATGCAAGATTCAGGGCAATGGCCGAATCGATAAAATTATACTTTAACGCCTGTTTAATACCCTTGCCGGTCTTATCAAATTTACGTGTCTGAACCAGAGACGAATGTAGGTAAAGGTTGTGTGGCATTACGGTTGCCCCGATTATTCCGATAGCAATATAGAGGGCCGTACTATTTGGAAGGGAAGGTACCAAGCCAGCAATTACATCTGTCAGAACCGGTTTGGCCAAGAACATTTCGACCAAAAATGAAACGCCAATAATAAAAATCAATGCAATAATGAAAGCTTCCATTTTTCGGATGCCCTTGTCGATAAGGAATAACAGTAGAAAGGTATCTAAAACCGTAATACAAACGCCCCATAGCAATGGCATATCAAACAAAAGTTGAAGCCCTATGGCCATACCGAGCACCTCGGCCAGATCCATCGCTACAATGGCAATTTCTGCCAATAGGTACAATACAAAATTTACCGGTCTGGAGTAACTTTCCCGTGAGCATTGCGCCAAATCCTTACCCTGAACTATTCCCAATCTCGCACTAAGGCTCTGTAACAATAGGGCCATGATATTGGACATAAGAAGTACCCAGAGCAGTTTATAGCCAAATTGGCTGCCCCCAGCAAGATCCGTTGCCCAATTGCCGGGATCCATATAACCCACACTGATAAGGTAGGCCGGCCCAAAAAATGCCGCTATTTTCTTCCAGACCGTAGTATTTTCCGCTATCGAAACCGATTCGTGGACCTCTCCAAGGGATTTGTGGTCTTTATTTAAATTCATAGCTCGTCTATTTGAATATATATGTTCATGGCCGCCTTTCCGGAAAGCGTCACTTTTTGGCCTTTGGCTTTGATTTGAAGGGAATCGTCAAAGGATTCCTTGAAAAGGATTTCGATCCTATCCCCAAGGACCAAATTTAGTTTGTCCAAATATTGTAGAAATTCGGTAGAGGAACTGTTGACGCCCACAAAAATTCCCTTATCCCCAGTATCACAGGCAGAGAGCAAGACCTTTTCTACCTGCAGGACCTTACCGCTTTTGGAAGGAATGGGGTCCCCATGCGGATCAAACCTCGGAAATCCTAAATGCCTGTCGAGTTTTTCAATTAACTTTTCACTTTGTACGTGTTCCAACTGCTCCGCAACATCGTGGACCTCGTCCCAGGCAAAGTTCAATTTCTCCATGAGAAAAACTTCCCACAATCGATGTTTCCTTACAATGGACAAAGCAATTTTGTTGCCCTGGTCTGACATCGACACTCCTTGATACTTTTTGTAATGTACCAATCCTTTTTCGGAAAGCTTCTTTATCATATCGGTTACGGAAGACGGTTTGGTGTCCATTTGTTCTGCAATGGAGTTGGTCGTCACCGCTTGGTTGGAAACTTTGCCCAGATGATAGATCGTTTTCAGGTAATTTTCTTCGGCTGGTGTCACAATTTAATAAATATTAAGGCTTAGCGTTGAAAGAGGCTCCGCCTTTCGGCAGAATCAATTCAACCCATATTTTAGAATAGTTTCATAGACAAAAATACATATTTATATTTAACAAAATATAATTTTAGTTGTATCTAAATTCATATTTTTATTAATTTTAGCTCCCATGAAATGCCTTCTACTATTTATACAATGGCGTTTCAGTATTTGTTTTCCTATCTTGGAGTCTTGCAAAACAAAGAATGACAACCTTCGATTATATTATCATCGGTGCCGGGGCTGCGGGACTTATGCTTGCAGATGGCTTTGGAAAGGAATCCCTTTTTAGGAATAAATCTATCCTCGTAATAGACAGGGACACCAAGCAGACCAATGACCGTACCTGGTGCTTTTGGGAAAAGGGAAAGGGTGATTTTGACCAATTGGTCCATAAAAGTTGGGATCAGATCTTTTTTGCCGGAACAAATTTTAAATCCCGGCAACCGATAAGGCCTTATATCTATAAGATGGTGAGGGGAATCGACTTTTATAGGGAATATCTAGGGCGAATAACCCTGTATCCCAATATTTCGATACTAAAAGCGGAGGTTCTCGGTATTTGTTCATCACAGGATGGGGTAGAATTAAGCACAAACTTAGGTAGGTATCACTGTAAAATGGCTTTCAACAGCGCTCCTGAGTATGATAGAATGGTCTCTCAAAAGAAATTTCCGGTATTGCAACAACATTTTCTCGGATGGTTCGTTAAAACCGAAAAACCGACCTTTGACGACCGGACAACCACATTTATGGATTTTTCGATACCCCAAAAGGGCAATACCCGTTTTATGTACGTGCTCCCCTTTTCAAACACCGAAGCTCTGGTAGAATATACCTTTTTTTCCAAAAATCCCATGACCGAACAAGAATATGAAGCTGGTCTAAGGGACTACATGAAGAAGCATTTAAAAAGTGCCGGCTATTCCGTATCAGAAATCGAAAAAGGAAGCATTCCCATGACCTGTTATGATTTTTCATCGGCCAATACCGAAAATTTATTCCATATCGGGGCCGCAGGGGGATGGACCAAAGCAAGTACCGGCTTTACGTTTATGAACACGTACAGAAAAACGCAAGCTTTGATAAGGCTACTGAAGAAGGAAAAACCATTGGACAACCTCTATATCAAGGACCGATTTTGGTTCTACGATCTGCTCTTGTTAGATATTCTGTACTGCGACAACGCCAAAGGACAACCTATTTTTGAATCCCTTTTCAAGAAACGATCCCCTCAAATGATCTTTAAATTTCTGGACGGGAACACCAACCTATGGGAAGACCTGATGATTATTAGTGCTTGTCCGAAGAGGGAGTTTATTAAGGCTTTGCTAAAAAGAATTTTTTAAATCAGTCGCATCATCAACCCTTCTCCAAGCTTCCGCAAAATTCTTTTTTTAGCCTCTGATATTTTCAGGGGCTCCAATTTCTCAAAGGCTCTCTGGGTAAATCCTTCAATTTCGCTTTGTGCGTATTCAGAAGCACCCGTATTTAAAAAAACATTCTTTACTGCGTTTATTTTGTCCGTAGGGTCTAGGGGAGCTATTGAAAATAAATGGTCCAATTCCCGTAATTCCTGAGGACTGGCCAATTCCCGTGCCTTGAGATACAAAAAGGTCTTTTTATTCTCTATGATATCACCACCCACTTGTTTGCCAAAGGTTTTGGGATCGCCAAAAGCATCCAGATAGTCATCCTGCAGTTGAAAGGCAATCCCCAGATTTCTGCCATATTCATAAATCAAATCCTGAGCTACCTTATCGACCTCTGCAATTATGGCCCCCATTTGTAGCGCTGCCCCAAGTAAGACTGCGGTTTTGTATTCGATCATCTTAAAATATTCCGGGATCGTAACGACATCCCTACTCTCAAAATCCACATCGTATTGTTGTCCCTCGCAAACTTCAATCGCCGTTTTTCCCAAAAGTTTTACCAAATCTTTAAAAACAAGGCCGTTATATCGTTCCAAAAACCGATAGGAACATATGAGCATGGCATCGCCCGACAAAATCCCGGTATTTATATCCCACTTTTTGTGCACCGCCTCTTGTCCGCGCCTTAAAGGAGCTGCATCCATTATATCATCGTGCACCAAAGAAAAATTATGGAACACTTCTATGGCCAACGCTGCATCCAGTGCCCGGCGATAATCCTCCCCGAAGATGTCGGCGGCCATCAATGTCATTACCGGCCTTATGCGTTTGCCCCCTAAGCCGAGAATATAAATTATAGGAGCGTAAAGATTTTGAGGCTCCTTGATCTGGACCTCCCTTGCGAGATAATCCGTAAACGCGTTACGATAGTGGTCCATGTGGTGCATATGGTTCAAATTTTTCCAAAAATACGTCGCTTTTTACGATCCGCTTTACCCGTTGCGGTTTTTCCTTTATAAACATAGCTAATCGTAGAACATCTTCATAAAAAAATGTTAAAAAAGTATAATACTTAGAAAACTTTTGTGGTGTTTAAAGTTTCCGTGCTTACATTTGCGACCTATTATGAAAGAGAAGATCACAGAAAAAGCAACCGAAATGTTCCTGAACCTAGGGTTCAAAAGCGTGACCATGGACGATTTGGCGCAAGAAATGGGGATGTCTAAAAAAACCATCTATTCCCTTTTTGAAAATAAGACAAAATTGGTGGATGAATGTACCCAATATCTTTTTAAGTCCATAACCGATGGCATAGACAGGATTATAGCCTTGGGCAAGAACCCCATTGAGGAGCAATTCGAAATTAAAAAATTTATAGCGCAACATTTAAAGGACGAAAAATCCTCTCCTCAGTACCAATTGCAAAAATACTATCCAAAAATATATAAAACCCTGCACCGACAAGAGTACGATACCATGTTGCATTGCGTAACCTCCAATTTGGAACGGGGAATTAGTCAAGGAATCTATCGGAAAAATTTGGATGTGCCCTTTACGGCCAGAATCTATTTCTCCGGTATGTCAAGCATAAAAAATAGGGGGCTTTTCCCTCATGAGCTGTTTCCTAAATCTACCTTGGCCGATATTTATCTGGAGTACCACATCCGAGGCATTGCGACCGAAAAAGGACAACAAATACTAAATCGGATTATCAATTCAAAACAGCAATAGATGAGACTTATTTTTCTGAAACTACCGTTTTTTTCGTGGAAATCAGGGTCTATAAATAAGAACCGAGACGTAAGTCATAAGGCTAAAAATTCATTGATGACCCCCCTCGCCGTAACCACAGCACTATCTAATTTGAGGGCTAGTCTCTTGGTTCTAGGCTCGGAAAGGTCAATGTTTGCCCACAAATATCCTGTAAGGAGCATTTTTTTCATAATGCTTCTAATGCTTCACTTGGGTAAGGCTTATGCCCAAGGACCCGGACAAACCCAGCGCTTTACCTTGGAGGAAGCCATCGCCTTTGCCCAAGCCAACAATTATAGCAGCATAAATGCCGGCAGGGATATGGAGGATGCACAGAAGCAAAAATGGGAAACAATTGCGAGCGGTCTACCTCAGATAAATGGCGATATCGGGTATCAGAACCAGCTAAAACAGCAGGTTACCCTGTTGCCCGCTGAAATTGCCGGTGGGGAACCTGGAACCTATATTCCCGTTACCTTTGGCCAGTCCCAATCTGCAGTGGCCACTGCTACATTAAGGCAACAAATTTTTGACGGGTCCTATATTGTCGGGGTTCAGGCTACCAAGACTTTTTTGGAATACAGCGCCAACAACAAGGAAAAAACAGACCTCGATGTACGCAAATCCGTGGTGCAGGCCTATGGTAACGTGTTACTGGCACAGGAAACCGTATCGATATTGGAAAAAAACCAAGCCGCCTTGGACAAAAATCTCAGAGAGACCCAAATAATTTATGAGAACGGACTGGGTGATGAGGAGAGTGTAGAACAATTGCAGATAACCCTGGCCTCTATTGAAAACCAGTTAAAAAATGCCGAGCGCTTTGAGGATATCACGGTACAGACGCTCAATCTGGTCATGGGGCGCGAGATATATGCCCCCATTCAACTAGCGGAAGACCTAGATCAGCTCTTACAGGCAAATATGGATCTTGGCATCGTGCAGGAGGTATTCAACTTGGAAAACAACGTAGATTACAAAATAGCGACGAACCTCAACGAACAACGCTTTCTTGAACTAAAACTGGCAAAGAGTTATAACTTGCCTACCTTGAACGCTTTTGTCAATTACGGTGCGTCTGCCTATAGCAACAATTTCAGTTTTTTTAGCAAGGATCAAAAATGGTACGATTCGTCCATTTTGGGTTTGGATCTTAAAATCCCTCTTTTTAGTTCGCTAGGCAGGAACGCAACCATCCAAAGGGCAAAAATAGCCCTCGATAAGGCCAAGACCCAACTAACGGAGACCGAACAAAACATTCAACTACAGTTAGAACGGGCTAAGAGCGACTATCTGTTCGCCATAGAGAATTACAATACTTCCAAGGATAACCTTGGATTGGCAGAGCGGATAGAGGCCAAGAACGAGACCAAGTATTTTGAAGGCCTTGCCACAAGTTTTGACCTGCGCCAGGCCCAGACCCAGCTCTATTC
Source organism: Cerina litoralis (assembly GCA_022008415.1). GTDB lineage: Bacteria > Bacteroidota > Bacteroidia > Flavobacteriales > Flavobacteriaceae > Cerina > Cerina litoralis. Next base: position 75,008 of record JAIRBC010000001.1, read on the forward strand.
CGCACAACAGGAATACCTACAGTCTATGGTAAAAGTAATCAATCAGAAGACAGAACTGGAAACGATCTTGAATAATTGAAGTGAAAAATGTTTAAGGACCTTACTGATAAACTCTTACACTTTTAACCATCTAAACTAAAAAACAACGCATAAAACTATCCAAATGAAAAAAATTGTAACGATCCTAACCATGGTCATATTTCTTATGGCTTGCGGAAGCAAGAGCGCCCAGTCCGTCCACGACGTAATTGCCTCAGGGAACCTCAAAGAGATCAGGGCCACAAAAACAGCTATCTCCGAGAAGCACAAATTGCTGGAACAGCAAATAAAATTGTTGGATTCTGCAATAGGGGCTTTGGATTCGGATGAGAAATTTCCGCTGGTAAGTACCCTTGAGGTCAAGTCCCAAACGTTCAACCACTTTTTAGACCTGCAGGGAGGGGTAAAGACCAAGCAAAACGTACTTATTTACCCGGAGATGGCGGGCACCCTATTGAAGGTATACGTCAAGGAAGGCCAAAAAGTGGCCCAAGGTCAATTGTTGGCCACTATAGACGATGGGGGCATGGCCAGCCAAGTGGCACAAATGAAAACACAGGCCGCTTTAGCAAAGACAACCTTTGAGCGACAACAAAGGTTATGGGACCAAAAAATTGGTTCGGAAATACAATATTTACAAGCCAAATCCAGTTACGAGGCCCAAGAAAGTACAGTAAAACAAATGGAGAGCCAATTGGAGAAAATGAATATTAGAGCTCCATTCTCCGGTATCATAGACGACGTAATCAAAGACCAGGGAACGGTAGTATCGCCCGGTCCGGGGTCGGAGATTTTCCGAATCGTAAACCTTTCCAATATGTACATTGAGGTAGAGGTCCCGGAGAACTATCTGGGCAGCGTTACCAAAGGAAAGGAAGTAAGGGTCTATTTTCCAGTTTTAAGTGACAGTATTACAACCCAGATCCGTGAAACTGGGAATTTTATCAACCCAAATAACCGTTCGTTCAAAGTAGAGATTCCGGTTCCGAATTCCAACGGGAAAATAAAGCCAAACCTCACGGCCAAGGTACAGATCAATGATTACACCAAGGAGAATGCGATCATGATTCCCCAAAGTATTATTTCGGAAAATGCAGAAGGGGAGCAATATGCCTTTGTAGCCAAAGACCCCAATTCGAAAAATGAGGCTATTGCGCAAAAGGTCATAATTACGACCGGAAAGACCCAAGGGCCCGATGTGGAAATCCTATCCGGTATCCAAGATGGCGATCAGGTGATAAAGGAAGGCGCAAGAAGCGTCAAGGATGGTCAAAAAATTAAAATCCTCAACCAGTTGGCGGTCGGTACTCGGTAGTCCTTAGACGAGAATATCTATCCTATTAGCCGGCAACAACTAACGATTACCCACTATAGACAACTGACTAACGACTAATTAAAATGAGCAAATCGGAAAAGAATGCAAATAAAGAGTTTGGATTGTCCTCATGGGCAATTGACAATCCATCGGTAATCTATGTTATCATAGGCATCTTTTTTTGGATCGGATTAAAGGCCTATTTTGCCATGCCCCGGGAAGATTTTCCAGAAATCGTTGAAACCAAGATCTATATAAGCACTCCCTATCCGGGCAATACGGCCGAGGATATTGAACGGTTGATCACGGATCCCCTGGAAAAGGAGTTGAAGAATGTGAGCAACCTCGTAGAGATTACCTCAACCTCGCAAGAAGACTATTCCATTATTACCGTTGAATTCGACGAGGATATTACCGTAGATGCTGCCAAACAGAAAGTAAAGGACGAAGTAGATGGGGAAAAGGCCAGTGAGGATTGGCCCACTTTTAACGGGGCCAAGGTAGAGCCCAATGTGTTCGACCTCAATTTTTCGGAAGAGGTACCCATTATGAACATTAATTTTACTGGGGACTATCCAGTAGAAAAATTAAAACAGTATGCAGAATACCTTCAGGATGAAATAGAAGAGCTGCCAGAAATTAAAAAGGTGGATATCCGCGGGGCACAGGAAAAAGAAGTCGAAGTTGCCGTGGACATCTTCAAAATGATGGCCGCCAAGGTGAGTTTTACCGACGTAATACAGGCCATTTCCAACGGCAATATGACCATGTCCGCGGGCAACTTAAAAACCAATGAGCAAAGGCGGACCATTCGAATTCTCGGTGAAATAGAAAATCCGGCACAGCTAAACAATTTCGTTGTAAAATCTGAAAACGGGGCCGTATATCTCAAAGATATCGCCCAGGTAAGCTTTAAAGAAGAAGACAAGACAACCTACGCCCGGGAATTTGGCGATAATGTTGTGATGCTGGACGTAAAGAAAAGAGCAGGGAAGAACATGATCGAAGCGGCGGATAAGATCAAGGCCTTGGTAAAGGATGTAGAGGCCAATTATTACCCATCCGGCCTTCATATTTCCATTGCCAACGATTCCTCCACCAGAACCTTGAACCAAGTAGACGATTTGGTCAACAATATTATATTTGGGATTATTCTGGTGGTTACCGTACTTATGTTTTTCCTTGGATTTAGGAATGCCCTGTTCGTCGGCTTTGCGATTCCAATGTCCATGTTTATGTCTTTTATGATCCTGAACTTGTTGGGATATACCTTAAATACAATGATTCTTTTTGGTCTTATCATGGGCCTCGGAATGTTGGTGGATAACGGTATCGTGGTCGTAGAAAACGTCTACCGATTAATGGACGAGGGAATGTCGCGGACCCAGGCCGCCAAAAAAGGGATCGGCGAGATCGCCTTTCCGATTATCATTTCTACGCTTACAACGGTGGCCGCCTTTGTTCCCTTGGGACTTTGGCCCGGTATCTTTGGCCAGTTTATGAAATATTTCCCCATTACGCTGTCCGTGGTACTGGGATCCTCGCTCTTTGTGGCCATTTTTATGAACTCCATGTTGGTGTCCCAATTTATGGACACTTCGGAAAAGGAACTCACCCTAAAACAATTGATTCGGATAAGCATCATTTTAGGAGGCATCGGATTGCTCATTGTTATTTTTGGAGGTGCCATGCACGGTTTGGGAACGGTTATGATCGTAACGGCCGTCATGTTTTGGGTCTACAAATACTTCCTGAAAAAATGGGCCATCAATTTTCAGAAAGGCAGCATGGTACGGTTCGAAAATTGGTACGAAAGACGCCTAAAGCACGCCTTGAAGAAGAACAATGTTTATTGGTATGTTGGGCTTACTACCTTGCTTTTGTTCGGGGTAATTATGCTTTTTGGCTGGTCCATAGGTACGCAAAGAACCAAAATAGAATTTTTTCCGGACGCCACCCCCAACGAATTCTTTGTCTATATTGAATATCCACAGGGCACCGCAATTGAAAAGACCAACAAGGTTACCAAGGAAATTGAGAAGCGCGTCTCGGATGTGCTCAATGAGAAAGAATACATGGACGGGGACGAGAACTACATGGTGACTTCCTTTGTCTCCCAGGTAGGGGAAGGTGCCGGCAATCCGTTTACCGATGGGGGTTCGGCAGCGGAAATGCCACATCGGGGAAAAATAACCGTCAATTTTAGCGAGTTTAAATACCGAAGAGGAAAAGATACCGAGAAAATTCGGCAAAAAGTTCAGGAAGCCCTGAGCGGCATTTATCCTGGGCTTGCCATCTCTGTAGAAAAACAGCCCAGCGGGCCTCCGGCAGGTTATCCGATCAATATTGAGTTAGAAGGCAAGGATTACGACGAATTGATCAACACGGCAGAAAATATGTTGAATTTTATCAATTCAAAGAATATTGCCGGAATTGAAGAGCTCAAGGTCGACGTAAATAAGAGTAAACCCTCCATGCAGGTAGTGGTAGATCGGGAGAAAGCAGGGGAGCTTGGGGTTTCCACAGGTCAGGTAGGAAACCAACTGCGAAGGTCTCTTTTTGGTGAAAAGGCCGGGGTTTACAAGAAAGACGGAGACGATTACGACATTAACGTTAGGTTTAACGAGGATATCCGTTATAACAAAAATGCCCTCTTTAATCAGAACATCATATTTCGGGATCCCGCAACCGGTAAAATTAAGGAGATCCCTATTTCTTCGGTGGCGAAAGAAAAGAATACTTCGGCCTTCAGTGCCATCAAGCACAGGGACAATAGAAGGGTCGTAACGGTTTATTCCGGACTAAAGCCTGGATTTACGGATGCTGCCGCAATTGTTGCCGAGATTCAGAAGGAAATGACCGATTTTAATGAACTTCCCAACGATATCAAAATAGATTATACGGGCCAGATAGAAGAGCAGAACAAGCAGATGAGTTTTTTGGTGGGGGCATTCTTTTCCGGTCTGGGCCTTATCATGCTGATCTTGGTCTTTCAGTTTGGAGGTATTTCTAAACCTGCGATAATTATGATAGCCATTTTCCTGAGTTTAATTGGTGTCTTTGGCGGGTTGATGATAACCGGGAAACCCTTTGTTATCATGATGACCATGATGGGCATTATTTCCTTGGCGGGGATCGTGGTCAACAACGGCGTGGTGCTGCTGGATTATACCCAGATCCTAATAGACCGGAAAAAGGTGGTGGAAAATATGGACGAAAAAGAAATGCTGACGAGGGAAGCGGTTAGGGATATCATTATTCAAGGGGGTAAAGCCAGGTTAAGGCCGGTGATTCTTACCGCGATTACCACCGTATTGGGCCTGATACCCTTGGCCATTGGTCTGAACATCGATTTCTTTTCCCTTTTTTCCCAACTGGACCCAAAAATATACGTGGGTGGGGATAACGTAATTTTTTGGGGGCCATTGGCCTGGACCGTGATCTACGGCCTGCTCGTCGCTACCTTCCTGACCCTGATAATAGTCCCCACCCTGTTTTATATCATTTATAGATGGAAGCTGAGGATATGGGGACGAAAGGATAAAATTGAACCAAAGCTAGACGAACCAACATTGGGTTGATGGAATTTTGATCGCTGTACGCCATTCGCAAATGCGTAAAGCGCCTAGCGATATGCGCAGGGCGTATCATCTATTCCGAATAGTCCATTAACAGCTTACGGTAGTTGTTCAGGATCATAGATCGGCTTACAAAACCGTGGAATTTTCGGTCTTGGTCCAAAACGGGGAGCTGCCAAACATCGGCCTCGTCGAACATTTTTATAACCTTCATTACCGAATCCGTAGGGGATACGATAAACGACGGACTTATAGAGAGTTTACTGACACTGGTCTCCCGGGTCGATTTTTTTCCGAGAAGATAGGGCCTTAAATTATGTCGGTTCAATATCCCCCAGAACTGGTTGTTAACGTCAACCACGGCCATGGTGTTCTGGTCGCTGTTCCTAAACTTGCTCAGCACCTCATCCATTCCATCCCTTGTGCTTATCACCAAGGAAGAGGGGTTCAAACAATCGCGAAGCCGGATATGCGAAAGAATGTTTTGGTCCTGTCTGGTAGTAAATATCTCCCCCCGCTCTGCCAGTTTATTATAGGAAGGGTTTACTTTAGAGAAAAACCGATTGATAGCATACGCCATAACAGATACGATCATCAGTGGAATAAACAGGTCGTATCCACTACTGGTCTCGGCAATAAGGAAAATCCCCGTCAAGGGCGCGTACATTGCCCCCGACATTACTCCGGCCATACCGACCAGCATTAAATTTGTGATGGGTACGTCTGAAATGCCTATCATCTCCAACGCAAACCCGAACAGATAGCCCAGCAGGCCCCCTGCTACAAGGGAGGGGGCAAAATTTCCACCATTACCGCCAGAACTAAGGGTTATGCTCGTAGCGAATGCCTTGAATAGGACGGCAAGTGCCAAAAAAATAAGAATAATCCACTGCGATTCCCCGAAATAGCGGAACAGGCTTTCATGGATCAGGTGTTCTACATTCCCTTGATGGAGGATACGGATATTTAAATACCCCTCTCCAAAGAGCGGTGGAAATGCAACACAGAGTGCCGACAGCATTAAACCTCCAACGATGGCCTTGGACAATCTTCTTTTCTTGAAACGATCGAAGAAATGGTGCACCTTCTGTCCGACCACCAAAAAATAACGGGCGTAAATCCCGGTAAGCGCCCCCAATCCAATATAAAATATTACGTTTCCATAATTAAAGGTCTCCCGGGCCTGAAGGTTGAACAACACATCTTCGTTTAATATAATCGTTGACAATAGACTACCGCAGATGGCGGCAATTACAAGAGGAATAAAATCGGTGAATACCAAGCCCGTCAACAAAATTTCAAAAGCGAACATCACTCCCGCAATGGGCGCATCAAAAGCTGCAGCAATCCCGGCTGCCGCCCCCGAGGCGAGCAACAAAGTACGTTCCTTAAACCCCAACCGATAGCGTTGCGCATAGTTGGATCCGATCGCCGAACCGGTCACGGCAATCGGGGTCTCCAGTCCCACGGAACCACCAAAACCCACCGTCACCGCACTCTGAACTATTTGGGAGTACATTTTGTTAGATTTTACCTTGCTGCCATTTGAAATATCCTTCAAAACAAAAGAAAGTTCCTTCTCTTCGTCGCCCTTAAATAAATACTTAACGATAAGGGCCGTAAGAACAATACCTATTAAAGGGAACATGCCATAGACGAACATTCGTTCCTTAAAGGGAACATCGTTGTTGATAAAGAACTGAATATGGTGTACGAGCACTTTGAGAAGTACCCCGGCCAAGCCAGCGCTTAACCCGACAAGTATACCCGACAAAATAAGAAACTGGGACCGCGACAAGCGTTCACTTACCCAAAATAATAGTACTTCTACAACATTAAACTTTCTGAAAGGGTAGTTGACGAACGCCTTTTTAAATTGTAAAAAATTGACAATCAGCTTTTTAACCTTGTAAACCATTCAGATTTTTTTCATTAAACATGTATTGCTAAAATTGGTGCAATTTAGAGAAAATCCATCTTTAAATATTGCCAACCGTCCAAAAATGAACCGATTCCTTAACCTTATACCTGTTAGGCCATCCGTGGAATGACTTAGTACAGTGTACAAAAACAGCGTTTTCATGTGTAAGGGATATATATACTTCTTACATTTGCCTAGTTAAAAATTATTTTAACCTGATTTTTTTACCCGTTAGGACTTTGGGGATATTTGGGCAGTTTTGGCAAAATGTTCAAGGGTAATGGTTTTTTTGTGCCCCGTCCATCCCGAGGCGTCGGGAGCAAAATAAAGTGGTTTTTACCGCTCTAGCAAAGGAGGCAAAAAAGAAATCCCAAAGCAAAGCCGTCGAGAAATTTTTAATGAAACCAAGTATTTATATAATAAATGTATAGAAGCCATACCTGTGGTGAATTAAGGGCATCACATATAAACGACAAAATCACCCTGTCTGGTTGGGTGCAAAAGGTAAGGGATAAAGGTTTTGTCGTCTGGATCGATCTACGAGATCGTTACGGCATTACCCAGTTGATCTTTGACCAAGATCGTTCGTCCAAGGAACTATTGGAAAGAGCGAGGTCTTTGGGCCGTGAATTTGTCGTACAAGTAAAAGGGACCGTTTTGGAAAGAGCTTCCAAAAACCCCAATATCCCTACTGGAGAGGTAGAATTGTTGGTTTCGGAACTCATCGTTTTGAACGAATCCCTCTTGCCACCCTTCACCATCGAGGATCAAACGGATGGCGGGGATGATATCCGTATGAAATATAGGTATCTCGACATTCGTAGGAATCCGGTGAGGAACAACCTAATGTTTCGCCACAAAGTGGCTATGGAAGTCCGCAATTATCTCTCGAATCAAGGCTTTATCGAAGTAGAAACTCCCTATCTTATAAAATCTACACCCGAAGGTGCACGAGACTTTGTGGTGCCCAGCAGGATGAACGCAGGTCAGTTTTATGCGTTGCCCCAATCTCCCCAGACCTTTAAACAATTATTGATGGTGGGCGGTATGGATAAATACTTCCAAATCGTTAAGTGCTTTAGGGACGAGGACCTAAGGGCCGACAGACAACCTGAATTTACCCAGATAGATTGCGAAATGGCTTTTGTGGAACAGGAGAACGTTCTCAATGTTTTTGAAGGTTTGATAAAGCATCTTTTGAAGGAAATCCACCAAGCTAAAATGGATACTTTCCCCAGGATTACCTACGACGAAGCCCTGCAACGCTATGGAAACGACAAGCCGGATATTAGATTTGGAATGGAGTTTTGCCCCTTAGCCCCCCAAGGGGGATCCAAATACGGATTCCCCGTGTTCGACGATGCGGAATTGGTGGTCGGAATAAATGTAAAAGGGAGCGCCAATTACACTAGAAAACAGATCGATGAACTCGTTAACTGGGTAAAGCGCCCACAGATTGGGGCAAGTGGGCTAATTTGGATAAAATATAACACCGATGGTACGGTTTCCTCTTCCGTGAACAAGTTTTTTGATGAAGAGGGTTTAAGGCACCTTTCTACACAAATGAAGGCAAAACCGGGGGACCTTATGTTGATTATGGCAGGAAATATCGACAAGACAAGGACCCAATTAAGCGCTCTGCGAATGGAATTGGCCACTAGATTGGGACTCAGAAAAAATAACGAATTTGCCCCCTTATGGGTGGTAGACTTTCCACTGTTGGAATTGGATGGGGAAACGGGCCGATACCACGCAATGCACCACCCCTTTACTTCTCCAAAACCTGGACAACTGGAGCTTTTGGAAACCGATCCGGGAGCAGTTAAGGCCAATGCCTATGATTTGGTGCTCAACGGCAACGAGATTGGTGGGGGTTCCATTCGGATCCACGACAGAAAAACTCAGGAGACCATGTTCCGACATTTAGGATTTACTCCAGAAGAAGCGAAAGATCAGTTTGGGTTTTTGATGAATGCTTTTGAATACGGTGCACCTCCCCATGGCGGTATCGCCTTTGGCCTGGACCGATTGGTTGCTATCTTGGGGGGGCAGGAAACTATAAGGGATTTTATTGCTTTCCCCAAGAACAATTCCGGACGGGATGTGATGATCGATGCCCCATCGTACATAGATCCGGCGCAGCTGGCCGAACTACATTTAAAGCTAAACAAAAATGAAGACAAAAGTTCATAAAAAACTCAATGAGCTGGAGTCCACAGCTATCTGTGGCAATGATATAAGCTCATCGGTTTTATATGTCTCCGCACTTGCCATTGCCTTTGCCGGTCAATACGCCTGGATTACCCTCTTAATAGTATCCGGGGTCCTTTTTCTATTCAGGAGGATATATGGAGAAGTAGTTGGCGCGCTGCCCTTGAACGGGGGCGCGTATAACGCTTTGCTAAATACCACCAGCAAATCCATGGCGTCCTTTGCGGCTACCCTAACCATTCTATCCTATATGGCCACTGCGGTAATCTCGGGCAACGAGGCCATTCATTACCTGCACCATTTAATACCCGCCATGCCGGTTATAATAGCAACGTGCGTGTTGTTGGGCTTTTTTGCGTTGCTAACCATTGGAGGGATCACGGAATCTGCCAAAGTTGCCATTGGCCTCTTCCTTTTCCATCTATTTTCTATGGTTATTTTGGCAGGTTTTATCGTCGTTTTTTTAATGCACACTGGTTTTGGAACTTTCTGGGAAAACTGGAATACGCCGGCCCAGGGAGGAAGTATTGGGATGGCCATATTTTTTGGCTTTGCGGCGTCCATGTTGGGTGTTTCCGGATTTGAAAGTTCTGCCAACTTTGTAGAGGAACAAAAACGGGGCGTCTTCCCTAAGACCTTAAAGAACATGTGGGCCATTGTAAGTATCATCAATCCATTGATGGCAATTTTTGCCTTGGCCTTATTTGCGCTCCCCGTATTGCACAGTGATGCCTATCAAAACACCCTGTTGGTGGAGATGGCTTCCCACGTTGGGGGCGATTGGCTTGCAATCCTCATTCCGATCGATGCCTTTTTGGTTTTGAGCGGCGCGGTACTCACCAGTTTCGTAGGCGTTTCCGGACTATTGGAACGAATGACATTAGATAGAATTTTACCGCAATTCTTCTTAAAGAAAAACAACAGGGGCAGCTCTTACCGCATCATCATCATGTTTTTTTTGTTGTGTATCTCCGTCCTTTTCATCACCAAGGGGGAGGTAACGCTGTTGGCAGGGGTCTACACCATCTCCTTTCTTTCGGTCATGGCCCTGTTCGGTATAGGGAATATTTTACTGAAGGTAAGGAGGGAAAAATTACCTCGGCCGGAAAAAGCGACCTGGGGGGCGGTGCTCATTGCCATAATTGCAGTTATCTGTGCGTTGTTGGGAAATATTTCGATGGAGCCCAAATCCGAAAATCCGAGTAATTTATCGGTCTTTCTGGAGTACTTTATACCCTCGATGATTTTTATCGTTATGATGCTAAATCGGACGGTCCTTTTAAAGTTCTTGATGTCCGTTATCCACTCTATTTTTAATCCGATACGACGTTTGGTGTTTACCATAGACAAGACATTGCTAAACACCATCAACCAAATAAACGAGCAGGAATTTGTATTTTTTACCAAGGGGGACAATATTGCCACCTTGAACAAGGTAATGCTTTATATCACCAAGAACGAGCACACCCGAAAAATTAAGATCGTTCTGGCCTTGGCAGAAGACGAAACGGTTCCCAAAAATCTGCCGCAGGAAATCGATTTTCTGGACCGGGAATACCCGGATATAAAAATTGAGTTTATCATAGAAAAAGGAAAATTCAGTCCGGCTTTGATCAAAAAATTATCCGACAAGTGGAATATCCCCATCAACTTTATGTTCATCGGTTCCCCGAGCGATAAATTTCCTTACAAGATCGAGGAGCTGGGAGGAGTAAGATTGATTATTTAAAACAACCCATGAGAAAATCAAGAATTCTATTTCATCGATTTTTAAAATGGAGGTACCGGCACATTTCCAATCAACAATTTGTGTCTATTGCCAGTGCCATTATTGGCTTTTTGGCGGGAGCGGGAGCGGTAGTATTAAAGAACGTCACCCATTTTATCCAGGAATTGTTGGAAGGGAAGATCATCGGGGAATTTCATAGGGCATTTTATTTTGTATTTCCCATTATCGGGCTCCTTTTAGTAGTCCTTTTCATAAAATATATCGTGAAGAAAAAGGTGGGCCACGGCATCCCCTCCACCTTGTTCGCCCTATCCCAACAAAGGGGGATAATGCCGCGGCACCAAATGTGGGCCTCCTTGATCGCAGCGCCGATTACGGTGGGGTTCGGGGGGTCCGTAGGATTAGAAGGGCCTACCGTGGCCACGGGAGCGGCCTTAGGCTCCAATTTTGCCCGCTTATCGCATTTAAACCAAACCACCCGTATGCTGATGATCGGTGCGGCCTCGGCCGGGGCCATGTCCGCAATCTTCAAGGCACCCATTGCAGGAATCGTTTTTGCTGTGGAAATCCTGAGCCTCGACCTTACCTTGGCCTCCATGATTCCTTTGATATTGGCTTCTACTACGGCCATACTGACCACTTATTTTTTTATGGGCGACGATGTGCTGTTGCACTTTCAGTTACAGGATAAGTTCATCCTTAAGGATGTCATTTTCTATATCTTTTTGGGAGTTGTCTCGTCGGTAGTCTCCATTTATTTTAGTAAGATGTATTTTGGGCTTAGCGGTTACTTTGAAAAAATAGGGGATTCGTATAAACGTTTGGTGCTCGGAGGGATCCTCATAGGTGTCATCGTCTATCTGGTGCCGCCTCTTTACGGAGAGGGATACGAAGTAATCAACAGTTTACTTAAAAATGGTTATGCGGAGGTGCTCAAGAACAATATCTTTAATATCACCATAAACCACGTTCTCCTAATTGCCCTTTTTTTGGTCGCCCTGGTAATCTTTAAGGTCATAGCCATGACCCTGACCTTTGGGGCCGGCGGTATTGGCGGGGTGTTTGCACCCACATTGTTCACGGGTAGCATTGCGGGATATGTGTTCGCCCTATTGATCAATTATTCGGATGTGTTCCAACACAAGCTCTCTACTGGCAATTTTGCCCTAGTGGGCATGGCAGGGCTTATGGCAGGGGTATTACAGGCGCCTTTGATGGCCATATTCCTTATCGCTGAAATTACCGGTGGTTACGAGCTTTTTGTACCCTTGATGATAGTGGCCTCCATATCCTTTATAATCACTAAAAAATATATTCCACACAACATATACGCGGAAGAACTGGCAAAGAAGGGCCAGTTGCTAACGCACGACAAGGATCTGACCGTTCTCACCCTGATGCGGCTAGAGAGCGTTGTAGAAAAAAACTTTATAAAATTGGGGCCGTCCATGACCTTGAGAAACATTCTGTACCAAGGCGTGGCAAAATCGACCCGGAACTTTTTCCCCGTCATTGATAAGGACGACAAACTTATCGGCATTATTCTGCTAGATGATATCCGGGAGGCAATGTTCAACCAAAAGCTGTACGACACCACAACCGCAAAGGACTATATGAGCCATCCTCCTGACAATATCGTATATGAGACGGACAGCATGAGGGATGTGATGGCCAAATTTCAAAAATCCGGAGCTTGGAACTTGCCGGTTATCAGAAAAGGCAAATATTATGGTTTTGTGTCCAAATCCAAAATGCTCACCGCCTATCGCAGACAACTCATCAACTTTACACAATAAGGGATAAAAACCCTTTATTACGGGGATAATAACTAAAACACTATGGATTGAAAAGCCATACCGGCCCGACAAGGTCGTACTGGCGGAGGTTTTGAAAAGCAATGAAATTGCCACCAAACCGTTCGGAGGTAATTGGGTTATTAAGTTGCTTAGTTATTTTATTTTGACGGAGTGCTTTAATAACTCAATCATCCTGCCCGATTTCGTTCAGGCGGGGTTTTAACTAACGACTGTGACCAATGAACTGGTTCAATAAGAACAGAGAGCAGTGAGCTTATTATTACGAAAATCTCTCGGGATAAGAATAGCTTCTTTTTTCTATGTTATACGCTCTATTTTCTTACCCTTGTATAACCAAATAGTTAATTTAGAATTAATCGAATGAAAATACTCAAATTCCTAATCCTCCTTATCGTACTGGGATCGTTGGTCTCCATAATATATGGCTTTACAATTTTGGAACGCGAGCCCGATACGGCCAACAAATGTATAGGAGGGGGTACTGTGGGACTATTTTTGATCGCGATGCCGTTATTCCTTTTCGCAGCAAGTAAAGGGAAAAACATCAAGGACTATATGCTCAACGAAGAAAATATAAGGAAAATGCAAGAAAAAAATCGCAGGAAGAACAAAAATCAGTAATATTTTCCGTGACCGGATTTATTCGTCGTAGCTGTGTTATCAAAAAAATTATATCTTCGTAATATAAACATTAACTTTTTTCAAATTTTAATAGAATGACCGGAACAGTAAAATTTTTTAATGTATCCAAGGGATTTGGATTCATTACCAATGACGAAACAGGAAAAGATATTTTTGTTCATGCAACGGGCTTGAACGGGGTAGAAATCAACGAAGGTGACAAAGTGGAATACCAGGAAGAAGAAGGACGAAAAGGGATGGTAGCAGGCCAAGTTACGGTAATCGAATAGGGCCAGGCAGTTCTATTTTCGGCTATTTTATTTTGTTCGAATTACGAAACCTTCGACTTATCCGGGGGTTTTTTACTTTACGGGAGCTTTTTATCCCAACGGTTGGGTAGGAAAAATGCCGTTTGTACCAAAGGGAAACCGTCAGTTGAGGTTTCTTTTTTGGATAAAAAAACTTTTTAGGAGATCCATGGCCTCTTGATCCATGACTCCCCCAACCACTTGGGTTTTGGGATGGAGTTTGGCGTTCACGGCCAGAAATCCGCGATCAACGTCCGAGGCTCCATAGACAATTTTCGATATTTGGCTCCAATATAAGGCCCCAGCGCACATTTGGCACGGTTCCAAGGTGACGTACATGGTACATTCGGACAGATACTTACCTCCCAAAAAGTTGGCCGCTGCGGTTATCGCCTGCATTTCGGCATGTGCGGTTACATCATTCAGTTGTTCCGTAAGGTTGTGGGCCCGTGCGATTATCCGATGCTGGACCACGATAATTGCGCCCACGGGAACTTCCCCCTTTTCATAGGCAGCCTCTGCCTCCTGCAGGGCACGTTTCATAAAATAATTATCGTCGAACGGATTTTCCACGCTAGTTGTATATGAACTCGTCTTGAGTTTTTCTTTTACCTGCGAATTTCACATTTAGCACCTTAAATTTGTCATAATTGAGTACCGTAGCTACGGATATGCTACTAAAAAATCACTTCATTAGGACACAAAAGCCAAAATTCTCGGTTCCAAACAAAAACCCAAGACCAGTTCTATTGAACTTAATTTTCAAATGTACGTTTTTACCACAAAATACAACGTGGGCCAACAATGAATTTGCCGTACATTTGTTCCCGAAAATGAGACTGCTGGATCACATTAACTCTCCAAAGGATTTACGTGCGCTAAATCCAAGACAATTGCCTTTACTGGCAAAAGAGCTTCGCGACTTTATAATCGATATCGTAGCGGTCAAGGAAGGACATTTGGGCGCTAGTTTGGGAGTTGTCGAACTTACCATTGCACTTCACTATATTTTCGATACCCCAAAGGACAAACTTATTTGGGATGTGGGCCATCAAGCGTATGGGCACAAGATTCTCACCGGCCGCAAAGAAATTTTTGACACTAACAGACAACTTGGGGGCATCAGTGGGTTTCCTAAACGCACCGAAAGTGCCTACGACGATTTTGGTACCGGACACAGTTCCACTTCCATCTCGGCCATACTCGGTATGGCACTGGCCGCAAAATTAAGGGGACAGGCAAATAGAAACCACATTGCTGTGATCGGGGATGCCTCCATTGCGAGCGGAATGGCGTTCGAAGGTCTAAACCATGCCGGGGTTACCGATGCCAACGTCCTCATTATCCTGAATGATAATGCCATTGGGATCGACCCCAGTGTAGGGGCGCTTAAAAAATACCTGACCAACGTTAAACTGGGAACCGCCAAGGATGGAAACCTCTTTGAGTGCCTCAATTTTAAGTATAACGGGCCGGTCGATGGCCACGATCTTACGGCCTTACTCCATGAGCTTGAGCTTTTGAAGGATGTAGCAGGCCCAAAATTGTTGCATGTAATCACCACCAAAGGCAAAGGATTGACCAAAGCGGAAGAAAATCAGGTCGCCTATCACGCCCCGGGAAAGTTTGATAGGATTACGGGCAATTTAATATCAAAGCCGGACGTAAAACTCCCTCCAAAATATCAGGATGTTTTTGGCCATACCTTGGTAGAATTGGCCATATCCAATGAAAAGATCGTGGGTATTACCCCCGCTATGCCCACGGGAAGTTCCTTAAAATACCTTATGGAAAGCGTTCCGGATAGGGCCTTTGACGTAGGAATAGCGGAACAACACGCCGTAACGATGGCCGCGGGAATGGCAGCCGAAGGGTTAGTTCCATTTTGCGCTATATACTCTACTTTTTTGCAGCGAGCCTATGACCAGGTCATCCACGATGTGGCACTGCAGAACCTGCCGGTGATATTTTGTTTGGACAGGGCCGGACTGGTGGGACAGGATGGACCATCGCATCACGGGGTTTTTGATATTACATATTTGAGATGTATACCGAACCTTATTATCTTTGCGCCGATGAACGAAATGGAGCTAAGAAATATAATGCATACGGCCCAGTTGGGATTGCCCCACCCTATCGTCATTAGATATCCCAGAGGTAGGGGTACCACGGTGGCGTGGAAAGCACCGTTTGAAAAGATATCCATAGGTATCGGGCAAGAATTAAAAATAGGCACAAAAGTTGCGGTTCTCAGTATAGGCCATATCGGCAATATGGTAGTGCAGCTTATTGAAGAATTGGACCGGCCCGATGCGATAGGACATTACAATATGCGATTTATAAAGCCTTTGGACACGCAACTGTTGCGAACCATTTTCCAAACCTATGAATACATCATAACTTTGGAGGATGGTTGTAAAGCCGGAGGATTTGGCTCGGCTATTTTGGAATACGCCAACCAAGTACAAGCCAAATGCAAAATCGAGATTTTTGGAATTGAAGACCAATTTATTCCCCATGGCACCATTGAAGAGCTTCAAGTATTGGCCAATATTGACCTAAAAACCTTAAAAAAACATTTGAATAATCTATTTCCGTAACTTTTATTATGTTAAAAAAGACCTTCTTCGCACTCGTATTGATCACTTGTACCCAAATTCTCAGAGCACAGGATACCATTCCGACCCAAACCCCGGTGGATAGTACCTCGATCGATACATTGGCCATAGACACTACTTTGGTAGACACCATTGTAATTAGATCGGTACAACAAAAAATAAAGCATATTCCCAGAGGGGTAAATTTAACCAACCCCGTAATCTCTTTTTCCAAAACCAAGGCCAGGACCAAAGAATTTAAGTACTTTAGGGTTCCTTCCTTCTGGGACAACGAAAATCAATTGGGGATAAACCTAAGCGAAGTGGCCTTTGTAAACTGGAGTGCCGGTGGCGATAATGCCATTTCCATTCTGGGAGTGGCCAAATTTAAAAGGAACTACAAATTTAGATATCTCAATTGGGAGAACCTGGCCGACATGCGCTACGGAATCAATATACAGGAAGGGAGGGCTCCGCGAAAAACCGAAGATTATATCCGGTTAAGCTCTACATTTAGCTACCGCAACGACACCATTAGCAACTGGTACTATTCCGTAAAGGCCAATTTTAATACCCAGTTTACAAATGGTTATAAATATCCGGACAGGGACAATCCTATCTCGGGGTTTATGGCACCTGGCTATTTTTTCCTTGGAGCTGGTACTTCCTATATCCCGGAAGGGAAAAAATTTAATCTATACCTCTCCCCTTTAACGCAGCGGGCAACCTTTGTCCTAAACCAAGATCTTGCCAATGAAGGGGCCTTTGGGGTAGACCCCGCCGAAACGGATGTCAACGGAAATATTATAAGGGAAGGGAAAAACGTTTTGATGGCCCTTGGTATTTTGGTGACCAATAGCTGGGATACCCAGTTGAGCAAAAATATAGAGCTAAAACACCGTCTCAGTCTTTATACCGACTATTTACATGATTTTGGAAATATAGACCTCGATTGGCAATTAACTATAGATATGATAGTAAACCAATACGTGAAGGCAACGATCGGCACTCAGATCATATATGACGACGACATTAAATTTGATGAGGTAAGGGCCCCGGATGGTACCATCACCACCCCAGGAGTTCCTAAGATTCAATTTAAGCAGCTCTTGGCGGTGGGTCTTGCTTATAGTTTTTAAAGCTGACGGCCCATAATCTTATTGTGTATGTGAACCGCTGCGCTATCGGACAAGCTAGCGACATAGCAAGAGATGCTCATAAGGATTTCGTACAACGGAATATCCGTTCTTTGGTAAAATGGGGGTAGGGTTTGAATTAATAGGATATCATAATTTGATGCTTTGTCCTCCCATTTTCTGACCATTGCCCCGGAGTAAACCTCTAGAATATCAGAAATAATTCGATACCCAGCAATTTCTTTTTCCACCACCTCTTGGGATTGATAAATTTTGGCTTTGCTCACCCGAATAATATCTGTTACTTGGGCTGTAAAGTTTCCTTTATCTAGCAATGAACTTGCAAAAGTCCCTTCCAAAATATCTGTTTCATGTTCTATAAAAACGCTGATAGCGTCCGAAATTAAAGTGTTAATGGCCAATGCACGGAGATAGCTCAACCGATCTTCCCTATAGGCCATGGCGCGATATTTTTTGGTATTGATCCTATCCTTGACCAAGTTTATAAGATATTCCAGAGCAAAATCCTCTGGTACCAGACCCAGGTTGATCCCATCCTCAAAATCTATAATGGTATAACAAATATCGTCGGCAGCCTCTACCAAATAGGTCAGTGGGTGTCTGGAAAAAGATATGCTCCCATCTTTACCCGTAACCTTTAATCCCAATTCCTTGGCCACTTCGGCAAAGCTTTGCTTTTCGGACTGGAAGAATCCGAATTTTTTATCCGCAATATGCTTGGTAGGTTTCTTGGGAAGGGATTCCTTGGGATACTTCATAAAGGCCCCCAAAGTGGCATAGCTTAGCCGAAGCCCTCCGACGACACCTTCCCTTGATTCGGTCAATAGCTTAAAGCCGTTTGCATTCCCTTCAAAATCTATAAGATCTTGGTATTCCTTCTTGGATAGAACCGATTGATAAGTACTTCCGGTCCCAGACCTAAAAAATTCCCCTATCGCCTTTTCCCCGCTATGTCCAAAAGGAGGGTTCCCAATATCATGGGACAAGGCGGCCGCGGCAACAATAGCTCCAAAATCGTTGAAGCGGTGCCCATGGACTTCTTTTAAATAGGGATGTTTTTGCAAAACCTGTTGACCTGCAATCCGCCCCAGACTGCGCCCAACAACGGAGACCTCCATACTGTGCGTCAATCTTGTATGGACAAAATCGGTCTTGGACAAAGGGATTACCTGGGTCTTGTCTTGCAGACTGCGAAATGCAGATGAAAATACGATCCTATCGTAATCCACTTCGAACCCCAAACGGGTTTCATCCTGCTCGTTTCTCAACCTTTTATGGGTATCCCCAAAACGTTTTAAGGAAAGTAATTGTTCCCAATCCATAGCAAAAGTTTAAACCGCAAGATACGTTATTAACCTTTTTCTTTATTGCTGGCCGAGAAGAAATACCGGTAAGCACCTTAAAAAATGAATTGCAAGAAATACCCGAAAATTAATCTTTAAAAAACATTAAGTTAACATAGAGTTCGGTTATTTGCAGCGGAAACAACATAAATGAATATGAAGTTACGGCAATGGCTCTTAGCGTTTTTCCTTTGTGTAAACCTTCTCCTGTTCTCCCAAGAGGACCGAGTGCCCAAGTTCGGTAACGGTATTCTTAACGTTGTGGACAAGGACAGTACATGGAGTATGAAATTCGGAGCTCGGGTACAGTTTTTGACCTCGGTAAACTGGGCCGAAACCAGGGATGACGGTTGGAACGATCCACGCACAAACTTCTTGATCCGCAGAGCTCGTTTAAAATTTGCAGGATTCGCCTTTTCTCCAAAATTACGGTATAAAATAGAACTTGGCCTGTCCAATAGGGATATGGCAACCCGGAACGAATACACTGGGAATTCTCCGGGAATTATTTTGGATGCGGTAGTCATGTGGAACTTTTATCGGAATTTGGAACTATGGGCCGGTCAAACCAAGCTGCCCGGAAATCTGGAACGTCTAATTTCCTCCGGAAGTCTACAGTTGGTAGATAGGTCCCTGCTCAATGCCAGGTTTAACATAGACCGGGACGTAGGCTTTCAATTGCACCACCATTTTTACTTCACAGATAATTTTCTGGTCCGTGAAAAGCTTGCATTTTCACAAGGGGAAGGGAGAAACGTTACTACCGGCAATCTGGGTGGTTACGAATATACCGCTCGCCTTGAATTGCTTCCCCTGGGAAATTTTGTGAATAAGGGCGATTTTTCGGGCGGTGACCTTTCCCGGGAAAAGACACCAAAACTCATGGTGTCCGGAGCATATGATTTTAATCAAAATGCCGTAAAGACCCGTGGAAACATGGGGACATACATGGTTAATGACGTAGGCCTGTACCAGACCAATATAAGCACCCTTTTTTTGGACGCCCTGTTTAAGTATAAAGGTATGTCCTTTATGGGCGAATACGCGCATAGGGATGCCAGGGACCCGATCGCGAAAAATTCCGATGGCTCGCCTACCGGAGAGGTGGTACAGGTTGGTGAGGGCTTTAATTTTCAAGCGGGCTATCTTTTTCCAAAAAACTTGGAAATAGCCGGACGCTATACCCGTACGGAATTAAGGATGGGACAAACCGCACTATTGCCGGAAACCCAATACACCATAGGAATCTCCAAATATATTGTTGGGCATAACCTAAAAATTCAGTCCGATTTAAACTATCTTACAACTCCCAATTCGATTTCAGAACTGTTGTATCGATTACAACTCGAAATTCATTTTTAAGAGACTACAATGGAAAATATGTATTTATTGATGATCGTTGCACTGGCCGTATTGGCTGTGGCAGATCTGGTTGTGGGCGTCAGTAATGATGCCGTCAACTTTTTAAATTCCGCCATTGGTTCCAAGGCTATATCCTTCAGGACCATTATGATCGTCGCGAGTCTTGGTATTGCAATCGGGGCCACTTTTTCCAGTGGTATGATGGAGGTGGCTCGAAAGGGAATCTTTAATCCCGGAGAATTTATGTTTAGCGAGATTATGATCATTTTTGTGGCGGTCATGATAACGGACATTCTATTGTTGGATTTTTTCAATACCATTGGCATGCCGACCTCGACAACCGTTTCCATTGTATTTGAATTGTTAGGCGCAGCCGTGGCCATGGCTCTTATCAAAGTCGTCATGGATGACGCTCCCTTAGCCGATGTGACAAACTACATAAACACCTCAAAAGCATCGGAGATTATAGCGGGTATTTTATTATCCGTTGTAATTGCGTTTTCA
This sequence comes from Cerina litoralis, assembly GCA_022008415.1. Lineage (GTDB taxonomy): Bacteria > Bacteroidota > Bacteroidia > Flavobacteriales > Flavobacteriaceae > Cerina > Cerina litoralis. The sequence continues at coordinate 95,510 of JAIRBC010000001.1, forward strand.
GTTGGGGCCATGGTGCAATATATATCCCGAATCATGTTATCCTTTAATTTTGAAAAAAAGGCCAAATGGATCAGTGCCCTTTTTGGGAGCATCGCCCTTACCTCCATCACCTATTTTATACTGATCAAAGGGTTGCACGGCGCAACCTTTGTTAGCCAAAGTGTAACCGATTTTATAGCCGACCATACTACTACGCTCATTTTTGCCAGTTTTGCGATCTGGTTCCTGTTCTCCTACGTCGTTAATGTTGTTTTTAATTACAGTATATACAAGGTGATCATCGCTGCCGGTACTTTTGCCCTGGCATTGGCATTTGCGGGGAACGATTTGGTAAACTTTATTGGGGTACCCATAGCGGCGTGGCAATCGTACGAAGCGTGGGCAGCGTCGGGGATTGCCGCAACCGATTTTGGGATGAGCATCCTAGCCGAAAAAGTTCCGACTCCCACCAGACTTTTGCTGATTTCGGGAATAATAATGATACTGACGCTCTGGTTTTCAAAAAAAGCACAGCACGTAAGCAAAACAGAAATTAATCTCGCCAGGGAAGGGGAATCTAAAGAACGTTTTCAGCCCAATTTCCTTTCTAGGGGTATCGTAAGGGCTTCTTCGGGACTTTCAGAAATGGTGACATCACTTTTACCGACCTCCCTTCGGGAAAAGATCGATGCCCGTTTTGTAAAACCCTATATTGCGCTGCCCAAGGACAAAACCTTTGAGATGCCCGCATTCGACATGGTTCGCGCAACGGTTAACCTCATGGTCGCCGGCATCCTCATTTCTATTGCGACGTCCTACAAGTTACCCTTATCCACCACCTATGTGACCTTTATGGTTGCCATGGGGACATCTTTGGCAGACAGGGCATGGGGTGCAGAGAGTGCGGTATACCGCGTAGCAGGTGTCCTCAATGTCATCGGCGGATGGTTTTTCACCGCCTTGGTCGCTTTTGTAGCCGCTGCCATAATGGCCTACCTTATCAATCTAGGTGGAACTACGGCCATTGCCATTCTATTGTTCATTGCGGTTCTTTTACTGGTTAGGAACTACATTAACCATACCAAAAAATCGAAGGAAATTAGGGCTGAAGATAGTCTTAGAAGGGCCGAGAGCAGTTCTATACAAGGGGTCATTGAAGAAAGTGCCAACAATATTTCCAATGTGGTAAAAAGAAGCAATAAAATTTATACCCATATTATTGATGGCTTGGCAAAGCAGGAATTGGATCTGCTAAAAAAGAATAAAAAGCAAGTAGTGAAATTATCAGGGGAAATTGACGACCTAAGGGACAATATTTTCTATTTTATTAAGAATCTGGATGAGGCTAGCGTGGGAGCCAGCAATTTTTACATCAATATACTCGGCAACCTTCAAGATATGGCCCAATCCTTGGAATATATGGCCAAGGTGAGTCATAAACACATCCACAACAACCACAAAAAGCTTAAATACAACCAAATAAAGGAGCTCAAGGAAATTGACCAAAAGCTGGATGATCTTTTTATGCAAACCAAAGAAGCGTTCGAAAGCCGTTCCTTTCAAAGGATAGGAAACGTGCTAAGCACTAAACAGGAACTATTTGATATGGTATCCCAAAAAATAGAAAAACAAATAGACAGGACACGTACCGAAGAATCCAGCCCAAAAAATACAACCCTGTACTTTACCCTTCTGCTAGAAACCAAGGATTTGATAACGGTAACCTATAATCTGCTAGAGCTTTACTATAGCGAATACGATAGTTCGGTAAAACCAGCGAAAGTAGACGTAGTTAAATAACCTCACATTAAAATTCCATAATTCACGCGATGAGACCCCGCACGTAGGGTTCTGTCGGGCCTCCGCTCCCGATAGATTCGGGACGGCACACCGCCGAATGATTTTGTCCGACTGGCTCCTCTTGCCCTTCGACGTCCTGCCGACTTCGTCATACAGACGGGCGTTCAGGGTGACAGGGGGAGGGCCCATTGCCTCAAATTTTTGGTGTCATTGAACGATGAAACCAATTGTTAACCGCTACACAAGGAAAAATTAACAAGGCTAGAGCAACAGATTTAAAACCCGGGATTGAAATTGTCAATTTAGTCTTGCTTCTTGACTCTCGTTTCCTGGCCCTCCATTAAAACACAATATGTGTTTTCACCTTATTTGGTGTTCTTTGGCACATCAAATTTTATCGATCTTAAAATGGCCTCCAATTCAAACATATAATCCCTTTTTTCGGTGGCCGGCGCAAAGGTAAAGCCCTCAACGACCATTTTTCTATTGTGTTCCTTGTCGTCAATAATATAAGTGATATATGGTCCGGCCATAGGATAATTTTTCATTTCCCAAATGCCTTTGACTTCGATAGCATCCTTTCCACTTATTTTGGCGGGGAAGGTATACGGTGCAAAAGCCTTTTCCGTTACCATATAGGTTGTTTTTCCCGGAACATCGGGGCCCGGTATGTATTCCTGTCCAATAGAATCGCGCATACGCACAATATCTTTGACACGGGTAGAATCGTTTTTAAAGCTGTCCCCGGGCATGGTATACGCAATAATATTTAGGGAACCTTTTGGTATTTGACGGTCTATCCACACAAAGTTATCTTCTTGTTTCCCTACTTTATAAGCCGAAGGAATGCTCATGGAAACACCAAATTTCTTCTCCAATACTCCTTCTTGATTAAGGGATCTTAAAAACCTTTTTTGGGCCTCTTTTATTTCCAACTCCTTGAATGCGCTAATCATAAGGTCTGCTTTAGCATCCAGATTTTTGATGATCTCATCATCGGTACGACCCTTTATTACTCCTACTTTCTGAGGGGTAGCGTAAACATCGGTCTTTATATGCGCAATGCTCAAGGTGTCCTTTTCTACAAATAGGATAGAGCGGGTATGCCGCAGTGTTCCCGTAAAAACAGATATTGGCATATGGTTAAGCGTAAAAATGGGTTCTTCCCAGGACAGGCCAAGAACGGGAGCTGCAAAATGTTCCCTCACCTTGTCCCCTACCTCGCCTTTCCAAAGATCGTTGTCCATGATAACGGCAACGGAATTGATGGCGCCAATGGACTCGGGCAGGTACTTTTTTGGATTTTTATCCTTACATGATACGGCCATGGCGATGACGGCCAATAAAAGGAAAACAGGTTTTTTCATCTCTTTTAAATGGGTTACAAGGATTAGCGTTACTTATAAATGGGTTTTTCACAAGGTTAGAATCCCACCAAAACCGTTCCATTCTTTAAAATATGGATAGGTATTTTGAAAAATGTTAGTAAAGGTACCTCATAAAGATTACAAATGGTCCTTACATCGGGGTGTTCCAGGTTCTTAGGGATACAAAAAAAGGGATAAAAAAACAAATATGCTGCCAGAGGCTAATGACCGATGAGGCCCAACAGATGGTTTGGCCAAAAATTGCATTGGACCATTCCATAATAATCCTCTAAGACGAGCAATCGCACAATTTAAGGACGGTTCCCGGTTGTAGATTTGAACCTTTGATACCGTTCCATTCCTTTAGGTTGTCCACGGTAATTCCGGGATATTTTCGAGAAATCGTCCATAGGGAGTCGCCCTGTTGTACCGTGTGTATTTTAGTCCCGTCGGGGATGGCCGTTTTTGATGCCGTGTTAGAAGGTTTTGATGCCGTTGCCTTAGAGGTGACCGGCTTTCTGGGGTATATGGTAAGTCGTTGTCCTATCCTTAAATTATTGCTGCGCAATCCGTTCCATCTTTTAATTTGGCTGACCCCCACCCCATATCGCTCGGCAATTTTTCCCAAATAGTCTCCGCTCCTCACTCTGTAACGAATTCGATCTTGGGCGGTCACCAATTGGGGCAAAGGCTTTTCCTCTGCCTCTATTTGTTGTTCTACCTGGGCATATATTGCATCTTCGTTATTGACAAACTTACCAATGGCCGACACGGGTAGTCTTAAAGTATAATTTTTGCCATCCACATAGGGGATGATATCTAGCTTGTAGGACGGATTTAAAACTTCCAATTCTTCCTTGTCCACACCTACCAGTTCGGAGATTTGATCAAAGGTTATCATCTTTTTGATCTTTACCGTATCCGTTTCAAAGAACGGTCGTTCCACTTTGCCAATAGCAAGGTCGTGTTCTTTGGCGTATTCAAATATATACATAACGGCCAAAAACGCAGGTACGTACCCCGCGGTTTCCCTAGGCAGGTTTCTCCTAATATTCCAATAGTTTGTACGCCCACCGGAACGCCTAATGGCTTTGTTTACATTTCCCGGTCCGGAATTGTATGCCGCGAGGACCAAATCCCAGTCCTCAAAAATGTTGTAGAGCTGGGATAGGTATTGGCACGCTGCCTTGGTAGACTTTATAGGGTCGCTTCGTTCGTCCACATAACTACTAACGCCCAGATCGAGCATCCTTCCGGTGCCATACATAAACTGCCAAAGTCCCGTAGCGCCCACCCGGGATTTTGCTCGAGGGTTCAGCGCAGATTCTATAATGGCCAAATATTTAATTTCCAAGGGGATATTGTAATTGTCCAGTTCCTGTTCAAACATAGGGAAGTAGAACTGGCTCGACACCAGCATCCGCTCAATAAAATCGCGTTTACGGGTCAAAAACATCTTTATGACATTCTCCAAAGAGGGATTGTAAGATATGTTGAAAGGGGTTCTTTGGTCCAACTTGGCCAATCGAGACTTTAACGTATCGGTATCTAGACTGTAATGGTATGTGGTATCTATCTCCAATTGGGAAACATCCTTGTAAATAGAATCGTAAAGCGAAGCATTGGCGTGCAATTGCTTTAACCAAAGGCTATCGTATTTAGCGGCTTCAGGGGAGTCCTTTAAATTGTACTTGGACAAAATCCTGGCATAAGAAACCTCACCGTCATTTAGTTGGGTAGGCTTTTCCTGTAGTTCCATCTGCTCCATGTCTGCCACGGTCAGTGCAATGGTGTCGGAAGTAATTTCGGAGGGTGGTGGTTGTAGGGTGTCATTCTTTACATTGGTCAATGTCTGCTGTGCCGCTAGGGGAACCGCAATCATAAAACATAAAAAAAATCTGATGTAAACTTGCCTGGCCATTCTATTTATGATGAAGTGTTTTAGAAGCGATTTAAAACAATAATATATCCCTAAATTCTACTTCCAATAAAAATAATACTTTTATCCCAAAGTACATTAATAAATATATATTCCGTTAATCGATAACGCCTTTATCCTTCCAATATTGCAGCGATACCAGGTAAGATTTTGCCTTCCAGGCTTTCCAACATTGCACCACCGCCCGTAGACACATAACTGACCTTGTCCTCGAACCCAAATTGCTTTACGGCCGCTACGGAATCGCCCCCACCAACCAAGGAAAAAGCGCCCGCTTGCGTAGCTTCATCTATAAAGTTTCCTATAGCAATGGTACCCATGGCGAAATGCTCCATTTCAAAGACCCCAATCGGACCGTTCCACAAAAGGGTCTTGGATTTCAGGATTACGCTTTTAAAGTTCTCCAATGTTTTGGGTCCCGCGTCCAAACCTTGCCATCCATCCGGAATTTTATCCACAGCTACCACTTGGGTCCTAGCGTTGTTATCAAAATCATCCGCCGCCAAAACATCTACCGGAAGGTGTACCTGTACGCCTTTTTCACCTGCCTGTTTTAATATGTCCAATGCCAGGGTTTGCTTGTCATCCTCACAGATAGAGTCCCCCACCTTGCCCCCTTGGGCCTTGATAAAGGTATAGGTCATTCCTCCCCCGATGATCAAATGGTCTACTTTGTCCAATATATTCTCTATGATGGTGATTTTGGAGGACACCTTGGAGCCTCCGAGAATAGCGGTAACGGGTTTTTCACCGGTCTTCATTACCTTTTCGATTGCCTCGATTTCCTTGGCCAGCAAGTAACCAAAACACTTTTTACCGGGAAAAAATTGAGCCACTACGGTAGTGGAGGCATGCGCCCTGTGGGCCGTTCCAAAGGCATCGTTTACATAAATGTCTCCCAATTTTGACAATTGCTGCGCAAATCCTTTATCGCCTTTCTCCTCTTCGGCATGAAACCTAAGGTTTTCCAGCAACAGAACTTCACCTGCATTTAAATCTTTGGCGGCCTTTTCCGCCAGTTCCCCAACACAATTGCCGACAAACTTAACCTGAACCCCAATAATATCCGAAACCGTCGTAGCGATATGTTCCAACGACAGGTCCGGATTCGACTTCCCGTCCGGTCTCCCTAAATGGCTCATCAGAATGGCACTGCCGCCATCTTCCAATATTTTAATAATCGTAGGTTTGGCAGCTTCAATACGATTGGTATCGGTAACCTTAAAATCGGCATCCAAGGGAACATTAAAATCCACACGAACCAGCGCCTTTTTATTTTTAAAATTGAAATCATCGATCGTTTTCATACAAATAAATTCAAATTAATAACTTAGTAATTGACCGGAACAGTGAGAATACCCTCCTGCCCGGTGGACAAAAAATATACAAAAAAGACAGGCCTTTTATCTTTTGACATTTCCATATTGCTTTGGACAATGCCCCTCGTTCCAAGTACTGTGTTCTTTTTTAATCCATCCATATTTTGACGGTTCCCTCCAAAATAATTAAATCCCCCAAGCTGGGTTTTGTATACTTAGGCATTTTAGAGAAAGGCAAATGTAAAGATTTAAGGTAATGCTGTCCATTTTATAGCTCCTTTTTTATAAAACATGTCACCTGGGTACAGAAAAACCAAAAAATCCTATCTTTGGCCTATGCGGTTCAAAGACATCCTAGGGCTTGCCCATATAAAGAATCATCTGGTCAAAAGCGCTGATGCCGGGCGCATCTCGCATGCGCAACTATTTGTGGGGCAAGAAGGCCGCGGTACTTTGCCAATGGCCATAGCTTATGCCCAATATCTTCTTTGCAATAATCTGGGCGGAGAGAACATTGGGGGCAATGATTCCTGTAATTTAAAATGTGCGAACCTCACCCATCCCGATCTGCATTTTGCCTTTCCCGTTGCAAATTCCGACAAAGTAAAGAGCCATGCCGTGAGCAATCACTTTATGGAAGAGTGGCGGCTGTTTGTCAAGGAACAGCCTTATGGCAACTTATTTGATTGGTACCAGCTGATCGGAATTGAAAAAAAACAAGGGCAAATTGGTGTTGACGAAGCTCAGGATATAGTAAAAAAACTCGCGCTAAAACCTTACGAGGGAGGGTACAAGGTAATGATCATTTGGATGGCAGACAAAATGAATACGCCTGCCGCGAACAAACTGTTAAAGCTTATAGAAGAGCCCCCGGAGAAAACGGTTTTTATTTTAATTGCCGATGACGAGGAGCAAATTTTGCAGACCATACGCTCCCGGTGTCAAATACTACAATTCCCTCCCCTTGCCGAAGATGCTATTTTGGAAGCTTTGTTGGCCAAAGGGCTGGCAAGGGAAGAGGCGGTAATAATAGCCCATGAGGCCAACGGGGATTTCAACAAGGCACTGGACCTGATGAACCGGGATTCCGAAGACCTTGTTTTTGAAAGGTGGTTTGTACATTGGGTGCGAAGTGCCTTTAAGGCCAAAGGAAACAAAGCGGTTATTCACGAACTGATTCTCTGGAGCGAGGAGGTGGCCAGAACGGGCAGGGAGACCCAAAAGAATTTTCTGCGTTACTGCCTCGCCATAATGAGGGAAGCCCTGTTGATCAACTACAATATACCGGAACTGACCTATATGAACATCCGTGTAGACGATTTTGAATTACGGAAATTTGCACCATTTATTCATGAAAACAATATTTTGGGGATAACCGACGAATTGGAAAGCTCCATTTTTCACATAGAACGCAACGGCAATTCCAAGATAATATTTATGGACCTATCCATAAAGCTAACCCGGTTGCTCCATAAAAAAATGGCGGCCACATAAACTATTTGGTCACGGGTGGTCTGGGTAAGACAAAGTTCTGATCAGAAACAATCATATTGCAAGAACACAGAAAAATTTAAAATATGGAATACATACTCGGTAACGTCACAGAAATTCTCTTACTTCTTTTTCTAATGATCGTGTTTTTACAAAGCAGCATCGATAAAATTGTCGATTGGAAAGGAAATCTTTCCTTTCAAAAACAGCACTTTGCAAAAACATTTATGAAAGACCTGGTACCATTTTTGCTGGCTACGATTACGGTCACTGAATTGACAACCGGCATCCTTTGTACTTTGGGTCTTTATCAGATAGTTGTCTTAGGGAAGGAAAGCTTGGCCCTTTTTGGAGCCATTGTAGCCTGTATATCGCTTCTGATGCTGTTACTAGGCCAAAGGATCGCCAAGGATTACGGAGGGGCGCAAACCATTGTTATTTACTTAGTTCCGGCAGTTTTCTTGGTGTTTTTACTACAGGAATAACTAGGCGCAAAAAAAAGCTATAACTACTCGATTGAAAACCAAGCAAAAAAAACCCTGACTATTTATCCATAGTCAGGGTTAATCATACCGTCTTCCTCGCCAATGCGAATTCTCGTTTTTATTTAGTATTACTTTTTGTACTTGTCGTTCAACAGTTTTAAAATCTCGGCCGTAAGGTCTTTGGCGCTATCTCCATAAAGAACGCTTCCGCCTTCTCCCCCACCAAGAATGTATGTATAGCCGTTAGCTATACCATATGAAGCGATTTCTTTTTTAACCTTACTGATCAAACTGTCCATTTCTACCTGACTACCCATCTGTAATTCTTGTTCCTGTTGTTGCAACTGTTGCCCGATCCTTTGGCCCCTCTGCTGAAACTGACCGTATTGTTCCTGGGCCTCCTTTTGGCTCATGGAAGAGGCCTTCGCCTGAAACGCCTGAGCCTCCGCCTGAAACGCTTGGGAAATACTATCCCTCTGTTTTGTCAGGGCGTCGGCCTTGGTCTTAAACTTGGCCTGAATATCTATTTGCTCCTGATATTCCTTCATTAATTTAACGTTGTCTACAAAACCGATTTTATTCTGCTGACAAGCCATTACCCCAAAAAGGGCAAATGACATAATTACTTTCTTCATTTGTTTCAATTTATCGTTCCTTATTTGTCACAACAGCCCGACGGTGTCATTTTGGCGTGGCACGGGCGGACGGGTGTAACCCTTGATGTTAAAAAATAATCTTTTCCTTTTGTACCTTAAAGATTCTTATAGACAGGTCGGTTGCATTGTGGAAATGATTTTGGTTGCACAAAAGTAACAAAGCTTTTTGAGAAATAATGAAACTCGTCAATTTTAGTACCTTACAAAATACAATTGCAATAATACTGTTGCCAGCCGGGCCTTGACTCCTCCGTTTCCCCGATAGTTTGGATCGTAAACCAAAAAGTGAAATCTAAATCAGAAAGCTCTTTCCCTTATCAATACTGTACAGATCCAAAATTTACAATACAAACGATCCTTCTGTCCGTAATAAATAAAAATTATTGTATATGACAAATATCATAGCCTATAGCTATGAATTTCGATCGATTTCCGGGCGTTCTGATGTGTTTTTGAATTACTCGGTAACATATTCCTGGTCTAATAGCTGAAACCTCCTTAGAGCGTCTTAAAATAGATTAATGGCGTTTTTGAAGCACATAGACGATAGAAGAATACTCCTTGTTTCCCCAAGCGCGTATATTGGACCATAGTCCTACCAGAAATCCTTTTACAAAAGATTGCTTACCGCTTTTATATTTTTCGGATAATAGGGAAACATAAAAGGCATCAAAAACCATTGGGTTGGTTTGCACTACCTTCAGGGAATGATTCATAAATAGCTTTTCGATAGAGGTTCTTGAAAAATGCCAAAGATGTCTGGGCACATCAAAGGCGGCCCAATATCTCTTGTAGAATTTGGCATCGAAAGATTTAAAATTGGGGACGGCGACGATCAAGATTCCCGAATCCTCCAGATGGGAAGATAGGCTTTTTATCTGTTTGTCCAAGTTTGGCAGGTGCTCCAAAACGTGCCACAAGGTTATTATCTGATATGTATTTGCCTGAAGTGATTGGAGGCCTGTCTCCAATTCAATTCCCTTTTCAGCTGCCCTTTGTTTTGCCGTTGGGTTGGGCTCCACTCCTTTTACGGTCCATCCACTTTCTTTTGCCGCCACCAGAAAATCTCCCGTTCCGGCACCTACATCGAGAAGGGTTTTGTTTCCGTTTGCAAAAGATTCGATCATTTTTACCTTTCTTTGAAGGTTGTGCTTTTTAATCCTTTGGTACAAAAAGTTAACAAGTCCGCGACTAGAATCCGTGTGAGAAATATAATCTTCACTGGCGTAATACCGGTCCAAACTTTGGGGTTGGGGATGGGTAACAAGCATCTCCAATTCCTCGTTATAAAGCAATTGAAAATCCTCGCCCGTAACAGAAAAATCATTGGTGCTGAGAAAAACATTCTCTATTAAATCCTCGGTCTTCATATTATAATTTTTTCATATACTCCCAAACTGGAACACTCTCCAAAACTCGGTCCTTGAAAACTTAATTGCGCAATCTTTCTCGGGACAATCCGCCGGGATAATATTTCAAAATTCCGGGGCCATACATTAAATTCAAATAACCCTTCCAAGTCTCGAAGACAATACTTGTACAAATGATTATTGCAAACTAGTTACACTTTTATGTTTATCCGCCACCCTGAAAACAAATCTTTTGGAGGCCGAATAATGCACAGTATTCTTCAAAGGATCCTCCCTATGACGACCGGAGGTGTCCTGGAGTGCACCGTACGGGACGGAGGGTTCGAAATCGCAGGCCCAGGCCCCGCGATTTTGGAGTTCGGAACTAAAACCAAGGGCTCGGACTTCCAAATCCTCCTTTTAAATCAATGCGTTTAGCACTCACAAAAACGAGGATGTTCCACGTGGAACATCCTCGCTGCCGTGTCTTTCTTCCTCGGCCTATCTACCCATATAAACAAGCAATACACTTATATCATTAGGCGAAACACCACTAATTCTGGAAGCTTGTGATATTGTTGTGGGCCGTATCTTCCTGAGCTTTTCCCTAGCTTCAAACGAAAGCGAATTAAGTTCCGAATAATTGAAATCTTCGGGGATCTTTACATTTTCCAGCCGTTGTAGTTTATCCGCATTATTCTTTTCTTTCGCTATGTAACCAGCGTATTTTACCTGAATCTCGGTTTGCTCCATCACCTCCGCATTAAGTCCCTTTTCCTTTACAAAATCGGCTACCGAACCCAGTTGTAACATATGTCCCATAGTTACCCTAGGCCTAGAGAAAACCTTGAACATTTTGTCCGATTGTTTTACCACAGCCGAATCGACACTCTCTAAAATAGGATTTATCTCCTCCGGGCCAATGCTGGTTTCCTTGAAAAATCTGACAAATTGATTGGACTTGCGCTCCTTTTCTTCCATTCGTTCTAGCCGCTCCTTACTGGCCAAACCTATTTCATAACCCTTTGGAGTTAATCTTAAATCGGCATTATCCTGACGTAAAAGGGTGCGGTACTCAGCCCTAGAGGTAAACATACGATAAGGTTCTTCGGTGCCCTTGGTAATCAGGTCGTCGACCAAGACACCAATATACGCCTCATCCCTGCTTAAAATAAACGGATCGCGCTCATTAAGTTTAAGATGCGCATTGATGCCCGCCATTAAGCCCTGGGAAGCAGCCTCTTCATAACCCGTTGTGCCATTAATTTGCCCGGCAAAATACAAGTTCCCCACCAACTTTGTCTCTAAAGTATGCCTCAATTGAGTGGGTGGAAAATAATCGTATTCAATTGCATATCCAGGTCTAAAGAACTTCACTTTCTCGAAACCCTTTACCGATCTTAAGGCCCGAAACTGGACTTCTTCGGGCAGGGAGGTAGAAAATCCGTTTACATATACCTCTACGGTATTCCAACCCTCCGGTTCCACAAAAATCTGATGACTATCCCTATCGGCAAAACGATTGATTTTGTCCTCTATTGACGGACAATATCTGGGGCCCACACTTTTAATTCGACCGTTAAACATGGGGGAACGATCAAAACCTTCCCTTAGCAATTCGTGCACCACCGGACTGGTATGCGTCATAAAACAATCTCGTTGCGCTTTAAGGATAGGGGTATCCAAATAGGAAAACTTATCGGGCTTTGAATCCCCTGGTTGGGGAATCATGATGGAATAATCTAAAGAACGCCCATCTACCCTAGGCGGGGTTCCTGTTTTCATTCTCCCGCTCTCAAAACCCAAGGACACCAATTGTTCGGTTATCCCAGTAGCCGCCCTTTCTCCTGCACGACCCCCCCCAAATTGTTTATCCCCAATATGGATTAACCCATTTAAGAACGTACCATTGGTAAGAACTACAGCCTTGGTGCGAATTTCCAGGCCCAAAGAAGTCCTTACGCCAATTACTCTATCCCCATCCAATATAAGTCCAGAGACCATATCCTGATAAAAATCCAAATCCGGGATATTCTCCAACGCCAAACGCCACTCCTCTGCAAAACGCATCCTATCGTTTTGGGCCCTGGGGCTCCACATAGCAGGTCCTTTAGATTTGTTTAGCATCTTAAACTGAATGGCAGATTTATCGGCAACTATGCCACTATATCCACCAAGGGCATCAATTTCCCGTACTATTTGCCCCTTGGCAATACCGCCCATTGCAGGATTACAGGACATTTGTCCTATAGTCTGCAAATTCATGGTGACCAACAGAGTCTTAGACCCCATGGTTGAGGCCGCGGCGGCGGCCTCAGCCCCTGCATGACCTCCACCAACCACAATTACGTCGTACTCCTTATCAAACATACCTTTAACTAATGTTCCACGTGGAACAAATTTATCATCTCTTCTTCCTTACTCCGCATTACCTTAGTATCTATCTCGTTCTTGTCTTTATATCCCAACATATGTAGAACGCCGTGGGCCATTACCCGAATTAATTCCTCCCTAAACGCTACCCCAAATTCGGAGGCGTTGGCTATTATCCTATCCACAGAAATAAAAACATCTCCCGAAACCAAAGATCCTTCGGTATAGTCAAACGTGATGATGTCCGTATAGGTGTCATGGTCCAAATACTTCTTGTTTATACTTAACAAATACTCATCATCACAAAAAATAAACGAAACGCTCCCGAGCATGTGACCTTCCAAAGCAATTATCCTAGTTATCCAATCGGCAAAATAGGATTCATCGTTCAACTTAAAATCCAACTCGTAATTGTACTCAATCATCCGCTTTAAAATAGTCCTTGACCAAAATCTGGTAATTTTGCCGCAAAGGTAATGCTTCTCTATTTAAAATCTCCAGATCATTGTGATAATTCTCTAATAATGAAGGCTTAGTAGTGATGGGATTTTTAAAGGTATCCGAACTATAATTGCTTTCCCGTTCCGACTTTTGTCCCTGTTTTAAGGCCGCCCCTTTCAGCTTTAACAACTGGAATTCTATGTTGTTCATTTTATCCAAATTCTGTCGTGTAATACCATTCTCCAATAAATCATCCTGGAAATCCTGCATGAGCTTTGATATTCTTTCTCCCAATCGTCTATCCTTATCATTTACCATATTCTGTAATTGGTCTTCCAACTCCTGCCTAAGCCTATCCTGTTCTTTGTAAATATTGTATAGCTCCCGTGACCTCTCCTCTGTGTCTCCCCCATTTTTTCCGGCTCCAGAATCCCCCTTACTTTCGCCATTCTCGTCGCCCCCCTGACCCTCACCCTTCTTCCCGTCCCCCTTTCCGAAAGACCCGCCATTTCCCAGCTTTTCCGTACCAGACATTCCCGATTGGCCCAACTTATCCTTTAGAGTACCCTGACCTCGAATAATATCAGGTAACTGAAAACCCCGTCCGGATCCCGAACCGGAATTGGACAAACTCTGTTCCATATTATCCAAAATATTTGCCAAGAAATCCGTCAGTTCATTCGAGGCATCCAAAACATATTTTTGATAAGCGGCCCCCCGATACATGTCGTTTTCGCTCATACTATTTAAAGCCTTATCCATATTGTAATATACATCGCCAATCTTCTCGTTAACAAAGTCGGACAATTCAGGTCTTCTTAAGGACAAGGAAAACAAGCTATCATCCACAAAACCAAACAATTCCTTCAATTCCTGTTCTTTCCGAACTATTCTAGAATTTACGTCCAACGATTCGTCAAAATTTTGAATAGTGTGGTACAACGCTTCTTGTTCAAAAGAAAATCTGAGAATGTTATCCAAGATCTGACGCAACATTTTAGCGTCCTCAACCATAGTTGATCCCCCACCGCCAGCCGACGCCTTGCCCAAATCCTCGCTCATTTGCTGTATTTTTTGTGCGGCCCCTTTCTGCTTTTTAGAAACGTCGTCATTCTTCTTTAATTTCTGTCCTAAGTCCGAGTCCCGGTTCCCACCTCGCTCCTCAAGTCCCTTTAAGGCATCATCCTGGTCCTTCTTAACAGCATTATCATCCGAAGGCCTAATCCCTAGATCTAACGGCTTTCTTAAATTCCCGTTATCCTTCCTCAAAGCGTCCAACTCTTTTGCCGCGCTATTAAACTTTTCGTTGAGTTTTTTCTGAACTTCTTTGGAGTCCTCGATCTCATTTATGCTAGAAGCAGAATCCTGTTCTTTGGAAAGCGACCCCAACTCCCTAGCCATTTGAGCCGACTTTTCGGTTACGTAGTATCTCTTGGTAAGTTCCAATATTTGTTCTAAACTCCTTTCATTGCTCTGTTGGCTCTTGGCCAATTTCTCGAGCTTTTCGGTAAGCTCATCCTTCTTTAACTTTTCCGCAATCTCCTCCAACTCCTTCAGAAGCTCGGCGTTCTTTTTTGCCTCGCGTTCCTGTCTTTCCAGTCTTTCCCTTAACAACCGGTCCATTTCATCGTCCTTCCCATCCCTTTCAAGATTTTCCTTTAATTGTTTGCTGAACTTATGCATCATGTCTTCTTGCTTTCGTTGCTTATCAAGAAAACTTCTAATTTCTGATTGATCACCGTAACTTAAAGAACCCTTTTGTCTCTGTTCTAAATTAATGTCCCGTAAAGCCACGTTCTGCTTTTTAAAATTATCCAACGACTTGTCCATCTTCTGGATTATGGATTCTTGATATACCAGATGTTTGGCTTGTACTTCGTTGTCTCCCAGTCTCTTATAACCGTACATCTCACTCTTGGCAACCTTTCCCTTACGGATGCCATCATTGTCCGTAACCTCAAAAAAGTAGTTGTATTTCTTATCGGGATCCAATAACAGTCCCGATGGAAACGTATAATAAAACCGAACCAGGTTAGTTTTATACGTACCAATAGGTATATAAGTTGTTTCCTTTACATTATCCACGGGAAAACAGACAAGCCTAACGGAAACAACGCCATAATCATCCGTTGCATCCCCAGAATAATAAACCGTATTTGGGTTTAACGAATCGCGTACTTCGGCTACTTTAATAGACGGATAGGCGTCCTTTATGACCGTGAACCTATAATCGAGCTTTTCATAGTCCCTAACATGGAGGTTCGAAGTCGTTACTTGATAGGCCACATCCGAGTATATCCTTTTGGATAATTCAAAGCCACTGGACCCCATCTTAAAATTAATTACCGTATCCTTGGCTACCCACTTAACCTCCTCCGTGTTCTTACCAATTACCTGCCATTGAGCCAACGTTCCTTCCGGAAAGGTCGCATTTCCGGTTCCCTTTAAGACATCAGAAGGTTTATGGAGATAATCCGGGTAATGAAGAATCAGCCTAAAATCTTGGATTGCAGGAGCTTTTAATACCTTGAGCCTATATTCTGTAGACTTAATACCATTCGATACAAAATAAAAACCAGAAGAAACCAACGGGGGTGAAAAAACATAAGAGAAAATGCCATTGTTTTCCTGCAACAGGTATTCCTTGCCGTCGATTACAATATGCATTTCCTCTGGCCTGATCTTTCCCTCTGTCACCACTTTCACAACATATTCCTCGGTTTCCAAAACTTCCAAATCCGGAGTGAGCAGTCTAAAGGAAAACGGCGCCGGCGGTTCATAGGCCAAATTATAATGTACCACGCGTTTATAAGAACCAAAAAAAGAATCTAAATTGCCGGAAAGCCCTATTGCTACCACAATAACTATAGGTATACCCAAGTACTTGACATATCCAAGGCTCTCCTTAAAGTCTATCGCTTGGTTAAATGGCACCACGGTTAAATTTCGCGAACGCTGATCGATACTCGCCAACAATAATTCGGACCTACTCTTATCCACGGCCAAATCCAAGAGATTTAATAGTTTGTCGTTTACCTCGGGAAAATGCTTCCCAATAATGAGTGAAGCCTGTTTGTTATCGATACCGCGCCTCACCCGAAAAAGGTAAAAAACAGAAACAACTATATACCTGTAAAACAGAAAAAGTTCTACCCCCACAAAAATCAGTAGCAAGCTCAGGCGCCAGCCCGAATTAAGCCATAGAAAATATTCCACGGCCAAAATAATCAGGAAGAATAACATTCCTAGGGCCAAAAAGAGAAGTGAACCCTTGATCAGTAATTTGGTGTAATACTTCCTTGTAAAGCCGTTAAGTTTTTCCAGTATGTGTTGATAATCGTTCAAAACAACAAACCATTTAAAAACCAAAGTTACGAAAAAACGTCCTTTGGGGGCTCGGGGGCTTTTTGTGTATCTTTGTTCATCAAATTTTCATTTTATGGATTCAAAAGTCCGTGTTCGCTTTGCTCCCAGTCCCACCGGGCCGTTACATATTGGCGGTGTACGTACCGCCCTCTTTAATTATCTATTCGCCAAAAAACACGGGGGTGACTTTATTCTCAGAATAGAGGATACGGATCAAAATCGCTACGTGGAAGGAGCTGAACAGTATATTATTGATTCCCTGAACTGGTGCGGAATTCCTTTCGATGAAGGACCCTCATCAACAACGGACAGCGAATATAAAACTACTAGCAGCTTCGGAAAATATGGGCCCTATAGGCAGAGCGACAGGAAAGATCTTTACAAACAATATGCCGATGAGCTGGTGGCAAGTGGCAAAGCATACTACGCCTTTGACACGCAGGAAGAACTGGACTTTCATAGAAAAGATCACGAATCCAAGGGTAAAACCTTTATTTACAATTGGCACAATCGGTTAAAATTGAGAAATTCCCTTTCTCTCTCGGATTTGGAAACGACGGAAAAACTGGAATCTGGACAGGAATACGTCATTCGTTTTAAATCCCCAAAGGATGAAATTCTTGTATTGAACGATATTATAAGGGGGCAAATAGAGATTGATACCAATATCCTGGACGATAAAGTATTGTTTAAAAGTGATGGAATGCCCACCTATCACTTGGCAAACATCGTAGATGATCACTTGATGGAAATAAGCCATGTAATCCGTGGGGAAGAATGGCTTCCATCCCTGGCCCTGCACCATCAGCTATACGATGCTTTTGGATGGAAAACGCCCCAATTCGCCCATTTGCCCCTTATCATGAAACCCGTGGGCAAGGGAAAACTGAGCAAGCGCGACGGTGAAAAAATGGGGTTCCCCGTATTTCCTCTCAGCTGGGGCAAATCGGTCGGATATAGGGAGGAGGGATATTTTCCGGAGGCCGTCGTCAACTTTTTGGCCCTTTTGGGGTGGAACCCCGGTACGGACCAGGAAATATTCAGTCTTGAAGAGCTTGTACAGACCTTTAGTTTGGAGCGCGTACTAAAGTCCGGTGCTCGGTTTGATCCAGATAAAACCAAATGGTACAATCATCAGTATATGCAGTTGCAGAACGACAGGGATTTGGCCGTTAAATTTGAAGCTATAGTAAATTTTAAACTAAAAAAAGAGGGGGTCTACTCTACGAAACCGGATTTAGCCTTTACGGAAAAAGTAATTTCCCTTGTCAAGGAACGGGCTACCTTCATCAAGGATTTTTGGGAACTTGGGAACTATTTCTTTATTGCTCCCAGCACTTATGCCGAAAAGGCGGTAAAAAAGCAATGGAAGGAAGATACCCCTGCCATTCTTACGGGATTGATTTCAGTGGTCGAACAGGTAGACGCATACACTTCAGCAAACCTCGAAAAAACTATAAAAAATTGGATTGGCGAAGAGGGCCTGTCCTTCGGTAAGGTAATGGCTCCCTTGCGATTGGTCATCGTAGGCGATCTTAAAGGCCCCCATCTATTCGATATCTTGGAGATGATAGGCAAAGAAGAGAGTATTGCACGGATTCGGAAGGCAATCTCTCGAATATGATTTTTTGTTTCTGTATTCCAGAGAATACCAAAACCTGGAACCCTTTTTAATCCCAAAATAACTTGCGGTGACAATCCTTCCCAAAAACAACCCAAATATGGTAAAGTATTAGTATATTTCCCTTATTAACAATAATCGTATAGCTATGGGCGAATTCTTTCTTATTCCGATTATATTTTTCGGTCTTATTATTCTTTTTTCATCATTTTTTACCGTAAAACAACAAACCGCCGTCCTTATTGAGCGTTTCGGGCGATTTCAAAGCGTTCGCAATTCTGGCTTACAGATGAAAATACCTTTGATCGACAGAGTGGCAGCAAGGGTAAATCTAAAAATTCAACAATTGGATGTAATCGTCGAGACCAAAACTTTGGACGACGTTTTTGTAAAGCTAAAAGTATCCGTCCAGTACGTTGTGTTACGGGATAAGGTGTACGAAGCACATTACAAGCTGGAGTATCCACACGATCAGATAACTTCATACGTATTTGACGTTGTACGTGCCGAGGTGCCGAAAATGAAATTGGACGACGTTTTTGTAAAAAAAGATGACATTGCCATCGCCGTTAAAGCCGAACTACAGGAGGCCATGTTGGACTATGGCTACGATATTATCAAGACCTTGGTAACCGACATTGATCCGGATGCCCAGGTAAAAGCCGCTATGAACCGTATTAATGCATCGGAGCGAGAAAAAATCGCAGCCCAATTTGAAGGGGATGCCGCCAGAATACTTATCGTGGAAAAAGCCAAGGCCGAAGCCGAAAGCAAGCGGTTACAAGGACAAGGAATCGCCGATCAGCGTCGGGAAATTGCACGGGGATTGGAAGAGTCGGTCGATGTACTGAACAACGTCGGGATAAACTCGCAAGAGGCCTCGGCCTTGATCGTGGTAACCCAGCATTACGACACCCTTCAATCCATTGGGGAAGCGACAAATACCAACCTCATTCTATTGCCAAACTCCCCCCAGGCAGGTAGTGATATGTTAAACAATATGGTGGCTTCATTTACAGCCAGCAATCAGATAGGGGAGGCCATGAAGGAACAAAATAAAAATAAAAAGAATCCCGAAAAATAAATTCGGGATTCTAATCTCGGCAATCCATAAGTTTGGAAATTAAGACCGCAACCTCTTCATTAACTTTCCGGCCATGAACGAAATAATCAATTTCGGCAACAATCCGCCAATATTCCCCAAAATGTTGGCAGGATTTAGACCCGATTTAGTACGATTCCAATTTAGCTTTATACTTTCCTGATCAATTTCCCTTTGCAACTTAAGGATTTTCAAACGTTCGTCTATTTCATCAAAAGATGTAAACTGTCTTTGTCTCATAGCTCATCAAAATAATATTCCGAAAACTTCCTTAATAACGGACGATCGATTCTATTTTTGAGCAGATAAAAGATTATTCCGACCAGTATATAAAACAATCCTACGCACAAAAACCCGTAGAAAGTATTGTTCAACGCCTGTCCTATCCCATAGGAAGCAGCCAAGGATAATAAAAGCAAGGCCAATAAGGCGATGAATCCTACGCATACCCACTTTGCTAGGGCCGACACGGTCTTCATCAAAAATTTAAACGCACTTAGCCTGTAGTATTCCCTTGAGCTATCGACATAGGAATGGAACCCCTCATCAATCTGGGACAAGTTTTCCTTTAATTCGTCAAAAATCATAGGGTGCTATTTCTGAAATTGAGCGTTCTTCTTCCTCAATTCCTCCAACTTTCGTTCCAAGGTTGCAATAATATCGTCGGCCTTATAGCTCATATCGGACAGGGTATTCTCCAATTTTTGCTCGAACTCCACCTTTTTTGCATCCGCAGTACGGGTCAGTTCCTCCGTAGCATGGGATATACGTTCGCTCAAATCGTGTTTGGTTTCCAGCGCCTTCTCCTTTATTTTCTTTCTGGTCTTGGCACCTTCATCCGGAGCATAAAGAATTCCTAGACCCGCCCCTATAGCCGCTCCGGTAAGAAGGGCTAAAAAAACATTTCCACCATCGTTTGACATAATTTTTAATTTTTAGTGTTTATAGATAACTACAACTTACAATATATTAGCAAGAACTCCTGTTAACAATGGGTTAAATGTTAACACCCACAAAGAAAAAGAAAAAAATTATTCCAAAAGGATATAAATTTGACTCCAACAGGCAAAAAAATCCAGAAAACCACTTTAAAACCCCACCTACGAGAGAACGCAATCTTAGTGGGCTATGCTATATCCCAAATAAAAAACAGGGGTTCAGCGGGCTTATGGCCGGCGGCAGCTAATAGAAAATACCAATTGTTTTGTCCGTGCAGGTTCGTCTGCCCTATTTCACTTTTTTGCCTCAATCTTGGCCCAGGTATCCCTAAGGCCCACGGTCCTGTTAAATACTAGTTTTCCAGGCCTACTATCCAAATCAACATTAAAATACCCCAACCGCTGAAATTGAAAACGATCCCCCATTTTGGCATCGGCCAAACTGGGTTCCATAAAACCGGTTATGACTTCCAATGAGTCGGGATTGACAAAATCCATAAAATCCTTATCTCTATGTGCGTCCGGAGTGGGGTCTGTAAATAATCGGTCGTATAATCGTACCTCAGAGCTAATGGCGTGGGTCGCGGAAACCCAATGAAGCGTTCCCTTAACTTTGCGCATACTCTCTTCGGTGCCGCTACCGCTCTTACTTTTTGGATCATAGGTGCACTGTACTTCAATAATCTGGTCCTTGTCATTCTTGGTACAGCTTTGGGCCTTAATTATGTACCCGTTCTTTAAACGCACCTCCCCTCCCAACTTTAATCGAAAAAATTTTCTATTCGCCTGTTCCTTAAAGTCTTCCTTTTCAATAAACAGTTCCCTCGAAAAAGGTACCTTTCGGTATCCTGCAGATTCGTCTTCAGGGTTATTCTCGGCCTCCAGCCATTCCACTTCACCCTCCAGATAATTTGTAATCACCAATTTCAAGGGATTCAGGACGGCCATGACGCGGGGCGCTATTCTGTTCAAATGTTCCCGGATTCCAAATTCCAACAGGGAAACATCGACTACATTATCACGCTTGGCAATCCCTATGGTATCGGCAAAATTCCGAATAGATTCCGGGGTATATCCTCCACGGCGCAATCCAGAGATCGTAGGCATACGTGGATCATCCCACCCCGAAACAATTCCCCGTTCCACCAATTGCATCAATTTGCGTTTGCTAACTACGGTGTGGCTTAAGTTCCTCCGGGCAAACTCCCGCTGCTTGGGACGTACCTTCCCCTTTTGGTAAACCTGATCCAAAAACCAATCGTACAATTCCCTGTGCATCGCAAATTCCAACGTACATAAGGAATGCGATACCTGCTCCAAGTAATCGCTTTCCCCGTGGGTCCAATCATACATGGGGTAGATGCACCAATCGGTACCCGTGCGATGATGTGCCTTGTGAAGGATCCGATACATTATGGGATCTCTCATCAACATATTGGTCGACGCCATATTTATCTTAGCCCTCAACACATGACTTCCCTCCGGGTAATCCCCGCGTTTCATGCCTTCAAACAGCAGCAAATTTTCTTCTGTGGTCCTATCCCGATACGGACTATGGGATCCAGGTTCCGTTGGGGTTCCCTTTTGTGCAGCCATATCCCTTGCGCTTTGACTGTCTACATAGGCCTTCCCAGCCTTTATTAGGTCAATGGCCCAGTCGTACAGCTGTTGGAAATAATCCGAAGCATACCTTTCGGTATCCCAATTATATCCCAACCATTCAATATCCTTTCTTATGGCCCCAACAAACTCCTTTTCTTCCTTAACCGGATTGGTATCGTCGAACCGTAGGTTGACAGGTGCCCCATACCGAAGCCCTAGCCCAAAATTCAAGCAAATAGAGCTAGCATGGCCTATATGAAGATATCCGTTGGGCTCTGGTGGAAATCGAAAACGAAGATCGGCCTTAGGAAATCCATTTTCTAAATCCTCTTCGATAATATGCTCTATAAAATTGAGCGATCTGTCACTTTCCTCCATGAAATAGATTTTGATCCACAAATGTAGGAAAAATGCAGTAACGGAAGCTCACAAAATGGCTTCACCATAGAATAAACAGGTTTCACAACATTTTTAAATGGGGCCACAACAATAAGTGTAAAAACGGAAAAATTAATGTGATTTTTGTTGTTCAATATATTCTGGGCATAAAGTTTAGCAAAGATTTATCTACAATTTTCCCCAACGAAAGCTATAGGAACTTGAAACCATTTGTCCAAAAAAGTTGTTGTATCACGAATAAAAAGCAGCCCAATACAAACAAAAGCTATGCGACCAACAAAAAATATCAAGCAACGCTACTTAGGCATTCTTTGCTTTTTGCTAGGCTGGTCAATATCCACAGCTCAGACCCTAAATAAGCCAACCCCGGCCGACAACCCAAATTTACCCGGTAACTCGGCTTGGAATGCGGCCTGTGCATCACAGGACTTTAACGAATACTTTATCAACTTTACCTGGAACACTCCGCTTGTCGCTAGTGACAATAAGTTTATTTTAGAATTATCGGACGCAAATGGAAGTTTTGGCAGCCCAGTGGAGCTGGCTTCCGAAAGCAATAAAAATACCGTTTTTAATTTTGACTTTCAGTTTGCTTTGCCCGTTGACACCAGGGGCGAGAACTATAAATTTAGGGTGCGAAGCACTAATCCTGCTAAAACCAGCCCGGCCTCCGATGCCTTCCCAATGTACTACATAGACTTTAAATCGGCGATCCTCATCAGTCAGAACGGCGATGGTGTCATTCCTCCAGGAGGTGCTATTGAAATCTGTAATGGCAATAGCGTCACGCTTGCCGTACATAACGTTCCAAATGAAAATACATATAAGTATATTTGGTATAGGAGTGGAACCCGTCTCCCAGATAACGGGCCCTCTGTTACCGTATCCCAAACCGGCAACTACGCGGTAGAAATGGACTACGGTTCTATCTGCTCCTCATCCGCAAATACATTGTCCAATTCTATAGCTATAAACGCTGGAACCAGTTTGGGAATCGCCATTAACCCCCCCGCCAAAACCGCACTTTGCAATGGGGAAACCGTTTCTTTGGAAGCCAATATTACTGGGCAGGGCCTTACCTATACCTGGTACAAGGACGATGTGGCCATAACTTCCCCAACGGTTGATGACGCCACGCTTATGGTAAACGCCTCAACGGCCGGGTTTGAAGGGGACTATTCCGTGGAAATCTACGGCCCTGGTGCTTGCTTGGAACGTTCCGCTGCGGTAACTATCAGCAATGCGGGAAACTTTACAGTTACACTTGATAACCAACCAAACGTAGTAATACTACCCAGCCAAACGAAGACCTTGAGCGTTTCTACCACGGCGACCTCCCCGGTACACCAGTGGTATAAGGATGGGACGGCAATTTCGGGCGCCACCTCCAATACCTTGGATGTTACCCAGCCTGGATCGTATTACGCAGAAGTATCCCAAACGGGTGGGGCTTGCTCCGCCACAATAATACAATCCGAAACCACTACCGTAGTCGCACCTGCATCGTTTGAAATAACTACAGATTATACTACTGAGTACATTTCCTGTGAAAGCACGGATATTACACTGGCCGTCACAGCCATTACAGCAGTTGCGGCGGACAATACCAAAACCGATGTCACTAGTGATCTCTTGAGCAATTTTAGCTATCAATGGAAAAAGGACGGAATTAATATTACCGGTGAAACCACAAGCACTTTGGTGATCAATGACGCTAACGGAAACGGCAACTATACGGTTGAAGGAACTTTGAATTCGTATGCCGCAACCTCCAACGCCCTACCGGTACAGTTGCGTGTCAATGAGAGCATCACCCTATCTGCCAGTAGTACGGTGTATTGCAACCCAACGGACGCCATCACCCTATCTACAACAACCGATCTTTCCGGCGAAACTTTTGAATGGCTAAAGGACGGCACGAGCTATAACTCTACGGACACCGAGCTAACGGTAAATTCACAAGGGACATACCAATTGGTAGTTTCAAAAAACGGATGTCCCCTAAAATCTAATGAGGTACATATTACTCCCTTGGACGAATCCATCGTGACCTTGGATAGCCCTGAGGACATCGTTTTTGCAGAGGGAGGGTCTAAAACCGTTACCGCAAGCGGAGCGGATTCCTATATATGGTATGACTCCAACAGCCAAGTTTTGGGAAATTCGCCCACGGTTACTTTTTCAAATGAAGGAACCTACATGCTAATCGCTACAATTGGAGGATGCGACATTCAAAAAACATTGACCGTGACTTACAAGGACACCTTTAAGGTACCCAATGTAATTTCAGTAAACGGAGACGGCATTAACGATCTTTGGGTGCTTCCCAACAGCTATTCCAAAAATCCGGAAATCAATATAATTATATACGATCCTAACGGGGTCGAAGTACTCAATGTAATGAACTATCAAAACAACTGGCCTTCGTCCTCAACAGCGTTTAACAAACAGAATATGGTTTACTTCTACAAAATTAAGAATGCCAAGGAAGTCTTGAAACAGGGAACCATAACCATTATAAGATAATCCAAAACCACCATGAAAAGAGTATTATACCTATTGGTTTGCATCATGGCCTTGACTAAAGTCTCCGGTCAAGAGGAGAGTCCCTTTGTCACTTACGATGTGCCCTCCCAAAACTTACTAAAGTTTGATAGGTTCTTAATTAACCCAACTTATTCTACGGTACGGGAAGACAAATCGTATATCAATCTATTTCACAGAAACCAATCGGTAGCTTTTGATGACAACAATCAAACCTACTTTCTGAGCTATAGTGGAAGGATTGGGGATCGCAGCGGTCTTGGTCTTAGCCTATATACCCAACGAACTGGAACCATCAGCAATTATGGAGTGTTGGCCAACTATGCTTATGGAATTAAATTGAGCGATAAGAGCAACTTTACATTTGGCGCCAACTTGTCCTATTACAATAGCGGCTTTGACAAAAACAGGGCAAACACGGTAGAGGACGATCCCTTTCTCAACGGCTTTCAGGACAGCTCCCTATTGTCCTTTCAACCCGGAATTAATATTTCGTATGGACAATTCGACTTTGGACTATTCGCGCAAAATCTTTTTGACTACAACCTAAAATACAGCAAGTCCATAACCAACTTCAACGAAAAGACCTTTTCCGGGCAACTGCAATATACCTATGAACTAAAAAATACGAGCGGTATATTTGAAAAGGGAAGACTAATGCCCTTGGCAACGGTACGCAAACCGGGACAGGACGATATTGTCCTAGGCGGCAGCTTAATCCTGGACCTACCAAAATTGGGATGGGTCCAAGGTGGGTACGATAGCTACTACGGAGTTTCTGCCGGGGTGGGATTTAACCTTGGAAAACGGATTTCTATAGGTTATACCATGGAAAATGGAGTTTCTAACAGTTTTAGTGATTTTGGAATTACCCACGAAATTTCCTTTGCCTACTCCTTTACCCCTACCTTAACTGAGGACCGGGTGATGCTCGAAAACCAAGAAGAACAGGTCGCCGAAAACAAGGAAGAGATAAACAAAGATGAAGTCTTTACTTCCAAAGATGAGGAGATAGCGGAACTGAAACGCAGATTGGCTGAAAATGACGAAATCCTCGCCGAACTTATGTTCCGACAAGATTCCCTTGAGGCCAACAGACAAAAGGATCTTGAACGCCGGTTTGATCTAGTGATGAGAATGGTTCGCAACGAAACCAACGGCAATAGACCCGACCTGGAAGAAAAAGCCCGACAAATGTATTTTGTCAACAATGACAAAAGCGAAATCGAATTGGATACTTACGGGTCCGCAATCGTCGAAAACAAGATCGATCCCAAGGATATAAAACCGAACGGTACCAACATTGGTTTCCAACCCAAAGATGTGGTGACTACCAAGCATGCCGATGTACGGACCCGTTCTACCAGCGCAAAGGACAATATCCCAACCGATGATTTTGCAATTGCGGCAAAAAAGAATCACATTAAGAATAGAACATTTCAAGACTTGCCAGGCGTGGCAGAGGGATACTATCTGGTCGCCAACGTTTATAAAGGAGAATTATACCTCAATAAATTTATCAACGATTTACATGGTAAGGGGATCGATGCCGAGTACTTTTTAAACAGTAGGAACGGCTTAAAATATGTTTATCTCAATAGGTATGACTCTTGGCAACAAGCTATCGTTGACTACAAATCGCATTTTAACGGAACCTACACGGACGATATGTGGATCATGAAGGTCCAAAATACGACCAGCACCGACAAGGGCTATGCAGCTAATTCAGACAATAAAAAAGACGATTCTTCCAAATATGCGAAAAATGTCCTTCGTAAAAATATCGTGGTAAAGGACCGAGTGGTTTCAACGACCCCAACAGCAACACAAAACAAAATCCACGGCACGGGTACCGGTTATTATATCATTGCCAACGTATTTGCCAACCCCAACAATGCCAACCGCTTTGTAAAACTATTGAACGCCCAAGGACTCAATGCAAGTTATTTTATAAACCCTAAAAATAACTATCGGTATGTTTATTTAAAGAGACACAGTACTTGGACCAATGCCCTAATTTCCTACTACTCCAAACTAAACGATTCGTATGACCAACAAATGTGGATCATGCGGGTTACGCCAAACTTGATATCTTAATGAACCGCCCCCAAATCAGGAACCGAATTTTCGTTTGGATTCTATTTTTAGGATCTATAAGTGCCTATTCGCAAGTTAAAAATGATTTTGAACCCCGCTATAAGAACAATTTAAGGGGAGATATCACTTTTATAGCCAACAATATTGTCAACAGACAGCAAGATGGCTACTGGACAAGGGAATGGGTCAGAACCTCTCGGTGGAGAGGCTATTGGAGGAATGTTTGGGTACCCCCAACGTCACCCAACGATCCTTACAATACCACCGGCAATTCCTCTGTAAACAATGACAACCTCAATATGCAATACATTGATGTTGACAACGACGCTAGCACCTTTAGTTCTAGTAGTGCCACCCTGAGCGTTCCAGAGCCCAATTGTTCCAAAATTCGCTACGCCGGCCTTTACTGGTCGGCCGTTTACAAATACAATGATGGCAACGACAGTAGCAGTGGCAGAAATAACGATTTTAATCAAGTCAAGTTCAAAATCCCCGGCGGAAACTACGTAGACCTCACCGCGGACGAAATCTTGTTCGATGGCGTTAACGACGCTGATTTTGGCTATTACGGCCCCTATGCCTGTTATAAGGATGTAACATCTATTGTTACCGGTCTTCCCAACCCCGATGGGGACTATTTTGTAGCCAACGTAAGGGCGAGCAATGGGAGTGGACTTTCCGGTGGTATCTCCGGTGGTTGGACCATGGTCGTCGTCTACGAAAACCCCGATCTTCCAGGTAAATATATCACCACCTTCGACGGATATGCCGGTATAAAATCCAAGGAAACCCTGGATATACCCATAAACGGTTTTTCCACCCTCCCAAATCCTTTCCCCGTATTGGCAAAAATAGGTGTTGCCACCTTGGAAGGAGATAATAGGATAACTGGCGATGGCCTCTCAATAAAAGCCAACAGCAATTCCATTTTTACACCTTTGGGCAATACCGTGAACCCCACGAACAACTTCTTCAACGCGAACATTACCATTGAAGACAGCATTATTATGTCCCGTAACCCCAACAGTATTAACACTCTAGGATGGGATGTAGATATGTTTACCATCAATAACTCACTCAACAAAATTATCCCAAACGATGAGACCGGGGCCACGCTAAGGGCCAGTTCGACACGGGATAAATACGATATTTTCTTTACCTCTTTCGACGTGGAAATCATAGAACCGGATATAGTTCTCGAAAAAAGGGTAGAGGACATTGCCGGCAACGACATAACGGGGATGGGCGTAAACCTCGGCCAAACGTTGAATTACGTGCTAAGCTTCAAGAATACCGGCAACGATGACGCTGTAAACTATACGATCAAGGATATCCTGCCCATAAACGTGACCCTCGATGAAAACAACTTTATTTTCCCGCCCGGGGTAACCTACACCTATGATCCCGCCACAAGGACCGTAGTGTTTAGCATACCGGATGATCTTGTAAACAAGGACGACCCCACCTATTCCATTCGAATGCGGGTAAAGGTAGCCGAGAATTGCTTCGATTTTGTGGATGCCTGTTCCGATAAAATTATAAATCTTGCCTATTCTACCTATAGGGGTCTTTTAAACGACAATGAAATAACCGAGGATCCCAGCATTTACGATTTTAATAATTGTGGATTCAAAGTTCCGGGAGCCACCAACTTTTTACTTGACGATCTCGCCGATTGTGGTTTTAAACGAACCGTACAGATCTGTGGAGACAATGTGTTACTAGATGCAGGTAACGGCTTTGATTCCTATGTGTGGTACAAGGATAACAACAACAACTCCGTGGTAGATGCCGGTGACACCCAGATCAGCGACGGCGATCCAGACAACGATCCCAGTACCATATCGGTAAACGATATTGGCACCTACATTGTAGACAAGATTGTAGCCGATCCTTGTAAAGGCTTCAAGGAAGTCATTACGGTAGAGCGGTTCGGTGCAACCCAGACCAATCCCATCATCGACTACCTCAATACGGTTAACTCCGATGCGGATCCCAACAATGATATTCAGGGGGAAATTGTGAGCTGCTCCGTGGACGGGGACTTGCTCCCAAAAATATTTCTTTGCGGGTCTAATACTTCCGAACAACTCCAGGTAAATATTCCAGACGCCTTGAGCATCGTCTGGGAACAACTGGACGAAGACAGTTGTACTCCCGCTGGTGACGATTGTGGCAACAAAAATGGAACCTGTACTTGGAACCAAGTTGCGACAGGCAATGCTTACAACGTTGGAACGGCAGGCCAATTTCGCCTGGTCTTAAACTATCAGAACGGCTGTTCTAGCCGATTCTATTTCAATGTGTTCCAGAACAACTTGGATATTCAGTACCGGATAAGCGATATTATCTGTAATACCCCGGGCAATATTACGATCACCAATTTAGGAAATGGTTATGGGTACCAATTGTACGACGTGGCCAACAATACGGTTGTAGTCCCATTCAGCGCACAAAACGGCCCGAGCTTTGAAATTGCAAACAAAGGGGCTTATCGGGTAGATGTGGTGCAATTGGACAGCTCTGGAGTGCCCATTGATGGGTCCTGTATATTCAGTACGCCGGATATAGGGATCCGGGACAGGGATTTCCAAGTAAACATCACCTCCTCCCCAGCAAATTGCAAGAATTTGGGTAATATCAACATTCAAGCCCTCAATGTGGAGCCCAATTATACCTATGAACTCTGGTTGGACGACGGTTCCAACGGCGGACAAGGTTCGTTGGTGGATGATGAGACCGCCCAGCCCGACAATAATTTTACCTTTCAAAATTTAAATCCCGACAACTATATCGTCGTTACCAAAACAGATGACGGGTGTATTGACACCCAAAAAGTTAAGGTAGACAATATACAAGGCCTGTCGCTCGATGCGAGAGTGTCCCAGAACATAACCTGTAAAGAAGGAAATATCCTGATGAATTCCTCGGGCGGGAAGCCGCCCTATACCTACGCCATATGGTCCTATACGGACACAGCGGGCAACGGGGGAGATCTTTATGCCTCCGTAGGTGATATGCCGCCTTCCGCATTTCAGCCCAGTGTTATTTTTGACGTTTGGGATCCAGGGGATTACACCTTCATTGTCGTTGATCGAAATAACTGCTACGCGTTCTCTAATAGGGTCAATATTCAGTTAGTCCCAGCCGCCGATTTTGACCCTACCACGGTAACCGATGTACTTTGCTACGGCACGGCAACTGGTAGCATTATATTCAATTTAGCCGATAACCATGGGTATAAATTGACCTATTATCTGTACGAAACAGCAACATTCGACGATACCAATTATAATTATGGCAATGCCTTGGCCACCAATACCTCTGGAAATTTTCCTGGTTTGACCGCTGGCGATTACACCATCGTTGTAAATCAAAAAAAGGGCAGTGCATCCTGTGACTACATTGAACAACAGACCATTTCGGCACCAACGAGCGCTCTTAGCGCCGAAGCGGTATTGGTCCAGGAGTATACCTGTACACAGCTAGGGATTGTAAAAGCACAGAATGTTATCGGGGGTTCCGCTCCCTACCAATACAGTATAGATGGAGTGAATTTTGTGGGAACCGATACCTTTTCCAACCTTACCGCTGGCAACTACACCATAACCGTTCGGGATGCCAACTCTTGTACTTTTGTGACAGATCCCATTGCCCTAGACCCTTTAAATCCACCAAGCGATCTTACTTTTAGTTCCACCGCGCCTACCTGTCCCTCAATTACCTCGGACCTAACAACTACGGTGGTAAACGGCAATGCCCCATTTAGCTTTGAAATAATTGCGCCCGCTGCCGTTGCCGCCACTTCCACCTCCGGTGACAACGCCAGTTTTGACGACCTCGCTCCGGGTACCTATACCTTCAAGGTAACCGATGCCAAAGGATGTGAATATACCGAAAGTTATACCATTTCCCCGATTACCCCAATTTCCGTAAATGGAAAGTTTATACGCAACATTACCTGTATTGACGATACCGATGGAAGGGCGGAATTTGTAGTGTCTGGCTTCGGCACTTCCTTTGACTACTCCATTACCGGTCCGTCCAATTTCTCCGGTACCGCCCAAACCAACGGCAACATTTCCTTAAACAATTTGGACGATGGCACCTACACCATTACCGTAACCGACAACACCACCCAATGTACCGCAACGGCAGACGTAACCATAGCCGCGCCAACAGCGGCGCTTGCCCTTAACGTCAACGAAAACCAGCCCACCTGCACCGACGATGGTTCCGTCATTTTGACCGCCAACAACGGCTGGGGCGGCTATTCGTATACCATTGTATATCCAGATGGTACCACGACTTTTACAAACGGGACCGGATCGTTCGGGTCTTTAGGCCAATTGGGAACCTATTCGGTTTCTGTAACCGATGCCAATGGCTGTGAGGTTGCCGATTCCTTTGACCTCAACGCCGCCGTAGCACCCGTACTCGCCATTACTGCAAATAGTACCTGTTATGTTGCTGCCAACGGTCTTGAACTAACGGCCAACGTGACCTCGGGTGGGGACGGAAACTTCGAATACAGCCTAAACGGAGGAACCTATACGACAAACAATGTATTCCCAGGGTTGGCTGCTGGCACCTATACCATTGCGGTACGGGATGGAAAAAACTGTACCGGAACAAATACCATTACCATTGATCCCGAATTAACGGTTTCCGCTTCGGCCTCCAATATTACCACGTGCGCTACCACTACCGACGTTACTATCACCGCGGCGGGAGGGGATGGAAACTACGTCTACGCCATTGTGACAGATGGCGGAACACCGGCTGTTTTCAGCACCACAAATCCTGTATCCGTAACAGGAACCGGAGACTACGACATCTATGTAAGGGACAACAATGGAAATACGGGATATTGCGAGGCACTATATAATATAACAATATCACAAGACCCGGCCGTCGCTATTTCGGAATCCCATCTAGACGTTAGTTGCAATGGAAATAATGATGGTTCCATCACCCTTGGTGCTTCAGGAGGTGCCGGAAATTACACGTATAGTATAGATGGGGGCACAAATTACTTTGCCTCCGGAATCTTTAAAAACCTAACCGCTGGGACATACAATGCAGTGGTTCGGGACAAAAACAACTGCCCTGCGACCACGACCATAACTATCACGGAGCCGGCCGTAATTAGTGCAACCGCTTCCGCAACGGACTATACTTGTGCCGCAGAGTCCCAAATTACAGTAAATAATGTTGTGGGAGGTTCGGGAAGCTATCAATACAGCATAGATGGACAAACGGGTTGGCTGCCATCCGGGGGAACTACGGCCACAACGTATACCTTTACTCCCACCTTTACAGATGGGACCTACGTTGTAAAAGTCCGGGATTTTAATGCGCAAACTTGTTCTTTTAACACAAGCGTTACCATTGCGCCATTACCTGTAGCGCCTGCCTTAAACACGTCTACTACGTACAACTGTGATGGATCTGGAAATCTGACGGTCACCACTGTTCCAGGTGGGACCTATGAATATCAGCTAGAAGATATTGGTGGAACACCAATTGCAGGATTTGATTACGCCTCACAAGGGGGAAACAATGTGTTTGCAAACGTACCCGTTGGAAACTATGTAGCACGTGTAAACTACGGAGCAGGAAACGCTGCCTTGGGCACCACTTGTAACACAACCATTGCAGCAAGTATCGATTCGGGACACGGGTTTGGCGCCACTGTTGCTACGAGTGTCGACGTAAGTTGCAACGGCAGTTCCAACGGAAGCATTACCATTGAGGTTCATAACTTCGGCGCGGGCGGATTTGAATACAGCCTGGACAATTTTGCCACCACGCTTGGCACTAGTACTTCGTCCCCGGTAACTATCAATGCGCTAACCGCCGGAAACTACATTATCACCGTAAGGGACGTGGATGACCCCATAGCCGGTTGTACCCTAGCCCTTAACCAAAATATTGCCGAGCCTGCAATTTTAACCGTATCCCACGTACTTACGCCCAAAACCTGTGTCGCAGACGGATCCGTTACAGTTAGCGCCACGGGAGGAACGGGAGGTTACCTCTACGAATTAGAACAACCTGATAATACCATACTAGGTCCACAATCGGGTACCGTATTTAACGGCCTGAGCCAACCTGGAACCTATACCATTACCGTATCCGATTCTAACGGATGTGCTACCACCGACACGTTTGACATAGTTGAACCAGCAATTCCAGTGGCCAGTATCGACCCTTCTTCCAGCCTGTGCTACTCCTCTGGAAGTCTTGCAACGATAGTAGTAGGGGCAAGCAGTGGTCTGGCGCCCTATTTCTACAGTATCAACGGAGGGCCGACACAGACAAGCAATACTTTTTCGGATCTAACCCCCGACACCTATACCTTTACGGTTATGGACAGTAATGGCTGTACCGATGATATTGTCTTCACCATTGAACCAGAACTGACCGCCCATGTGGTGTTGACCAAGGACATTGATTGTTCGGCTTCACCCGACGCTGTATTGGATCTGACCGTAAATGGAGGGTATTCCCCCTTTACTTATGAAATGGACGTTAACGGAGCCGGTTATTCCGCTTTTGGAGGAGCCTTCCCTTACAGCACTTCGGTAACCGGAACCTACCGATTTAGAGTGACCGACAGTAGGGGGTGTGTTGGGGAATCCAATACGGTAAACGTAACAGCAGCAGTGGCCCCGGTGGCAACGGCAACCGCAACCGACCCAACCTGTAACGGGGAGTCCAATGGAATTGTTGAAATAAACATAGACCCCAATTTTGGATCGTCTCCCTATCAAATTAATTTTAACGGTTTGGGGTATTCCTCGAAAACGGTTTATACCAATTTGGCCGCGGGAACCTATAGCTATACCGTTCGGGACAGTAAAAGCTGTACCTATACCGACACGGTTACCCTAACCGATCCGGTGCTTTTTGACGCCAACGTAGTGCCTACCGACGTTTCATGTGGCGGAGCCGGGGTAGGGGATATCCCAGGAAAAATAGACATTACCATAACAAGTGGCGGGGTACCCAATTTTACATACACATTATATGACAATCAGAATAATATTGTGGCCACAACAGGCCCGAATCCAATAACAAATACGTCGAACACCTCTGTAACCTTCGATGGATTGGGCTTTGGCGATTATTATGTACGCGTCATCGACGCCAATGGCTGTGAATATTATGAGAATCCTGTAAGGGTACTTTCCAATCCGTATTTAACCCTTAACTCCAACGTCATAGTGGACTGTGCTACGGGCGGTACCGTAAACGTATCCGCGGATAGCGGATCTGGAAACTATATCTTTTCCATATATGGTACGGGAACACCCCCCAATACAATTGTCCCTGGTGCTACCCCTACAGAAGAAATAGCCACTTTTACAGGATTAAATGCCGGTCAAAGCTACGTCTTTCAGGTAATTGATACGGATACCGGTTGTTCTAGCTATGTAGATGCAGATATTCCAAATTTGTCCAGTATTGATGTGGTTGCCACACCCACGGTAACCGACGTAACTTGTTCGGTAGACACCAATGGCTCCATATCCTTCCAAATAGAGGGTTATGATGCCACTGTTACCGATCTCAACTATAGTGTTTTAGAGGCGTTATCCAATATACCGGCCACAGGTTCCGGCACTTATTCCGGAACGATTACTGGGGCTGCCGGTGGCCCGTCGCCAGTAACAACTATAACCGATTTGGAACCAGGGGATTATATCCTTTATTTTGAGGAAGCCACAAGTCCGTTCTGCTCCAACACCTATCCTTTTAGAATTTTAGAACCCACCCCGGTCATACTTTCCTTGGTGGATCAAAACAACGCCAACTGTAATAGCGATGCCCAGGTAACGGTAAACGCCTCTGGCGGAACCAAGCCTTA
Organism: Cerina litoralis; assembly: GCA_022008415.1. Lineage (GTDB taxonomy): Bacteria > Bacteroidota > Bacteroidia > Flavobacteriales > Flavobacteriaceae > Cerina > Cerina litoralis. Next base: position 130,251 of record JAIRBC010000001.1, read on the forward strand.
TACCTATGCCTTTGTACAGGATGGGGCCGTTCCTGCGGCAGGTGATTACACCGGTAGCAACTATGCAGAATTGGATCCGGGCATTAATACGGACTGGGATGTTTATGTTAAGGACGTCAACGGTTGTTTGGATCAATTGGACGTGATTATCGCAGCCGATCCAGAACCTTTAATTTCTGCCATCGTTACCAACCAATGTGCAGCCGACGAAGGCAATTTTACGATCCAAGTGACGCTCGATAATGCGGGTGTCGGTCCCTATCAACTAAGTTTGGACGGGGGGGCTTTTCAATCGGCCGCTTCGCTGAACAATGCCGGTGACACCTATAACTTTACAGGTTTAAGCTCTGGCACCCATACCGTTGAGCTAAAAGACGCCAATGACTGCGGCAACTCAATCCCTAATATTGATATTTATCCCCCCTCGAAGATTTCGGTGGAAGTACGGGCACTACCCACCTGTTTGGGTAAAGATGGAGAGATTCTCATTAAGTCCTATGGTGGTTCGGGTAGCTATTTGTACGAGTTGTTTGATGGAGCTGTAAGCGTTACGGGCGGCCCCCAAATATCTCCCATATTTACAGGTCTCGATGCCAAGAGCTATACGGCCTTTATCTATGATCAGTTGGCCACTGGCTGTGATGCCTCCACGAATATCACGCTAAGCGTTCCTCCCGCGGTACTATTTACCACGACGAAAACCGACGTAACCTGCAATGGAGGTAGTGATGGCAGTATTGCGGTTACCTTAGATCCGTCTATGGTAAACTATCCGTATACCTATGCGCTTTACGATAGCCCAGTTGGGGCACTGCCGATTGCGGGACCTCAAACGAGCAATACCTTTACCGGATTAACCGCAAAAGACTACGTGGTTAGGGTTACCTCCTCCAGATTGTGCTTTACCGATGAAGATGTCACGATCGGAGAGCCCGGCAGCATTACCGTTCCTGCGCCGACCGTTGCAGAATTTGCGTGCGGTGTTGGCAATAACCCAAACAGTGCCGTTATAACCATTGACGATAGCTCAATTACCGGTGGTTCCGGAAATTATACCCGATTCGAATTCATCAATACCACGTTAGGAACTACGGTTCAGAACGGAACCAACACCCAATACAAGGTAACCAACCCTGCAGGGGGCAACTTTACCATCAACGTTTACGACGACAGGGGCTGTTCTGCCACTACAACCGCCGTAGTAGCTCCGTATGTTGCCCTGACCGATGTTACCGTCACACCCACAGACCCCACCTGTAACCCTGGGACTAACGGGGAGGTCAAGGTCGATGTTGCCCTTTACCCAGGTTTAGGAGCAACGAATTTGAAATACGATATTACCGGCACGGATGTTGTTTACACCGATACCTTTTCTGGGAATATTGACACTTATACCTTTACCGGATTGGATATCGGAAACTATTTGATCACGGTTACCAATACCACCACCCAATGTATCTTGCAGCGTACGGTACGATTAAGGGATCCCAATACGTTTAAAATTAACGTAAATGTTACCGCCGATGTCGTATGCTACGGCAGCGCGACAGGGACGGCCATATTTTCCATCACCGATGCCGTCTATACGGCAGGCTTTGACTATCAGGTGTTCGAACAGGGGACCAACGCCCCGATGACAGCAGTGTTGAACCATCCAAGTCTGGGACCAACCCCTGCTGTGAACCTGCCTCAAGGGGATTATTATGTGTCCATAACCCAAGACAGCAATCCCTTGTGTGCCAACCAGAAGAATTTTAGTATTTCCGGTCCGAGTGCAGCCGTTACGGCGAACACCGCAGTGACCCCGATTACATGCGTTGGTTCCGATGGCGTTATAGAAATTACCGATGCCCAAGGCGGGTGGGGAGGCTTCGCATATTATGTGGGAACCGCGGCTCCTACGGGAGTTGGGGACTATGTGTCGGGTCCAAGATTTGACGCGCTTGCCCCAGGAACCTACCAGGCTTGGGTAAGGGATGCCAATGGTTGTGAGGAATTGATCCAAGACAATATCCTTTTGGCCGATCCGGCTCCTATTTCCGCCACCTTACAGATAAACCAGGAAAACTGCACCAACCTTCAGGGTGAAATACAAGTGCTTGGAACCACAGGGGGACAAGGAAGCAATTATACCTATCAACTCATTAAGGATGGTGTCCCTTATGGGTCGCCACAGACTTCGGATATTTTTTCTGGACTTGGTGCCGGAACTTACGAGGTCCAGATCAGCGACCAATGGTCTTGTGCCTTCACCACACCTGCCGAAATTTTGTACCAAGAAATCAATATTACGGCCACCGTGGTTAAACCTATGGATTGTACCGCTGTGCCCGGAGGGGAAATAACCATAACGGCCCAAGGTGGCTCTGCCAATCTGGAATATACGGCAACCTTCCCGGATGGCACCACCACCCTTACCAATACCGACGGGATATTTACCGGTCTAAACCAGGATGGATTGTATTCCTTTACAGTACGGGATCTGGATACTTCTGCTCCCGTCTGCGAAAAAACGGTCACGCAATCCTTGGATGCTCCGACACCGGTTACCTTTACCGGTCCAGATGTTGTAGATGTTTCCTGCTATGGGCTAAGCGATGGCAGTATTACGGTAAAACTGATGCCGAAGGCGGCCGGGGTAAACGACAATCCCGTTTACACCTATAATCTTTACGATGCCACGGGTACCAATTTGTTGGCAGGCCCACAAACAAATCCGACCTTTTCCGGATTGTCGGCAACCTCCTACCAAATAGAGGCCGTTTCCAGCAGGGGTTGTTCGGACAGACAGACCGTTGAGGTTAAGCAACCTACGGAACTATTGATAGATGCCACGGCGACCACCTTCAATTGCAACGCCAACAACGTACCCAGTACGGCAACCATTACCGTTGCCATTTTGGACGGGGCTACGACCCCAGGGATACCTTCCGGAACAGGACCTTACCTCTACAGTTTGGACAATGTAAATTTCCAAACCTCCAATACGTTTACAATCATTGATACCGGGGTGCAGCAACCGATTACCGTCTATGTTAGGGACGGCAATAGTTGCCCTACCACGGACAACGTGACCATAGAACCCTTGAACAAGTTTACGGCCGGCATTACCCGCGACGTAGCTATATCCTGTACGGGACCGGAACAAGTGACCCTAACGGTTTCGGACGATGGTAATACGGCCAACGTTTATACTTATGAGCTGTTGCCCATCGGTAATACCAACGCGACACAGACGGGTACACCAACGTACAACACAGCCACGTTTGACCTGACCGCTGTTGGTGATTATACCTTTAGGGTTACGGACACGGCAACGGGGTGCTACGTGGACACGGCAACCTACACTATCGCTCCCTACGACCTTATCAAGGTCCAAGCAACCGCAACTACCCCCGTGACCTGTTATGGTGATGCCAGTGGTGCCTTGGAAATTGATGTGACGGGTTACACTGGAACATATAATTACGAAGTGTTCGACGGTTCTGGAAACCTGATCATTCCCGCAACGAGTGCAGATACCAGCGCAAATCCACGCCCCATTACCGGACTAACGGGAGGAAATTATTTTGTTAGGGTTACCGAGACCAACAGTCCCTCTTGCACCGAGGATTCCAATTCCGTTACCATAGCATCGCCAACGGCCCCCTTGACAGGGACATTGAATTTTGCGGCAAATGTTACCTGTACCAACGATGCAGGGGAACTATTCGCAACAGCCAGTGGCGGATGGGGCGGTTATGAATACCAACTTATCAACAACACAACGAGCACGACCGTTCAGGATTTTGATGCCAACAATATTTTTGTCGGGCTTTCCGCAGGGGATTATACTTTGAATGTTAGGGATTCCAAAGGCTGTATTATCACCGATACCGCCCAATTGGATCGGCCCGATCCAATAACAGCGGGTATTTCCGCAACCCCGACCATGCTGGCCTGTTACGGCGATACCAACGCCACCATTTCTGCCATTAATACGCTTGGCGGACAAGGGTCCTATCAATATCAATTGAATTATTACGACCCAACGGGTGCGGTAATCGACTATACCACGGGTGGCCAGACCAGTCCAATTTTCGATAATTTGGGCGCCGGGATTTATAGTATTACCGTTTCGGACGGATGGGACTGTGATGTGGAGACGGCCAAGGTAACCATCGTAGACCCAACGGGTGTAACCAGTAATCTTGTCCGTACCAGGGCCCTTTCCTGTACCCAGGACGCCATGCTATTATTGACCGCTTCCGGGGGAACAGGACCATATGAGTACAGCGTGGATGGAATTAACTACGTGCCGATGGCTGGTGGAAATACCCATAGCTTTGTGGTTCCTGCAGGGTCGTACCGATATTATGTCCGGGATTCCTTTGGCTGTAAATCGATATTATCCAACGAAATAAAGGAAGACCCAATAGCGCCTTTGACTCTTGACATAGATGATACCGCAGCCATTGTTAACTGTAACGGGGAGAGTACGGCGACCATTATTTCAGAAGCCGATGGTGGTTTAGGTAACTATAGGTACGAACTGTTCTCCGACGCTACTTTATCCAACTCGGTGGCCGGTCCTAACGCAACTGGAAAATTTGAGAATCTAGTGGCCGGGGATTATTATGTTCAGGTAACCAGTGCAGATTGTATCCTTTCTTCGAATGTGATCCAAATTACGGAACCAACGCCCCTATCTATTACGGACGACTTTACCGATATAAGCTGCAATGGTGCGAACGACGGATCCATTACCGTAGAATTATCTGGTGGTTCCGGGGGCTATCAATATGCCATCTCGCCAAACCTGAACAAGTTCGACTCCGTAAATACGTTTACCGATCTGGCTCCGGGAACCTATTCTATTATTGCGCAGGACATGAATGGTTGCTTTGAACTTTTGGAATACACCTTAACCGAACCAACGGTTCTGGATATCGTGCCAACGGTTACCCCGGAAATTTGTGCCGGAAGTGAAGATGGTACCATCAGCCTTGCGATTACTGGAGGTACTGCACCTTACCGCACCAGCCTTAACTCTAATAACGCTGGGGACTACGTGCTGGATCAAATGGCCTATAGCGGACTTGCGGCAGGTACGTATGTAGTATTTGTAAAGGATGACCACGGTTGCGAGAGCAATATTGTAGTAGATATTGCCCCAGGGGTGAACCTCAATGCCACCGTTGAACCCGTGTACGAATGTACCGGCGATACACCCGACAACCATATCAATGTCACACTAGAAGACCAAACGGTGGCGGCGGATGTGCTATACGCGTTGGATTCTACCGATCCAAACGCTATGCAGCTGGATCCCGATTTCTCCAATATGGCACCGGGCGCCCACTATTTGACCATTGCCCACGCCAACGGCTGTACCTATACGATCAATTTTAATATTGGCGATTTTGAACCCTTGGCCCTTGCGTTGGAACAGAATAATATCAACGAAATTACAGCGGTAGCCACAGGGGGCAAAAAAGATTATAAGTTTCAATTTAACGAGGTAGACAATGGGTCGGACAATACTTTCTTTATCAAAAAGAACGGTACCTATACGGTAACCGTGACCGATGAAAATGGATGCGTGGTAAGTGCGAACATTGAGATGGAATTTATAGACGTCGAAATCCCCAATTTCTTTACTCCTGATGGAGATGGTAAAAATGACTTCTGGGCACCCAAGAATACAGAAGCATATCCACAGATACTAACTGTAATTTTTGACCGTTATGGTAGAGAGGTGGCACGTATGGGTATCCATGATAAGTGGAACGGTCTATACAGGACCAAAGACCTTCCTTCCGGTGATTATTGGTATATCATAAAACTCAATGGAGAAGCCGATGACCGGGAATTTGTAGGCCACTTTACCCTATATCGATAAATGAACTTAACCTAAAGACCCCATGCGCAATAAATTGCTCTTACTTATACTGTTTTTGAGTGCCCTGGCATCCAAAGGACAGGAATTGAACTCGCCCCAGCTTTCCCAGTATCTGGCGGACAACCCTTTTGTGCTGTCGCCTACCTATGCGGGAATCGGTGACCATATAAAAATACGGCTTAACGGACTTGCCCAATGGGTGGGTATTAAGGATGCCCCCAGGACTTCTTCCTTGGCCGCAGATGCCAGGGTGGGAAACAAATCCGGGCTCGGGGTCTTTCTATACAATGATAGTAATGGGTACACAAGGCAGATGGGAGCCAGGTTGTCTTTTGCCCACCATTTGACCTTGGACCGTTATAAGGATGAGTTTTTGGATCTTGGTATTTCTTACAACTTTAACCAATTTAGAATAGATGTTAATGAATTCAATGATATAGACCCGAGCGTAACCGATGATAGGTCTACCGCCAACCACAACTTTGACGTGGGGGTAATGTACCGGATAAACAATTTTTACGCCGGTATTAATGCCTCTAACCTTCTGGACAAGGACCTAACCAAGTTCAACCCCACTTTTGAACCCAATCACTTAAGAAATTACTACGCCTATACGGGATACAGGTACAAAAAATCAAAAAACAGCCGTCTGGAAATTGAACCATCCCTGCTTTATAAGATATTTGAAAGCGACGGAAGATCAGAAGCAGATGTCAATTTAAAATTTAGATGGTACGACTTTGACGACTACTACTATGCCGGACTCAACTACCGTTTTTTGAACGACCAAATTGGACGGCCTTTATACTTGGCGCCTTTTGTCGGGCTTAAGAAAAATAATTTCTATTTTGGTTATTCCGTGCAAATTATATTGAACGACATTCTGGCTTATAGCTACGGTACCCACGTAATTACCATTGGGGTAGACCTGTTCCAGGGTCTTAGTAATTGTAGGTGTACTTACTAGGTTAATGGGGTATTGCATAATCGCTATTTGTTAAAAATGGGTCGATTAAGAGTTTATTGCCGATAATTACCCGTTATTGATCCAGCTGTGCTCTGTGCACAGCTTGTCGAAATTAGGGGGGTAGGGTGTTCTTTTTAAATCAATAATTTCTAAATGTTGAACTACTATTAACTAATGAAATCCATTTTTTTATCGCTTTTGGCCTAAATTTGATAAAAATTTGACCACTGTGGGAAAAATTAGTATCAAAAACATAAAAATATACGCTTACCATGGTTGCTTAGGAGAGGAAACCGCAATTGGCAGCGATTATCGTGTAGATTTAGAAGTAGACGCAGAATTGGACAAGGCCTCCGTTTCCGATCATTTATCGGATACGGTAGATTATGTTCACCTTAACCTTATCGTAAAGGAGGAAATGACGATCAAGTCCAAGTTATTGGAGCACGCCGCAAAACGGATTCTGGATCGAGTTTTTAAAGAAGTGGCCCTCGTGGAAAAAGCAAAAATATCGGTCTCCAAGATCAATCCACCCATTGGTGGGGATGTAGAAATGGTCACGGTGACCCTAAAATCCAAGAGAACCCAAGAATAGGTTTTGGATACTTAAAAAAAATACTACATTTGCACCTCAAAATGGCATCGTGGCCGAGTGGCTAGGCGCAGCTCTGCAAAAGCTTGTACAACGGTTCGAATCCGTTCGATGCCTCACAAATCCCTTCCGAAAACGGAGGGGTTTTCTTATTGTAGGGGAATGGACAACGGTTCTTTCCCCTAAGACACTGGGTATACAATGATTAAATACAATACAGCCACCAAAACCAAAGCGTTGTGCCTATACAATTTTAGCCTAGCTCAATGTAAGGCACGTGACCTGTAATCCGACATAAATAAAACTGTTCCAAATTAAAAAATACTTGAAAGGGAATAATTTTTTATTGGATCATACCTTAGTTGTCATTGATCATCTCAATGCCCTTTTCAAAATCAAAACGGTCTTTGGGCAAAAATCCCTTTACAATAAGTACCAAACCACATATCATTAGAACGATCCCCAAACCTTTCTTTATAAGATGGATACGCTTATTGGTCAACTTTCGTTTCAACCTCTTTGCCAGTAGTATCTTAATAATATCTATACCCAAATATGCCAATATCATGGTCGCAAAAAAAACGATAATTCGTTCTGGATCATTATTCAAACTAGGTCCAACTACGATAATAATACCCAGCCAGAAAACCAATACCCCGATGTTGATAAAATTCAGAAGAAATCCTTTTACAAACAGGCCGGGATAATCCCCTTTAGTAACCTTAAAATCTGGTTGGGTCTCCTTTACTTCTTTTTTAGCGACAATAATAATCCCGTATACCAATAAGATCATTCCACCAAATACATAGAGTCCTGGTTCGTTGCTCAAATTTTCCAATAATCGAAAACTACTAAAGTAGGCAATGGTAATAAAGAGTATGTCGGCAAATATTACCCCAAGATCAAAAAATAAAGCAGCTCTAAAACCTTTTATGGCACTGGTTTCCAGGAGAACAAAAAAAACAGGCCCGACCATTAAGCTCAACAAAAAGCCAAGTGGTATCGCTGCCTGTACATCTTGTAACATTCCTTTTAAGTTATTCGTTAATGGTTCCCTTAAGGGAAGGTCCTTAGGATCGTTAAACCCAACAACCCGATAACCCAATCTTAAAATTACATCTTGTTTATCTTACCTCCAAACACCGTTTTCTCGTCCATTTTTGGAGGGTTTCCATACACGTTGACCTCTCCTCCCGCCTTAACGGATGCCTTAACATAATCTGTGGCAAAAATGGTGGCTCTGGAACCCGCGCTAACGTTTACGGTACTGAATTTTGTCTTAAAATCCTTACCCTCATAAATACCACCTGTTGTAATTGCAACATCCTGAAGATTGGAGGACCCCGTCGCCGTAATAACGCCACCTGACACCGATCTAACGAGAAATTGGTCAACGTTTGCCTCCACGACAATCTCCCCACCCTCCTGAGCCCTAAGTTCCAATACATCTTGCTTTATAGCTTCTGCACAGGTAATGCGGGCATCTTCATTTACATCGATAATTACCAAGGCTTCGGTATGATAGAGATCCACAAAAGTTCTATATCCACTAAACATCTTATTCAGTGTCATCCGTACTTTCAAGACCCCATCATTATTTACAAACGTCACCTTATCGGTATCGGCGCCGGTTATAATGGCCTGGTTCTTATCTGATCGAATAAGATTGATTGATAATCCGTCATAGCCTTTTACCTCCGAAAATTTGGTTAAATCCTTGGTCGTGTTGCCATTCTGGGCCCTAGTTCCTTTAAAACTACATAATATGACCGCCAACAATAAAATCTTTTTCATCATTTTTGGATTATAGGTAGACTTTTTTTGAAATTAACTAATTCCATTGGACTGCTTCTTATTCCGCCTTTCCCAAAAGGGAAAAATCCAAATGTCTTTTTATCAAATCCGTATTTTTAACCATAACTACAACTTCGTCCCCAAGCTGGTATATTTTTTTTGTCCTTTCCCCTACAATGGCGTACTGGCTCTCGTCAAAAATATAATAATCATCCCTTATATCCCTAATTCTTACCATCCCTTCGCATTTGTTTGCAATAATCTCAACATAGATCCCCCATTCCGTCACCCCAGATATTACCCCTTTAAACTCTTCGTTTTTATGGTCTTCCATAAATTTTATCTGCATGTATTTAACAGAATCCCTTTCGGCATTGGCAGCCAAACTTTCCATTTCGGACGAGTGTTTACATTTGTCTTCGTATGTTTCGGCTTTAGGAGAAGCGCCCCCGTCCAGATAGTGCTGCAACAATCTATGCACCATAACATCCGGATAACGTCTTATGGGAGAGGTGAAATGGGTATAATAATCAAAGGCCAATCCGTAATGGCCAATATTGTCAGTGGTATATATTGCTTTGCTCATACTCCTTATAGCCAAAGTATCCACTAAATTCTGTTCCTTTTTCCCTTTTACATGCTCTAATAATTGATTTAGGGACGCACTAATAGACTTTTTATCCTTAAGGTTAAGCTTATGTCCAAATCGGGATATTATTCCGTTGAGCGCCATTAATTTATCCTCATTGGGTTCATCGTGCACCCTATAAATAAAAGTTTTCTCCGGTCTTTGCTTTCCAATAAACTCCGCGACTTTTCTATTGGCCAATAGCATAAACTCCTCTATAAGTTTATTGGCCTCCTTGGTCTCCTTAAAATAAACCCCCTCTGGTTCAAAAGTATCGCTCAAACTAAACCGTACTTCTACCTTATCGAAGGAAATAGCACCCGCTCTCATTCTTTTACTTCGCAAAATCTTTGCCAAGCGATCTAAGGTCAAGGTCGCTGCCACAATATCATCGCTTACCGTGTAACGGTTATCTAAAATGGAAATTTCATCTGGAATATCACCTTGTTCCGTTTCAATTATATGCTGTGCCTCTTCATAAGCAAAACGTTGGTCCGATTTGATAACCGTCCGCCCAAACCAGTGATTTTTAACAAGAGCCTTGTCATCCATCTCAAAAATGGCCGAAAAAGTATATTTTTCCTCATTTGGCCTCAAGGAACAGGCGTTATTAGACAATACTTCCGGTAACATCGGCACTACCCTATCCACCAAATAAACCGAGGTGGCCCTATCGTAGGCTTCTTCATCCAAAATGGTGTCCGGCAAAAGATAATGTGAAACATCCGCAATGTGTATTCCGATCTCGTAGTTGCCGTTGTCCAATATTCTAAAAGACAGGGCATCGTCAAAATCTTTGGCATCCTTTGGGTCTATGGTAAAGGTAAGCACTTGCCTCATGTCCCTACGATTGGCAATTTCTTGCGCCTTTATGGAGGTATCCAGGGTATTTGCAAAATTCTCTACCTCTAAGGGAAACTCGTAGGGTAATCCATATTCCGCTAAAATAGAGTGTATTTCCGTATTGTGTTCCCCGGGCTTTCCCAGTACCTCGGTTATCTTACCAAAGGGAGAATCTGCCTTGTCCGGCCAATTTACCAGTTCTACAATAACCTTGTCCCCATCCTTAGCGTTTTTAATATGGTCCATTGGAACAAAAACATCGGTATACATTCTAAAATCGGAAGGTCTTACAAAAGCAAAGGTCTTTTGCATATCCACTATACCTACAAAAGTAGATTTAAAACGTTCCAGCACCTTGGTAATCTCACCTTCAAGCTTTCTCCCGTTCCTTTTTGGATATATATACACCTCCACAATATCCTTGTGAAAGGCTTTGTTCAACTTATTAAAAGGGACAAAAACATCGTCATCCAAACCATCTACCACAATGTAGGCATTTCCCCTTCCCGTTATATCAACGCTTCCCTTGTGATAACTTTTGGAGGAGACCAAAGCTTTGTACCTTCCAGGGCTTTCCTCAATAATTCTTCTTTTCTCCTTTAACTGAACCAACTTCTTTATGACCTCATTTCGTCCGATGCTATCCGTAATGCCCAATTGGGCAACAATTTCTTTATAATTAAAGCTTTTATCCGTATTTTTTTCAAGGACGGTAAAAATTCCCTTGGTTATTTTGTTCTTTTTATGACCCTTGGTCCTTTTTTGTTTCTTTGACATTCAACTATTTAATTTTCGGAAAATTACAAATTATAATCCATAGGAGATTCATTTGAAACTTTATCTTCTATTCCCATAAAGTAGAAACCAGCGTTTTTATATCTTCTCCTGCTTTATTCCCACCCGTTAGCCCATAGGGTTGGGAACGGTATGCTGCACCGCAATTTAATTGGGATTTCCCCTTTCGTATAAGACCCAACGGATACATTTTTATATCCATTCCACTACCTTATACCACGTGAACAATCCCGGAGTATTTATACCTTACAAATTTTAAATCCTTCGTTCTGGCTAAAAAGGACTAATCACTATCAAATTTCAAAATAGTTAATCGAGTTTGTGGTTATAAACAAAGTATATACTATTTCTTTTTTCTTTAATAATTCTTAAATTTAAATGGGGGTTATTATAGGATGTTGATAACGGAGATAAAATAAGCGTGAATTAATTGCTTTTAACAGAAATTAAAATTTATTTACAATTTATACAGCTACTATATGGATGATTTTTTATTAAGGATCAAGAGATTAATTGTTTTATCAACGTTTATTGATAACTCTTATCAACATCGGATTATTGATAAGTAAAACTTGGATAAATGTTTATTTGTTCTTAAAGAAGTGTTATAACTTTTCAATATTTTATCAAAAGAAAATTAGGGGTATTCACATTTGTTTTGTAAGGCATCTTTTTTTAATAGGAATAAAATTTAAAAGTTAGTATTTATCATTCGTCTGTTAACAATTTGACAATTTGATAACGGATTTATTTTCAAGTAATTATTAAAATCTTTATATTTTTAATGTTCATAACTGTAACTTGCTGAAAAACAAAAGGGATTTGTACTTTTGTATAATCCAAAATGAGTTAGGATGAAAATAGCCATAGGTAACGATCATGCGGGCACAGAGTACAAACTTGCAATTGTTGGTTTGTTAAAAGCGAAGGATATAGAGGTATCTAATTTTGGTACGGATAGTGCCGAGAGCGTAGATTATGCCGATTTTGTACACCCGGTTGCGCAAGCGGTAGAGGAGGGAAAGGCAGAAATAGGAATAATTATCTGCGGAAGTGGAAATGGGGCGTGTATGACCGCAAACAAACATCAAAAAGTTAGGGCAGCCCTATGTTGGACCAAAGAAATAACCGTTTTGGCCCGCGAACATAACGATGCCAATATTTTGAGTTTGCCCGCTCGCTACATAGCCCTTCCCCAAGCCTTGGAGATGGTGGATGCCTTTATTAATACTTCTTTTGCCGGCGGAAGACACGAAAGGAGAATAGAAAAAATTCCCTGCAGATAGGAATGATCAAAATTTTAGATTTTGTCAGAGTTATTGTAAATCTTACAGGGTCGCCCTAGATCTTGTAGTTATGGAATTAATGCATGATGAATCTGAAATATAAGGAATTTGAGGAATTAACAACCCAAGAACTCTATGATATTTTAAGACTCCGAAGCGAGGTTTTTGTAGTGGAACAGCACTGTGTTTATCAAGATTTGGACGGGAAGGACGGGAAAGCGGTTCACGTATTGGGTACAAAGAACGGAATACTGGTGGCGTATACAAGGATTTTTGGTCCCGGGGATTATTTTAAAGAAGCAGCCATCGGACGCGTACTGGTGAAAAAGAAAGAAAGAAAGCACGGTTATGGAAAAATTATTACTGCGTATTCCGTAAACGTCATTCGCGATAAATTCAAATCTGCTACCATAAGGATTTCAGCACAGAAGTATCTAGAAAAATTTTATTCTTCCTTGGGATTTACAACGGTAGGGGAGGGTTATTTGGAAGATGGTATCCCCCATATAGCTATGTTTATGGAATAAATAGATTTCCAAAATCCAAAAAAGGGATAAATAAGCAAGTAATATTTGATTAAATTTTTATCAGGGATTTATTGCTAAGGTTGATATCGTCCAGCATGGTATCGGTGAACTTATAATGCCCTTTGGTGGTAATAATCTTGAATCGATTGGAATTCATACGGCTCAAGGTATCCAAAAACAACCATTTAGATTTTAAAAGCTTAGGTTTTTCGGATTTTAGACTGATATCAAAGTAGTACTTACGCCCATTTTTTCGAGCTACAATATCCGGGGTAACCGTGACTTCACTTCCCTTTTTTAAATAGGATTTAGGAAGTTCGTAACCTTCCAAATCCGTTTTTATTCCCTCGAAGCCATGGGCTTCCAAATATTCGATGGATTTCTTTAAAAAATCGATATTTTCTAACTTCTCTGATTGTATCATAACGTTAAATATACGACTATTTTAATTTAAAATAGGCTTTTAAGTACTGATTAACAGTATTTTAATATAATTTTAATCGTGGTGGCCATTATTCAAAGCTACATAGAATTGACCAATCCTGGTTTCTTTTTTTTATCGCTGTGGCCTTTAACCGTACGAGACCTAAACTAAGTGAAGCCTGTAATTCGCTATTTTCGCCTTAGTTCCAGAACAGATAGAAGTGATTTTAAGTTGTGTACAAAAATTAATAGGTAGTGGCCACCATAGAAATTGTCCTAGTTAAATAGGATCTGTACTCCCCTAAAAGCACTAAACCGACCACTGGGTCTAAAAATGGAATTCCACTATTTACCGTTGAGTGGAATAGTTCGGCAAAATGAACTTTTTTACGGATATAGAATAAAAAACACACACAAAAAGGCCTTCATGATAGGCAAAACCGACTGAGGAGTATGTAAAAGAAAGTAAGCAAGGTGTTTTCCTCCCCAAATTTTCGTGTAAAAATTGGATTTAGGATTTCGCTTCCCAGGCTAATTCAAATATTATTTTCTTTAAATAGGGTTTTTCCAATCTGGGTGACAACGCCTACCACCAAGGCGTTCCCCATAAAAAATGCCCGTTTGGCATCGGTAACCCCTTCTAATTTCGTATGGTCATCGGGGAACATATTCAATCGCTCCAATTCTACCGGGGTAAGGCGACGCAGTCCTTTTTGCGTTTGGACTACGTGTTTAAAACGGGAGGGTGTTTTTCCGCCCTCACCCGTAATAATGGTCCGGGAGGCGTTGTCCAAGTTGTCCGGAAAGATCAAACCGCCCTCGCTATAGTCGTATTCAAATCCCGCTGCTGTCTTTCTGGTTTCTTTTTTTGCCCCTTTCAGATATTCCCATTTATAATATTCTTCACGGGGAATATAAAAATCATCGGGAACTTCACCGTTCTGTAAAATATGGGCAAGGACTCTTTTTGTGCCGCCGTAATCGGGGACGGTTTTCACGGTAATTACTTTTCCATTCATAAAAATACCTGAATTTTGGAACGGTGAAAGCTTTTTATCCACATTAAAACCTTCCGAAAGTGCTACCAAATTGCCTTTAATTTCCAATTTGGTTAGATTTCCACGGGTTTTCAAACAGTGTTCCGGAGGTCGTAAAACGGGAAAGGTATGGGCCATAGTCCCGGTTTTATAGATCCAATTTACGGGATCGGTATTTTCTAGTCTCGTGTAAATTTTCGTGGATTTTTGGTATCCCAGTATAAAAATTCGTCTCCTCCGCTGGGGCATTCCGTAGTCCGCTGCATTGATCACCCTCCATTCCACAGCATACCCGAGGTCCTCCAGGCTCTTGAGTATCAAGGCAAAGTCCCTTCCTCTTTGTTTGGCGGGGGATTTCAACAACCTGTCCACATTTTCCAGTAACAGATAGGCGGGCTTGTTCTTTTTTTCGGTCAGTATTTTATGGATACTCCACCAGAGCACCCCTTTTTTACCGATCAGTCCTTTAGAATTTTTTAAGCTCGTAGCCACGGAATAATCTTGGCACGGAAATCCCCCCACCAACAAGTCCGCATCCGGGATTTCTGAAACCGGAACTTCGGCAATATCTTGATTGCTGTGGTTTTCAGGACCAAATCTGGCCTCATAGACCATGGAGGCGTGCTGCTTTTTGGTAGAGGGTTCCCATTGATTGCTCCAAACCACCTCATAATGGCCGGTTTTTTCCAGGCCGAGCCTAAACCCCCCAACCCCTGCAAAGAGTTCTATGACTTTGAGTTTATTCATTATTCGTAACCGTTGGTTAAAATATAGTTTTTTAAGACCTTGGTTTCCAAGAATATTTTTGTTGTAATGGTTGTTAAGTTATGGATTATTAGGTTATTAATGGAGGGGATTAAAAACAACTAACCCAATAACCCAATTTTAATTTATCCGAATGTTTCCAGACGAACGTATCGTATTTTATAAAAATCTTCTAACTTAATAATCATCAATTTTCTTCATCGTCCTCAACGAAAATACAGAGCAAAGCGGCGATCGCCATTGAAATACCACCGATGATCAAGGCGTAAATAGAATTGTTTCCAAAGAAAGATTTCAATAAAAAACCCAGAATTCCCGCGGCTACTATTTGGGGAATTACAATAAAGAAATTAAATACGCCCATATAATATCCCATTTTGTTAGAGGGGAGAACACTGGACAGCATGGCATAAGGCATAGAAAGGATACTTGCCCAGGCGATGCCTACCCCGATCATGGAAACCAGTAACAGGTTGGGATCCGAGATAAAATAGATGGAAATAAACCCGATACTGCCCATAAGCAACGCCAATAAATGGGTGGTTCGCCGGCTGGTATATCTTGCAACTACGGGCAGTAGAAACGCTACCACCGCAGCCAATCCGTTATAGGCGGCAAAACAAATACCTACCCAATCCGCACCTTCGTTATAAATTGCGGAGGCGGGGTCCGACGTACCGTAAACATGGCTTGTTATTGCCGGTGTACTATAGATCCACAGGGCAAATAGCGCGAACCAGGAGAAGAACTGTACCAAGGCGAGTTGCACCATGGCCCTTGGCATCTGGAAAATGCCTAAAAATGATTCTTGCAGTCCTGCAAAAATTCCTTTTTCGTTATTTTCTGCTTTTAATTTCCCGATATCGTCCGGCGGGTACTCTTCGGTTTTAAGGACCGTCCACATCACCGCGCTGAAATATGCGATCCCCCCAATATAAAAAGACCATTTTACCGAATTAGGGATACTGCCATCCAGGGCTACATTGCTTACGCCGAACCAATTGGTCATTATATAGGGTAATGCAGATGCAATAACGGCACCCGTTCCGATAAAGAAACTCTGCATAGCAAATCCGCTGGTCCGTTGTTGGTTGGGCAACATATCGCCAACAAACGCCCGAAATGGCTCCATACTTATATTTATGGAGGCGTCCATCAACCACAACATGATCACGGCCATCCACAGGGCGGTGGAATTTGGCATAAGAAACAGGGCTATGGTAGCCAATAGGGCACCCATGGCGAAAAATGGCCTTCTGCGGCCCCATTTTTTATGCCATGTACGATCGCTGTAATAACCTATGATGGGCTGGACCAATAAACCTGTGACAGGCGCTGCCAGCCATAAAATGGGAAGCTCGTCCTGGGAGGCCCCCAAGGTCTCAAAAATACGGCTCACGTTGGCGTTTTGAAGTGCAAAACCAAATTGGATCCCCAAAAATCCGAAACTCATGTTCCAAATTTGCCAAAAGGTAAGATGGGGTTTTTGTGAACCCAATGAAATATGGGACATAGGTGTTTTTTAGAGGATTGGTAATTTCGATAAAATTAGCATTTTTTATTCAAAAAAGGTTGGGGACAATCAAATTCAATACGAGTTCTTTGTTGCAATTGATCAAATCACGCCAGAACCTTTTATCTTTGGGTTCAATATATAAATATGGGAGAAAATCCCCGACCGTTAGACAAAGATTTTAGTATAATTTGCTGTCCACCATAAGCAGGGAGCCTATTGTGCGAAGCGAGAAGACTAAACTTTATCGAGGTTCGTTAAAGATATAGATCTATGAGAAAAATAAATGTGGGCTACCTGATCCTATTGGGGTTTGGAATGTTATTGGTTGCATGTAAGGAAGTAAATTCCGAGACCGCTGTCCCTTTGGAAAAACAAATATCGAAGGTTAGGCAAAAGTACGCCCCGGATAAAAGGGTGGCCATATTTCAGGTCGATGCCGTAAGGTACAATAACGATTATGTGCTGAAAGGAGAATCCAATTTACCATCGGCCGTGGACGAACTAAAGGAAAAATTAAAATTGGAGCATATTTCGTTTGTAGACAGTATACAACTTTTGCCGGATACCGCCTTAAATGGAATGACACAAGGCGTAATCCGTGTGTCCGTAGCCAATTTGCGTAGCCATCCTGCGCACTCCGCTGAACTGGCTACCCAAGCTACCTTGGGCACCCCTGTAAAAATATACAAAAAGGACGGAAGTTGGTATTTGATACAGACCCCCGACCATTATATTTCCTGGGTAGACCACGGGGGATTGGAGCTGATGTCCGAACAGGAATTTTCCCGATGGAAATCTGTTCGCAAACTTATTTTTCTAGGAACCTATGGGAATTCCTTTGCGCAGCCAAATGTGAACTCACAAACGGTTACCGATCTTGTAGCTGGGGATATTTTGGAAAAGATAGGGGAGGAGGGCGATTTTTACAGAGTTTCCTATCCCGATGGTAGAATGGCCTATATTGAAAAAAGTATGTCCAAACCGTACGAGAAATGGCTGAAGTCTATCAATCCCACAGAGGAATCCCTGGTAAACACCTCAAAAACCCTGATGGGCCTGCCCTATCTTTGGGGTGGCACCTCGCCAAAAGGGGTAGATTGTAGCGGCTTTACAAAGACCATTTATTTTCTCAACGGAATGGTAATTCCCAGGGATGCCTCCCAACAAATCGCAACGGGACAAGAAGTGGATTCTACCAAGAATTTCGAAAAATTACGTCCCGGAGATCTATTGTTTTTTGGCAAGTCGGCTACCGATTCCACCGAGGAAAGGGTTGTACACGTGGGCATGTGGATCGGGAATGACGAGTTTATCCATTCCTCCGGGGATGTGCATATTAGCAGTATGAACAAGAGCGCCCCTAACTACGATGAGTACAATTACGACCGGTACCTGCGTTCCCAACGCCTTCTAAATGTTCAGGACAAAGCGTTGGTCGATCTTTCCCAAAAGGATATTTTTAAGGATTAAGGAGGGCAGGTTCAAACTCAAGTTCAACCCCGATAGCTATCGGGACAAGTTCAAGCTCAAATATCAAGTTCAAAACCAAGTTTGGGTAGGATGTCTGTTGTTCGGTGTTTGTGGTCTGATGTTGATTGATTCCTGCTAAAGTGATAATTTTGGGTTTTACTTGCAGTAATTCCCCCTTTGAAGTGGGTAGGGGGATGTTTTTTTTTGCCGAATTCAAGCTCAAGTATCAAGTTCAAGTGTCAAGCTCAAAGATTCTTTATCTGGAGGTTATTTACGTAAAACAAAAAATTGAATGTACAGAGAATTTGAAACAGAGCGATTATTGATAAGGCCTACTTTAGAAGAAGATGCCGAATTGATCTATCAAATAATGAATGCTCCAAAGTTCATCAAATTTGTTGGGGATAGACATATTAATTCGATTCAAGATGCTGAAAAATATATTCGAATTAAAATGCTCCCGCAATTAAATGCTCTTGGATATTCAAATTATTCTTTAATTACAAAGGCCGACGGTTCCAAAATCGGCACTTGCGGACTTTATAACAGAGATGGTTTAGATGGAATTGATATCGGATTTGGTCTTTTACCTCAATATGAAGGATTGGGATATGCTTATGAATCGGCCCATAGATTATTGAAAGCTGCATTTGAAGAATTTGATATTGAGGAAATCAAAGCGATTACATCCAAAGAGAATGTTTCTTCCCAACGGCTTTTAGAGAAGTTGGGATTAAAAATGGTCGGCACAACAAAACTGCCAAATGAAAATCACGAAATATTGCTTTACAAAAAAATCTTACCTTAAAGAATAAGTGCAATTAAAACGAGTGTTTTTGTTGTATGTGCTTCCCATATGCCAAAAGCGAGTCGCCTATTTTTGCACTTCTGGTCTTTATTGGCACTCCAATCGGGCTCCTCAATAAGAAAAAATCCAAAATCTTCCCAATATTTAAAATTAACGTATTTTAGTATTTGCTTAAATAATAAAAATTGTAGCTTTGTTCTATGGAAAACAATTCGTGCATAAGGCAGCAAGCAGACGTTGAGCAAATAAACCGTTGCAAAGACACGGTAACGGAATTAAATGAAACGTTCGACTATTTGGCAAATGGACTTTCTTTGGCAGGAAACAGCGTTAGGCTTAAAATACTTTATCTACTCTTTGAAGAAAAAAGGCTCTGCGTTTGTGATTTAAGCGATATTCTCGGAATGAACATTTCTGCTATTTCCCAGCACTTGAGAAAAATGAAAGACAGAAATCTATTGACAACCGAAAGGGAGGCCCAGACGATTTTTTACTCACTGACGACGGAATATGAACTACTACTAAATCCGTTTTTTGAGATACTTGATAAGGACAATATTTTGGAAACGATATAAGATGACCCGTAACAATTTAGTGATTCCAAGCGGTCTGTCTAATTACATCTGACCTATAAAAACAATAAAAATAAACGGATGAAAAGCGAAAACAAATTGATAGGAGCGGGTTTACTAACCGCAATTACGGCTTCATTATGCTGTATTACGCCTGTTTTGGCTCTAATCGCAGGAACTAGCGGAATTGCCTCAACATTCTCTTGGATAGAACCTTTTAGACCGTATCTCATCGGGTTTACAATTATGGTTCTCGGTTTGGCCTGGTTTCAAAAATTAATCCCGATAACTATCGGGAATCAAAAAGAAATCGACTGTGAGTGCGAACCGGACAAAAAGCCAAAATTTACACAGTCAAAAACCTTTTTGGGAATTGTTACCGTATTTGCAATTGCAATGATGGCTTTCCCATACTATTCCGGAATATTTTACCCAAATCCAGAAAAGCAAATAGCGGTTGTTGACGAATCGAACTTTAAAACAACGGAATTTAAAATTAGTGGAATGACCTGCCACAGTTGCGAAGAACAGGTTGACCACGAAGTGAATAAACTCAGCGGTATTTTAAGCTCTAAAGTGTCCCACGAAAATGGAAACGCAATCATTGAATACGACAGGACCAAAATCAATGCCTACGAAATTGAGAAAGCAATTGGCTCAACGGGATACAAGGTAACCGGCAAAATAGAAAACTAATGGAAATTCAACTAAAATCAGAAATTACCTGTCCCCACTGTGGCCATAAAAAAGTAGAGGATATGCCAACAAACGCTTGTCAGTTCTTTTACGAGTGCGAGAATTGTAAAACGGTACTGAAACCAACCGAAGGGGATTGTTGTGTTTATTGCTCTTTCGGGACAGTACCTTGTCCTTCAATTCAAGAAAAAGGAAGTTGTGTTCAATAAGCCAACGCTTTAAACGGCTCCATGGCCGCTAGAAAAAGTACTAAATCCCGAGTCCCTTACCTTGTCCCTTGTTTCACGAATCCCCTAGATCGAAATGAGGCGCTTTTAATTTTGCATTTATTCTTCCAACGCAAAAGCAATGATCTGGTTTCCTTTTTCGGTGCCCAGTTTCTCCCCGCCACAGGCCAGGGCAATATACTGTTTGCCCTTTACCTCGTAAGTGGCAGGGGTGGCAAAGGCGGGGGCAGGAAGTTTGTATTCCCAAAGAATTTTTCCCGTGTGTTTGTCAAAGGCCCTAAAGTAACCATCTTTGGTGGCTGCAATGAACAACAGTCCGTTGGCTGTGATCACCGGACCCCCATAGTTTTCCGAACCTGTAGTGGGGAAGCCCTTCTCTTTTAGGCTCAGTGTTTCCCCTAAGGCAACCGACCAAATATACTCACCGGTATTTAAATCTATGGCGTGCATGGTTCCCCATGGGGGAGAAATGGCGGGGAGGCCATTGCTATCCAAAAATTTATTGTAGCCCTTAAAATTGTAGGGTTTAACGGCTTTTTCTTCCAAGGGCTTGAGGTCGGCAACGCTTTGTTTTAATTCCCCATCGTACAAAAACTGGAGCAAGGCCTCTTTTTCCTGTTTTGGGATTTGAGGAAACCCGGGCATCATGCCTTTTCCAGTTTTAAGAAGTAGCGCAACATCTTCTATTTTTATACGGTTTTTTAAGTCGATAAGTGAAGGATATCCGCTAGCGACGAGCCCGTTCCTATCCTTTTGGTGGCAAACTATACAGTAGTTTTGATAGGTTTGTTCCCCGAGGGAAAGGGAAGGGGAAACCCCTTCGTTTTTTTCCATCTGTAGGAACCAGGCCATTTCGTTCGAGTTTACATAGATGATACCATCTTCTGGATCGGCACCGGTTCCGCCCCATTCCGCGGCCCCATCAAAACCGGGAAAGATAAGCACCGGATCTAGGCTTGGGGGTGCATAAATATGTTTGTCGGCCTTGGCCAAAATTTCCTTTAGGGAATCCCTGTTTTTGGCGTACGGACTAATGTCATCCGGACCTAAATCCGAGGATTGGCGGGCAAAGGGTTTAGGCTTTACCGGGAACGGCTGTGTAGGCCAAGCTTGCTCACCCTCTAGATCGGAAGGGGGGACGGGCCGTTCCTCAATGTCGAAAAGCGGTTTACCCGTTCTACGGTCAAAAACATACACGTAACCCTGTTTGGTAACCTGCGCTACGGCCGGTATCCTTTTGCCGTTCCTAGTTATTGTAATCAGGTTGGGAGGTGCGGGGAGATCCCGATCCCAAAGGTCGTGGTGGGTAAACTGAAAATGCCAGAGCAATTTTCCCGTCTTGGCTTCCAATGCCAAAAGACAGTTGGCGTACAGGTTGCTGCCCTTACGATCACCTCCATAAAAATCGGGTGCGGCGGATCCGGTGGGGACATAAAGAATTCCAGTGTCATCGTCCAACGACATTCCGGCCCAATTGTTGGCGCCACCAATGACCTCACTTTTATAAGCTTCTTTGTTTTCCCAGGTTTCATAGCCAGGTTCGCCCGGATGGGGAATGGTATGGAAGACCCACGCTACAGCACCTGTGATGACGTTAAAGGCCATCAGGTCACCGGGTGCGGCACCCTCGGATTCCGATAATCTTAACGGCATAATGATAAAATCTTCGAATATGGTCCCCGGGGTATTGGATACTACAAACTTGTCTTTTGCCGATGCTGGTAAACCCGATCGAAGGTCTATTTTCCCGCCCTGCCCAAAGGAAGGAATGGCAGTACCCGTTAGGGCGTTTAGGGCATAAAGATCAGACCCCACCGTGTAAAATATTCGTCTATCCTTATTTTTTTCCCAATAAGCCACCCCTCTACGGGAAGACCCCGGAAGTTTTAGGGAGTCCCCAAATCGCCATACTTCCTTTCCTGTGGCCGCATTGAGGGCCACAGCACGCAAGCCCGCTGTTACTCCGTAAAGCAAGGTGTCGATGATTATGGGACTCATTTGCATCTGACCACTATCCGGAGCGGCATAGGACCAGGCCAGTTTAAGACGCGTTACATTTTTGGGGGATATTTGGGAAAGGGTAGAGTAGTGGTTGCGGTCGTTACCTCCAAGGTAGGAAGTCCATTTGGTATAGTCTTTGGTTTTTGTTTCAAGGGTTTTTTCACATCCAACCAGCAAGGTGCAAAAAAGGCATACGGAAAGAACTGCCCTAAGGGTAAATCGCATAATAAGTTTGGTTTTGCTTAAATCTAATAATTTAATAGCATATACATCCCGATGCCACCCAAATATCCTAGAAGGGCCAAAAGGGAAATCCGCTTTAGGTACCAGATAAAGTCGATCCGCAGTATACCCATGATCGCGACCCCTGCTGCAGACCCGATTATTAGAATACTGCCCCCGGTACCCGCACAGTAGGCAAGGAGTTCCCAAAAATTACTGTCCTGTGGAAACGTATCCATGGAATACATTCCCATAGCACCGGCCACCAGCGGTACGTTATCTATGATAGAGGATAGGACACCGATAATCGCGTTGATCACATAGATACTGTCGAACGACTGATCTAAAATGGTCGATAGTTGCAACAGGTGCCCTCCGGCTTCCAAGGCGGAAACGGCCAACAGAATTCCTAGGAAAAATAGGATGCTGGGCGTATCTATTCGTTGTAGGACCCTAACGATCGAAAGGGATTTTCTACGGCTTTCCGGTTTTTTGCGGTGCAGTATTTCGGTCAATACCCAAACAACGCCAACGCCGAACAAAACCCCCATAAAGGGGGGCAAGTGTGTTATCGCTTTAAAAACTGGGACAAAAAGCAGTAGTCCTACCCCTGTGCCAAAAACAAGGTTTCTTTCCGACTTTGGGGTAGCTTCCGCATCCAATTGTTCCCGATCGGTCTCGACCAGACTTTCAATATTTCCCTTCAATTGAAAACTAAGGGTCACCAAGGGAACCAACAAACAAACGAGGCTGGGAAGAAAAACTTCCCGAATTATGTTTAAGGCCGTAATCTGTCCTCCAACCCAGAGCATTATGGTCGTGACATCCCCAATGGGCGACCAGGCACCACCCGCATTGGCAGCAATAACCACCATCCCCGCAAAGAGCCAAAGGTCTTTGGGGTCTTTAAGCAGCTTTCTTAAAAGTGTTGCCATTACAATAGCCGTGGTAAGGTTGTCCAACGCCGCTGAAAGAAAAAAAGTAATGAGGGAAAGCACCCATATTAGCTTTACCCGACTGGTTATTTTAATGCGATCTGTGATAATGGAAAAACCGTGGTGTACATCGATAAGCTCCACGATCGTCATGGCGCCCATCAAGAAGAACAACACCTCCGAAATATCCCCCAAATGTGCCACAAGGGACTCCGAGACAAAGGAAAAGGCGGCCTCATCGCTTAAATCGGGGAAAATTGTGGCTCTACCGTAAATTAGGAAGACCCAGCACAAAACTCCGACAAGTAGGGCCGATGCGGTCTTGTTTATTTTAATTTGATGCTCCAGGGCGATTGCTAGATAGCCGACGATAAAGACAAGAAAGACCGTCAAATACATTCGAAGAAATGGTTAGCATGATTAGACAGAAGAAAGGTAATGAATAATGGCTTTTAAAGGCCAATATCTTTTCTATTATTTTTTAGTACCCGTAAAATTGAGACTATTTTATAATAAATTCTGTTTTTACCACGCCCTTTGTACCCTTGGCTTCGGAGCGTGGGTATCAAGTCTAATTACCGTTCCAACTTATCGCTATCAAATTGAGAATCCCTGTCTTAACAACACTTCGTTTCTGCCAAAAATGTCTTATTTCCCGATTAGGTCCCACGCCCAATCATCCATCACACATACCGGACCACCGAATAGTATACCGTCAATACAAGTAGTAACACCAACCCGGCCGCAAGAAATTGTAGTGAACGGTGGATGTTTTTGAATTTTACGGCAGCAATCTTGGAATTGACATAGATCTGTTGACCGAGCTGTTCGAACAGTCGTTCCTCATCGAGACTTATTTCGTAAAAAAGTTTCGAAAACTGGCGAATATCCCCAAAAGCGGAGATCACGTCGCCAAAAAAGAATATGTTCTTGTCGTAAGTGGCCTCTATCCTGGGTATAAAGCATCGAATACTGTAATACACGGAAGCGATTGTGGTGATAAACCAAAGCGCTGTAAGCACATAAAATCCGATCTGGTGATCCACATGTTCCAGCACCGTCCCCAAACTTTGATAAATAAAGTTTAGCAGAATGCCATAAAATGATAGGATAAGCCCCGCCTTGATTTCCGAAGCTTTAATTAAGCTGGAAATATATTTGATGCTCCCCCAGTAGTGATCCACCAGGTCATCCGTATGCTTGTTCCTTATATGTGGGGCTACCAAAGGTTTTTCATTTTCTTCCATGATATTGGGTTTCTGGTTTTGTTGTTGTTTTGTTTGATGTTTCTGGTTTAGAAAAAATTTAGCGACCGTTTGAGTTAGAATTTGATACACGCGCTTGAACTTTTTTCTACCGACTTATTTAATCATGTTCAGGCTGTGAGAACATCCCCCTTGCTCCCCCTTCAAAGGGAGAATTCCATTTTTGTCTTTCGCAGGCAGCATTGCACTTTGAACCTTTTTTCGCTAACCTGTCATTGAACTAAGGTTTTTATTCTTGGTTCTTGGCCCTTAAATTTATTACCTTAAACCTTGAACTTTCTCCTGCCAACTGTACACTATTCGATTACCGCGTAGACCGTCAAGGGCTTGGATTTGTTCTTCATCGTAATGTCCCCGATCTTTTTGCAGATAAAGGATTCCTTGATATTTTCATAACATCCTTCACAGATGACGATCTGGTTTTCCTTGGCTGCATCCTGCAAGCGGGCCGCGGTGTTTACCGTATCGCCGATTACGGTGTAGTCCAAGCGTTTGAGACTCGCAGACCCGATATTGCCCGAAATCATTTCCCCGCTCTTGATGCCGATCGAAACCTTGGGCTTAAAGCTCTTGTCCTCCTTAAATGCGGGGAGGGCATTGATTTGATTTCTTACGGCTAAAGCGGTATCTATTGCCCTGTCCAGGTGATATTCCCCTCGAAAAACGGCCATGATGGCATCGCCAATAAACTTGTCGATAAATCCATCCTGGGCAATAATTTCCTTGACCATCACGTCAAAATAGGTATTGATCAGTTGCACCACGGTATCCGGGGCCGCAGTTTCGCTGATGGAGGTAAACCCACAAATATCCATAAAAACTACCGTGCCCTCTATGGTCTCGTTGGCCATTATCGTAGATTCGTACTCCCTACTGCCCATAAAATTGAGAACGTTTTCATCTACATACATTTTCAGAATGTTGTTTTCTTTAACGGCCTGTAGGGTCTGCTTTAACTGAAAGGCGTGTTTTAAGGTCTTTTCCATGGTAATGGTAAGGTCCTCAAAATTGATGGGTTTGGTAATAAAGTCGAATGCCCCCCGGTTCATCGCCGTGCGGATGTTGTCCATATCCCCGTAAGCCGATACGATTACCGATTTGATCAGCGGTGTGAGCTCGTTCAGTTTGGTAAGTAAGGTAAGTCCGTCCATCTCGGGCATGTTGATATCGCTCAACACGATATCCACATCGGGTTGTTCCGATACCTTTTCCAAAGCGTCCCGGCCGTTTACGGCAAAAATGAACTCGTATTCCTTTTCCCTAATTTTTTTGCGGAACTTTTGTTTGATAAGGACCTCCAGATCGGTCTCATCATCGACAACTAGTATTTTTGACATCACGTTAGGGTTATTAGTTTTTCCTTTAATAGCTTAAAATCCAAAGGCTTGGTTAAAAAGTCGTCCGCTCCCAACTTTTTGGCCATGGTGTGGTTTTCTTCGTCGGCATAGGCGGTGATCATCATCACCACCGGGGGTGGCTTTACGTAATTTTTTTTAATGGTCTCTAGCAGTTCCAGGCCGCTCATACCGGGCATATTTATATCGGAAAGGATGAGCACGGCCTCCTGTTCCATGGTTTTCATGATATTCAGGGCATCTTCCCCGGAAAAGGCAAAGACAAAATTCAGCTCCCCTTTCTTTATTTCTTTCCGGAATCGTTGCTGGAAAAGTATTTTTACATCTTTTTCGTCGTCTACTACTAGTATTTTCATGTTGCTGTTTTAATGGATTTATCAATTGGTAAATGGATGGTGAATTCGGTAAATTTTCCCGGTTCGGAGTCAACCGTCAACTGCCCTCCATGGGCTCTCACGATGTCATAGCTCATGGAAAGCCCGAGGCCGGTACCTTGTCCGGAAGGCTTGGTCGTAAAGAAAGGCTGAAATATCTTGTCCCGGATTTCCTTGGGAATTCCAGACCCGTTGTCCTTTACTTTTATTAGGATTTCATTCTTTATTTTTTTCGTACTCACCCATACCGTCGGATTGGCTACCCCGTTCGTTTTGGATGATCCATCTGCCGCTGGTGGGGAGATCGCATGCAGCGCATTGGTTATCAGGTTAAGCAGTACACGTCCGATATCCTGGCCCACCACGTTGATCTTGCCGATAGATTCGTCAAAATCCGTGTTCAGGGTGGCGTTAAAGGTTTTGTCCTTGGCTCGAAGCCCGTGATAGGCCAATCGCAGGTACTCGTCGGCGATGGCGTTGATGTTGGTCGGTTCCTTTTCCCCGCTGGTATTGCGGCTGTGCTTTAACATGCCTTTTACAATAGCATCGGCGCGCTTGCCGTGGTGGTTTATTTTTTTTTGGTTTTCCCTGATATCGTTGGAAATCTCGATGGCCTCTTCCTGATTCCCGGCCTTGAGCTCCTCTTGCATCTCCTCGATCAGTTCCGTGTTCACCTCAGAAAAATTGTTGACAAAGTTCAACGGGTTTTGGATCTCGTGGGCGATTCCAGCGGTAAGTTCTCCGAGACTTGCCATTTTTTCCGCTTGAATTAGCTGGGCCTGGGTGGCTTGTAGGCTTCTATAGGCATCGGCGTTGTCCAGGGCTATGGCGGTATAGGAAGCCAAGTTCTGCAACAGGTTTAAATGAAAATCGGTGTAGGCATTTTTTTCAAAGCTCTGGATGGTGATTACCCCTAGTACCCGGTTTTTTGATATTAGCGGCAAATAGATTATCGACTTTGGCTCTTCCGCTTTAGTGCCGTCTTTAAAGCCCTTTTCGGGTTCTTTAAAGGTTTTGATATATTTGGTGTACTCGTTTTGCAAATCGTTGATAAATACCGGTTTACGGTTTTCGATACACCATACCGGGAGTTGGTTTTTGTTCTTGGTGTCCCTGCAATAGACGGGGTATTGCTTCCCTTTTTCTATGGCCAACCGGTACTCGATTTCGTCTTTTTCCGGGTGGTAGATACCAACTCCGAAAATTGAGGCATCGGCCAGTTCGTTTACGTGCTCGTAGAGCTTGTGAAAAATTTCGTCCAGATCAAGCGACGCTGTAATTTTTTTTCCGATCTCGCTCAGCATTTCCACGTTCTTTTTTCGGTCGTTCTCTGCTTGCAAGGCTTTGGCATCCGATTCAGCGGCTTCGGTTCGGAGTTCCATTTCCCGTAGGTGGGATCGTTGGCGTTCCTTCAAAATAAATTGCCTGCGTTGTAAACGGGTAGCCCCGAAAAAGAGTAGCCCTAGGAGAATAGCATAAGCACCATAGGCCCACCAGGTCTGCCACCAAGGGGGTAGGATGGTAAATGAAAGTTCAGCCGGATTGCTCCAGACCCCGTTAAATCCTTTGGAGGCCACCTTAAAAGTATAATCACCGGGAGGCAGGTCCCTATAATTCTCGCTGGTAGTCTTGCCGCTTACAGGGCTCCAGGCCTTGTCTATCCCCTCTAAAAAATAGCTGTAAACCAGTTTGTCCGGATTTTGGTACTGAAACCCGTTATAGGAAAAGCTCAGATAGTTTTGATCGGGGGGCAGGGAAAGGTCCACGGGTAGATTATAGGGTTTCACAACCGTTTTATAGGTAATTTTATCCGTGGTATGCTGGTTAGAATTCCCGGATTTTGTTTCAGCGACTGCTAAATTATCCTTTTGGAAATGGAAAAGGCTATCCGCGACGGACCTGCTTTTTTCAATTTGGGCATCATCCTTAAAAACCTGTTTTTTGTCCAAAAGATTAATTCCTGTAATACGGATGGGGTACGCAATTGTATCCTCTTTGATGGGGTTCATCACCGTAAGGATCTGGGCCTCTACCCCCGCCCACAAGCGTCCGTTCTTATCAAAGGAGATACTGTTCTCGGCAACATCGACATAGTCCAGGCCCTGTTTTTTCCCTATGTTTCTAACCTGCCATACGGGAAGGCTGTCCTTCGTTTGGCCCCTTTGCCCGATAATGGAAAAACCTTTGGAGGTTCCGGTATAGATTTGGCCCTTGTGTTCTACAACGTCATATACATCGTTGGCTGCAAGTCCGTTTTCGGTAATAAAAGTGGTCAACTCCATCCTGTCCGGGTCTATCTTTTGGACTCCCTGCAAGGTAGCGGCCCATATATTTCCTTCCCGGTCCTGTGCCATGGTAAACACCTGATCGGAGGACAGTCCCTCCTCCGTGG
Organism: Cerina litoralis; assembly: GCA_022008415.1. Classification (GTDB taxonomy): domain Bacteria; phylum Bacteroidota; class Bacteroidia; order Flavobacteriales; family Flavobacteriaceae; genus Cerina; species Cerina litoralis. Next base: position 159,622 of record JAIRBC010000001.1, read on the forward strand.
TCAGGTGTACCCGGGTATTATTTTTTGGATCTATCCTCTGGATTCCGGCTCCCAGGGTAGCGATCCAGATTAGACCGTTGCGATCTAGTAAGAACATGTTTTTTTGGGTCTCGAGCTCCTCTTTTTTTAAGACGGCATCCTTGTGGACTCCATTTTTCAGATTTATGGTAAGCAATTCCCCATTGCTGCCACCCATCCAGTATAGACCGTTTTTGTCCTCGACTATGGATGAAATGGTATCGGTTGCCAGACCTTGTTTGGAGGTTAGTTGTTGTATGGTTTCTTCCTTTGGGTCTATGATGCTTACTCCTAGAACACCGCCACAAACCCAGATTCGTCCCTTGGAGTCTTCCTTTAACCTAGGGGCCCAAGGATTAACCATCCCCTGTTTCTCGTCCAAATGTTTTACGGTCTCGGTCCTGGGATCGTAGACATCGATACCCTGATAACTGCCCAACCAAATTTTACCGTCCTGGGCTTCCAGCGTGCTCCAAAAGGAAGTACTGCCCAATCCGTCCTTTTTGGTAAAATTTCCGGGTTCTGGGCCCGTGGGATCTATTTTGAATAGTCCGCCCTGAAATAGGGCAACCCAGATTTGTCCTTGATCGTCCGTTACCAAATTGTTGACCACTTGTCCTACAGTTGGGGATATACTATATTCTTCCAAAGCATTTTTTTCACTCGATAAGGAATAAACCTTGCCACGGTTGGTGCCCCACCATATGGTCCCAGTTTTGTCTTGGATAATCTTGGAGATGCTACTATTATTTTCTAAACCTTGATCTTCGGTAAAATAGGAGATGGTGTCCCGGGCCTTATTTAAAATACTGGGACCCTTGCTACCTCCTATCCATATGTTGCCCGTGGTATCCTCAAAAAAACTGGCAGTGAAATCGGTCATTAATCCGTTTTTTTTGGTCAGGGCGTAATTTTTTCCTTTTTTAAGGTCAATGACATTTGCCCCCTTCTGTGTGGAGAGCCAAAACCGTCCCGCCTTATCCTGAAATAAGGTAATGGTAAAGGAGCCCAACAAACCCTGTTTTGGGGTAAATAAATGAACGGTCCTTTCTTTTAAGTCGATAATATTATAGCCGGCACCATTGTTCGACATCCAAAATTTTCCATCCTGGGCCTCCGTGATATCAAAAACCCTCCCAAACGATGTTGAAAAATAATTGCTGTCCAATTCGTACACTTGTTGTGCGTCAAAGTCGATGATAGATACCGTGTTGCGCTGGCCTGCCACCCAAAGCCGTCCTTTGGAATCCTGGAACAGGGCATAGATCAGTCCACTGCTCAAACCTTGTTCCGAACCGTATACCGCCAGGTTGTTGGAATCGTAACGCACTACGCTGTTATTGGTTCCGATCCAAAACATGCCGTCCTTGTCCCTTAGAATGCAATCCGGGGTTCCCGGCAGCCCAAAGTTGGAATCCACACCAAGGACTCCCCGGCTGGCATCGGGAGGATTGATGAGATTACCTGCCTTTACAATTTTGGGCTCCCCCAAAGGCCTAACGGTTATGGTCAGGTTTTCCGTGGGCAAGCTGTCCATATTAAAGGGAGCGGAGGGCAAGCTGTTCCAGTCGAACGGCTTTTCTTCCATCGGTTTTTTAAGGGGGCGGGGAATCCCGATATCAAAGGGTTTGGTAGGGAGTTTGTCCCAATCGAAATGTTTTGTGGGCAGGGGTTTTATTTTGGGAGGGTCTACCGAGGCCCATTGGATCGTATCCGGTTTGGAAAACCGGAATTTTTTGACCGTTGGTTGGCTGTATTCGTTGGCCGTTACCGGCAATGGGGGCGCTTTCATGACCTTATTGCAAGATCCCAACCCTAAAAAAAGAGTCGATAAAATCAGATGAACACAAAAATGATCGGCAAAAGTTGATTTTTTCATTTTACTGCAGTGGTTTACAATGGTAATTTAATGATAAATTCTGTACCAGACCCGTTGGTAGTCAGTTCAGTGTTCTGTTTGGTCATAACGTTTAGATCCCCACCATGTGCTTTGATAATGTCATAGCTCATGCTCAATCCCAATCCGGTTCCTTGTCCGGCCGGTTTGGTGGTAAAGAAAGGTTGGAATATTTTGTCCAAAATATCCTCGGGAATGCCCGGGCCGTTGTCTTTGACCCGTATTTCTATCCCCTCTTGATCCCCCCGGAGGGGGGAAATGCGCTTGGTGCTTACCCAAATCGTGGGTTTATGATTAGGGTCTTTGACCCCCCCTTTAGGGGGCAGGGTGGCGGCATAAAACGCGTTGGTGATCAAGTTTAATACCACCCTGCCCAAATCCTGTGGCACTACATTGACCTTCCCGATAGATGGGTCAAAATCGGTTTCCATGGCGGCGTTAAAGGATTTGTCCTTGGCACGGAGGCCGTGGTAGGCCAGGCGCAGGTATTCGTCACAAAGGGCGTTGATGTCGGTAGATTCCTTGATGCCACTACTATTGCGGCTATGCTGTAACATGCCCTTTACGATCGAGTCTGCCCGTTTGCCATGGAAGCTTATTTTTTTCTCATTTTCGTCTATATCGTCGGCCAGTGCCGAGATGTCTTCCAGGTTTCCTTGAGCCAGTTCTTCCTTCAATTCCGACAGGAGTTCGGAATTCACCTCGGAAAAATTGTTGACGAAGTTCAATGGATTTTGGATCTCGTGGGCGATCCCGGCGGTGAGTTCTCCAAGGGATGCCATCTTTTCGGATTGAATGAGCTGCGCTTGGGTAGCTTTTAAATTCTCATGGGCCACTTCCAAATTGTGGTACGCTTTCTCGATTTCCCTAGCCTGGGCCAACTCTTTTTCTTGGTTCTTCTCCCGCTCCTTGCGCAATAATCGTTGCCGCATCACACGATCAAAAATAAAAATTGCCAGAACTATCAGGAGCGCATAGCACACATAGGCCCACCAGGTACGCCACCAAGGGGTGGCAATGGCGATGGGCAGGGTCAATCCGTTTTCGTTCCAAACCCCATAGGCGTTGGAGGCACGGACCTTAAAGGTGTAGTTTCCAGGATCTAGGTTTGTATAGGAGGCGTAGTTACGGTTGTCGTAGATCCAATCAGGATCAAACCCTTCCAGCATGTGGGCATATTGGTTTTTCTGCGGGTTGGCGTAGTGGAGGGCGGAAAATTCAAAGCTGAGGTCGTTTTGGGTATAGCCCAAGTCCATTTGGGATACCTTGGCCAGACTTTCGGTTATGGGGGAGTCCTCGCCCATGAATCCTACGGATTTGTTAGAGATCATAAAGTCGGAAAGGATTACCTGGGGCGGTACTTGGTTGGCCGAGATCTTGTCGAACTCGTTCAAACCATGGTCGCCCCCAAAATAGAACTTACCGCTCGATGACCGCACCCCGCCCAACGGAATAAAATTATCGCCCCCCAATCCGTCCTGGGAGTTGTAGTTGATAAAGGTTACCTTGTCAATTGCCTTGCTGTTTACCATTTGCGAAAGGCCACTTTGGGTAGAGATCCACAGCTCCCCATTATCGCCCGGTACAATGGTGGACAGATAGTTGGTGGGCAGCCCGTCCGATTCCGTATAATGGACAAACTTTTCGGTGAGGGGATTAAACTTGTCCAACCCCCCATTGGTGGCGATCCAAAGGGTACTGTCGTTTGCCAGATAAAGGTCGTCAATAAAATTATTGATAAGGGAGTTAGTATCCCCAACCTTATGGAAATAGGTCTTTACGGCGTGGGTTTTTCGATCCATCCGGTTTAGGCCATCGCTATCCGTCGCTATCCAGATATATTTAGACCCGATTTCTATGTCCTGAATGTTGAAACCCTTGATGGCATCATCTACTAGTTTATCTTTCAACAAGGGTTGAATAGATTTAAATTTCGTTGGATCGATCAACGTAAAAAATGCTATCCCGTACAATCGGGAGACGGTAGGGCCGGGTGCGTTCCATTTATCGTAGCTGTGGCTATCGTCCGAAATATACCGAAGTGTATAGTTGCCCACATCCAATTTCACGGTGTCTATAAAAATACGGTTCTTAACGGCTCCCCCCGCATGGAAAGATTTTGTAATATCGGTAGAAGACCAAATTGTGTCCTTGGTAGCGTTTTCCAGCCATCCAAAATCGGCCATCGAGGCTGCATCACCTTCGCCTACGGCGGCAATCAAATAGGTGCCGCCCTTGTGAATTTCTACCAATTGGGAACGGTCCTGGCTGTCGGTAACTTTTTCAATGCTCGCAACTATTTGTTTTTGAGTCAGCCATTGGTTTATAGTATCCGTTAGGGCCTGGGGATAGGTGCGGGACATTTTGCTCTGGATTCGGGTAAAAGTTCCGGTCTCGGGCCTAAGAATGTTCAGTCCCCCTAGGGTGCCGACCCAATAGTTGCCCTCGTCGTCTTTTTTAATGACCCGGACGCCATTGTTGGAAAGGCTATTGTTGGAAAGGGAATCGTACTCAAACCTACGTACTTCCTTATAGTTGGGATCGAGCTCTATAAGGCCATCGCCCCAGGTGCCCAACCAAAGTCCGCCATCGGGATCCTCGGCCATGCCCCGCACCGCACCCCCGTAGGTATCGTTTATAGCACGGTAATCTATATGCCGGAAAGTTTGCGACTTTTCGTCAAAAACATCGAGCTTGCCTCCACGAAGGCCCACATAAACGGTACCGGGATGCACTTTGGAAGCCAACAGGCCAAAAACGGCATTTTTGCCCATGGTTGTGGCATCGGAAGGATTGTTTTGGTAGAGCTTAAAAGGCTTGCTCAAAGGGTTGTATTTAAGCAGGCCTCTGTTAACGGTGCCAAACCATAAGATACCGCTATTATCTACTGTAAAGCGGGTGGTGATAACGTCATAGCCGAGATTTTTTATTTCTAGGCTTCCGTCAATTTTCATTTGCTGGTAACGGTCCGAGATCCCATCGAACCTAAGGACGCCCCTAAAGTTATTGGAAATCCATACGTTCCCTTCTTTGTCCAATCCTATGCAGTTCCACTGGTTATAGAAGTTTAGGAGAGCAAGTTTGTATTCCTTGACGATTTTTAGGATTTCGGTCTGCGGATCGTATTTGTAGATTCCGTTTCGGGCCGTGATCCATAGTATGCCGGTAGGATCGACAAAGAGATTGGTAATCCCATTTTCGTCAGTCGTAAAGTCAATACTGTTTTCGTTCGTGATAGTTACCGGAATAAAAGGACTCTCGACATTTTTTGCGACCAGGAGCCCATGCTTGGAACCCGTATAAAGGCGACCTTTACGGTCTTCCGCAAAGGATGTGGCGAAGCCCATTGCAGGCTGGTTGCCATCCTTGTCGTTTATACGGTATTCCGCGGTGTTCCATTGGTCGGCAATCGGGTCATAGCGCATAATTCCACGGCCGATCGATGCGGCCCAAAGCCTATTTCCCCGATCCATAAAAAGATCTAATACCAAACTAGCATTTCCGGTGGTATGGAACTGTTTGTTAAAATCGTAGTTGACAAAAGTATTTTTGTCCCGGTCGTATTTGGAAATCCCCTGTCCCGTGGCCACCCATATATTGTGGTCCGTATCTTCCAAAAGTGAATAACAGTCGTTGTTAAGGAGACTGTGGGGGTTATCCGGGTCGTTCTTAAAGGACTGAAAGGAATAGCCGTCATATTTTTGTACGCCGTTGGAGGTTGCCACCCAAAGGAGGCCGAAGTTATCCTGCAGGATGTCCCGTACCGTGGTGGCGGCAAGTCCGTCCACAATGGAGATATATTGGGGATCTATTTCCTGCGCCCTTACCGCTGGGCTTAGCAGGGAGAACGTCAGGTATATTCCCATCAAAATTGTTAACTGTAAATTTTTAAGGTCGGTTTTTAGTTTTTTCATCGGTTATTGGTTTTCGTGTTTTATTGTTGTCTGGATCACTGATTTCTTATGGATTACTAGGATTACTCGGATTTTAATAATTGTCTGAATTTAGATTTATAGGATTTCAAGATTATTCTTATTTCTTCTGTGATTTTTTAATCTAATCGCCTGAACACACGACAAAAATTAAATTTTAAACATTGAATTATTGAAAGTTAGCATCTTAATGGAGGGGTCAATAACGCAATTGATTTGAGTACAACTCTTTTCTTGTCATGTACTCGGTATCATCCTATTAATTCTTTATTCATAAAATCCTAATTCAGACAGTGGGTAATTGAATGATAAACTCCGTTCCCCGTCCGACTGGGTCATCCGGGCGAGCTTCCCCCTCCTTTGTCTCTACCTTCAATTCCCCACCATGTGCTTTGATAATGTCATAGCTCATGCTCAATCCCAATCCGGTTCCTTGCCCAGTCGGTTTGGTGGTAAAAAAGGGCTGGAATATTTTGTCCAATATTTCCTCAGGAATGCCCGGGCCGTTGTCTTTGACCCGTATTTCTATCCCCTCTTGATCCCCCCGGAGGGGGGAAATGCGCTTGGTGCTCACCCAGATCGTGGGTTTATGATTAAGGTCTTTGCCCCCCCCTTTAGGGGGTAGGGTGGCGGCATAAAACGCGTTCGTGATCAAATTAAGAATTACCCTCCCGATATCCTGGGGCACCACGTTGACCAAGGGAAGGGATCCGTCAAAATCGGTTTCCATGGTGGCGTTAAAGGATTTGTCCTTGGCACGGAGGCCGTGGTAGGCCAGGCGCAGGTATTCGTCCGCAAGTTTGTTGATGTCCGTGGGCTCCTTGGTACTGCTGCTGCTACGGCTGTGCTGGAGCATCCCTTTTACGATGGCATCGGCCCGTTTGCCGTGATGGTTTATTTTTTCGAGGTTTTGTTTGATGTCTACCACTATAAATTTAACTTCCTCCATGTCTCCCTTTTCGATTTCCTCGGTCATCTCGTCTATGAGCTCGTTGCTCACTTCACTAAAATTATTCACAAAGTTGAGCGGATTTTGGATCTCGTGGGCAATGCCCGCTGTCAATTCTCCCAAACTCGCCATTTTTTCGGACTGGATGAGCTGGGATTGGGTAGCCTTGAGTTCGGTGAGGGTATTTTCGATGCTCTGTTTTGCGTGTTCCAACTTGGTAAAATCCTCGTAACGGGAATAGGCCATGGCAAAGGCTTTCGCAAGGGACTCTGTCAGGGCAATACTTTCTTTGTCCAATAAATTTTCATTCCCTACGTACAACATGCCCTGATCGAAAGGGATAAAATGCAGGTCCAGGGTTTCCGGAGGATCTTGTGCCCCTTGATAGGTTTCTTTGTTTTGTACCTGTCCCAATGCCATCATGGAATTCATCCAGCTTATAAAATTGGCCCTGTCCCAATGTTCGTGATAAATTTTTCCGTTACGCCAATCTCTAACTAAATTGGATATAAGCGTGTTAATGCCAAAAGCCAAGTTGAGTACGCCCAGGGATTGACCGTCTGGAGCAGAAAGGTAAACCTCTACGTTTTCTTCCGCCTCGTTTATGATAAATACGCCGCACCGGATAAAGGGCACCCCCAATTTGGTGAGTTCGTCGAAGATCAGCGGGGTAATCCGATGTAGGTCTTGTGTGGACCGCATACTTGCGATCTCTCCCCGAACCCTGTCCAATGATGCCCTCTTAATGGCATCCCTTGCCTGCGCTTCTGCCCGGACAATATCGAGGTAACGTCTGTAGGTAAGGGAAAAGACATTGGTAAACCTGTTAAGGATCCGTTTTGTTTCTTCCGATAACACTTTTGTTTGATAAAGAAAAATCCCTCCCTCTTTAAAATAAAAAATATTGATAATCTGGCGTTCCGGGTATGTGGCAACTTTTGGGAAGCGATAATCGGGGGCCTTTTCCAACAAATCGTAATATTTTTTTACTTCCTTCCCTTGGAGTTCGTAAGAATAGTAGTCTTCCTTATTAGCCCAGGCTTTAATAGCTCCCTGTAAAAGAGGGTGGATATCGGTATCCAGATTACCGGTAACGATTTCTACCGATGCGTTGTTTTCCGGTGCTAACGGGGTAGACCAAACTTCCATATTAGGGGGGTCGTTAAAAATAATGATCCCGCATCTTTCTAATTCGATTCCCAACTTGCCCAATTCGTTAAAAACCACCACGGTTGCGGCCGAGATGTCCTTACTGTTGTGCATGGCCATGGCTTTGGCCCTGACCCGCTCCAGAGCCGCTTCAATTTGAGCTTCCTTTGCCTGTGCTTCCGCTTTTTGTAGGTCGAGAAAACGGGTGTAGGCTTGCTCAAAAACCTGTGTAAATCTTCCTATTATCTCATTCTCATCATCTGTATACGGCTTTGCTCGGTAATTTCCTACGTAGAGATTGATGCTGTTAAGAATAAAAGTGGAACGGGCAAACCCCTTACTACTAAGTATGTATTCTTTTACATTCTGGGGGAGCAATTTAATATCCGAATAATCGATGACATGCTGCAACCATTGCTTATTTTCCTCGGTTGTCAGCATATCGGCAAAAAACTTTATGCCTTTTTTCTCGGCTTCCCTGACCCGGTTTGGAGCCGGATTGTCAATATTCGGAATTTGTATAAATAACGGATTTGGTACGCCCTTTGCCGATATCCAAAATTTTATATCGTCGGATAGTATATTCGATCCAAAACTTACATTGTTGTATTTTATATTTAACCGTGTTAATTGGTCCGCTATCACTTTTATCACCTCGAGCAGTTCTTCGCTACTATGCATGGCCATCGATCGAGACCGGACCCTTTCCAAAGCGGCTTCGATCTGTGCTTCCCTAGCTTGCGCTTCTGCTTTTTTAAGGTCGAGGAAGCGTGTGTATGTCTGGTTGAATACTTTGGCAAAGCGTTGAAAGATATCGTGCGCATCGGGTACACGTTCATAGGTAATAAATAATAAAAAACCATGGGTAAACTTAGTTAAATGATTTACCTGAAAAGTTGGTAACGATATATCTGCATCCCTTAATTGTTGAAATGTTTCCTTAAGATCTGGTAGATTTTGCATAAAATTGTAATGTTCCACTAGATCTTTTCCGCCTTGTTCATATACAAAAAATGGCTCATTGTTTATAATTGCTTTGTGCCAAGGTTTCAGACTTTTATGTGTTGTTAATGGTAAGACAAATGGTGACTGTATCTCACCTTCACTGCTCATAATGCAGATACACGATTTTTTATCTTCGGAAAGAATGTTGTAACCACAGCTCCAAGCAGGTATTCCCAGATTCTGTACCTCTGTAAATAAAACATTGGCAGCTTCTGGTAATTCATTACTGTGTTGCATTGCCATGGTACGTGAACGTACTTTTTCTAAGGCATTTTCTATTTGTGCTTCGCGTGCTTGTGCTTCTGCTTTTTTAAGGTCGAGGAAACGGGTATAGGCCTGTTCAAAAACTTTTGCAAAGCGTTTTATAATATCAATATCATTTTCAGCCAAAATCTTGCCCTCAAAATCATTGATATTAAAAACCGAATGTTTGGTCGCCACCATGGAAATGGTATAAGAAGGACTTTCGAATATCATGCGTTTTATATCCTCGGGCAAATGCTTGAATTCAGCAGTATGTTCAAGCACATATTCATAAAAAGAATTCTTCACTTTCTTTGAATAATGACCCACATAAAAATCCAGTTGCTCTTCAAGGGCATTGTATATATCACGCGAAATTTTATTATTGAAATATGGTAAACGATAATTGGTGATAACCAAACCAGCCTCATTATCACCGCATACAAAAGCGTTCAAGTCTTTTGAATCGTCAATATTGACGGCTATGCCCACCGCTGTAGAAGGAATTTTCAGTTCTTTTAATTTTTCAAATAGTACAGCGACTACATCGTTCAACTCGTCACTTTTGTGAACGGCTAAAGAACGGCTTCTTACTCTTTCAAGAGCAGCTTCAATCTGCGCTTCTCTGGCTTGTTCCTCAGCTTTCTTAAGATCCAGGAAACGTGTGTAGGTTTGCTCGAAGACATTAGCGAATCGTTTAAAAACGTCATGTGCATCGGGAACTTGCTCTTTGGTTATGAACAGTAAATAGCCATATTTAAAATAGGCAACATGGTCTATTTGATAGGTTGGGAAACCATTATTGTTTTTCTTTAATTGTTTTAATACCTCGCCTATAACAGGAAGGGTACTCATATATTCGTAATGATCTACACAGGCTTTACCTGAAAATTTCTGAATGAATAACGATTCTCCCTTTTGTCCTTTTTGGTAATATTTATTGAAGATTCCTTTTCTTGGAACTGTGTAAGGTGGCAAAACCCCTTTTTCATTGCCAAACCATTCTGTAGATTCTTTTTCCCCATAAATATTAAAGGCACAACCCCAAGTTTTAATTCCCAATGCTCTTACTTGTTGATCTAACAAGAATGATGTTTTTTGTAATTCATCACTGTGCTGCATGGCCATGGTTCTTGCTCTTACCCGTTCTAAGGCTAGTTCAATTTCCGATTCCCTGGCTTGTTTTTCTGCCTTTTGTAGGTCGAGGAAACGTGTGTAAGTTTGCTCGAAGACTATGGCGAAACGTTGCAGTAATTCAATGGTTTCGTTGGAATGTGGTTCGGTTGCGGAAAACGTAAGGATCCCTTTTGAAAAGAAAGCGACATGAATGACCCAACGTTTGTCTTCGTATTTTAAATTGGATAAGGTATTTCGGTATGCGTTGTATTTTTTAAGTGTATTTCCTGAAAGGTCCAATACAAGATGCTTCTTATTTTGTTTCCACGCCTTATGGATCTTTTTCATGACGATGGGTTCTTCCAAAGCAATAGTTGCTTCTTCTTCCCATTGTTTGCCTTTCAAGGTTGAATATAAAGACATGGTTTTTTCGGTATCATCAAAAATACCAATAGATATTTGCTCGCTTATTTGCCCTAAGTTTTTGAATTGTTCAAAAAGTACTAAAGAGGTTTCTGCCAGTTCACTGCTGTTTTGCATGGCCATGGTCCGGCTGCGCACTTTTTCCAATGCCGCCTCGATTTCCAGTTCGTGGTTTTTTTCTTCCAATTCAAACGTTCTTCGTTTTATGGCTTCACGCAATTCTTGGTTTTCTAAACTTACTTTATCAAAACCAATGGTTTCGCCCTCATCGGTTTTAGAATCGGTAGTTGAAAAATGTTGGTAGATAAATCGCCAGCCTTCTTTGTTTTTTATTAATGCATTGGTAAAACGGAAGCGTCCGTAAAATGTATAGTCGTCCCCATTTTTAAACCATGCATCAAATAAATGTGTTATGAAGACTAATTTACCATACTTTTCTATGATCTTGTTTTCATTTCTTAAGTCACATTTTCCAGCCAATTGGTCTGCTGTTTCCTGAAAGAAATTGGTCGTGTCTTCTTTGCTTAGGAATTCCTCATTATTGGTGGATCCAATAAAATGATAGTCTTTGTTCAGATATTTATCATAGGTTTTAACATCTCCATTAAGGTAGGCGTCTAACCATGTATAATAGACTTTCCATATTTTAGATTCTATGTTTTTGGTTAATTTCATGTGTTAGCTGGTTGGTAATATTATAGTGAATGTTGTGCCTTCGTTTTCTTTGGTGTTTACATTGATGTTGCCACCATGAGCTTTTATAATATCGTAGCTTAGTGATAATCCTAAACCTGTGCCTTGTCCCGTGGGTTTGGTGGTAAAGAAGGGTTGGAATATTTTGTCCAATACTTTTTTAGGGATACCAATTCCGTTGTCCTTAACTGAAATTTCTATGGTGTTTTTTATTTTTTTAGTTGAAACCTTTAAGGTTGGTTGATAGGTATCTTGACCTGCTAGATTTTTAAAACCTAGCAGGTCTTTTTCGACGGTTGTTTTTCGTTCTGAAACAGCGTAAAATGCGTTGGTAATTAAATTCAGAACCACACGTCCAATATCTTGAGGTACAATATTTATGGTTTTAATACTATCATCAAAATGAGTGTCAAGTGTAGCATTGAACGATTTATCTTTGGCACGCAAGCCATGATAAGCGAGACGTAAATATTCATCTACCAAAACGTTAATGTCTGTTTCTTCTTTTTCTCCAGAACTGGTTCGGCTGTGCTGCAGCATGCCTTTTACAATGCCATCGGCACGGTTGCCATGATGGTTTATTTTTTCGAGGTTTTGAATAACATCTTGAGCAATGGCTTTGACTTCTTCCATGTCGCCATTTTGTATTTCTTCCAACATTTCTTCAAGTAATTCTTTACTCACTTCAGAAAAATTATTGACGAAGTTTAATGGGTTTTGGATTTCGTGCGCAATACCAGCAGTGAGTTCACCCAAACTTGCCATTTTCTCGGATTGAATGAGTTGTGATTGTGTGGCTTTTAACTCTTGTAAGGATTTTTTCAAGGCGTTGTTGGAGTCTTCAATGGATTTTCGCTTTTGTTCCAGCTCTTCAATGGTTTCTTCGAGCAAAATGGCGGTGGTACGCTTTACCTTTTCGGTGCGCTCCAGTTTGAATTCAGAAATGGTTAAATCCCTTTCTGCTTTTTTTATAGCAGCAATCAAGGCGTTTTTATCCTCGTCTGATAGTTGTGAGGATTGGTTAATCTTCTCTAATATGTTTTGTAGGTGTTGATTCATTCGTTTTCTTGAAGTGTTACCCAACAGCAAGATCCTCCATGAAAGTTTTGTCTTCCATTTAAAACACGCCCAAATTCACCATAAGAAAAAAATCCAGCCATTGGTGTGTCCCACAATTCGGCTAGTCCTTCATTTTCGTCAGTTACCATAGGACCAAGAATAGGTTTTCTACCACCACAAGAAAATATCAAGAGCGCATCTGCATCTGTGTCTAAATCTGTTTTTAACTGGGCTGCTTTTTCAATGACTTCTTCAACAATATCAAATTCTGGTGGTTGTGTGAACCAAAATTTTGTGCCTTCTGGCATTGGATTATCCATAACCAGCGCATTTGTTGCATGATCAATTTTGGTTGGTGATTTTATAACGGTTTCATTGGTATCTCGTTCTACTAGAAAAGGATATTCTATTGCTAGATCCTCAAATATCTTAAAGTCTTTTTCGGTTATTTTATCTGACTTGCCAAGGTATTTTAGGTATAGCTCTACAGCGGATTTCCCATCTATTTCGTAGAGTAACTTGCCTTCACTTTTTGTAACAGTTCTTACGATTCCCATTGGTTTCCAACCCGTAATAGCCATGCCATTCAGAGAAATTTTATCACCGTTTAGTACCAATGTAACGATTCCATAGTTGGATTCTTTTGTATTGGTAAAAACGAAAGTTTCTTTTAGTGCCCAATCATCGCCTGCCATACCGCCAAAAAACAATTTTTCTGCGCCAAGCTGTTTTTCTAAGCTTTTCACCAGTTTTTCTCCTTCAAAATGTTCTCCTTTTTGGTTGATGCCTGGACCACATACGATAAGTGATGGGTTCGGAAATTGTTTTAAGGCACTTTTTGCCAACTTGGAAATAGCATTATCCATATTTCCGTCTTCCATGTTTTCAAACAAAATGGTATAGTGTTCCTTAGCCAATTCTAAAAGCAAGATGGCAATTTCCCCTTCGGTTTGGTGGCCGTTAATAAATTCACCGCAAGAAGTAGCTCCAAAAACATCAATATTTTTGGATTTGAAAAGTTTTCGTACGGCTTCCCTGTCTTGGTGTACAGAAATAAAGACTATGGCAATTGTTGGCGAAAAACCATCTACCAAGCTTTTCTCCAAAGCAGTTTTGATTTCTGAAATTGATGCTCCGTGAATTGATTTTGCTTTCATAATTATTTTTCTTTTAGGGCCACGACACAACAGGCATTGTTGTGAAATTCGTTGGTTCCTATTTTGGATTTTCCATATTCGCCATAAGTAAAAAAGCCTACCATAGGTGCATTCCAAACGTTTTGTACTTGTTCTATTTCTTCGCTCATTAAGGCACCAAAGGATAAGTGCCTGCTCACGCACGAAAACATGATCAGCGCATCGGCCCGCTGTTGCGCGTTGTCCTTTATGCTTGCACATTCAGAAACTACGGTTTCTATGGCATCAAATTCTGGGGGAAGTGAAAACTTGATTTTTGACCCTTGAGGTACACTTCCTGTGCATATAAGTGAACGCTCTTTACTATTAGCAAACCTAGTAGCTCGTATTACAGTATCTCCATTGTCTCGTTCTAACTGTAATGGATAATACCAGGAGTTTAAAAAGGGCACGATCTCTTTGTCTTCGTCTATTTTTACGTCAACACCGAGATATTTCATCAACATATCCAAGGCTGGTTTGTCATCGATGGTATAAACTATATTTCCATCGCTTTTGGTCACCGTTTTAGTAGTACCAATAGCATTCCAACCACAAGTGGCTAGGCCTCTCACATCTATTTTGTCTTCATCAATAATGAGTGCTAAGAGTGCGTTGTCTTTACTTTTTTTGTTGGTAAAAACAATTGGTTTTTCGGCTATGAGGTCGTCCCCAGCCATCCCACCAAATACGGTGGCTTCCTCACCAAAACCTTGCATAATACCATCAACAATTTGTTCTCCATCTATAAAAATACCTCCAGTTGCTATGATTAGGGCAGGGTTTGGAAATGCCTTTTTGGCGATTGCACCTAATTTTTTAGCGGTTTCAAGAGTGGTCTTTGTACTTGTTTCAAGAAACTCCAGTTTGAAATAGTTAGGGTTTATATTTAGCAACATCATGACGATGCTGCCTTCTTCAATATTACCATCAATAAATTCGCCTGCTGTAGTTGCTCCAAAAATGACGATTTCTTTTTTGTTCAACATATCACTAACGGCTTTCCAATCTTGCTTTACGGAAGCAAAAACGATGGCTAATGTTGGTTTGAAACCATCAGATATTGCCTTATCTATTTCTTTAGTTATGGCTTTATTGGAATTTGCTTTTATGGTTTTTGCTTGCATAATTATTTTTCTTTTAGAGCTACCACACAGCATGTATTCTTGTGAAATTCATGCTTTCCTGTTTTAGATTTCCCAAATTCACCATAAGAGAAAAAGCCAACCATTGGTGCATTCCACACGTCTTTAACTTGCCCAATTTCCTCCTCCATTAAAATACCAAAGGATAAGTGTCTGCTGATACACGAAAACATGATAAGTGCATCAGCAGTTTGTTGATGATTGCTTTTTAGCTCATTGCATTCATCAATAACAATTTCAATGGCATCGAAATCGGGTGGTAGAGAAAATTTTACCTTTGAGCCTTGAGGTACATTTCCAGCACAGATGAGTGAGCGGTCTTCACGATTGGCAAACATGGCCGTGCGCATTACAGGATCGACACCTTTGCGTTCCATTTGTAAGGGATAAAAAGCAGTGAGTTGGCTGAGCATTTCCTTTCCTGAATCGAATTCGTTTTCCATGCCCAAATATTTCAGGATCATATCCAAAGCAGGTTGATTGTCTATGGTGTAAACAATGTTGTCCTTGCTTTTGGTAATGGTCTTGGCGGTGCCTATGGGTTTCCAGCCACAGGTTGCTATACCGTTGATTTCTATTTTGTCCTCGTCAATAATAAGTGCTAAAAGTCCTTTGGTGCTGCTTTGAGAATTGGTAAAAACGAGTGGTCCTTCCAAGAGAAGATCGTCTCCAGCCATACCTCCAAATATGGTTGCTTCTTTTCCGAAGCCTTCAGTAAAACCTTGAACAATAAGTTCGCCATCCTGTGTTAGCCATCCTGAAAGGATGATAAAAGCCGCATTTGCAAATGATTCTTTTCCGTAAACACCTATTGATTTTGCGTTCTCAAAACTGTTTTTCTCACCTGTTTCCAAAAATTTCAATTTGAAATAAGCTGGATTTATATCGAGTAACATGATAGCAATACTGCCTTCTTCAATATCACCATCAATAAACTCTCCTGAAGTTGTGGCCCCAAATACAGCAATTTCTTTTTTATCCAAAATATCACTAACAGCTTTCCAATCTTGCTTAACGGAAGAAAAAACGACAGCTAAAGTTGGTTTGAAACCATCGGAAATTGCTTTATCAATTTCATTTGAAATTGCTTCGGTGGAATTGGCTTTTATTGTTTTTGAAATCATGTATTTTATTAATTTTCAATCATTCTCGGTTATACCTACAATAACGTTTACGCCTCCTGTTGCTAAGTTTGCTAAATCGTTGGTTGTTGCTTGCCCTTCTGGTGAGCTCATGGTTTCTTGCATTTGCTCAGGGCTCTCAAAATAGAGTTCTGCCATGCGGTAATACTCAGCTTTTTGCCCATCTGGAGTTCCTGAGAATTTGGTCATTTCCAATTTTGCGACGCCTTCCATGGTTGCAGCAAGAGGCAAGTGTTTTTCTTTGTAATAGGTTTCAAAAGCTTCTGGGTCTTTTGGATGGCCATATAAAACGGTTAATTTTAGCATATTTATGGTATTAAAATTATTTTTCTTTCAGTGCCACACAGCAGGTGGTCAGGTTGTGCATCTCCAGGTTGCCCCCGGTGGCCCGGCCGAGCTCGGCATTGCTGAACATCCCGGCCATGGGTACGTTCCAGACATTTTTTATGCCTTCCAGTTCCTGCGACATTAAAGGCCCCAGCGAGAGTATTCTGCCGGCGCAGCTAAATACCACCAGCGCATCGGCTTCGGGCATTTTGGTGGCTTTCAGATGCTCTACCCCTTTTACTACTTTATCCATCACATCAAAATCCGGAGGCAGGGAGAAACGGACTTTCGACCCTTGCGGGACGGAGCCACTGGTGTAGTAGGAACGGTCGTTCCAGTCAACCACCAGGCCCGGACGCATCACCGGATCTCCTTTTTCGCGCTGTAGTTGTAAGGGAAAATTGGCAGCTATTTCTACCAGTAAATTATTATTCTCGGGGCTTGCATCTTCAATGCCGCCATATTTTGCAGTAAGATCCAGTACCGGAACATTATCTACTGTATACACATGATTGCCTTCACTTCGGGTAACTGTTTTTTCGGTGCCCACGGCCTTCCACCCACAGGTAGCAATGCCTTGTACATCTACTTTTGATTCATCCAGTGCCAAGCATACCATTGCATTGCCGCTGTCTTTTCCATTGGTGAAAACAAAGGTTTCCGAAAACGCATAATCATCACCCGCGGCACCGCCAAACGCATTTACGTCGGCTCCGGCCACATCTTCAATACCCCGCAATACTTCTTCACCATCTGCTGCCGCATTACTGATACCAATTAAAAATGCCGGTACAGAAAACGTAGTTTTGGCTTGCTGAGCAATTCCTTTAGCCACTTCCCGGTAATTCTTTTCAGGAAATTCTTCAAAAAAGATTTGAAAACGATCGGGCTTCATGTCGAGCAACAGAATAGCGGCTGAACCCTTTTCTGTATCTTCATCAATAAATTCGCCATTGGTGGTGCAGCCAAAGATGGCAATGCCTTGGTCCTCCAAAAATTTAGCGATTGCGGTACGGTTTAGTGCAACAGAAATGAAGGCAATGGCCAGGGTTGGCAAAAAGCCATCGGCCTTACTTTGTTCTAATGCTGCAGCGATTGCTGAAGTGGAATTTCCTTTGATCGATTTTGCTTTCACGGGTTAATTATGTGGTTGGGTAAATGATAGTTTTAGTTCCTCACTATTCATCTGAGGCTGATTAAAGCGCATAGCAAAAAATTGTAATATTCACATTGCAAAGGCCTCGTAGGTTACGAGGTAATGGTAAATAAGGGGAAGGCTGTTAAAGTTACTAAAATCCTAAGGGTATGGGTTTATTTCTAAGGGAATTTTTCACCTACTTTCATCCTTGTCCTTGTTATTGGCCATTATTGGGATCTTACAAATAACTCAACCACCATTTGTCCTTGTTGTTGGCTTTGTAGACCATGTATTTTTTACAGATAGGATAAAGGAGCAATATCACCCCTATCCACATCAGATACACTACGAAAAGCGAATAACCGTAGGTCACTAGGTCTTGGCCCATAAAGCTTTTTGCGGTCAAGATCATAGCCTGCAAATCACCGCCAAAAACCAGCATCCCCGCAATTGCCAAAACGTGAATCACAAAAACATGTAGAAAATAATAAAACAGGGGCACCCGGCCGAAGACCAGAAAGAAATCCGTGTACTTATTTTTAATGTTTTCAATGGCTTGTAAAAATAAAAGTGCGGGTCCTAGTGTAATGCACAGATACAACAAGGAAGGAGGATATTTAGTGACATTAAAAAATGAAATAACAGACTTGGCCCATGAGTCCTGAACCGACCATGGCACCAAATCGCCATACAAATTTGATCCCCTTAAAACCAAAAACAAGGCGAGTGCCCCGAACCCCAACCGCAAGAGCCATTTTTTTCTTAATGTGGGATCAAAATCTTTTTGATAAAAGGCACCAAAACAATATCCAAGAGCCATCACCCCTATCCATGGTATAAGCGGATATTGAATGAGGAACGCCGAATTGGGGCCGAAGACCAACATGTTCTGTTGGTGCAAGAGATACCAAATGACCGCTTGAAAACTTTGGCCTTGCATAACGATGCCATCTAACAGGTTATGACCAGCGATCAAAGTAATTCCAATAGCGAGAATGGCTTTTTTGGGCAAAAGGATCAAAAATGATAAACACACCATACTAAAACCAATGGCCCAAATAACCTGGACCACGGGAAAACTATAGGTAAGATCAAACGTCCAAATGAGGTTGTTTATCGCCAATTCCAAAAAAATAAGCCAAATTCCCCGTGTTAATAGAAATTTAAAAAGGGCTGGCTCAGTCTTTTTACTACCGTATAAATAGGCCGAAGTTCCTGCCAGGAACACAAACACGGGGGCGCAAAAATGGGTGATAAATCGGGTAAAAAACAGTATCGGGGTGGTGGTTTCCAGATTCGTCGGATCGTTAAAGAACGAGCCGTAATAAAAATAATCCCTTACGTGATCCAAGGCCATAATGACCATGACGAGACCCCTTAGGAGGTCTATAGATTCTATTCGGTTGGTTTTTGGTATCATATTTTAATTGGATTAAATTACAAAGGCATCCAAGTCACTAAGATAGATTGGATGATAAAGAATACGATAAAGGGAATGGCCAAATATCCCATCACGTCGCGTGCCTGTATTTTTATGCCAGCTCCCATGATGGGGAATACAAGCAATAAGTAAAAGGGCTGTAATGCATTGGTCAGGCTTTCGCCATAAGCAATTGACATCGATGCCCTTGTTATCATTGCAGTCACTTCATTTGCTGGCAATCCTATCCCAATTTCTTTTACGGCGTTGATGATGCTTGGGCCTACCACAGCAAATTCGCCCCCTGCCGACGGGATGGCAAAATTTATAACTCCCCCAGTTAAATAGGCATAGAATGGATAAGAGTTAATGGTCCCAACCGATGCTAAAAGTTCTGCAAGCTTTTCGCCTAAACCCGTATAGAGCATAATGCCCATAATTCCCGCATAAAACGGGTATTGAAAAATAACCCCTGAAATATTACTGCTGGAGCGTTTCATGGCAATCACATAACGCATAGGTGTTTTGTGTAATGCCAATCCGATTATCAAGAAAATGAAAATCATAATATTAAAGTTCAATTGAAAACCGTTGGTAAAAAAATGATAGATGATATAGGTCAATCCCATCAGCACAATACAAGTTTGAAGTATTACTCCATTGTTCAAACTATCGGAAATGGACTTGAATGATAATTTCATACTTAAGGCTTCGTCTTTTATTGAAAGCCCTTTTTTTTCCGTTTTATCTTCCAACATATCTTCCAATGTTTTAAGGTGCTTCGTTTTCGGAATGAGAAGTACAATCATTAAAGGAGCGAACACGACAGAAAGAACCATCATGGCAATGTTTAAAGTTGAACCCAATGTTAATGATGTTGGAATAATCTCCGATAAAATTCCGGCTTCAATTAAGTAGTTCTTCTCTGTGCCCAACAACAACGGAATGGAACTCGAAAGACCTGTTACCCAACTGCCAGCACTAAAATAGACACAGGCTACCAAAAAGGGATAATTGACGCCTTTAATACGAATGGCCAATTCCCTCGCTAAGACGCAAGTAATAACGATCCATCCAAAACTTACGAGTGTCAGTGAAGCTCCAATAAAAATTACGACAAAATAAACCTGTCGTGGTGTTTTTATGTAATTGGTAAGTTTGTCAATGGTTCTTTTTACAGTTGGAGAAAGTGCGATTGCAAAACCAGTAATAATAATCAATACGATCTGCATCCCGAATTCCAACAAAGACCAAAATCCATCATACCATCCTTTAATTATTTCCAAAGGCGTCGTATCTAACCAAATAAGTGCTGTTAAACCGGTTATTAGCGTTAATAGCATTGCAAAAACGAATGCATTTGGCATGTATTTTTGAAATAGGAATGTAAATTTTTCTCCGAGTTTCGTAAACATAATGGGTTGAATTTTAATTTCTTTCCCTCCCGGGAGGGGATTAAGGGGTTGGTTTCGAGCGCTTTATTATATTCCCCTCCTTGGAGGGGCCAGGGGTGGGTCTAGTTAAGACTCAAAAACCACCTTCTGTTCCAATTCATACCACGATTTGTATAAGGGTCGATAGTTCTTTTCAATACGGTTTCTCTTAATTTTTAGAGTTGGCGTGGTCATCCCATTTTCAACGGTCCAGTCGTTTTGTAAGACCACCACTTTTTCTATTTTCTCGTGCTTTTTTAGCGTGGGATTTAGCGTCTGAATGAAATTGGAAAGACTGGCAACCAGTTCCTCTCTTTTTTTAGCTTTTCCAATGGCGGAAGCTGTTATCAAGGCGATGGGTTGTGGCAGGCCGGTTCCTACGATACAGATCTGTTCAATATCGGTGTTTTTAGAAAATTGCAGTTCTAGTGGAGACGGGGAGATGTATTTGCCCTTGTCGGTCTTAAACTGGTCTTTGACCCGCCCCGTGATGGTTAAGAAACCCTCCTTATCATATTCGCCAATATCCCCTGTTTTAAAATACCCTTCTTTATCAAAAACCCTTGTCGTAATATCCGGAGCTTTATAATAGCCTTTAAACAGACATTTGTTCTTAATACATATTTCGTTGTCTACAGAAAGCTTGATACTTACATCAGCCAACGCCTTGCCAACGGTCCCAATCTTATTGGCGGATTTAAGGTTCGTATGAGATACACAACAATCTTCGGTCATACCATAGCCTTGTAGTATGGTAATCCCCAGGTTGGCATACCAGTTTACCAAGTTAGGGGCAATTGGTGCGGCTCCTGAGCAAATAAAGGTGGCATTGGCCAACCCTAATTTGGTATTGATTTTTTTCTTTACTAGCGTGTTTACAATGGGAATGGCCAATAACATGGATAATTTCCTCTGGGGAAGATTTTCCAGTATGCTTTCCTGGATCTTTGTCCAGATTCTGGGGACTGCAAAAAACACATCGGGTTGTACCGATTCCAAATTTTTGGCAAAGCTTTCCAAGGAATGTGCAAAGGTTATCTGGCCTCCAAAAAAGAGTATCCCACTACAAAACGCGCGTTCGGCAACGTGTGCCAATGGCAGATAGGACAAAAATTTGGGATTGCCCGGTAAAGGGATCGCTTGGTTAAACGCAGTTGCCGCATTGGAAAAATTCCCAACCGTATGCATCGCCCCTTTTGGCTGGCCGGTTGTGCCAGAAGTATAGATGATGGTGTACAGGTCATCTCTTTTGGGCATAGTAAAATCCATCAACCCAGATTCCCTCTCTATAATATCTTCCCACAAAGTACCCGCAATTCCGCCAAATGTTTTTACGCTAATTACGGGAATATCGGGTATTCCTTCTTTTTGCGAGTCGAAATCATCCAATTTGCCTATGAAGATCGCTTTCGCTTCGCTGTGCGTTAAAATCTGACCCACTCCTTTAGCCATGAGGGTTGGATAGATGGGGATAGAAATAAAACCAGCCATCGATATGGCCAAATCGGCAAGGATCCAATGCGAACAATTTTTGGACAGGATGGCGACATGGCTCTTTTTGGGCAAGCCCAATTTTAGTAAATAGGAAGCTATTTTTCTGATTTCTATGCCCGCTTCGGCGTAGGACAGGGGCTTGTTGTTCTTTTCAAAAAGTTGGTTTAGAAACAGGTTATTTGGTGCTTCTTTTTCCCAATAAATAAAGGCTTCTAAAGAAGAGTTGAACTTTTTCATGGCTATGTGTTTTACTGTTGGAAGGTCTTGTTGTCCACATCCTTAACAAATTTTATCAATCCGGTGAAATAGGTTTTAGGATCATCGTATTGGGAAATATGGCCCGCATTTGCAGTAATGCTTCTCCCGTGTTGTACTTGGGTGCTCATCCACTCCATATACTTGGGATCCATGGTGTCGTATTTGCCACCGATCATCAACGTTGGGACGGTTAATTCTTTTAATCTATCGGAAACATCCCAACCTTTTAAAGTGGCATTACCTGTCACCCCAAATTCGCTATAGCCTTGCATGTAGATGTAAATATTCGGGTTGAGGTGGTTAAAAGCCCGGTTGACGAATTCTGGCCATTGGTCTAGTGGTTTTCTTAAAATGTGCTCGGTATAGTAATATTTGGTGACCAACTCGGTATATTTTGGATTGGCAAAATCTTCTTTTGCTTCAAAATCTTTAATTTCTTTATAAACTTTTGGAGGTAGTTGGGCTCCCAAAACTTCGGCATATTTTTCATATTCGGGAATGCTCGCCATCATATTCGAAATAATCAATCCTTTTAGATTGTCCTGATATTTCAGCGCGTATTCCATCGCCAAGATTCCGCCCCAAGATTGTCCGAGTAGATAGAAGTTGTCTTTGTTTAGGTTTAAGGCTTTCCGAACCTGTTCTACTTCTTCCACAAAATGTTGGGTAGTCCAAAGCGTGGAATCGTTGGGCTTGTCGCTGTAATAACTATCGAGCTGATCGTAATAGATGTATTCGATTTCTGCATTGGGCAGATAACCGTCAAAATTTTCAAAAGCCTCATGCGTAGCTCCGGGACCTCCGTGAAGCAGCAAAACCTTCATTTTTGGATTGTTGCCCACGCGTTTTGTCCAGACGTAAAAGGTGCCTTTGGGAGTTTCAATCGGAATCATCCTGACGCCTCCCGTTATTTGGTCATCGCTGTTGGAATAATCCATATAGGTGGATTTGCAATCGGTTTCGGCTATTGATCGTTGTTTTTCTTGGCAGCCCAGTAGAAGGCTTGCCGAAATGATGAAGGAGTAGATTGAATTTTTCATGATTTTTGGTTTTATGTTAGTTGGTTTCATTCGCCTTCAATACCCGTAACAGGTTTCCGCCCAGGATTTTGTCGATATCTTTTTTGCTGTATCCTTTTATAACCAGGGCTTTTGTGATCAATGGGTAGTCGGTAACGTCGTCCAATTGTTGTGGGGTGAGATTGATACCGTCAAAGTCGGATCCCAATCCAACATAGTCGGCCCCGACTAATTTTACGATATAGTCTATATGGTCAATGAGCATGGATAGGGGGGGACGAAGACTATTTGCTTCCATGGAATACTCCCTGTATAGATAATCCCATGCATAAAAGCTATCCATACCTGCACTTTTGAGCGAATCGTTTTCGGCAGCGTGCTTTTCCAAAAAGGCGGCCTCCTTTTTGTCAAAGCCGGGGTCAATAAAGCCCGGGTGAAAATTGATTTGTATTACTCCGCCATTTTTAGCGATGGCCCTTATTTGATCGTCCTTTAAATTACGGCGGTTATTTACCAAGGCGTACACCGAACTATGCGATGCAATGATAGGCTTTGTAGTTATTTGGATAACGTCCCAAAAAGTTTGATCGCCTACGTGGCTCACATCTACCATCATACCCAGGGCGTTCAATTTTTGGACAACTTGGCGGCCAAATTCCGTTAGTCCTTTTTTCCCTTCAGAGTTTAGGACCACTTGCTTGTTCTGCCCATTTTCGGTGAGGCCGGGAGACTCGTCTGCCGCACTAGTCGCCCAAGAGGGTGCAACATTGTGGGTTAGGGTTAAATATCTGGCGCCACGCTTATAGAGCGCCTTTAATTTATTTAAGTCATCCTCTATCATGTGGCCGCCTTCTACGCCAAACATAGCCGCTATCTTATTTTGTTTTACGGCCTTCAGCAATTCCGCATAATTGGTTACTTTGCTTATTTTATCGGGATTGCGTGCTATCACGGCATCTAGGGTGTCCATTTCTTTGTTGGCAAATGCAAAAGGGTCTTTTATACCACCGTCGCAATACACAGAAAAGAACTGTACATCTACTTCGCCTTTTTTTAACCTTGCAAGATCGCTATGGGTTTTGCCGGATAGGTCGCCGTCTATTATGACACCTTTTTCCACAGCTTTCATCAATATGTCGTTGTGGGTGTCTACTACAATGGCGTTCTGGTGGATTTCTTGATAGGTTTGGGCGTTTAGTTGAAGTATCGCAATATTAGCGAGCAGTAAAAGTCTAATTATCATTTTTGTCATCATTTTAAATCCTTTTTAATCAAGGTTTTTATTTCCGATATTTTAGTTAGTGCTAATTCTATATTTCGCACGGAACCGTATCTATTATCCTTATAAATTTTGAAAAAAGTAATTGTTGATGGGTTTTCAAAGAATGCTTTTGAATCTATAGGCGTGCAATACTCACGATATTTAAAATCTGAAAAATCTTGTTTTACTATTGGGATCCAATCTATTCTAAATGATTCACTTACATCATTTAGTGCCTGATAAACACCATATAAAATCTCATCGTAATACGATATTAATGCCAATTGGAGCCCATTGTCAGAAATAGTCTCTATACCTTTAGATTTTAATACCTCAAAGGCGCTTGATTGTGATTTAAATCTTTCAAATGAAATGATTTTTCCCATCCAATTGTTTAAACTATCACCATAGTTTCCCGAAGCAACTTGCTCGATTAACCGATTTGTTAATACGTTGGCTTCCTTTGCTTTAATTAATTCATTTGTTAAAGCAATGGAATCATTTTTTAAATTGTGATTAATTAAAAGCAGGATTTCTTGTTCATACTTTTGATTCTTTCGTGAATCGTTCCAGTTATTAATTTGTAAAGCGAGTAAAATACCAATGACCACCAACACAATTTCACCAACAGCGTATTTGAGATAATTAGCAGTTTTTCCTTCTTTGAGCAATTGCTTTCTAATAGTTCTAAATAATTTTATCATAGTCTTTTAGTCTTCCCCTCTTGGGACGGGTTATGGGAGGGTCTTGTGTTTTTACTTTTAATTTCGCCCCCGCTGGTGCGAGCGTCACGCTCGTACCTTCGACGATTTAGAACTTTTTTTGTTTACCCGTGCCCGGCACGAGCAGAATATGCTCGTGCTGGTAGGAGTAATATCATATCCTATATTTTATACCCAATACTTAAGGTTCAACCTGCATTGATACAATAACTGGGTCTTTTACGGTATGCTTTTTTTTAAGGGTATCGGTAGAGCGATCCTTTAAGATGGCCTCAAACTTTTCCATATCCGTAACTTCAAAAACCAATACCACCGAATTGGGATCATCGGTATCCTGAAACGTTTTAAAACTCGAAACCGCTGGGGCAAATATCCTTACCCTGTCTTGATGGCCTTTGAGCCAAGTGTCAAAATTTCCTACTTTGTGCCTGCCTACAATTGTTTTTTTCATGTCCGTACTATTTATTTTATTATGCCTACTCTTATCGGTTTTCGGCTTCTCCGTGCTATATAATTAACATTGTATTTCAGTTTGTGGGCTTTTATACATTTGGGTGTTGGAGCTATAAAGTTTGGGAACAAGACTTGCGAAATTTTTTGTATTGATTTGGTCAATCTGTCGCTCGTTGACCTTAGTGGCCAGAGTGGTTCCATAGATTACAATAGCCTTGTCGGCGTTACTTTTTAGGCGAATGTGGTGGAGAAGCTCGGCACGGCTATCGCAAATAATAGTTTTTTTAGCTCTCATTGATTGGATGGGTTATTTGTTTTGAATTTAAGTTTTTAAAAGCTGGTAATCGTTTTCAAAAAGGTGGGCAATAGACGGGGGTACTTGCATTGTTTTTGTAGTGACACCGCAGTCTTTAAGTATGGGTTTTAAGTCTTGTGCTTTTTTACCCTTCCAAAGGGCTGCTTTGGTATAACCTATGGCGCACACCTGATCGTTTTGCGTGAATATTTGCCTGTGGTAAAACCATTTTTCGTCCCAGCCTTCGAGGGCTAGGGTAATTGTAAATTTTGATCCAATTCTCAACGGTTTTTTGTAGATAATTTTTTGGGATCCCAGCACGGGAAAAATTCCCCTTTTGACGGTATTTTCGTAGAGGGACGAGCGTAACAACTTTTCTATCCGGACGAAATCCATATAATATAAATACCTTGAATTGGCCATATAGTGTAAGCTATCGCAATCCAGAATATTGACCCTGTGTTTTCTGATCAGGTCGGTTGTCACATCTAACTTCTT
This sequence comes from Cerina litoralis, assembly GCA_022008415.1. Classification (GTDB taxonomy): domain Bacteria; phylum Bacteroidota; class Bacteroidia; order Flavobacteriales; family Flavobacteriaceae; genus Cerina; species Cerina litoralis. The sequence goes on from JAIRBC010000001.1 coordinate 185,886, forward strand.
CCAAAAAAGCTTGGATGCCATAAAGAGATAAAAAATATGTAACCAGTAGTAGATCATTTATGTAGCTGTTTTTTAATTCCAGATTCCCTTTTTGTAAATTGTCTTATGCGATATAATCCCAAATATAAAATGGTGGCTATCACTAGAAACACAGAGATACTTATGATTTCTATTACCTTTAAATGATACAGGAAAAACAAGGAGATTACTATGGATATTAACGGCACGGCAATTCCTCCAGGAATGGTAAATCCTTTGTTTTTCATTTCGGGCATCTTCCTGAATTTGAGTACGGCCAATGAGACGGTGGCGTAACCCAAAAGTGCTCCTGCTACGCTAAACACTGCGAGCGTTCTAAAGCCACCAGATGCGGCAAAGAGAAAACCCAGTGTGGAAAACGTTAAAATGGAATTACAGGGTGTGGCAAACTTTTTATGTATTTTTTGAAATGCCTTTATGGGCAATACGCCGTCACGGGACACGGCAAACAAGCTCCTAGGGGTATTCAAAGTCTGGCCGCTAACATTGCCAAACATGGAGATGGCGGTTCCCAGCAAGATAAAGGTAAACCCCATAGGGCCAAAAACTACTTGCCCTGCGACAGCAAGGGGGGAAGCCATTTCGGGAGAAAGCCGACTACCCAAAACGCCTTGGACAACGATTTGAATGGCGATATAAAAGAGTATCAAAAAGACAATGCTTATAATGACCGCTCGCGGTACGGTACGTTCGGGATGTTTTATTTCACCGCCAACGATAAGCCCAGTGGGGCCACCGGTAAATGCAAAAAACAAAACAAGGGAGGCCTCCCCAACATGTTGTAAACTAGGTGTGGCGGTCCATTTTAGGTTGTCCGTATCTATAAAGAAAAAGCCTACTACGATGAGCAAAACCAAGGGTAGTAGTTTGGCTATGGTATTGAATTTCACCAGTCCAACCCCTTGCTTTACGCCCAAAATATTAATACTCGCAAAACCAAAAAAAAGCAATACGAAAAAAACAAATTTAATCGAATAGGCATGAAACACGGGAAAAACAACCGCTAACGTATCAACCAGAGCGTTGGCTACAGCAGCTATTGCACAGATTCTCGCGATAAATCCGAGCAAAAACACCAAAAATCCGGGATATTTCCCAAATGCGGTGACCACGTAGGTATAACCGCCACCAGAGGATGTTGTTTTACTTCCTATTTCGGCATAACAAAGCATTATTAGCAGCACCAAAAGCCCGCAAAAGGCATATGCAATTATGGAAGCCGGCCCAAGAATACCGGCTACAATGGCGGGCAATACAAAAATACCGGAGCCTATGATAATGTTTACCATATTGGCAGAAAGCCCCCAAACACCAATTTCCCTTTTTAAGCCTTCGTCTTGATTGTTCATTTTTTGTTAGGATTATCTCATCTTTTAACTTGGTTCATTATACCTACAAGGCGATTGCTTATGCACCTCGCAATGATGCCTTGCCACCAACTTCTATCTCAATAGAGAGTATTATCAAACACCATTTCCAAATAGCGTTCCTTCCTTGAGAAATTTTTATCGGAATGGAAGACTTCCAAAATTTCCTTTTTTAGTTCCTGGAGTTCTTTCGGCGAATATTAGTGCAGGCCAACAGCATATTCTATCTTTTTAAAGCAATCGTCTTCCTCGTCGCAACAAAATTCGTCGTACAGCTTATTAAAGGTTTCTACATCGGTTTTAGATTGGATCAATGCAATTTCCTCTTCGGATTCCACTTCGTCAATTTTTGCACAAAGTATCAGGATATTAATCTTGAGCTCTGCCTTGGACCATTTTTCTAATTCGTTTTTCATACGTCTAAATTTTTGTGATCCCGCTGGTGCGAGCGTCACGTTCGTAACCCCGGCTATTTTAAATTTCCTTTGCTCACCCATGCCGGGCACGAGCAGAGGTTGCTCGCGCCAGCGGGGGAAATTTTGAAATAAATATCGTAACTTTGATTTGGGACAATTGGTGATAACCCTATGAACGATACAATATTATATTCCAAAATTAAAATGCTTCAATCCGAAGATTTGAAGAAGGATCTGTTGCAATACCATGAATTTCTTTTGAAAAACAATCCGAGGAATCCACAAAAAAAACTCCCGTTTTCGGTGCCGCTAAGGGCACTTTGGAAGATTTTAAAGAGTACATGCCCGAATGAACCTGTTGCTAGATACCCACACATTTATATGGTTGCTCGAAGGTGACCAAAACCTGAGTTCCGATGCCCTATCGGCCATTCAAAATGACAACAACACCTGTTTTCTAAGTAATGCCTCTTTTGGGAAACAGCCATTAAAATCAGTATAGAAAAACTTTTTATATACCGCCCATTTAATGATCTGCCCAAACTTATATGGGAAAATGGCATCGAAATTATACCCATGGAATTTGAACATTTTTTGAAGGTTTCCGAACTTCCTTTCCATCATAGAGACCCATTTGATCGTTACGGAACTAGCTTGGTCTGGTAAAAAGATCATCTCCCCGCCTATTCAATCACCCGCTGGTGCGAGGGTCACGCTCCCACCTCCAACAATTCAAAATTTCCTTTCTCCATGCCCGGCATGAGCAGTAGATGCTCGCACTAGCGGGGGGGGGGGAATCTGTTCCGGTATTACGTTTATTTCCCCGCGAAAGCGGGAATCTGTTCTATTTTATTGCTGTTTAGCCATCATTTCCTCCATATCCTCCGCGGTAGGGCCATAGATATTCGGATTTCTAACCCCCATGTGCCTGTAATAGGTGCTCAATTGCCCGCGGTGGTGAATAATATCGAACAATGCTATCCAAAAGATAGCGCTCATAGGATAGGCAAATAACTTGTGGCCATTGTGATGAAATTCCACTATTTGCTCTTCCCAGGTCTTTTCGTCAACGCCCTTTAGATTTTTAACTAATTGGGATGCGTTTTTCTTAAAATATCCCGCAGCCTCTGCTACACTTGAGTACTTTCTCTCTGTTTTTTCATCCGCAACAAAAGTTTTTGTCGCGTTACAAATAGCTTCGGCATGGGGCAGCATGTGACCGATAATTTCCGCGGCGCTTCTAGCTTTTTCATCGCAGCGGTAATTTAATTTGTCCATATCCTTGGGCAAGGCATTTACCGCATTTAATGTTATTTGCATTTCTGATTCCCAGGTTTGCACAAAAAAATCTTTGTTTGTCATGATTCATTAATTTTAGATTATTTACTAATTGGTTAAAACTATACCTTTTCTTACCCGTGCCGGGCACGAGCTAAAGATGCTCGCACTAGCGGGGAAAAGCCTTTAAATCGTGTTGCATAATAACTGGTATCATTTTTTTAAATTTAAATCGATATGGCCTACTCTAAACAGTTTTCGGCACGCTCCGTTTTTTCTATGCTTTTCGGCTTTGGATCGTGTTTTCAAGAATTATTGAAGCTTTAAACCTTACGTTTCCCAAAAACACATACCAAAGATGAAAGAAAACCAAAGTCTATACTTCTACTGGCATCGACACGATAATCGGTCTCAATACGGTGTGCCTTTTCTGTGCTTCCAAACTGTCGGGTCTTTCGAGCATTGCCTTAAACTTTTCCATATCAGTAACTTCAAGTACCAATACGATCGAATTGGGATCATCGGCATCCTGAAAGGTTTTAAAACTGGAAACCGAGGTGGCAAATAATTCTACCCTGTCTTGATGTCCTTTTAGCCAAGTGTTAAAATCGCCTACTTTGTGGCGTCCTACTACTGTTGTCATTGTATTGTAAATTAATTTGTTAATGCCTACTCTTTACGGTTTTCGGCTTGCTCCGTTTTTGTATTTATTCCCGCGAAATATGGAATCTGTTCCAGTTTGTTTTCATTTCATTGCGAAGGCGGGAATCTCATTACTATAGTGATGTAATCAGGTTCTAGGCAACCGTTCCCTCAACAATGCTGATGGCAGGGGTTACGGGGATAATCCGATTTAATTTGAGCCCGGCAGACGTAAAAACCTCTTCAAACTGCTCTTTGGATCGCTCCTTTCCATTGATCATAAGCATGGTAAGGTCTAACCATTTAAAGGGGTGCGGGTCGTTCCCAGGGGGAATCACAGCCTCCACGACCAAAACCTTTCCACCGGGATTCATGGCTTTTCTACATTGGGTCAAAATAGAAACCGCATCCTCGTCGCTCCAATCATGGACAATGTGCCTTAGGATATAGGCATCGCCCCCATTGGGTACGGATCCGAAGAAATTGCCCGCCACAAGTTGGCATCGCTCCTTAAGACCGCCGGCAGCAATATTTACTCTGGAGCGTTGGATTACTTCGGGCAAATCGAACAATATGCCCTTTGTATCGGGATTTTTGTTCAATACGGCCGAGATGACCTCCCCGTTTCCTCCCCCAATATCCACCACGGTCTTGAAAACCGAAAAATCATAATTTTGGACCATGGGTTGGGTCTCACTACCGTGAATATCGGTCATCATACGATCGAAGATTTTACCTTCTTCGGGATGCTTTTGGAGGTATTCAAACGGTGGGGCACCGAGGGCCTTTACCCAACCGCCGCCGCCGTTCTGTACGCAGAACAAGAACTCGTTGTAGGTTTTATAGAACAAACTGCCGGCGGATAGGGCCATGGCCTTGGTACTGTTGGGACTGTTCTCCTTTAGACATTCCGCCAAGGGAGTCAGCGTAAATTTTCCATTTTCAATTTCCTTAAAGATCCCATTGCTCGCCAAAGCGCGGAGTAGCCGGAAAATGGATTCTCCGTGGGCTCCCGTTCGCCGTTCCAGTTCGGAACTGTCCATCGGTCCATGTTCGGACAGAAGGTCGGCAATGTTGAGTTTTGCGGCCACATGGATCGCTTTAGTGGTTACATAGCCAAAAATCATTTGGCTCATTGCGATTTGGGGAGGGAGATTGTTTTCCATGATATTTGTATTTGGAGATCAATAATTATTGACTCATATTTAATTGATATTTATAATTTTTGTTAGAAACAATGTTGTTTTAATCTCAATGAACTTAGAAAATTCGACCGTCCCCTTTAGGGCCGGTGCAAAATAATCGGATATTTCACCTATTTTATTTGACCGTTCACTTATCGCCGTAGGCTTTATTGTTTTTGCCAGTGGTATGGCGATAAGCGCGTGGCAAACGGCGTATAGCTTAATTACTTTATAGCTATCGCGGCGCTCGAAGGGCCTGTAAGCGGCATGATCCTTGTCTCGGCAAACCCTGCTTCCTTGGCGAGGTTATCAAAATCCGAAGTCGAGAAATCGTATCCTTCGGGTGTTTCTATCAGCATGTTTAAGGACATCAGCAGCCCAAAGGCATTTTTGCTACGATCCGCGTCAATGATATTTTCAATAACCACGAACGCTCCCCCTTTGGGCAGGGCTTCATAGGCTTTTGCAATGAGCTTCTTTTTGTCCTTGGTGCCCCAATCGTGCAGAATCTGACCCATCGTAATGATATCGGCTTTTGGAAATTTATCGGCAAAAAAGTCTCCGGAAACTACATTTACCTTATCGCCAAGGCCCATGGCATCCATGTTTTCTTGGGCGATGGATGTAACGGGGGGCAAGTCTAGGGTAGTACATTTTACATGTTCGTTGTTCAGGGTCACTTGGGCCGAGAGGGCACCACCGGAGCCCCCGATATCGCAGAGCGTTTTATAGTTTGTAAAGTCGAATTGTTTGGCAAAGGCTATAAAATTGCCCAATTGGACGCCCGTCATGGCCCTGATGAACTCCCGTAGCCTTGCAGGATCGGCATAGATGGCATCAAAAAGGGATTTGCCATTATTTTTTGCCTCATTTTGTGGTAGGCCTGTTTTTAGACCTGTTTCTAGATCGTTCCAAAAGGGATACAGGCGGTTGTTGGCCATTTCCAGGATTCCGCCCATATAACTTGGCTTGTTTTTGTCCAGGAACAGGTCACTGTCGGCCGAATTGCTATAGATCGAAGTTTCCTTGATCCCTTTTCGGTTTAAAAAGCCCAGTGCTACCAGGGCGTCCAGAAAATCGTAAAGGCTCCTGGGATGTAGCCCCAGTTCTTTTTGGATATCCTCCCCGGATCTCGGTCTTTCTCCCAAAAGGGTAAACAGGCCTATTTTGGTGGCCGTAAGCAATGTTTTTGATGCAAAAAAACCCGTTCCGATCTGCATGATATTGGAGGGGTCTACTTGTGATGTTGTTTCCATAATGTTTAAGTTTAGTGTTCATTTAGATTATTTGTTTATCTCCAGCCACCGCTTATAACAACCGGCCAAAAATGCCATTCTTTTTTCTTCCTACTCCTTGGAATACACCGTAAATGATCCCCGGGGAAATACTAGAATTTTTACTCTTCGAGTTTTTCCAAGGATCCTACTACTCCCTTTTCTCTAAATTCTATCGTCAAAAAATAAATCGCAAGAACGATTGCAACAAAAATTAGGGTGGACAGAATTTCCCATTTGCCCAAACCCGTAAGCAACCAAACAATAGCCGCAATGCCGATAAGGGGAATAATTAATCCACCTGGCATTCTAAATGTTTTTTCAGAGATGTCCTGTTCTTTTGTTCTTAATTGCACGGTCGCTAAAATGACCGTGAGGTATATAATCAGTATTGAAGAACTGGCCAATACCGCCAGTTGTTGGAACCCGCCGAGAACGGAAAAAACAAAAATTCCGGCCCCGATGGTGTAATTTACAATGGTAAGGGCAACTCCGGGCACACCGATTACCCGTTTTAATCCTTCCTCCGTTTTAGTATCTATCATGGTTTATTATGGGTCATTTTATGGCTTCTCAGTTTGATCCTTTTAAAATGGTTTATGTTTTTTAGTCTTGATTCCTGGCTCTTGTTACTTACCTCTTCCCATTTATTCTACCTCTCCGACCAATAGTGTTGCCCCGCCCGTGGCAAAATTGGCCAGGTCTGCTGCAACGGCCACCCCTTCGGGCGAACCCATCATTGCCTGCATGGCCTCGGGACTGGAAAACCAAAATTCCGCCATCCGGTAGTAGGCGGGTTTGCCTCCATCGGGAGCACCGGTAAATTTGGTGAGTTCCAGTTTTTCGTAGCCAGTCATTTTTGACGCTTTGGCCATATGGGCGTTGGCATAATACTCTTCAAATGCTTTCGCATCCGTTGGATGTCCATAAAGGGCTGTTAATTTGATCATAATTGTTGTTTTATAGGATGTTCATCTTTTCTGGCATTCAGGCCAAACGTATTTTCTACAGCTTCGTACCAATCGGTATCGTTGGCGGCGTTCCAATCTACCCATTCCTCATCAGTCATAGATGCCCGCCACTCAAGGAATGGCTGTGCATCTGGCCCAATCGGGTGACGTAACTTCCAGGTTTCGCTATCCGAAATTTCCAAAATTTTGTCCGCGACCAGTGTCGGCGAAGTCGGAGTTTTTAGCGAAGCGGCAAACAGGCCGGCAAAGCGCTTGGAATTTGGATAAATAGATTTGCCACTTACCGCAATATCCTCTGCCATTTGAGTGTTGATAATACCGGGCTCTACAATGGCCACACGAATATTAAAGGGTTTTACTTCTTGTGCTAGCGCTTCGCTCACGGCTTCCAGTGCAAATTTACTTGCAGCATAAGCCCCCAGAGGGCTACTGCAAACATGTCCGGCAACAGAAGCAATATTTATGATACATCCATTCTTGTTTTTGCGCATCTCCGGCAATACGGCCTTTATACACCTAATCGCACCAAAATAATTGGTCTCCATAATGGCTTTAAAATCGGTCATTTTTATTTCTTCAACGGAACCGTGACGTTCAATGCCCGCATTGTTTACTAGTATGTCAAGGGAACCAATTTCATCGAGAACTACCCCGATTCCTCGCTTAACCGATTCCTCGGAGTCCACATCCATGGCGGAAATGGTTATAGCCAAAGCCTCATCGGCAATTTTTTGCTTAAGATGATGGGCCCTATCCGGATTTCGCATGGTGGCGAATACTTTATACCCCGCACGCCCAAAGGCAAGTGCCGTTTCAAGGCCGATGCCTTTGCTTGTTCCTGTAATCAGTACTGTTTTCATTTTGAGTTTTTATTTGTTTATTCTGCTTTATGTACTTCCAATTCTATTTCGATCATGAATTCGGGTAATGCCAGTTCTTTTACCCCTAGCCAAGACCCTGTTGGGAATTGCTTTGTGTATATTTCATTTCGGTAAGCGGCCACTTCTAGAAACTTGGGCATGTCAGTGGTAAAGACATTTTCTACGATCACATCATCGAATGTACATCCAAAATGGGTTAGTATTTTTTCCAAATCCGAATAGCAGTTTTTCATTTGCTGTTCAAAATCACCCACGGCAGTTGGGTTCCCTTCCTCGTCCATACTCACTGCTCCAGAGATCTTAATGTCGTTCCCAATTTTTACGGCATGCGAATAGCCATAGGCTTTCTCAATTTCCGGACGCAAAAGAAAATATTCAGGTGATTTATTTGCTACTGTTTTAACAGGCTCTGATGTTGCTAAAGTTTTTTCTACTTTTTCTTTGCAGCTCATTAGAAAAGTGGCCGATATAAGTGTTAGAATTCCCAGTTTTAAATATATTTTTAATTTCATCGGTCTCATTTTAAAGGTTAGTAGTCTGCCCGCACAAATTTGGGTTGATATGGGATTTTAATCTGTTTTGGTTTAATTTTCATCGACTAATTTATTTTCAATGGTTGGTTTGGTTTGGAGGTAGTCGTAAATGCAGTTTATTTCATTGTCGTTTAAATGGCTTAAATAATATTTGGTTACCTCACTCATCAAAGGAAGTTTTCTATTGCCGAGGGCTACACCGGTCCTCAGTAATTTAAATAAATCTTCCCTTGTATAAGCAGCGGCAATAATTAGGTTGGGCGAAAATCCTATTTCGCCTTTTAAATCCGTTCCATGACAAGAGGTGCAAGTGCTCATAGTAAGGTATTTTCCGAAAGAAAGCTTCGTGGTATCCCGGGGAATGTACTGTCCCCTAGTATTCGGAGTTATCATATCGGCGATAGGGGCTAATTGCCCCTTTATTAGCGATAATCTGCCTTTAAATGTAAAGGATGAATTATTCGGAAGTCGCTGAGAATCGGGCTCTGGTTTTAAGGTTCGGAGAAATGCGATAATTTTGGCTACCGATTCTTCCTTTAGTTCATGGTACATAAAAGCGGGCATTATGTAAACCGAATGTCCATTCTTTTTTATGCCATATCGTATTACCCTTACTAATTCCCCATCGGTATACTTAGGAACCAGCTGTGTTAAATTGGGGGCAACCAGTGTGGCGATCTTGGGATCGATATCTTCAAAGACCCTGCCTGTAAAATCTTCCCCGTGGCAACCCCCACAATGGGCAATTCGGGTAAGTCGCGCGCCTTCCCTTAAGGATGCAGAATCAACCGGAAGTTGTACGGCTGTGGGAACAATGGAGTAGGTTTTATATAGAAGAAGTGTAGACCAGAGATAAACCGTTCCAATGATTAATACCATCAGGACAACAAGTGCGAGGACAATTTTTTTAAAAAGAATTTTCCTTTTCATTGGAATCGATTTAACTCGATTATTTTTTTGAATTAAGGCGAAAATCATGAATTCCTGCCCTAACTAATCGAGCAGATGATGTCTGGTCTTTAGTGCTTTATTCTAGGTGGAATAGGCGTTTAAAGTCTCTTTTACTGGACGGAAAGAGGCTTTTAGGTCTCTTTTTGCCAGGGCGTTTTTATAAATAACTATAGGTTTTTCTATCGGTTCCTTATTGTTAAGCATCAAATGGATGTCCGATACCTTGTAGGTTTCGCTGCTCAACAAATAATCCTTACCGTGCAGCCCCATGGTGGTGGCGGCCAAAAAGATGGCATGGGCCACATCGGCCACATCTACGATGGCAAAGGGCACATCGTTGTCATAAAAAAATTGGATAAAATTGTCCGGGGCCATTTTGTTTTTGATCAGATATTGCAACCCGCCGGAGGTGGAATCTTCTCTTTGGGACAACGCTTTACCCATGACCATTACAGGAGAGACCGTTGTGATTTCAAATGGCAAATTCGGGTTGTCCTTTACGTATTTTTCTACGGTCTGGTTGGCAATATATTTGGCCTGTGCGTAAGGATGACTTTCATTACTGGTATATCTGGTATGGCTTTCGTCAAATGTATCCTTGAAGCTTTTGTTTCCTACAGGCAAGGGGAAATTGGTGTTCCAACCAGCAACCGAAGCAATAAAAACCACCTTTTTAATGGATGGGGATTCGCTGATTACCTCCAAGAAATTCTCGGTGCCTTTGACGGTAGGGTCGAACAATTGGGTCTGTGGGTCTTGTACATCTAAAATAAAGGGGGTTCCGCCATGGATTACGATTTCGCAATCGGAAATAAAGATTCGCAACGCTTCCTTGTCCTCGACATTTAATTCGCTTATCCGTAGATTTTCGGAATTTTTAAAAGTGTTTAAGTGCTGATATTTGTCCTTACGGGTTATATCCGTCACGGAAACCTTGGTTTCATATCCGCGATACAAAAATTGTTGTGCGATGTAGCTGCCTATGAATCCGGAGCCCCCGATAACACCTATTTTTTTCATTATAAAATATTTAATTTATTCCCTCGAAGGAGGGAATCTGTTTTAGTTTTGCATTCATTTCCCCATATTTAAAAATTGGGAGGGCATCATTGCTAGTGTTGAGTTAAGCCAAAATCGTTGCAAAACCCACGGTTGCCTTATAAGCCATTTCAGCTTTTGCTTAACACTAGTACATTGTATTGTCCAATATCTGGAACAGGGTTTCCTCGGCCATTTGGATTTTCCCGTCCGAGTAAAAAACATCCTTAATTTCCTTTTTAAGCTGGGTGAGTTCCTTGTGGGAATATTCCAGTTTTGTCACGGCATCCTCAATTTTTTTAAGACTTGCATCTTCATCATCGTTGCGAATCTCTTCGAGGATGGAATCGAAGATTTCCGGAGAAGTCTTGGATTTGATCAAATCCAGTTCCTCAGAAGCCTCAACGGAATCGGCTTTTGCGCAGAGCAACAGGATATAAGCTCTAAGTTCCGCTTTGGACCAATGTGTTTTCTCATCATTCATTGTTTGCGGAATATTTTTAAATTATTGATCTTTAATAGACTGTAATGACGAAAACGGAAATAGAATGATTAAACTAGGCCGAATCATGGTAGTCTTTAGTTTTGGTTCTTGTCTCTTGACATATTACACTCTTATTGAGTTAATCGTTTACCGGGTAATTTTGCATTTTTCGCAAGGCGTATAGCGCAAAGTCTTTTTTCATCTTTTGTCTATAAGCGAAGCGGTCTTACGTCTATTGTCTACTTTATATAAACCTAACGGGGATATACCTACATTCAGTTGGAAGACTAATTCTTAACTGAGAAAAATGCAAATAAAACAGTTGCCCCGCCAGGTTATGTGTTATTTGGGCATCGGCATGGAATAGCCCAACTGTTGGTAAACCACCAGATTGTCATAAAAGGCGTCTTCCCGGTCGGCTTTCCCGTCTTTTTCAAAAGACCAAATGCTATAACCATGGGTCTTAATTTTTTTGCCGGTAGGCGGATTTCCCATGAATTCCCCTTTGTTGGTGCCTGTACAGGTCCAATTGATGTACGCTTTATTCCCATCGATGAATAGGTTGTCGAGCTTTACTGCAAAGTCGGGAAATGCACCGTGATAGACATCCATAAAATCGCCGTACTCGGACTGATCTTTGGCGATGGTATTTCCATTCGCCGTTCTTATGATATTGCTTGCCGTATTGGCGTTCAGCAGGTCCTTATCATTGGCGTTCCATGCTTTGACCACGTTTTCAACGGTTGATTGTATCGCTTTTTCATCCGTGGACCTATTTTTTTCGGCTTCGATTTCCTGGATCGCAAGTACCCCGGGAGCATTGTCCCACATGCCGACTTCCCTTACGATCTTGCCGTTAACAAATCTGTAGGTCAAGTGTATGGGGATAGTTATTACCTTTCCATTTTCGGCCAAGGTGCCTTGCCAATCTGGCCAACAATTTACCCAGGTCTCGCCGTTATCGGTTATTACCATTTCATATTCCGGGTCATCATTGGTAAAACCCCGGCTAGAATAATTGGCATCATTTGCTTTGTGATAGGCAACAGTTTCCGATGGCGACATAGATTTGTCCAAAGTGTTGTAAAATGTTTTTGAAGTGTCGGCATACATGCTTGTGTCATACGCTTTATTGTTGTAATTCTGGATCAATGCCTTTACCGTTTCGATCTCCTGGGATTGTTGGGTGTACCGTTGCTTGTTGTTACAGGCGGTAAAAAGGACTAGGACAAGGCCCAGTAGAATGGAATTTTTTAGGAGCTTCATGATGTTATGTTTTTATAAACCTGACGGGGTTCAGATGTGGGAAATCGGCACTGGCCTGCCAGGTTTGTGGTTATGGTTGTTGTCTAATTTGATGAATAGGATAGGTCTGGCCGCATATAGCCCTCAATGGTCTCTATCCCGCTTAGAATATCTCTAAGCTGCCCAAATAGCTGAACACCCTCTACCCCCAATAAGGCGTTGGTTTCGGCACGTAGTTTTTCATAGGCTTCTGGACTCTCGGCGGCCACCGCTACCAAAAAGTAATCATCCGTGGTCCCAAAACCATTTCGGTACACCCTATAGTGCAATTTCACCCCTTTTTTAGTGTACAGTTCCTTGAATTTTTGTGCTATTTCCACTGCCTTTTCCCTGTTGGCCGGGACAAAATGGTACAATGTATTGTGTCGGTACGGCTTGCCTTCCGGGGTGGTGGTCATACCGTCGGGCATATAGGACAATTTCTTGTCCAGATTAAGGATATAGCTCCTATGGCTGTCGTAGTACTTGTCAAATTCACCGAACATTTGGCCAACGGCCTCCTTTCCCATCTGGTCCACTAATGGTGCGAAGGCATTCTTATCCAATTCGGCAAAATTGGCAATCGGAGAAATGTAATAATAATTAAAGTCTGTAGAGGCCAAGGTGTTCCAATCTGCACCTTGGAGGTTGTATTTTTTGCAGACGGCACTCAGTTTTTTGGCAGCCGCTTCGTATTCTGCGATCTGGGAAGGACGTACCGGATCTTGATGGATCCAAAAGGCCTGGTAACTGTCATCGTCCTGTGCGGTGCCCAGGTGGGGCATTAGCATCAAAGCCAATGCGATCAAAATTGTTTTTTTTAGTGTTCCCATTGTTATTTCATTTTATTGGTTAATACTCGTTTTTAGTTAATCGAATATCTTTTTGACGATTATTTATATGTTATTGCTGTTCGCCTTATACTCATGGCTTACACATTAAGCACAAGTCGTATAGCTCAAAGCCCAAAGCCTTTTCTCATTCCAGCACCGGCGGCACCAAGGTATACCCCAGCTGTTGCAGCAGGTCTAGTTCGTTGTAGTAGACATCTTCCCTGTATATTTTACCCTGCTCATTAAAATAGATCCGACTGAAACCTGTAATATTAATCTTCTTCCCCGTCGCTGGTGCCTCTGCGAAAATTCCCGTGTTGGTACCGTTCACTTCCCAATGGGTAAAAACCAAGGCGTCCTTTATATAGGTATCGTTCAACGTCAAAGTAAAGTCGGGAAAGGCCCTGAAAAAAACGTTCATGTGAGCCTCCATTTCCTTTTCGGTATTTATTAGATCAATTCCATTGAGGTTTCTGGTAAAGTTTTGTGTGGTGATGGAACTTAGTTTCTCCATATCTTTTTGGTTCCAACAAGAGTCCACTAAAACCGCCAAGCGGTTTTCAATCAAATTCTCGTGTGTTTTGATCGAATCGTCCTTAACATTTTTGCAACAAACCACCGTCAAAACCGCCAAAGCGAATACCAACAAATTCATCTTCATGATTCAAGGGCTTTGTGAATGTTGGGTTCCGTTTTGGCACCTAACTTTATTATAAAGATTATTCAAGTACCTGCTATTTAAAAGAAAATGCAACCGGCTTAGGACGAAACCCCCCAAACATTGTCCGAAACCCACATTTTATTTATCGGACAGCAATGGCCATAAGTTTCGTATCTTTAAAAACCGCAAATCTTGATATCCCAGTGGAATTTTAAAAATGAAAAAGCTCATTTTTAATTATTTTGTTTTTATGGTTTCCTCAATAGGAAGCTGTGCGATCGGGTATTCCCAAATTATTGACCTCAACAGGAATAAACCTTACACCAAAGTTTTTGTGGAGACCGATAATTTTGGGGCTTCCTATCTCGATACCTTGGAGATGGCCTATCCAAATATGCCCACTGATGCCATTGGTTTCTCCGTTCTTAACGATCTGGCGTATTATTGGCATACCCGCAACCTGAACAAAGCCCTGGATTTTACTAAAAGGGGCCTCTCGCTTACTGCCGAAAAAAAGGACTCCTTATGGGAGGGTAGGTTTCAGATAACCCAGGGAGCGATTCTTTTGCGTATGGAAAAGCTAGACAGCGCCCAAATAGTCCTACAAGCGGCGGAGAGAAAGGTAATGGAGGCCGACCTGCCTTTGCTCTACACCCAATTGGGATATGTTTACGAACGGAGGGGACTGTTGGGAAAAGCGGCCGACTTTGCTGTGAAATCCATGGAATTGGGCGAAAAATTAAACGACAAAAAGGCCATAGCACTTGCCTATAGCGACCTGAGTAACCTATTTTGGAAGCAGTCAAAATTTGAAAAGGGCCTGGAATACGGACTTAAATCCCTAAAGTTATTTGAGGAAAGGGGAATTAATGATCTGGACTACGATTTTACCCTCTATGTCGTTGGGAACAATTATTTGGCGCTTAAGCAGCAATTGCAAGCACTAAACTATTACCAGCATGCCATTGCGGTTGGGGAACGGTACCGCTTTGACAATAACCTGAGCGATATCTATATATCCCTGACGGATCTCTATGCGGATCTTTCCCAGTTTAGAAAGGGGGAGGAAGCAGGGAAAAAGGCGTTAAAATATGCGCAATTGTTGGACAATAATTTTATGGTAATGCGTTCCTGGTTGTCCTTGGGCAAATTGCAAATTTTGGAGGGAAAATATCCCACGGCCATTGAAAGTTTAACCCAATGTATAAAAGTTGCCACAGATAAGTTTGGGGACGCTTATTACCTCAGTCAGGCCTACAATGCCCTGGGAAAGGCGTATGCAGGAAACCACGACTATCAAAATGCGTATCAGGCTTTCGACCGATACGACAAACTAAAAAGTAAAGTTTTTACGGCCGAGTCAGATCAGCGGATCTCTCTGTTGCAGACAGAATTTGACATGGCCAATAAGGAAGGCACCATAAAGCAACAGATGGCCCAGCTTAAGAAACAACGATCTAGGCAGCTCATGGTGACGATTATCGCCATCTTGTTGCTTTTATTGCTTCTTTTGGCCTATAAAATAGTACAGAACAACAGAAAAAAGAACAGGCAGTTACAAAAGCAAAATGAGGAAAAAGAGTTTTTGCTCAAGGAGATACACCATAGGGTAAAGAACAATTTGGAAATCGTGTCCAGTTTATTGGCCCTTCAATCGGCACAAATAAAAAATTCGGACCTGGTAGGGGCCATGAAGGAGAGCCAACACAGGGTGTACTCCATGAGCATGATACACCAAAGGCTCTATCAAAGGAAAAATTTGTCCTCCGTGGAGATGAAGGAATACTTTGAAGACTTGGGACAACACATATTAGAATCTTTTGGTATGGAAGACCGCATAACCTTGTGCTTTGACATGAAACCGATAGAGGTAGATGTGGATACCGCCATTCCGTTGGGATTGATTGTCAACGAGCTATTGACGAATTCGCTAAAATATGCGTTTCCCAACCAAAGGACAGGGAAGATTTCCATTATCCTTCGAAAATCGAATTCGAGAACCCTCTATTTGGAAGTGGCCGATGACGGGATTGGTCAGCCTACGCCCTTTAAATCCGCAAAAACCGGATTTGGTTTGCAACTGGTAGACCTGCTTATGCAGCAATTAAGCGGAAAAATGAAATACAACTTGAGCGTGGGGACTTGTATTCAATTTGAATTTGACCTAGATCATGCGGCTTGATGGTAAGTGGGCTAGTGAAATAGTAGCTAGTGAATTAAAGGCATATGGCAAAAAGTCATAACTCATAACTTTTTTGGAGCTTGAAGTTGATACTTGCGCTTGAACTTTAAATAGTATGTAGCCTATCCAACAATTTGGATCGCAATCCCTTGCCCATGGGAACGGCCTTTTTGGAGATGACCACATGGCTGCTGGACACTTCGTCCACTTGGGCAAGATTGGCAATATAGGATCGATGGATACGAAGAAAATGACCCGTTGGCAACTTTTCTTCCATGTCCTTTAGCGTGGTTACCAACAAGTATACCTTGTCCTTTGTATGGATCTTACAATAGTTGCGCTCCGCTTCCACGTAGTAGATGTCCTTGATGATCACTTTGATCATTTTTTCATTGTGCCTCACAAAGATCCGGTCAGAGAGTACAAAGGAGGCTTTTCCGGCCTCGGTCGGATTGGGTTTTGGATTGTTTCTGAACATCATTTGATTGGCGGTGAGCTCAATGGCGTGTTGCAGATCTAATTTTTTAAAAGGTTTGGAGATAAACGCAAACGGATGCGTCCCCTTTGCCCTATTAAAATAGAAGTCATCGGCGTTTGCCGTAAGATATATTATGGGAATATCATATTCCTTTTGCATCAATTGGGCCGTCTCGATCCCGTCTAACGTGCCTTTTAGCTGAATATCGAGCAACACAATGTCCGGAGGATTTTTCCGGATATGGGTCAGTGCCTCCAGTCCCCTGGAAACCATGGCGGTTACTTCATAACCGAGCTCCCTTAATTGCATGGCGATATTGGCAGCAATAATCATTTCATCCTCTACGATGAGTATTTTAATGGGTTGACCCATTTTTTATCCGGTTTGTTGGTTGACAAAAGCCGATAGATAGCCTTCCTTGTTCGAGGTTCATAAAAAGTTAGGGTGTAAACTTTTGAACCAAATCAATCTTTTTGGGGGAAGTATCAAAAAGGGAATATTTTGGTCCTGTTCTAAGCACCCTAGACTTTATATTGGCCTTTTCGATGGGTAAGATACATAAATTCGGTTAAATATGTATCGTGTGGACTCATTTCATTTTAATAGAGGTGCAATATCCCTTTTAACGTGCAAGGTTCGATTTGTATATCCTTATCGCAACCTAAGATTATCCAAAGAATCTTTTATCAAAAAATACCCGCCAACATTGCTATGACGGGTATTCTTTTTTATTTACGAAAATCCAATTGGGTTATTTCTGTTTCCACGGAGCCCTGTACTCTCTTTTCACAAAGGCATTGGCCTCTTCGAGATTGGTCACCCTCATATTGTCGGCATCCCAGAGCATCTCTATATTTCTTCCCGGATAGTCGAATCCTTTACCGTTCTTTCTTTCATGTCTAATATCCGTTCCGCGTATGGCTAGATTGGCGATCAATAGCGCCTCCGTCAACGGTCCTGCAATGTCGAAGGGGGAGCTCACCTCCATATTGCCATATCCGGCAATTGCGGCTTCTACCCATTGGGCATAATGACCCCCGGCTCCTCCGGGGACCCTTTCCAATGTTTGTGCCACCTTCACCTGATCGGTTCTGGAAATGGGCAGTAATCTTGGGTTTGCCCCATAGGTGCTACACATCATTTTTCCTTTAGTTCCAATAAAGAGGGCGCCGTTTCCACCGTCGCCAAAGGTCTCGTTGGGCCCTAGCTCTTCTGGCCGTGTTGGCTGAATGCCCCCATCCATCCAATGAAGGATTACGTCTCCATCGGTTTTTCCGGTTTTTGGGAAGGTCATGGTCACGTGGCTCGAGGGCGGGCAGCTATCTGGGAAATATCCCCTGGTAAATTCGCCTGTATATACGGATCCCACGCTGCACTGCACATCTTTTGGGTATTTAAGATCTAGAACCCTGTATGGAGGCTCCACCAAATGACAGCCCATATCGCCTAGGGCACCGGTACCGTAGTCCCACCAGCCCCTCCAGTTAAAGGGGACAAGGCCATCGACAAAATCCTTATAGGGAGCGGTTCCCAGCCAAAGATCCCAGTCTAGTTCCTTGGGGACCTGGGACTTGGTCGTCGGCCACGGAATTCCTTGCGGCCAAACGGGGCGGTCTGTCCAAACCCAAACCGTATGTACCTTACCTATTACATCGGCATCGTACCATTCGCGCAATTGGCGTACACCATCACCAGAAGACCCTTGGTTGCCCATTTGGGTCACTACCTTATATTTATTGGCGGCTTCGGTGAGCTGACGGGCCTCGTAGATATCGTGGGTCAATGGTTTTTGCACGTAAACATGTTTTCCCAGTTCCATGGCGGCCATGGTTGCCACTGCATGGGTATGGTCCGGGGTGGAAACGGAGACCGCATCGAAGTGCTTGGATTCCTTCTCCAGCATTTCCCGCCAATCTTTGTAATATTTGGCCTTTGGAAAGCGCTTAACGGAATTTGCGGCCCTGCGATCGTCCACATCGCACAAAAAGGCAATTTCGGCCTTCCCTGATTTGGCAAAATTGGCAATATCACTTTCTCCCTTTCCGCCGACCCCTATTCCGGCGACTATCAATTTGTCGCTCGGGGCCAAGAACCCTGGTCCTCCGAGGACATGACGGGGAATAATTGAAATGCCTCCGGCAACCACAGCCGTATTTCTAATAAAATTCCTCCGGGAAAACGGCTTGGAAATTTCTTTTTCTGACATGTTTATATGATTTAAATTGAAAAATTATTTACTCGGTGAGGTTCGATTGTAACTATGCGAAGAAAGGGAACTTCAATCATTGTAATTGGGAAAATGAAATTTAAACAGACTTTAAAGGTATTTACTAATAATCAGAAATCCAATTCTAAATTGAAGATTGCGGTAAAATAAAAATTGAATTTCATGGATTAATTTATGGAAATGGGGCGGGACAGGGTTAATTTTTTAGGAAAATCGGGATTCTAATGTTAATCTTTCCCAAATAAAGAGGATGAATCGATCCCAGTTTTGGGATTTATCGGTAGAACCGTAACTTCGTGCGCTGTAAAGGCCTCAAGTATTATGAGGGCTAATTTTTAATTGAAATAACATTTTATGAGTTTAGTAAAGGAAGACAGCACATTAAAAGTACACTACACGGGGAAATTAGAGGACGGACAGGTTTTCGACAGTTCCGTGGAACGGGGCGAGCCCATAGAATTTACTATGGGACAGGGCCAGTTGATCCCTGGGTTTGAAAAGGGCCTGATCAATATGGAGGTCAATGAAAAGAAGACCATCAACATTCCTTTTCCCGAAGCCTATGGCGAACCAAGGAAAGAACTGATCCAAGAGGTCCAAAAAAGCCAATTGCCCGAAGATATTAAGCCCGAAGTGGGCATGGGCCTGGTTTCCCAAAACCAAAACGGACAGGAAATCAACTTGGTAGTAACCGAGGTAAAAGAGGAATCTATTGTCGTTGACGGAAACCACCCGTTGGCCGGAAAGGATCTTATTTTTGATCTAGAGGTGGTAGAGATAATATAACCTCCGGGTTAAACCACTTCACTATAAAAAGGGATGCCAAGTTATAACCTGGCATCCCTTTTTTTGTTGGACCGTATTATACCCCTAAGCAGGCATGGATTGTTTTACCAAACCGTGCTCTACTAAATACTCCCCAATTTGGACAGCGTTGGTGGCGGCCCCTTTTCTAAGGTTGTCGGCAACGATCCACAGGTTGAGGGTGTTGGGACGACTTTCGTCCCTCCTAATTCGGCCCACAAATACATCGTCCTTGTCATGCGCATAGATGGGCATGGGGTACGTATTGGTGTCCGGATTGTCCTGCACCGTTACTCCGGGAGTAGCGTTGAGGATTTGACGGACTTCCGTCAGGTCAAAATCATTGGAAAATTCAACGTTCACTGCCTCGGAATGTCCGCCCGCAGTTGGGATACGAACCGCGGTCGCAGTTATCGTAAATGAATCGTCGTTTAATATCTTTAGGGGCTCATTGGCCAGCTTCATCTCTTCCTTGGTATATCCATTTTCCAAGAACACATCGCAGTGTGGCAGTGCATTTCTGTTGATGGGGTAGGGATAGGCCATTTCGCCCTTAACGCCCGACAACTCGTTTTCCAACTGCTTTACTGCTTTTAGTCCGGTGCCGGATACGGATTGATAAGTAGAGACTACCACCCTTTTCATTTTGTATTTTTTGTGCAAGGGGGCAAGTACCATTACCATTTGGATCGTTGAACAATTGGGATTTGCAATTATCATATCCTCCTTGGTCAATTCCTTGGCATTGATTTCGGGAACGACCAATTTTTTGGTGGGATCCATCCTCCAAGCAGAAGAATTGTCTACTACCGTTGTCCCTGCCGCTGCGAATTTTGGGGCCCATTCCAAGGATGTGTCGCCCCCTGCGGAAAAAATGGCAATATCCGGTTTGGCGGCGACCGCATCGGCCAAACCGATAACGGTATAACCCTTACCTCTATACGACAACTTTTTGCCAACAGAGCGTTCCGATGCTACCAATAACAATTCCGAAACGGGAAAATTCCTTTCCGCCAATACTTTTAGCATTACCTCGCCTACCATTCCGGTGGCACCCACTACTGCTACTTTCATGCGAATAAATATTTGTTTAATTATTTGTAAATCAATGCATTAGAACAAAAGGAATAGAATATAGAGGAGCGTTGATTATTTAGCTCCCAGTAAAATTTGCTAAGTATTTTGGTCTCTAATCTATGTCCTATTTACTAATCCCCTGTTGTGACACCCCGAGGCTCCCGAATTTTAAAACAATGTAACGGGGCAATGAAGGTTTCATTTGTAATTAATTTAGGCTGCAAAGGTACTCAATATTCAATATGGGGCAAGACATATCGAACTAAAATATAAAAATATAACAGAATGTTTAATTTAAAACAATTTATGTCATTGTTTTAAGGGACAGGTGCGGTACAAAAAAACCCATCATTTCAAATGATGGGTTTGGGTTAAAATATTGGTGTAGCGGCAATGGTTACTCGAGTATTTTAGTCCGTTTATTGCACTCGTTTATTATTGTTTTTTCAACAAATCCCTAATTTGGGTCAAAAGCTCTTCTTGGGTTGGGCCCTTGGGAGCTGGTGGAGCTTTCGGTTTACGGACTTTGTTATAGGACTTTACAATCAAGAACAAAACAAACCCGACAATTATCAAATTAACGATACTGTTGATCCACGCACCATAACGGATGGCGCTTTCCGGTTTTGTAACGGTGCCATCGGCAGCAATGACCGCCTGGGAAAGAACGATTTGCAAATCGGAAAAATCGACCCCTCCGGTAAAAAAACCTACAATAGGCATCATAATGTCGTTGACAAACCCGTTGACTACTAGGCCTACGGCTCCTGCCAACAGCACGGCAACCGCCAAATCTATGACGTTCCCGGTCATAATAAAGTTCTTGAATTCTTTTAGCATGGCATTAGTGTTTTAAAGGATTAATGATTTAAATAAATGTTGTTTTACCACGGAAAGATAATCAAAAAAAAATTTCTTAACCAAATGTTAATTTTTATATTATAATTTTTTTAATTGCCAAACTATGGGGCGAATTTTAATTCGGCAACTGTTTGGCACGAAATAATTTACTTTCCAATAATCACCCTTTTCACCCTTTGGGATATTCCCGAAAGCAGCTCGTAAGATATGGTTTGTGCCGTAAATGCAAATTCCTCTGCGGTTGGATGGTGTCCAAAAACAATGACTTCATCTCCTTCTTGACAATCGATTTCCGTAACATCGACCATAATCATATCCATACATACATTGCCGATTATTGGGGCTTTTTGGCCGTTGATACTTACAAAGGTGTTACCATTGCCATAATGTCTGCCTATGCCATCGGCGTGGCCCAGAGGGAGGGTTGCAGTTACCCTTGGCTTGTCGGACAGGTAGGCCCTATTATAGCCAACACTTTCATGGGTCCCTATTCGATGTAGTTGGGAAATAAGGGTCTTTAAGGTAGCCATAGGTTTAAGGTGGGCGTCCACGCTGGGTTCGTTACCGTAACCGTACAATCCGATTCCACTTCGAACCATATTGAACTGCGCCTCGGGATAATTGATGATACCCGAGGTGTTCAGTATATGTTTCATGGGGACGTATCCCAAATTACCTCCAAGTTTATGGAAAATAGTTTCGTAGATAGCAATTTGATCCAGGGTAAACGCGCGTTCGGACTTGTCTTCCGAGGCCGCCAAATGGGAAAAGGCAGAGACTACCCTAACGTCAGTGGCTTTCAACAGGTGATCCGAGACAAGTTCTAAATCGTTCTCCCCAAAACCCAACCGGTTTAATCCTGTATTGAATTTTAAATGTATGGGATAATCCTTTTGATTCATGCTATTAGCAACTTCTAGAAATTCTAAAAGGATTTTAATCGAGTAAATACTTGGCTCTAAACCGTAATCAATTATAGATGCAAAGTTGGCAGCAAGGGGATGCAGGACCAAAATCGGGGTTTTAATACCGCCATTTCGCAAGGCGATGCCTTCATTGGCATAGGCTACGGCCAAATAGTCTACTCCCAATTTTTCTAATTTTATGGCCGTCGCAGGAGCCTCGCTCCCGTAGGCAAAGGCCTTTACGACCGCCATAAATTTGGTGGTTGGATTCAATTTTGACCGTAAAAAGTTGTAATTGTGGGCGAGGGAATCCAAATCGATCTCCAGAACCGTTTCAGTGACTTTTGGCATTGATATCATTTTTTATAGTCCAAAGTTTCGGCCCCCTTAACCTCTATTTGATTTATTTTTTCACGGAGCATGGCCTTGTAGAAAGCACCCCTGCTCAGGGGTTCGTATTCCTCGACTTCACCCAAAAGCACCAATTTTTCATTGTTCGATTTTCTAAAACTGTAATTGGCCAAATTCCCGGTACGGGTACATATAGCATGTACCTTGGTGACATACTCGGCTGTTGCCATCAAGGCTGGCATAGGCCCAAAGGGATTGCCCTTAAAGTCCATATCTAGACCAGCGACCACCACGCGCACTCCTTTGTTGGCAAGATCGTTGCAAACGGTAATAATCTCGTCGTCAAAAAATTGAGCCTCGTCTATGCCTACTACGTCACAGCCATCGGCCAAAAGCTGTATATTGGCAGCGGCCGGAACCGGAGTGGAACGGATTTCATTGGCATCGTGCGAGACTACCATTTCCTCGTGATATCGAGTATCGACAATGGGTTTAAAGATCTCCACTTTTTGCTTTGCAAACTGGGCACGTTTAAGCCTGCGAATAAGTTCCTCGGTCTTTCCGGAGAACATAGATCCACAGATAACTTCTATCCAACCGAATTGTTCTTTGGGGTTAACAGTATTTTCGAGAAACATTTTGTAATTTTAGACGAAAGTAATTAGTTTTTCGTTCCCTATAGTAAGGGGACATAAAATTATGAAAAAATAAGCCTTTGGATTTAGATTTCCGAAGCCGTTAAAACCAGGCCTTCTGGCAAGGAATTTGCATCCGATTAAATGGGGGCTAAAGTTTAACCAATTGCTTGTCGCTATACGCATTCCTTTTTTTATGTATGGTGTAAGCAGTAAATCTAATGGGGCCTTCGGCCGACCCAATCGTCAATTCGGGTCTGGCGGGGTCCGTAAATGTGAACCCGAAGGGGTACAAATAAAGAATTTGGTCCGAATAAAATAAATATGAAATGAAAAAGAAGTTGAAGGAAGAGCTCGTTCGCTTGTCCACTGATATTATTACGGCAAGAGGATTGCACGAAATTACCGATTTGTACGAAGCTTCAAAAAGTTTATACGAACGATTGGCAGTACTAAAGTTCATTGAGGAGAAATTACAGGATATCGAAGTGGACGACACGAAAAATATGATGGCGGCAAAATTTGAAATAATGGCCAATGCCGTTCTTAACGCAAATAGTTCGGTGCCCGAAAACAACCCACATCAAGAGGATATTATGATTCCTGGAATAGATACCATCAAGGATATGGTTTCTGAAATGCCGGGACATAAAGTTATGGACGATGCACTGGCCGAGTTTATGGCGCAACCCAATTTGTCCAAGACGGACAAGGAACTCTTTGAACCGGAAACATTGGATGGTTTGGAAAAAAAGAGATCGAACGGTACAAAACCTCATACGATTAAACAATCCTCGTCCAAGGAAATAAAGATAGATCTGAACAACAGGCTGGCCTTTGTAAAGCATCTTTTTGGCAATAGCACCGAAGATTACAATCGGGTAATTTCACAATTGAATACTATAGAGACCGAAGAGCGCTCGATCGCTTTTATTGTCAATATGGTTAAACCAGATTACAATAATTGGGAAGGCAAGGATGATTACGAGGCACGTTTTATTGCCTTGATTCAGCGTAGATTTTCTTGAATTGAACCAAATAATGGGCAAATTATACTTGGTTCCCACCCCAATCGGGAATTTGGAGGATATAACTTTTAGGGCCATAAAGGTTTTAAAGGAAGTAGATTTAATATTGGCCGAGGATACCAGGACCAGCGGAAAATTATTGCAACATTATGAAATTGGCACTCCTATGCAGAGCCATCATATGCACAATGAGCACAAAACTGTTGACGGAATTGTCCAGAGGTTGCAATCGGGCGAAACAATGGCCCTTATCTCCGATGCCGGTACCCCGGCGATCTCTGACCCCGGATTTTTACTTACCCGCGCTTGTGTCGAGCGAGGAATTGATGTAGCATGTTTGCCAGGGGCAACGGCCTTTGTGCCCGCCCTTGTAAATAGTGGGCTGCCCAATGATAAGTTTGTATTTGAAGGATTTCTGCCCGTAAAAAAAGGGAGACAAACCAGATTGCAAATGCTCTCTGAAGAGTCGCGCACCTTGGTTTTCTATGAATCCCCCCATAAATTGATCAAAACCTTGACCCAATTTGTGGAGTATTTTGGAGCGGATCGGCAACTGACCGTATCTAGGGAGCTCACCAAACTTTACGAGGAAACTATTAGGGGGACCGCCGAGGAAGTTTTGGCACATTATTCTAAAAAGCCGCCCAAAGGTGAAATCGTAATCGTGGTCGCGGGGAAGAAGTTATAGCTGTTGGTCGTTATCCGACAATATCAAGTATCATCAATATTGTTATTTTGAATAACCATTTTTTGTGTTTTCCCGGAAAAGTCAAGATGGCCTTGTGGTCTTTTATTCAATGCCTAGAGTACGTCTTTACCCATGTTTTCCTTTATTCCAACCATATCTTTTTAAATAGCGTTCCCCACTTTCAATGGCACCCGATTCCAGGGTGGTACCCATGGTATCGTTCCAACGGTTAAGGAAACCAAACAGCGAAATTACGCCCAACATTTCCACAATTTCACCAGTGTCCCAATATTTTAAAAGCTCTGTCTTTATTTTGGTATCAACAGTATTTGGTATTTGTGAGGATGCTAGGGAAAATTCCAGGGCAGCGCGCTCCTCTAAAGAAAATGAAGGGTGGGTTCGGAATTCCCAAATATGGTCCAATTGTTCCTGTTTGGCGCCATAGCGTTCTGCAGCACGGATGGCATGGGCCTGGCAATAACGGCATCCACTGGCATTGCTGCTCACCCAGGCGATCATGCGTTTTAGGGCAGAAGTTACCCTGCCCTTGTTTTCCATTACCGCCATGTTGAGGTTTATAAATGCCTTAGAAATATCTGGACGGTGCTGCATGGTCAGAATAGAGTTGGGACAGAAGCCCAAGGTTTCGTTAAAGAACTCTGCCAATTGCTGGGTTTCCGGGTCAAAATTGGCATCAAGTGGGGGAACAAGAGGCATTTGCTACAATATTTATTTGGAATCGGATAGGAAATTTCCAGATTACTTTACTTTAAAGGTAGGCTATTTGGAGGTATAAATTGAATTTTATTCGTCCAAATCGGGACATCCTGTAGCTTTTGTCCTATTTTTGAAATACTAATTATTAATGGATACAAATGGGAACTACAAATCATATCACTACCAAATGGTTGGGCAAAATGGCTTTTGAGAGCACCAATCCTTCCGGTCATCAACTCAGAATAGATGCAAGCCCGGATGACGGGGGCGAAGGGAGTGGTTTTCGTCCAAAGGCACTGATGCTTTCCGGGTTGGCAGGTTGTTCGGGATTGGATGTGGCCATGCTCATTAAGAAAATGAAATTGGAGGTAGATGACTTTCAGATAGAAACCATAGCCAATCTTACGGAGGAACACCCAAAGTATTATGACGGCGTTGTTGTAGAATACCACTTTTACGGGTCTAATCTAAACGAGGCAAAATTACAGAGGGCAGTAGACCTTTCGGTCGAGAAATACTGTGGGGTTATGGAGATGTTCCGAAGATTTGCCAAATTGGAGATCAAAATGGTGTTTCACACTTTATAAAACTCAAATATCAAATTCAAAGGAGAAACTTTCGTATTGACGCTAAAAAGACTTGATATTGAAAGCCGTTTTAGTAAATTTTGCTGCAAGTACAGTTTTCTTTTGCAAAGATTTACCTAATGGCATAACCGGTCAATATTATGGCAATCAACTACTGAGGTCAGCAGTAAGCTCTGCACTGAATTTTGGTGAAATGCAAGGAGCAGTTTCCGATAGAGATTTTGTCAACAAAGCGAGTATCTGTTTAAAGGAATTGAAGGAATCCAGAATAAACCTGAAAATTTTAAGTAAGGGGTCGATTATGGAGATAAGTCAAAAATTATTATTTTGTTGGATGAGGCTGAACAACTAATCAGGATTATAGCGACCATTATCAACAAAAAAAAGAGTAAATAGGAACCTATTGAATTTGATATTTGAGCTTGAATTTTCAATGCGCTGGACCATAAAACCCGTACCGGAACACGATCAAATTAGAATCCTGGCCAATGAGCTGAAGGTCGATGAAATTATTGCCTATTTGTTGTTGCAACGTGGTATTGGCAATTATGAGGCGGCAAAAACTTTCTTTAGGCCACAATTGTCACACCTACACGACCCTTTTTTGATGAAGGATATGGAGATAGCGGTGAAGCGTGTTGAAACCGCTATCACAAAAAACGAAAACATCCTCATTTTTGGCGATTACGATGTGGACGGCACCACCTCGGTGGCTTTGGTATCGTCTTATTTATTGGAATTTTATCCCAACGTGGCTACCTATATTCCCGACAGGTATTCCGAAGGGTACGGGGTTTCCATTCAGGGAATCGATTTTGCATCTGATAACGATTTTTCCTTGATAATTGCATTGGATTGTGGGGTGAAGGCGGTGGACAAGGTGGCCTATGCGAAGGAAAAGGGAATTGACTTTATCATCTGCGACCATCACAGGCCGGGGGAAAGGCTGCCGGATGCCGTTGCAGTTTTGGACCCCAAACGCGAGGATTGCAATTACCCGTACGATGAGCTTTGCGGTTGCGGGGTAGGGTTTAAATTAATTCAGGCCCTGGCTTGCAATCGGGGAGAGACCATAGAAGATCTGTTGCCCTATCTCGA
The DNA here is from genome assembly GCA_022008415.1 of Cerina litoralis. Classification (GTDB taxonomy): domain Bacteria; phylum Bacteroidota; class Bacteroidia; order Flavobacteriales; family Flavobacteriaceae; genus Cerina; species Cerina litoralis. The sequence goes on from JAIRBC010000001.1 coordinate 213,360, forward strand.
TCTTGTCGCAACGGCTATAGGGGCCGATATCGTGCCCATTACCGGGGAGAACAGGGTGTTGGCCAATTATGGGCTGCAGGTGATAAACAACTGCCCCAGGGCGGGGTTTCAGGCCATTATCGATCAGATAAAAAAAAGGGAACTCACCATTACCGACGTGGTGTTTATCATTGCCCCAAGAATCAATGCCGCAGGTCGAATGGAACACGGATTGCACGCGGTTAACCTGCTAACGGAAACCGACCTCGGTAGAGCTCGGGAATTGGCAAAGGGAATAGAACAGTATAATACCGAACGAAAGGGACTCGATCGGGAAATTACCCAAGAAGCCTTGTTGCAGATCCAGGAGAACCGCGAGGAGGAACGGTTTACCTCCGTGGTCTATAATGAAAATTGGCACAAGGGAGTTATTGGGATCGTGGCCTCCCGGCTTACGGATACCTACTACCGCCCAACCCTGGTTTTTACAAAGAGTGGTGACAAGTTGGCCGCCTCGGCAAGATCGGTAAAGGGATTCGACGTCTACAATGCCCTGTTGGGCTGTGCCGACTGCATAGAGCAATTCGGGGGACACAAATACGCGGCGGGGCTCACCTTATTGGAAGAGCAATATGATAATTTTAAGGCGCAGTTCGAAAAAGTAGTGTCCGAAACCATAGACCACAATCTTTTGACGCCGGAGATCGTCGTTGATGCCCGGTTAGAACTCGATCAGATCACCCCTAAGCTCTTGCGTATCCTTAAGCAATTCGCACCTTTCGGTCCAGGGAATATGGCACCCGTTTTCATGATCGAAAATTTAAGGGATACCGGCTACGCAAAAAGGGTGGGACAAGAGGGAAAGCATTTAAAGCTTTCCCTAGCAAAAGACGGGGGCAAATCCATAGGAGCCATAGGGTTCAACTTGGGGGATAAGCTGCCGTTGGTCGCCCATAAAAAAACATTTAGCGCCGTGTTTTCAATAGATGAAAATGAGTGGAACGGGAAGGTAAGCCTGCAATTGAAATTACGTGATCTGAGGTAGTGTAATTCCCGCGTGTTGGGAATAGGCCCAACGGGCCAAAAAGTTCTTGCGGGTCATGCTCCGGAAGGTTTAAAATTTTTCCAAAGAAAGTTTTTTCCCGTCGAACACGCCATAGGTGAAATAGGAAATCCAATCCCCGAGGTTTACATAGGTCGATTTATCATTGAGCACTATCTCCAGCGGTAAATGCCGGTGGCCAAAAACAAAATAATCGTAATGCCGGGTTTCCAGCTTTCTTTTGGAATACTGAACCAGCCATTCCTTTTCCTCCCCTAAAAAGTGAACATCCTCGTCCCCGGAGATCAATTTGTTCTTAACGGAAAAGTATTGTGCCAGTTTTACCCCCAAATCTGGGTGCAACCACCTGAAAAGCCATTTAGAAAGTGGATTGGTGAACACTTTTTTCATGCGTTTATAACCCTTGTCCCCAGGCCCAAGGCCGTCCCCATGTCCAATAAAAAAAGTAGTATCGTTGATAACGTACTGCTGGGGCTCGTGATAGACGGGGATATTTAATTCCTTTTCAAAATATCCATTCATCCAAAGGTCGTGGTTGCCCACAAAATAGTATACGGGAATCCCCGAGTCCGTAAGCTCGGCAAGTTTGCCAAAGGTCCGGGTAAAGCCTTTGGGAACTACGGTGGTGTATTCAAACCAAAAGTCGAACAGATCCCCAAGAAGGAAAATGGCGGCAGCATCCTTTTTTGCGACATCCAGCCAAGCGACGAATTTCTTTTCCCGGATGGCACTTTCCTCTACCGTAGGAGCACCTAGATGGTTATCACTGGCAAAGTAAACTTTCTTTCCTGCAGGGATGTTTATATTTTTCATAGCCCCCTAATCCCCTAAGGGGAATTATTTTAAGTCACTAATTTAATTATCGTTCTTCCTTTGCGTAATTATCCTTATCGGATTTTTTACGTTTGCTATTTTTTTGCTCCTTCCGGATAAGGGTCCTCCCCCTGGGGGCGAGCTAGAGGCCGCTTGGTTTGATCCCCCGCATACCATTCGGCAAAGGACGTGTCTGTTTCTTGCAATTTAAGGGAATGCAATTGAATGCCCTTGGGAAGGCGCAACATTATTTTGGTCGCAAAATCCATGACCATATTCTCACTGGTGGGCTGGTAATCCGCCAAGATCACTTTGTGTCCCCGATCCATCAATTCCATTGCCAATTCTACATGGGGGGTGTTTTTGTTAAATACGGTAGCATGGTCAAATGGATTGACGATTTCTTCCTGTACAATTTTTTTGAGGTCCCCAAAATCTATTACCATTCCTAATTTTACATGGGAAGTATCCGTATTTGGCGTCCCTATAACCGTGACCGAAAGTTTGTAACTATGTCCGTGTACGTTCTTGCACATGCCGTCATAGCCGTAAAGGGCGTGGCCTGTTTCAAAATTAAACTGCTTGGTTATCCTAATAACACCCATAATTCTAATTGTACTGCAAAGATATTCATTCTTGTTGAACTCGGTTTGGGTTAATTTTTTCCCGACCCTTTATATTGCAAAAATCCCGTTCGACCTGAAATTTGGGAACTTTGACCAAATTTTTATTGTAACCAAAACCCTCGTTCTATATTTGGAGGACCATAGCATAAGTAGGTTAAGTTCATGGTAAGATTTGGGGAAAAACGGCGGGCTTCGGTCCGCCGTTTTTATTTAACGGGGTTTTATCCACATCGGGCAGCAATCCATTGGAAAATGTGTCTTGCGCCAGTACCTTTATCGAAACAATATCAGCAAGGCTCCGATCGCGGTAAGCCCCAATATCATTTTTCGGTAGTGTTTCTCATGGATGATCCGCACCAACTCAATGCCTACAAACAATCCTATTGACAAAGCGGGTAACAATTTAAGGTCTAATACCAGGGTTGTTGGGGTTATGGTCTTCCATATAAGTATATGAAAGGGGAGCTTAAAAATATTCACAATAAGGAATAGCGTGGCCGCCGTACCGATAAATTGGTTTTTGGGAAGCCGCATGGCCAAGAAATAGATATTGGAAAAAATTCCGGCCAAATTCCCGACCATAGTGGTTATTCCTGCTGTAAGCCCCATAAACCCTGCAAACGCCCAATGGGTTGGCACGGTCTTCGATTTTTTTTGATCCCACCAGAACATAAGCGCCACACTGCATAAAATGACCCCGGCCATACCTATTTTAAAGGTACGTTCTGGCAGGTCTTTCCCCAAATAGACCCCAATTAAGACCCCTGCGATCATCCAAGGTAAAAACCGGACGATATAGCTCCATTGGGTATGCCGGTTGTAGTAGATGACCGCAAAGATGTCGCCAACAACTAAAAGCGGCAGCAAAATACCAGTAGATTCTTTGGCTCCGAAGGCCAAGGCCATAAAAGTGACAATGATTATGGCAATACCCTTGATGCCCGATTTGGAGATTCCCAACACAAAGGCAGCGGTAAGGGCAAGGACCCAAGCGGTAGAAGTGATTTCCAATAATATTGATTGTAGCACAGGCGGTGTTTGGCAAACTATGGACAAATGTATTGTAAAATGTTTTATATTTACGCCATTGAGACCGTTTTGAAACCTGTCATTTATTTTTTACACCTCGTTTGATGCTTTATTTTGTCAGTCCCATGACGCTGGGATTGCCTTGTTGCCCGTCAGAATTGTCTTGTTGGGCCGGAGCACTGAAAATGGGATATCGACCCTGGATTTTTAGGGAAAGGAATAAATCTCAAAGCAATTTCCTAACCAAAACCAAATTATGGAATTAAGTACGTTAGATTACACTATCATCATAGCGTTGTTCGCCTCTACGCTTGTCATTGGTTTAATAGTTTCCAAAAAATCCGGAAAAGACACCTCGGAATACTTTTTATCTGGCCGTACCATGCCGTGGTGGTTGTTGGGCTTTTCAATGGTTGCGACTACCTTTTCTACGGATACCCCCAACTTGGTCACCGATCTTGTTCGAGGCAGTGGGGTTTCGGGCAACTGGGCGTGGTGGTCCTTTTTATTTACTGGGCTTTTGACCGTTTTTGTTTATGCTAAATTATGGCGTAAATCCAATGTGTTAACGGATATGGAGTTCTATGGACTGAGGTATTCCGGTAAGCCCGCTCGGTTTCTCAGAGGTTTTAGATCCATATATTTGGGACTTGTTTTTAATATTATAACCCTGGCAGCCGTAAATTTGGCCGCAATAAAGATCGGAGGGATCATGTTAGGGCTTACCCCCATTCAGACCGTACTGATTGGCGGCGTCGTCACGGTGGTATTTAGTGCAGTTGGGGGGTTTAGGGGAGTAGTCTATACCGATTTTATTTTGTTTTTTGTAGCGATGGGCGGCGCCATTGGGGCCGCCTATTTTTTGGTGAATATCCCCGAGGTAGGTGGAGTGGCCAAGATGCTTTCCCATGAAAATGTAGCGGGAAAAATTTCAATTTTACCCGATTTCTCCGATACGGAGGCCCTAATAACCATTCTAATAATTCCTTTGGCGGTACAATGGTGGAGTTCTTGGTATCCCGGGGCCGAACCCGGTGGGGGAGGGTATATTGCCCAACGGATGTTGGCTGCAAAGAATGAAAACCATGCCATTGCTTCTACGTTCTTTTTTAATATAATGCACTATGCTATTCGTCCTTGGCCGTGGATTTTGGTGGCCTTGGCCTCCTTGGTCGTCTTTCCCGACGTGGCGAGTATTCATGCTGCATTTCCAAATATTGCCGTTGACAAGTTGGGTAATGACCTCGCCTATTCGGCCATGTTGACCAAATTGCCCAGCGGATTGCTTGGACTGGTACTGGCCTCCTTGGGCGCAGCGTATATGAGTACCATTTCTACCCAGCTCAACTGGGGTTCCTCATATATAGTAAACGATTTTTATAAACAACAGGTACGGCCCGAGGCCACCGAAAAGGAATTGGTAAATATAGGAAGGATATCCACGGTTCTACTAATGGTATTGAGTGCCATTATGGCCTTGATGCTTACCAACGCCAAACAGCTCTTTGACATTCTACTTATGTTTGGAGCTGGAACGGGCCTGGTTTATATTTTGAGGTGGTTTTGGTGGCGTATCAATGCCTGGAGCGAAATCTCTGTTATGTTTGCTGCGGCGATAGTAAGTTTGGTCTTGACATTTTCCTCTCTGGGGGAATCCCTTTTTGGTTACGTTGACAATACAGGGATAATGATCGAGGGAGCGTTCCCCTCTTGGGCCAGGTTCCCGGCCATTGTATTGATCACCACCGTTGTTTGGGTGGTCGCTACTTTTGTTACCAAACCAGAAGACAAGGAAATTTTAAACAGCTTCTACCAAAAGACCCAACCCGGAGGTCCTGGATGGAAAAAAGTAGTCGATGAAGCCAGAGCCGATGGAGTGAATATAGCAAAGGATGATCAAAAATGGTCCGTTCCTTCGGGAATCTTGGCCATGTTGGTGGGCTGCGTCTTGGTCTATAGCTGCATGTTTGCCACAGGAAACTGGATTTATGGCAATTATCCTTTGGCAATTGGTTTAACCCTTGTCGCCATTGTATTTGGTATTCTATTGGCGAGGATCTGGAACGGGATGAAAGATGATATCTTGTAATGGTTGCGCTTAGGGATAGGGTTTTATCGGTTGATATTTTAAGGGGAATTACCATTGTCCTGATGATCATGGTAAACACTCCCGGTACTTGGGCCCATGTATATCCGCCCCTGTTGCATGCCGAATGGAGCGGCTATACCCCTACCGACCTGGTATTTCCATTTTTCCTCTTTATTGTGGGTATTTCTATTGTTTTTGCCTATCAGGGAAAATCTGTGGACTCCGCTACTTATAGAAAAATAATCGTTAGGAGTCTAAAATTAATCGGCTTGGGACTTTTCTTGGGGGCATTCACCATCCATTTCCCTTTTTTTAAGGACTTTGCGGACATTCGTTTTCCAGGGGTGCTTCAACGTATCGGAGTGGTTTTTTTCTTCGCCGCTATTTTGTATGTTAATTTCAATTGGAAGGTACTTATCGGAATCTGTGCGTCCATCCTGATCGGATATTGGTTGTTTATGGGGTTCGTGCCCATCCATGGTGTGGCTCCTACTTTTGACCGTGCCCCAAACAATTGGTCCAATTATTTGGATTTGCACATTTTGGGCACCCATATGTGGAAGGACGATTATGATCCGGAAGGGATACTGAGTACCTTACCGGCCATCGCCAGTTCTTTGTGCGGGATATTTACCGGGCTTATACTGACCTCCAAAAAACCAAGTAAGGAGGTGGTCTTGTTGGGCCTTGGCGGTGCGCTTTTAATTGTTGGGAGTCTTTGGGCACCCGTTTTCCCGATTAGTAAGGCCAACTGGAGCAGTAGCTTTGTTTTGGTTTCCGCAGGTTGGGCCAATTTAGTACTGGCGTTGATTTATTATCTGTCCGATGTTCGCAAAATTAAGTTTGGCAGTATTTTTAGGTATGCCGGTTCCAATGCGATCACCATATTTTTTCTGGCCGGATTTATAGGCAGGTTAATGGGCTCCATTAAGGTTGACGGGGAGAACTCTATCCATAGCTGGCTCTTTAAAAACATTTATGTACACGATTTTATGTCCATGGAACTGTCCTCTTTCCTATATGCCTTTACGGTCATGTGTTTTTACCTCTTGCTGGCCTACGTTATGTTCCGCAAAAATATTATCATCAAGGTATAGCTCAGGGTAAAAAACCATTTTTCAAAATTACCTTATTTTGCTCCCCTCCTCGGGAGGGGTTGGGGAAGGAGATTTAGGAGAGGGGCCCCTTCATCAACCTAGCTACGTACTTCCCAATAACATCGAACTCTAAATTCACTTGCGTCCCAACCTTATAGGTCTTAAAACAGGTGTTCTCAAAGGTGTAAGGAATGATGGCCACACTAAAGCTGTGGTCGCCAGAATTTACCACCGTAAGGCTTACCCCATCAATAGTAATGGAACCTTTTTCTATGGTCACGAGGCCTAAATTTGGTTCGTATTCAAAAGTAAAAACCCAACTCCCATCGTTTTCTTCGAGCCCGATACAGGTACCCGTACCATCCACGTGCCCTTGTACGATATGCCCGTCCAATCGGGAGCCCAAAATCATGGCGCGTTCCAAGTTCACCAAATCACCTTGTTGTAATTTGCCAAGATTTGTTTTTAGCAACGTTTCGGCTACGGCGGTTACCGTGTAGTGACTTCCATCGATTGCCACAACGGTGAGGCAAACCCCGTTATGGGCCACGCTTTGGTCAATTTTAAGGGCTGTGGAAAAGGAAGAAGAGAGCGTGATATGAAGGTTGCCGCCCTCGGTCTCCAAATTCTTCACCTGTCCCAAAGTTTCAATTATCCCTGTAAACATGTGTCGTTTAATTTAAGTAAATTTGTACGGCAAATTTATACATTAAGGGCTTGATACCATGCAGGAAAACGATAAAATAAAAGTAGGCATATCTATTGGGGATTTAAACGGTATCGGGTGTGAAGTAGTGCTCAAGACCTTTGAGGATGGCCGTATGTTGGACTTTTGCACCCCTGTAATTTTTGCCTCCAACAAAACGATTTCCTTTCATAAAAATGCCTTGAATCTGGAAATCAACTATCACGGGATCCAAGAAGCCAAGCTGGCGTTGGGAGGGAAAATAAACGTAGTAAATGTCTGGAAAGAAATTCCAGAGATCACTTTTGGCAAATCTACAAAGGACGCGGGCAAATATGCAATCCTATCTTTAAAGGCCGCTGTAAGCGCTCTAAAGAAGAATGAGGTAGATGTGCTGGTAACGGCCCCCATCAACAAGGACAACATTCAATCGGAAGAGTTTAAATTTCCCGGACATACCGATTATCTAGCGTCAGAATTGGAGGGTGAAAGCTTAATGTTTATGGTGACCGACAGCTTAAAGGTGGGCCTACTTACCGATCACGTTGCCATTAAGGACGTGGCTTCTGCCATCTCTCCGAGATTGATCCGCAACAAGATATCGATCATTGAAAAATCCCTAATGATGGACTTTGGGATACGAAAGCCGCGTATTGCCCTGTTGGGTTTAAATCCACATAGCGGGGACAACGGCGTTATAGGAAAGGAAGACGACGAAGTGTTTAAACCGGTGGTCCGGGAAAAAACGGATATTGGGCATCTTGTCTATGGGCCTTATTCTGCCGACAGTTTCTTTGGATCCCAGGCTTATCAAAATTTCGATGCCGTTTTGGCCGCATATCACGACCAGGGGCTTATCCCCTTTAAGACCCTTTCCTTTGGGAACGGAGTGAATTTCACGGCCGGACTCAATAAGGTTAGGACCTCCCCTGACCACGGAACCGCCTATGAAATTGCAGGTAAGGGCATCGCGGATCACGGTTCTTTTAGAGAAGCCGTTTTTACCGCGTTGAACATCTATAAGAATAGAATGGAATACCTGGAGCTCACCAAGGATCCGTTGAAAAAACAACGCGCAAAGTTTTAGGGTAATATTAGCGTATTGCCCTTGCTTAAGAAGGGGGTGTAGAGCGGCAGGAGTATGGTAGGCCTTTTTGAGTCGCATAGTCTGGAATCGTCGGGGCAACGGAACTGATAAAAAGGTGAGACCCGCCCGACCGGTACGGGCTGGAACGGATGAAAAAGGGCCCTAGAACCTTCGGGATTTATCTAATGTAAAAAGTTTCAACCACTTCGATAAGTTCTGTTTAAATTAAAATTGTGATTTACTAAAATAGTATTATCTTTGCACCCGCCATAATCGGGACGATATCATCGTTTTTAATGTGGATGTTACGCTAAACCAAGGTGAAGCATGAAAAAGCATAAGGAATACAATATTCCTTTCACGGGATTGAAACAGGGGAAGCACAGGTTTGATTACAAAATTGGAAACGAGTTCTTTGAATCCTTTGAATACAACGAGTTTAATGCTACCAGCATTGATTTACAGGTGGGATTGAACAAGTTGACTACTATGATGGAACTGGAATTTTCCGCTTCGGGTTTGGTAAACGTAAATTGCGATATTAGCAATGAACCTTACGACCAGCCTATTGCTGGCAACATGGAATTGTTGGTTAAATTCGGGGAAGAATACAATGATGATAATGATGAGATCCTTATTATTCCCCACGGCGAACATCAAATCAACATTGCACAATATGTATATGAAATGTTGGTGTTGTCCGTTCCCTTAAAACGGGTACATCCGGGTGTCCTGGATGGCAGCCTAAAGTCTAAGGCCATTGAGCGGTTAAAGGAATTGCAACCGAAAGAATTAAAGGAAAATAAAAAAGAGATCGACCCCAGATGGGACGCACTTAAAAAGTTATTAACGGATAAATAAATAGTACCATGGCACATCCTAAAAGAAAAATTTCCAAAACCAGAAGGGACAAGAGAAGAACCCACTATAAAGCAGCGGTTCCTACAATTGCCAAAGATCCCACAACTGGTGAAATGCACTTATATCACAGGGCGCACTGGCATGAAGGTAAATTGTATTACCGAGGTCGGATTTTGATCGATAAAACGGAAGAAGCGGCGGCATAGGTTGCTTGCACGTTAATTTAGGACTCCCACTTTATATAGAGTGGGAGTTTTTTTTGAACCTTTTTTCTGAAAAATAAAAATTGCTGCTAAAAAAAATTGTGTATCTTTTTCTGTTTTGTTTTTGAAGGATTTCGGAAACCTTAATTTTGTCCCAAGGGCAAAAAGTCACGAAAAATGATTAATTTTCACGTATTTTACATTACTTTTCAATGAATTTGTTTAAATCTTTTGTCCCGATAACTATCGGGGGGAACCTAAAATGAAGACTTTTGTATCCTAATTTTGCATTTTTTTAGATGCATAGCAGGGCTACGGAGGTCAAAAACGGCAAAATTAGGGTGCAAAATTCAAATTTGTAGGCAAGAGAAAAGGTTTCAACGAATTCAATGTTTTTGACCCAAAAAACAGTATAACATGAGCAAACTATCGGCAGCTATTACCGCTGTGGGGGCATATGTTCCGGACTTTGTTTTAACCAACGAATTGTTGGAAACCATGGTGGAGACCAACGACGAATGGATAACCACTAGGACAGGAATTAAGGAAAGGCGAATTTTAAAGGATGTGAACAAGGGCACCTCATATCTGGCCATAAAAGCCAGCGAGGATCTCATCCGCAAGAAAAACCTAGACCCAACAGAAATAGATCTTGTTATAGTCGCAACGGCCACACCGGATTTATTGGTAGCTTCCACGGCAGCCTTTGTGGCTACGGAGATTGGGGCCGTTAATGCATTTTCATTCGATTTGCAGGCCGCTTGTTCCAGTTTTTTATTTGGGATGTCTACCGCGGCAGGCTATATAGAATCTGGACGTTATAGTAAGATCCTACTAATTGGGGCGGATAAGATGTCCTCGATCATAGATTATACCGATAGGACCACATGCATTATTTTTGGCGATGGTGCCGGAGCCGTTCTTTTTGAACCCAATATGGAAGGTTTGGGGCTAAAGGACGAGTTTTTGCGGTCGGATGGAGTAGGAAGAAACTTTTTAAAGATGGATGCAGGAGGGTCCCTGTTACCGGCTTCGGAAGAGACCGTAAGGAATAAGCAACATTATGTTTATCAGGATGGTAAATCGGTGTTTAAATTTGCTGTTTCCAACATGGCCGAAGTTGCAGCAAAAATTATGGAGCGCAACCAGCTTTCCCATGATGATGTGGATTGGTTGGTACCCCACCAGGCCAACAAAAGAATTATTGATGCAACATCGACCCGTATGGGCTTGGATTCTTCCAAAGTAATGATCAATATAGAAAAGTACGGCAATACTACTTCGGCCACTTTGCCCCTGTTATTGGCCGATTATGAAACAAAGTTAAAAAAGGGGGACAACTTGGTCTTTGCCGCTTTTGGCGGTGGGTTTACCTGGGGCTCTATTTACTTGAAATGGGCCTATACCCTTCCCAAATAGAAAGCGGGGAACGTTGGGAAGCCTGCCGAAAGGTTCGGGCGGGTTTATTTATTTTTTTCCCGGGGCAATAAATTTTGATTCCTGTATTTTTGGACTCAATTTGGTATTTAACGAATCAACTAAACAAAATTTAATTCCATGGATATTAAAGAAATTCAAAGCTTGATTAAGTTTGTGGCAAAATCAGGGGCCAGTGAGGTTAAACTGGAAACGGATGATATTAAGATTACCATCCGTACCGGGGCATCGGGTTCTGGCCATGAGACGACCTATGTACAACAATTGCCCGTTGCGCAAGCGCCTGTGGCCCCAGTTGTGCCGGCAGAAGTGCCCGCCAACCAAACACCCCCTGCACCGCCTTCGGAAGAGAATTCCAAGTACATTACCATAAAATCGCCCATTATCGGTACTTTTTATAGAAAGCCTGCTCCAGACAAGCCTCTATTTGTCGAGGTAGGGGATACCATCAATAAGGGCGATGTCCTTTGTGTTATAGAGGCGATGAAATTATTTAACGATATAGAATCCGAGGTGTCCGGTAAGATCGTAAAAATATTGGCGGAGGATTCCTCACCTGTGGAATTTGACCAACCTTTGTTTTTAGTAGACCCATCCTAAAGGACAAATTCCAAACCTCAAATTCCTCCCAAATGATCGGGATCAAATAACCGTGGATTGGAATTGGGTGCTTGGTTTTTGAAATTTTAATTTCAAAAGTTATGTTCAAAAAAATACTTATAGCAAATAGGGGAGAGATAGCACTGAGGATTATCCGTACCTGCAAGGAAATGGGGATCAAGACCGTTGCTGTTTATTCCACAGCGGATGCAGAAAGTCTTCACGTGCGCTTTGCGGACGAGGCAGTTTGTATTGGCCCGCCTCCTAGTAGTGAGTCCTATCTTAAGATTCCAAATATTATTGCGGCGGCAGAAATTACGAATGCCGATGCCATCCATCCCGGGTATGGATTTTTGTCGGAGAATTCCAAGTTTTCAAGGATTTGTGCGGAACACGATGTTAAATTTATCGGAGCATCCGGGGAGCAGATAGATAAGATGGGCGACAAAGCAACCGCCAAAGAGACCATGAAGAAGGCGGGAGTACCCATTGTTCCGGGATCGGAAGGGTTGTTGAAAAACGTGGAGGACGCAAAAAAGACAGCAAAAAAAATAGGCTACCCCGTAATGATAAAGGCTACCGCCGGGGGTGGCGGTAAAGGTATGCGCGCTGTTTGGAAGAAAGAAGACCTGGAAAAGCTTTTTGAGAGTGCGGTACAAGAGGCCACCGCTGCTTTTGGCAACGGGGGCATGTATATGGAAAAGTTGATCGAGGAACCCCGGCATATCGAAATCCAAATTGTCGGGGATCAATATGGAAAAGCCTGTCACCTGTCCGAAAGGGACTGCTCCATACAACGCAGGCATCAAAAATTGACCGAAGAGACCCCTTCTCCCTTTATGACCGATAAATTGAGGGATAGTATGGGAAAGGCTGCTGTTAAGGCCGCCGAATATATAAAATATGAAGGTGCCGGCACCATTGAATTTTTGGTAGACAAGCACAGGAACTTCTATTTTATGGAGATGAATACCCGTATACAAGTAGAGCATCCTATTACGGAACAAGTTATCGACTACGACCTGATCAGGGAACAGATATTGGTGGCCGGAGGAGTACCGATTTCCGGAAAAAACTACACCCCGAAATTGCATTCCATCGAATGCAGGATCAACGCGGAGGATCCCTATAATGATTTTAGACCCTCCCCGGGAAGGATCACCACATTGCATACTCCCGGTGGACATGGGATACGCTTAGATACCCATGTCTACAGCGGGTATACTATTCCGCCCAACTATGACTCCATGATAGCCAAGCTGATAACAACTGCCCAAACCAGGGAGGAGGCGATCAATAAAATGAAACGGGCGTTGGACGAGTTTGTGATAGAAGGGATAAGAACTACCATTCCTTTTCACAGGCAGTTGATGGATAATCCCGATTATTTGGCGGGGAACTACACTACTGCATTTATGGATCATTTTGAAATGGCCCCACAACCCAAAGAATAGTCAATTTTACTACATACGATCTCTTTGTGCCATGGCAAAAAATTCTGAATTCTGAATTCTGAATTGTGACCATCAACCAACAACTCTAAACAATGAGCCTAAGTTATTGGGAATACAAGACCTGGCTAACACAAATAGATTTTACAGTCGTTGGGAGCGGTATTGTTGGGCTTAGCACCGCTTTATACCTCAAAAACCGGTTCCCCAAGGCAAAGATTCTTATTTTAGAAAGGGGAAGCCTTCCCCATGGAGCCAGTTTAAAAAATGCCGGATTTGCCTGTTATGGCAGTATATCGGAAATCCTAGCCGATTTAAAAACCCAACCCGAAGAGGAAGTGGTAAAACTGGTCAGAAAAAGATGGGATGGGGTACAATTACTGCGTAAGAATTTAGGAGACAAGGCTATTGATTTTCAGAATTATGGCGGCCATGAAGTGTTTTTAAAGGAACATAGGGAACGCTACCAACAATGTGTGGAGGGCTTGGGGCACGTGAACCAATTGCTGAAACCAATATTTAACCAAGAAGCATATTATTGCCATGAAAATTCCTTTCTATTTAACGGAATAGTAGAAAACTATATAACAAATCCACTGGAATCCCAGATCGACACAGGAAAGATGATGTCCGTTTTGATGGAGGTGGTCCGAAAAAAGAGAATTAATATTCTAAATGCTATCGAGGTAAAGGGATTTCAGGAAATCGGTGACCATGTGTTGGTAGAAACCGATCATTTTGAATTTAAAACGAGAAAACTTTTAATTGCTACCAATGGTTTTGCTGCGCAACTCATCCAGGAGAAGGTAAGGCCGGCCAGGGCACAGGTCTTGGTTACCAGGCCCCTAAAAAATCTTCATATCAAGGGAACCTTTCATATGGACGAAGGGTATTATTATTTTAGAAATATCCGCGACCGTATTTTGTTTGGAGGAGGGCGCAATTTGGATTTTGATGCCGAAGAGACCACTGCTTTTGGCGAAACCGAATTGGTTCAAAGGAAACTGGAAGAACTTTTGAGGACGGTGATTTTACCCAACACTGAATTCGAAGTGGACAAACGGTGGAGCGGTATCATGGGGATAGGGAATTCCAAACGGCCCATAGTGAAGCAGCTTTCCAATCGTGTTTTTTGCGGTGTAAGGTTGGGGGGTATGGGAATAGCCATCGGGAGCAGCGTAGGTAAGGAGTTGGCCGATCTGGTCTAAATTCAATAGTAAACACGTCTGGATTTCTTTACCAAACGGGCCTTAACGAATAACATGACTATAAAACAAGTTCTTTACGATTTCTGCCAGTTCAGCATTCAAAACAGAATCGATAACATCCAAGAGAATATCCGTTCCCTACAGGAGTCCTTAACATCGGAAACCAAGAGCAGTGCTGGCGACAAGCATGAAACTGGCAGGGCCATGATACAGCTGGAGCGAGAGAAATTGGGGAATCAATTACAGGTGGCTGAACGAACAAAACAGGTGTTGGACAAATTGGTTTTTAAGGTCCGCCCCGTCAAAATAGTAACCGGTACTTTGGTGTATACTACAAAGGCCAACTACTTTCTGTCTGTTTCCCTCGGAGAATTCCGGAAAAACGAATTCCGGGCCTATTGCATTTCACCCCAAACCCCCATGGGAGTACTGCTCTTGGGAAGATCGTCTGGCGAGGTGATCGATTTTAATGGGGAATCCATCAAAATTTTAAAATTGGAGTAAGCTTCCTTTCAGGACTATCACTATTTTCCAACCTTAGTTTCGTCGCCCTGAGGCCGCCGATATAAGGCGCCTTTTTTATCTTGCGTTCCGTATTCTCAGCATCAACTTTATCCAAAAAAGTGCCATTCATCGAAAATCCTCTTTTTTATGTTAAAAAATGCCAGGTAAATAGACCAAATATTCTGTTTTAGCGTTACATAGGGGAATGTTAAATTTTTAAATTTATGATAAAAGTAAAAATGAATTTTAAGAGTTTACCTATTGCGGTAGCTTCCTTGGCCTTGGTCGTAAGTTGCAGCAATGACAAGGAAGACCCTATGGGCGAACAGGAATTTAGCCAGGCCGAAGTCAACGCGGTTCTTGCCGGGGACGATATGACCAGTTTTGCCGACAATACATTGGCAAATCTAGCGATCAATGGGTCTGGTAGTGCTGGCACAACCAATAAGGTCCAATCTGCTGAATGCTATTCTTATATAGAAGTGGCGAATGGATTTACGGTGACCTTTGCCAATTGCTCTTTGGAAGGCCATGAAAATATCACGGGCAACGTTGAAGTGGAATACGCAGCAGGAGAGGGGACCGCTTCCTTTACAGCCACTTTTGACGATTTGAATGTGGACGGAACCATCATCAGCGGCACTAGGAGTTATGTGTTTAAGGGAGATATGGAACAAGGCGTTTATACGTTTTCCATCACTTCTGATATGCGGGTAGGATTCCCCGATGATTCTTTCTATTCGGAAAAAGGCACCCAAAACTATAGTTTGGTGTTTGGTGAAACTTGGGAAACAAGCACTTACACCATTTCCGGTAACTGGAATGTAGAATGGAAAGGCAATACGTACAACCTTGCCTCCGCAGAAGGGATACAGGGAAATTTGACGTGCGCGGACATTAATAAGGGAATTTTGGAAATTTCCAAAAACGGACTCAATGTTTCTGTAAACTATGGCGATGGCACTTGTGACGACATGGCCACATTGGTATATCCCGATGGTACAACAGAGGAATTTACGTTAGATAAATAGAAACGTAAAATGATAGTATTGGTTCTACCCCAAATTTTGTAGACCAAAACGATCCAAGGATAGTTACGCCTTATTAACATTTGCCAAATGCTTTTTGCCGTAGGCTTTATGAATGCACTACAAGTGGCGCAAAGCGCATGGCGAAAGGCGTAAAGCAAAAAAGGCCCATCTGGCATTAAAACCTGACGGGCCTTTTTTTATGCGGTTACTCTATGTTGGGCCTCCCCCTGTTTGCCTTCTTTTGGGCCTTTTTTAGTTTTGATCTTAATCGCTTTTCAATCGCCGAGCGTGTTGGTTTTGTCTTTCTTCTTTTTTTGGGAACTACCAAAGCCCTTTTCAAAAGTTCAATAAGTCTTTGCTTTGCCAATTCCTTGTTCTTGTGCTGGCTACGGGATTCGTCACATTGTAATAAAAGCACGTTTTCTTTAGTAAGTCTATTTTCCAGTTTTAAGTAAATGCGTTCTTTTTCAACATCTGATAGGGCTTGGGAATTAAAAATATCACAAGCGAGTTCTATTTTAGTTGAAACCTTGTTTACATGCTGCCCGCCTGCCCCACTGCTGCGTACTGCTTTGAATCGTAATTCTTGTAGAAGCTGTTCCTTGTCCATAGTTCAATATACCAAATGCGGAGATAACCCTTTCCTTCTCGGCTTTTCCTAATCGTTATTGGGAATGTACCCCCTTTTTTTGCAGTTTGAATAATGCGATGCGCCATACATAAAATGCGTGTTGCGAAAAGCGCACCGCGACGGGCCTTAGCATTGCCAGTTCAGTTTTCCCGTAATCTAAGATTTATTGTTTCGAGTGAAATATTCAGAAATACTTCGCTTTCCAGTTTTAAAACTTCGTCCGAATTGAAGTAAATTTTTTGGGGACCACAAAGCCCTTCTACCAGAAAATGGCTTCCCTTTGCGTAATTTTTTACAACGGTTACCGGAATTCCCGACTTCGATGATACCCGAAATTCATGCGCATATACTATTATTTTTCTCTTGGTGTTGGCATAAGATTTTACGATGTCTATAGGGATTTGGTTGGCTTCCCCAAACAAGGTAGCCACATAAAGATCTTTGGGTTTTCGATAAAGCTCCAAGGTAGGCCCTTTGGCAACTATCCTTTGGTCTTTTAGGACAAATGTTCTATCTGCGAAGGGAAGTACGTCTTCAAAATCGTGGCTGGCCGTAATGCAGGTAATCTCTCTTTTTTTTAGGTATTCAAAGAGATTTCTCCTGAAATTGTTCTTTCTAAAAGTGTCTATATGGCTAAAGGGTTCATCCAAAAGTAATACCTCGGGCTCTTGGGCCAAGACCCTTGCCAAAGCAACCCGCTGCTGTTGACCGCCACTTACTTTATTCACTTTTATTTGGGCATAATCCACCAAATCTACCATCTCTAGCAATTCCTGGGTGCGTTTATCGAGCTCTTCAGGATAAAAAACAGAGAGAAACTGACTAATATTTTCTGCCACGGTTACAAAAGGCATCAGATCAAAATCTTGGGACAGGTATTTAATATAGGATTCACCCGGAACCAAATTGAAATCTGGGCCCAAGATAGGTTGGTCTTTCCATGTTAGCGACCCGTTATCCGGTTGCAAAAGACCATAAATTATTTTGAGTAGGGTACTCTTGCCACATCCACTCTCTCCCATTATGGCCACATGCTCCCCTCGGCCGACCGTAAACTGAAGATCCTGTAGCACTGGCTTTTTGTGGTATGAAAAAGAAACGGCATCAATTTGTAACACGATATTCCATTTAATTCCAGTTTGGCACAAACCGGATTAATTTGTGCAAAAATACGTCGATGTGTCCTTATTAGACTATCAAATCGATAAAATATTGGTTGCCATTTAACAATGTGCTTTGCAATGCAAGGCCTTTGGATGAAAAGCTGATGGCAAAATCTAATTAGGTCCATAGTTTAAGAAAATAATAACGCCTTGCATTTTATTTTAACCGGGCAGAGTTATAAATTCACAAAAAAACGAACGAATGGATTTAAAAGATAAAGTAGCCTACATTACAGGAGGTTCAAAAGGAATAGGATATGGGGTCGCCCAAAAATTGTTGGCGGCGGGGATGAGAGTGGCCATAAGTGGACGCACCTTGGAATCCGTGCAAAAGGCGGCACAAAAACTTGGCGGAGAAGACCGGGTTATGGCTTTGGCATCGGATGTCTCCAATCCTAAGGACGAAATGACCGCAGTACGTCGGGTGTTGGATAAATGGGGTCAATTAGACCTCGTACTTGCGAACGCAGGGGTCGGGCATTTTGCGCCTATAGACGAGCTTTCGGAAAGTGATTGGCACCAAATGATCGATACAAATCTAAGTGGGGTTTTCCATACTTTAAAAGCTTCGGTTGAGGCTTTAAAAAGGTCAAGAGGGTACTATATTACCTTGGCAAGTTTGGCCGGGACCAATTTCTTCCCAAACGGAGCTGGATACAATGCGACCAAATTTGGAGTGGTAGGTTTTACACAAGCGGTAATGTTAGACCTACGCAAATACGATATTAAGGTTTCTACCATAATGCCGGGTTCCGTAGCCAGCTATTTTAACGATCACGAACCATCTGCCAAAGATGCTTGGAAAATACAACCGGAGGATATCGGGGATTTGGTGTTGGATCTTTTAAAGATGCACCCTAGGACGCTTCCCAGTAAAATTGAGGTCCGCCCAACTAGGCCCGATAATAAGTAGTTCGGATCCATTGTGATAAATTGTGAACATGGATCCATAGGTTTTTTGGTCCCGTTTCAAAGAGATCTGGTTTCTTCAAATTCCCCTTTTGTGTTATCATGTCCGCAATCGGTCAAAATCATTTTTTCGGTTTCACGGATGAAATTAATTCTACGGGAAATCCGGTCATAATCATTCATTTTTATATCTTAACGCAGAATTTTCTGGTCGATATAGGGGAATGTTATGACTAAAAAAAAGTATACCATAAAGGACATTGCGCAGCTTGCCGGTGTTTCCAAAGGGACCGTAGATAGAGTTTTGCACAATCGGGGCAAGGTTTCTAAAACATCTTTAGAAAGGGTAGAAAAGGTGCTTAAGGAAACAGAATATTGCCCGAACCCGATGGCACGGAACCTAAAGAAGAACATGGAATACAGGGTCTGTGTGCTCTTCCCCGATTATAATTTAGATCCTTATTGGACACCTGCCCATAAAGGAATAGAGGTTGCCCTGAGCGAGTTTCGGCCTTTTGGGATTACGGTTGAGGAATATCTTTACGATCCAATGAACAAGTGTTCCTTTGCCAAGAAATCGGAGGAGGTCCTCAAAACTAGGCCCGACGCCTTAGTAATGGCCCCATTGTTCCATTCAGAATCCATTGTTGTTGTTCGGACCTGCAAAGAATTAATGATAAGGTTGGCACTTTTCAATAATTATATCGATGAGTTTGACACCGAAAATTTTATTGGGCAAGACTTGTATCAAACGGGACAGGTTGGTGGAGGCCTAATAGATAAATTGACCCAGAACGGAGCAGGGATTGCGGTGGTACATATTAATGAAGAATGGCATATGGTGCAGAAGGAACTGGGGTTTAAGGATTATTTTAGAAAGAAAGGGATAAAACCGGAGAGAATTATCACTTGGAACTTCGATTCCAGTGATTGTCAAATCTTTAAAAAGGAAGTAAATTATTTTATTGAAAATAACCCTTCGGTCAAGGCCATCTTTGTGACGAATTCAAAGGCATTCTTGTTGGCAGACGTTTTAGCGGAACTAAACAGGGAAATACGCATTGTGGGCTATGATCTCTTGGAACAAAACGTCAAACACTTGCAAAACGGCCGAATAGATTTTTTGCTTCATCAAAACCCTCAAAGACAGGCCTATTTAAGTGTGCGTTATCTAACCGAACATTTTCTTTATGGAAAAAGGATTCCATCTTCCAGGATGTTGCCCATAGATATTATTACTTCGGAAAACAGTGTGTTCTATTTTTAATGGATTGCCTATATCCAGATCGTGGGTAGCTGCAGACCGCCTAGCCCATCTTCATTTACGGCAGGATTTGGTGCTTTTGGCAAAATGGCTCCCGATTAGCCTTATATTGTGACTTCGGATATTCAACGAACAGCAAGTAGGAATTGTACGGCAAGCACAAATGTGTTCGAACACATTTTTGAATAAAATTATTTTATTACAAAAAAAATACTAACTTTAGCTCCGTATTAACGGTTTTTAACTAAACTTTATAACTAACTTAATAATTGAATTATGGCTAAAAAATTGCTGCTAGTTTTAATGTTGGTATGCGGGACTTCCCCGCTGCTGGCACAGACCAAAACGGTAACAGGAGTTGTTACCCAGGACGGGATTCCGTTGGCCGGTGTTAACGTATTGTTGCAAGGCACCACGACGGGTACGCAAACGGATTTTGATGGGCTTTATACCATCGAAGCTGCCCCTGGCGATGTATTGGTGTTCTCCTATATTGGTATGAAAACCCAGTCCTTGACGGTGGGAGCTTCCAATAAACTGGATGTGGACCTTGTAGAGGATGCGGAACAACTGGGCGAGGTTGTTGTAACCGCACTGGGTATCAAGCGAGAGGAGAAGACCCTGACCTACGCCCAGCAAACGGTTCAAGGGGATGAACTCACCAAGACTAGGGACCCCAACTTTATGAACAGTATCTCAGGTAAGGCTGCGGGGGTCGAAATTAAGAAAAGTAGTTCTGGTGCAGGGGGTTCTACCAAAATTGTACTTCGGGGTAATAAGTCCTTAAGTGGAGACAGTTCTCCGTTATTCGTAATAGACGGTATACCCATGGCAAACAACAAAGGTGGCCAACCGGGCATGTGGGGCGGCACCGATCAAGGGGACGGTTTGTCCGCAATCAATCCCGATGATATTGCAAGCATAAGCGTTCTTAAGGGTTCCAATGCTGCATTGTTGTACGGTAGCCAAGGCGCCAACGGGGTGGTGGTTATTACCACAAAACAGGGTGCCGAGGGCAAGACCACGGTTACATTGAATACCGGGTATACCTTTGAGCATTATTTGAATTCCGAAATGCCCGATCTTCAGTTCAAATATGGAGCCGAGGGCGGTACAAAGGAAAGTTGGTCGACAACGCCCGGCAATTACGACGACCAATACGTGAAAAACTTTTTCCAGACCGGAGACACCTTTAACAATTCGGTCACGATAAGTAGCGGAGGACAAAAGACCACCACTTATTTCTCGTATGCAAATATCTCATCTACGGGAATAACCCCAAATAACACCTACGAAAAAAATAACTTTACCTTTAAGCAATCCACCAAATTGTTCAATGACAAGGTTACCGTTACTTCCAATGTTATATTGGCCCTGGAAAAAACGGAAAACAGATTGCCGGCCGGATACTATCTAAACCCCCTTACGGGACTTTACCAGTTTCCACGGAATAGGAATTTCTATGACTATAAAAACAATTATCAGGTTTTTGATACGGATAGGAACCTGTTTTTGCAAAACTGGTTTGTGGTAGATCACCAACAATCCAATCCCTACTGGATAGTGAACAAAGAACCTTTGACCGAGGATTCGAAAAGGGTTATCGGAAGTTTAAACATATCCTATGATATACTGGACAACCTTAAATTTCAGGTGCGGGGCAGCTATGATTATGCTGTAAGAGGTTACGAACAACAGCACGCTGCCGGTTCCAACTCCACCAATGTGGCTCCCAACGGTGCATGGAATTATAGTAAATACGATGATCAATTGGCGTACGCCGACGCCATCCTAACCTATGACACCACTTTTGGGGAGGATTTTAGTTTTAATGCGACCGCTGGTGCCAGTTATCAAAAAAGTAAGTATGGAGATGGAGTAGGTGTAAGTTCTGGAGTTACGGGACTACTATACCCAAATCAATTTTACTTTCAAAATTTGCCCACCAATGTACAGGTATTGTCTGGTTACAATGGTACTGGGAACAATATCTACAGCGAAGCTATTAAAGAGGGGCTCTTTTTTAACGGACAATTGGGCTTTAAGGAAATGTTGTTCTTGGATGTTTCCGGTAGAAACGATTGGGCCTCCACCTTGGCCTTGACCGGAAACGATTCCTACTTTTACCCCTCTGCTGGTCTTACGGCTCTTTTTCACGAGATGTTCGAATTACCAGAAGTTATAAGTTTTGCTAAACTAAGGGGTTCTTTTTCGCAAGTGGGGAACGAGGTGCCATTCAATAGAATTTTTCCGCAAAACACTATAAATGCAAGCGGTGGTGTGGTGAGAAATACCGTGAAGCCCTTTTTCGATGCCAAACCGGAAATCATCAACAGTACGGAATTTGGAATCGATATGCGGTTTTATCAAAATCGCTTAGGTTTCGACTTTACCTATTACAGTCTGGTCAGTAAAGATCAGTTTATCCAGGTACCAACGGTGTCTGGCGAGGGAGGATTCACCACGGAGTTTATCAATGCCGGGGAAATTACCAATAAGGGTGTTGAGATTACGCTTAACGCGATTCCTTTTAGAACCGATAACTTTGAATGGTCTACCAACGTAAACTATTCCAAGAACAACAACGAGATTGTCGATATAGGCCCGGATGATGAAAAGGAAATAAACCTGGGATCTTCAGAAGGCTATCAATCCAAGTTGGTCGAAGGCGGTAAGTATAACGACCTTTATGTATATGTTTTTGAAAGAAACGACCAGGGCCAAATTCTCTTTAGCGGAGGAAAGCCCCTTAAAACCAAGCAAACACAGCTTGTCGGTAATTTGGATCCGGTATGGAACCTGGGCTGGAACAACAACTTTACCTATAAGCGGTTTAACATGGCTTTGTTTTTTAGCGGTAAATTTGGGGGCAAGACCTTTAGCCAAACCCAATCTATGTTAGACGGTGCCGGGGTTTCCCAAAGAACCGCCGATGCACGGGATGCCGGTGGGGTAACCGTAAACGGGGTAGACGAAACCTCGGGGGCCGCCATTACCACAGTAGATCCAGAGACGTGGTACAGGGCTATCGGCGACCGGAATGGCGTGGGAGAACCTTATGTTTACGATCGCACCAATATCCGGTTAAGCCAATTTGCACTGGGATATGATTTTGATATGTCCAACGTAACTTGGGTAAAGGGAGCAACGCTTTCCTTTATAGGGAATAATTTGTTTATGATTTACAACAAAGCGCCCTTCGACCCGGAATTGGCCATGAGTACCAGTAGAAACTCCCAGGGCTTGGACAACTTTAACCTGCCTTCGACCGGAACATATGGGTTCAACCTTAAACTAACTTTTTAAAGAAAACAAGATGAAAAAGTTTATATATTTATTTTCATTGGTACTGGTCTTTGGAGCTTGTACCGACGATTTTGTAGAGACCAATACGAATCCTTATCAGATATCCGACATTTCGTTGGAACAGGATTTTAACAATTTGGGGGCATTTTACCCTGCAATGCTAAGCCAGATTTTTGGGAACCAGATAGACCATAATTTAACGAACGTCAGCTACTCCCAACACTTGGCTACCCCAACTCCTTTTGTGGGCGGGGTAAACAACACCACTTACTATATTACCTGGAACGGCTATTGGGGCAGGGAATACAGCAACGTCATGGCCCCTGCCAAGCAGGTAATCGGGATTGCCGAAGAGGGCGGCTACGACGTGTTCGTGGCTTGGGCTAAACTGATTCGAATATTGTCCATGTCTCGGGTAACCCTTTACCAAGGACCCGTAATATATACCCATTACGGCGAGACCGGAGAAGTATTGTACGACAGTGAAGAAACGCTGTACAATGCATTTTTTACCGATTTGGATGAGATAATCGGGGTGTTCAGCGCCAATATGGATTATGTGGGTCTGAACAATTTTGATGCCAGTTATGGGGGAAGTGTCCCTGCTTGGGCAAAATTTGCAAATTCGCTCCGTCTTAGACTTGCGATGCGCCTGTCAAAAGTTGATCCCGCCTTGGCGAAGGCCCAAGGAGAAAAGGCAATGGCCGACCCGGTAGGATTGATCGAGACCAACGGCGAAAATTTTAATATTTCATTGTACGGAGTAAAATTCCACCCTGCCCAAATAGATTATGAGTGGGGAGATACTAGGATGAGCGCTACCATGGAATCTATTTTAATTGGGTATAAGGACCCGCGGATCGAGAAATATTTTGATCCCGTTTCCGATATGTCCCTCGTTGCCGATCATCCAGATTGGCCCTATAAGGGAATACGCAACGGCGCACAGTTAGTGGCCAAAGATGACCGTTTGGGTTTCTCTAATATTGACATCAGTTTTAATGACCCCGCAAAGGTCACAAAACGCAAGGTCATGAGTGCGGACGAAGTCTATTTCTTAAAAGCCGAAGCCGCCTTGCGCAACTGGACCGGATCTGGGGGCCCATCGGCTGCTCAGGCACATTATGAAGCTGGGGTAAGGGCATCGTTCGAATTGTGGGGCGCCGGGGGCGTAGATGCCTATTTGGCGGACAACACGAGTTTGCCGATAGACTATACCGATCCAAAAGCGGATGCCCCAATTAATGATTTCGTAAATCAAATAACAAATCCTGTAGCTTGGGACGAGACCGCGGACAATGAGACCAAATTGGAAAAGATCATTACCCAAAAATGGATCGCCTGTTATACCAACGAAATGGAGTCTTGGATGGATAACCGAAGGACCGGTTACCCAAAATTGCCTCCGGTTTATGTAAACGCGAGCAATTCGGATTGGGGTATAATCCCACAGGGTGATATTCTCAGACGAATGCCTTTTGTAAATGCAGAAAGGGAAGGAAACGCTGCTGGCGTTGCCGATGCCACAGCAAAACTGGGCGGACCCGATGAAATTGGAACAAGGCTTTGGTGGGATACGGGAGGACCAAACTTTTGATGCAGGAAAAGTGTTTTATTTTTAAGTTTAATATTTTAGGAAAACCTGTGGAACGCTCTCCACAGGTTTTTTTAATTATGCTTGTCCGTTTGGGCACCTAAAGTGTGCTTATGTCATACAGGCGGGCGCTCGATGTGACAGGATAATCACAATTTTAGGCACTTAGGTATTTTGCCGGATAATCATTTTTTTTAATAAACCGTTCAATATCTTTAAAATAATCATGAATAGATTTCTTAAGATTTTTTTCTTGCTTTTATGTGTAACTTTTTTTGATGCCTGCAATCGTATTGATGAAAGCAAAATGTTCTCCCTTATTCCCAGCAGTCGAACAGGTATTAAATTTAAGAACGTCCTCAAGGAAACCGATGAATTCAATATCCTTACCTACGGATATATTTACAATGGCGGTGGCGTTTCGGTAGGGGACGTTGACAATGATGGCCTACCGGACCTGTATTTTACGGGTAGTATGGTGGGTAGTCGCCTATATCTTAACAAAGGGAACTGGAAATTTGACGAAATTGCAAAAGAGGCCGGGGTGTTTGCCGAAGGATTGTGGAATACGGGCACCACAATGGCCGATGTAAATGGCGACGGGTATTTGGACATCTATGTTTGCCGTTCGGCGGCGAAGGACGATTATAAAAGAAAGAATTTATTGTTCATCAATAATGGGGACCTCACCTTTACCGAAAAGGCGGCGGAATACGGTATTGATGATGCCGGATATTCTACCCAAGGTGCTTTTTTCGATTACGATAGGGACGGAGACCTGGACCTTTACGTTGTAAACCATTCCGTACAGGAATACGCAAGCTTTAGACAGGTTACCAACAACCTCAAAACCCGTAGGAATCCAGCGTTGGAAGATAGGTTGTATAGGAACGACAACGGAAAATTTGTTAATGTTAGCGAACAGGCTGGGCTTGTATTGAACGTTTTGGGATTTGGTTTGGGTATTGCCGTTTCCGATATTAATAATGACGGTTGGCCAGATATGTATATTTCCAATGATTTTAACGAACAGGATTATCTGTATATCAACAACCAGGACGGTACGTTTACCGAGAGCCTAGAAAAGTATATTGGGCATACGCCTCATTTTTCAATGGGATCCGACATAGCCGATTTCAACAACGATGGCTATACCGATATTATGACGCTGGATATGCTTCCCGAGAGCAATTATCGTCAAAAGATGGTTTCCGGACCGGACAGTTACGACAAGTATCTTTTATTGGTCGACAATGGGTTTTATCAACAAAGCATGAGGAATATGCTGCAGTTGAACAACGGGGGAAAATCCTTTTCAGAAATCGGGCAATACGCTGGGGTCTCAAACACGGATTGGAGTTGGGCCTCGCTTTTTGCGGACCTGGACAATGACGGATTCAAGGATTTGTATATCACCAATGGGGTAAAGCGAGACTATACCAATATGGACTTTATGAACTATGCGGTGCAGCAAAAAATGAATGAAAATAGAACCGGGGTAGAAACGGCAATAACGGATTTGTTAAAAAACATTCCGGCCACCATTGAAGAGAATTACACGTATCACAATAATGGAGACCTTACCTTTTCCAAAGTCAATCAGGAATGGGGCCTCAACCTTAAATCCCTTTCCAACGGGGCGGCCTATGCCGATCTGGACAACGATGGGGATTTGGATTTGATCGTAAACAACACCGATTTAGAGCCATTTTTATATAGAAACAACAGTGACATTCATACGACCAATAATTTTTTAAAGATCGGCCTTAAAGGTCAAGGAAAGAACACGCATGGTATTGGCGCCAAAATAGTCCTGACCTTAAAAGACAAAGTGCAGATGCAGGAAATGATGCCGACCCGAGGATTTCAATCGTCAGTAGATTATACCCTGGTTTTTGGGCTGGGCAATGCCAAGACCGTCGATGAGCTCAAGATAACGTGGCCAGACTCAAAAGTCCAAGTTGTCAGGCAAATAGAAGCGGGCCAGACCTTGATATTAGATCAAGCGAACGCCTCTGAGGAAAATGAGCATGACAACTTGGTGATTAGCCCTTATTTTAAGGATATCTCGCAAGACAGTTTAATTTCCTATATCCACAAGGAGAATAGTTTTATCGATTTTAGAAGGGAGCAACTGCTCCCCCACAAACTGTCTACCCAAGGCCCCAAAATTGCAAAAGCGGATGTAAACGGCGACGGATTGGAAGATGTTTTTATAGGGGGGGCCAAGGGCAGTCCCGGCATGTTGTTTATCCAGACGAGATCGGGTCATTTCTCGACCCATGGGAACAATGGTTTTTCTGGGGATAGCATGTCGGAGGACCTGGGGACATTGTTCTTTGATGCGGACAAGGACGGGGATATGGATCTATATGTGGTCAGCGGAGGCAACGATTTTGATCCGGATTCCCCAGAACTTCAAGACAGGTTGTATTTTAATGATGGCAAGGGACATTTTAGAAAGAAAGTGGGAGCGTTACCAAATATGCCGGCCAGCGGTTCCTGCGTTTCGGCAAGTGATTTTGATAACGACGGGGACCTGGATCTTTTTGTTGGTGGGAGACTGGTCCCTGGAAGATACCCGACCGCACCGAGAAGCTATATCCTACAAAACGACGGTAGGGGTAATTATAAGGATGTTACAACGGACGTAAGTTCCGATCTGGAATTTCCCGGTATGGTTACCGATGCCCTATGGACCGATTTTAATGGCGATGGAAACGACGATCTTATCGTCCTAGGGGAATGGATGGGAATCCGGGTCTTTGAAAACCGGGATGCCAAATTGCTAGACATCTCTGAAAGTTGTGGAACAAAGGATTCCGAGGGATGGTGGAACAAAATTATAAGTGGCGATTTTGATAATGATGGGGATACGGATTATGTCTTTGGAAATTTTGGACTAAATTCCCAATTGAAAGCTTCTGCCTCGGAGCCCGTAACGCTGTACGCCAAGGATTTTGACAACAACGGCTCCATCGATCCCATTATGTGTTCCTATGTTATGGGGGAAAGTTATCCCGTGTTCTCAAAGGACGACCTAACGGGACAATTGAGTGGGCTTAAAGCCAAGTATGTAAATTATTCCGACTATGCGGACCAAAAGATTACCGATATTTTCAGTGCGGAACAATTGAAGGATGCCCAGGTTCTAAAAGCCTATAATTTTGCCACTACCTATATGGAAAATCTGGGCAACAATCGCTTTAAGCTTTCCCAACTGCCTACCAGAACTCAGTTTTCGCCCGTTTACGGGATACTAGCGGACGATTTTAACGGGGACGGAAACCGGGATTTGCTCATGGGGGGCAATTTCTACGGGAGCAGGGTCAAATACGGAAGGTACGATGCCAATAAGGGCCTTTGTTTGTTGGGAGATGGAAAAGGAAATTTTATACCCTTGGATGTCGACCAAAGTGGGCTGAACATTGATGGGGAAATTAGGGATATAGCCAAATTGAACCTCGCCGATAAAAGTGAAATCGTCCTATTTGCAAGAAATAACGATAGCGTTATCGTGTATAAAATGGAGCCTAAAAACGAAAAAGTAAAATGAAGGAGTCCAAGGGAGCAAGTATTATTTATGTTCTGTCTTTGTTTCAAGCCTTGTTGATCAATGCACAGTCTGTCACCATAAAGGAAGAGACAATGGCCTTGGACACCTATATGTTCAGTGTGCCCGATCCCGAACCGATCCTCGACGAAAATCCAAAAATCTATCCTTATTTTAAATTCGAAGGATATTCCCATACTTCCAAGAAAAAGGATTGGAAAGTGGTGGTTTTGGAGAACGATTATATCAAAGTGTTTGTTTTACCAGAAATTGGTGGTAAGGTTTGGGGAGCTATTGAAAAGTCTACCGGTGAGGAATTTCTCTACAAAAACAAGGTCATTAAGTTTAGGGACATTGCGATGCGGGGTCCTTGGACCTCCGGGGGGATCGAATTTAATTTCGGAATTATCGGCCATAGCCCCGCCACGGCTACGCCGGTGGACTATCAGATAAGAAAGAACGACGATGGCAGCGTTAGCTGCATTGTAGGGAATACGGACCTGCCCTCCAACACCCAATGGCGGGTAGAAATTAACCTACAGAAGGACAAAGCTTTTTTTGAGACCAAGACCTCTTGGTACAATGCCTCCGCCTTAAATGAATCCTACTACAACTGGATGACCGCCGCCGCGGCCGCAAAAGACGATTTGGAGATTATCGCCCCTGGCGACTCCTATTTGGAACACAACGGAAATGCCGATCCATGGCCTATCGATGTAGAAGGCAGGGATTTATCCATGTATCGAAACAACAACTTTGGCGGAAGTAAATCGTACCACATAGTCGGGGATTACAAGGATTTTTTTGGTGGATATTACCATGATAGCAATTTTGGTTTTGGACATTGGTCGCCCTATGAAGAAATGCCTGGTCAAAAAATTTGGTTGTGGGCGCTGTCTAGATCGGGGGGTATCTGGGAAGATCTCCTTACCGATACGGATGGCCAATATATAGAGTTCCAAGCGGGTCGTTTGTTCAATCAATACTCTCCCAGTTACGCTGTGAATCCAATTACCCAAGCGAATTTCGAACCCAATGTCATGGATCGATGGGATGAAATTTGGTTCCCTTACAAGGAAATAGGGGGAATGGTAGACGCTACAAAATTTGGGGTGCTAAATGTGGAGCAGGATCGGGACACCACGTACATAGGCATTAATGCGTTACAGGATTTAAACGAAGATTTAAAGGTACTTGTAAACGGAAATCAGGTCTATGATAAGAAAATTGCTTTACGGCCCATGGAGGTCTTTTCAAAGAAGCTAGCCGTATTAAAATCGGATCGAATCGAAGTTTTTGTGGGTGACAGAAAATTGTATTACACCAATAACACTGGGAAAACGCTTATAAAGAGACCTTTCCAATCCGATACGGATTTAAAAATATCGAAATCTCAAGCATTGTTTACCCGTGGTTGGGAAGAAATGAAATTTAGGGTCTATGACAAAGCCTATGAATCATTTTCCGAATTAATTAAAATCGATCCCTCATATCAAGGGGCATTGGTTAAATTGGCCGAACTGGAATACAGGAAAACCAATTTTGAAATGGCTTTGCAATTCGCAAATCGAGCGCTTCAAATGGATACATATAATCCCGGGGCAAACTATATGGCAGGAATTGCCTACAGGGCCCAAAAAGATTACATAAATGCCTTGGAGTCTCTGGGATGGGCAGCTAGGGATGTAAAATTCAGGTCTGTTTCCTATGCCCAAATGGCTGAGATTTATACGGCTCTTGGCAATTCTGAAAGAGCAGATCTCTACGCGCATAAAGCACTTGATTTTAACACCTATAATTTAAATGCAAGGATGGTCTTATTGCTTTTGGCCAGGGAAGAAAAAGATGCGGATAAATTCCAAAAACGCCGAAATGAACTTCTAAAGATAGACCCACTTAACCATTTCGCCTCTATTGAAACCAATTTCATGGATTCTAATGGAGGTTTGAAAGGAAATTTATTGGATAATTTTCAGAACGAATTTCCGGGGGAATCCGTCTTGGATTTGGCTTTGTATTATTATGGACTGGGTCATATCGAGGAGGCAATTGCACTTTTATCAAATGCCGGAAATTTTCCCAAAATAAAAATATGGCTTGCCTATTTATTTAAGGATACCGATGTAACAAAGAGCGATGCAATTTTAAAGCAAGTCCTTATGGATTCTGTAGATTTTGTATTCCCATATAGAAGAGAGACCATTCCGGTCTTGGAATGGGCGGAATCCCGGATGCCCCACTGGAAATTCAAATATTTCCTGGCCCAAAATTATATGGCGGCCGGCCTTTCGGACAAAGGGCAGGAACTAATAAAATCCTGTGGAGAAATACCGGACTCCGATGTATTTTATAGATTTAGGGCCAAGTCGATACATACTCTAAGTTATGGCGATAAATTAAGGGATTATCAAAGGGCCTTATCGCTGAACAGTGGGAATTGGCTGTCTTGGAATGAGACGATCCAATTTTATTTAGCAAATGAAAAGTACACGGAGGCACAAAAGTTAGGAGCCAAGGCTTACAAGAAATTCCCTAAGAACTACAGTATTGGATTGAGCTATTCCAAAGCCCTACTATATGACCACCAGTATGCGAAAAGCATTAAAGTTCTTAAAAATTGCAACGTGTTGCCCTTTGAACACGCGTCCGAAGGTAGGAGAATATACGAACGATCTTATGTGTATTTGGCGTTAGAATATGTACAAAAAAAGAATTATACTGAGGCAATCCAGCTTTTGGAGGCATCCAAGGAATGGCCAGAGCATCTTGGGGTTGGAAAACCTTATAATGTTGATAGCAGATTGCAGGATTTTCTTTTGGCCCATTGTTTTAAAGAGCAGGGAAAAGAGGTCGACAGCAGGGAACTTCTAAATAGTATTGCCTCGTATACGGACGACAATTTGGAAACTCCTTCCCCAAATCTTCTATTTGGATTGTTGGCTTATAAAAAGCTAGGCAAGGACTCTGAAGCGGACAAACTACTTAAGATCATGGAAGGTCCGACCAACGAGGCAAATAGGAGAAATAAGTTGGCATTGGCATTCTATAAAAACGACAGGGAGGCATTGGCAAAAATGAAGGACGAGAATATTGTCGACGAAGGGACATGGAATATTTTGGAAGCTTCTTTGAACTATTAAATCGATTCCCCTACTTTTCGCCTCGCCGTATTTGATTGTTCCCTCTAAGATTTATTTCATGGAAGTGTATGTCAGTGGCCTGGCTCTACGGACGGTTGCAACTTTACTAACTAAAAATAATCCAAAGTTCTCTCCTGTGGTTTCCAGTTCTCCCGATATCTAGGAGGTTGGGATAAACGAAAAATTGTCGTGTACCCTACTTGGCCGATACTGGATTCTTGTTGAAATTTTTACGTAAATTGTCTATTTGCAAAAACCACTGTTATGAAACGAAGAGAAATAATGAAACAACTGGGGGTCCTTCCTCTGGCAGGCAGCTTTTTGGCCTCCGACTCGATATTTGGCAGTCCCTTCTCGGGATCAATGCCGACATTCGGGCCAGGCCTGGCGGACGGATCCATATTCGATGGCCTAGGGGTGGTGCCGATCATCAACTGCCGGGGGACGTTTACCATTTTGGGCGGATCTACGGAGCGGCCCGAAGTAATACAGGCCATGGAGGCGGCCTCCGGGTACTTTGTCCAGTATGACGAGCTGGCCTACGGGATCGGTAAGCGCCTGGCGCAGATCACCAAGGCGGAATGGGGCATCATATCTTCGGGATGCGCCGCGGGGATGAAGCTGGTTACGGCTGCATGCGTTACCGGGGGCAACCCGGAGAAACTCATTAGGATACCCAACCTGGAAGGACTCGAGAAAACGGAGGTGATCATTCCGCGCAGTTCCCGTAACGTTTACGACCACGCCATAAGGAACATCGGTGTTACGGTTATCACGGTGGAGACCCCGGAAGAGCTCGAAAGGGCGATAGGCCCCAGGACGGCCATGATCTACATCATGACCAACAGGGACAATGAGACGGGTAGGCCGCTCTCGTTGGAGAATATCAGCAAGATAGCAAAGCCAAAAAACGTGCCCGTGCTCGTGGACGCGGCAGCGGAGGACCTGACCATCCCCTGTGTGCACCTAGAGCGTGGGGCCACGGTGGTGGCCTATAGCGGGGGCAAGGCGATCTGCGGGCCGCAATGCGCCGGTCTACTTTTAGGGGACAAGGATATCCTGATGGCGGCATGGCAGGCGAGCTCCCCCCATCACGGTCCTGGCAGGGACAACAAGGTGGGCAAGGAGGAAATGCTGGGTATGCTCGCGGCCGTCGAGGCTTGGACGACCCGGGACCACAAGGCAGAATGGGATACTTGGCTCTCTTGGCTAGACGAGATCTCGTCCAAGGTGACAAAGGTCAAGGGCGTGACCACGGAAGTGACAGAGCCTAAGGGACTTAATAACCGAACTCCTAGATTGTCCATAAAATGGGACCCGGACAATCTGCACGTTACCGGCGAGGAAATCGCCGAAACGGTAGCGAGAAGCAAACCCAGGATCGCCATCGGGGCAAGGACCAACGAAGATGGGACCTCCATCAATATCACCCCTAGCCAGATGCGGCCGGGCAATGCCAAGGTAGTGGCGGATAGACTTCACGGGCTTCTGTCGCAGAAGCGGGCCCCCCGTTCCGACGAAATGAAGCCGGCGAAGGCCGATCTGTCGGGATCCTGGGACGTGGAAATGGAATTCTTTACCAGTAAGGGCGACCATAGGTTCTACCTAGAACAGGACGGCAACTGGATAAAGGGCACGCACCAGAGCGACTTTTCAACGCAAGAGATCGCGGGTATGATCGAGGGCGACGAGATCAAGCTCCGCAGCAACTATAGGATCCCAGGGGATTCGATCAATTATTGGTTCTCCGGCAAGGTAAAGGGAGACGCACTGTCCGGATCTGTATTTTTAGGGGAATACCTGACCGCCAAGTTTACGGCCAAACGGACAGCTTATAAGCAAGGTAACAAACGTATAGTCGTCCCCGGAGGCCCTCCGTTGGCCACGTAATATCGCGGCGGAAAACAGCAAACTTGTTTAAACACGGAATTTTTCATGGAACACTTACGAAAAGGAAGGGGATGGGAACGTCTCGTCCTCCTTCTCATAATGCTGATCTCACTCTCAGGTCTACGTGCCCAAAAGCTGGACATCCTTATCAATAACGGGCATGTCTTTGACCCGAAGAATGGCATCGACGGGCAGATGGACGTGGGCATCGCCGATGGCAGGATAGCCGAAGTGGCCAAAAATATCGAGAGTGAAGGAGCCAAAAAGGTAATCGATGCGACCGGGCTTTACATAATTCCGGGCCTGATCGATATCCATACGCACGTCTTTGTAGGTCCTAAGGCGGGCAAATTTGCCGATGGGGTCAACAGCGTATCCCCGGACGACTTCAGCTTCAAGGCGGGGGTCACCACGGTGGTGGACGCGGGAACATCTGGATGGAGGAATTTCCCAAAATTCAAAAAGCAGGTAATCGACCGTTCCCAGACAAGGATCTTGGCCTTTTTGAACATCGCTGCCGATGGGATAAGCGGTACCGAGGTAGAGCTCACAAAAATCGAAAAGACACGTCACGACCTCGATGAAATGGACGTCGCAAGAACCGTGGCGATGATCAGGGAGTATCCGGATTATATCGTAGGGGTAAAGATAGGGCACTTCGACGGGGACACTTGGGTGCCTTTCGATCGGGCGATCGAGGCCGCCTCGGAGACAGACAGGCCCCTCTTTGTGGAATGCCACTTGCCGGAATATAGCCTACAGGGCCAGCTGAACAGGATGCGCCCCGGGGATATCATCACCCATTCCTACGAGCACATCACGGAACGCACGCCCGTGGTGGACGATCAAGGAAAGGTTTTGCCGTATGTGCTCAAAGCGAAGGACAGGGGTATCCTTTTCGACGTCGGTCACGGCGGGGCCGGTTTCTGGTTCGATCAGGCCGTTCCGGCATTGGAACAGGGGCTTTGGCCCAATTCCTTCGGCACGGACCTGCATCGCTTCAGTATGAACGCGGGCATGAAGGACATGTTGAACCTGATGTCGAAATATCTGAACATGGGGATGCCGTTAAAGGAGGTGCTGTTTCGGGGCAGCTGGTACCCTGCCAAATCCATCGAACGGGAGGACCTGGGGAACCTGAGCGTGGGCGCGGTTGCGGACGTGGCCATTTTG
This sequence comes from Cerina litoralis, assembly GCA_022008415.1. Lineage (GTDB taxonomy): Bacteria > Bacteroidota > Bacteroidia > Flavobacteriales > Flavobacteriaceae > Cerina > Cerina litoralis. The sequence continues at coordinate 247,746 of JAIRBC010000001.1, forward strand.
GGCCTGGAAAGGGGCAAGTTCGGTTTTGTGGACGCCGCCAACAATCGCATCGAGGGAGACCGCAAGTTTACGGCCGAGGTCACCATCCGCGATGGAAAGGTGGTATGGGACCTGAACGGTCTCGCAGCAACAGCATTTGATGGCAAATGAATGATATGAACTAAAATATATGGATCGATATCTATAATGACATGGAGGCAAACAGTTCCAAAGCACTTTTGGCCCAGTTGATATTGTTGGCCCTGTCCCACTGTGGTTCCAATACCGACAAAGCCCTTCCGGTCGCGGATACCGACAACGGCGGGCTCTATCTCCCAACGGGTTTAGGGGCCCTTGTAGGGGCCAACAGTATAGGTCGTACTAGGCACATCGCGGCCAATGGCCTGATGCCGCCCCACCGGCACTTGGATGATTATTCCATTGCCTACATCCTGACTTATGTAAGGAAGCGGTTTTCAAATGGGGCTCCCCCCATCAATGTCAAAATGGTTGCCGAAATACGGCACAGCTCAAACGATAAAAAATAGAGATGAAACGAGCGTCAAGAATTTTTTATTATCAGTTAATTTTAAACATTTAAACGTATGAAACAATTTTATAACCTTAAATTGTGGCTATGTATAGTCCTTGTAATCATTATGTCTGATAACTCCCTTGCCCAAAACAATGAAAATTCAAAAAAGACCGGCAGCCATGCCGGAGTGGACATCGCTAACACTGAACCCTTATTGGTTAAAAAATGTTCCGAATTTGAAATAACCGGGAACGGTAGCGACCCCGAATGGAATAAGACGAAGTGGGCTGTTCTTACCCAGTTGGACCAAGGAGGAGGGAATTATGCGAGCAAATTTAAAATTATGTATTCCGACAAGGGTATTTATATCCTTTTTCAGGGACAGGATGAAAAAATTACCACCGAAGACTATGAGGACATGGACGCATTGTGGAACGGGGATGTCTTTGAAGCTTTTTTCCATCCCGATCCGCAAAAAGGGAAATATTACGAATACGAGGTAAACCCTATGGGAAAGCAAATCGTTATTACCCTATTTAAATCAGAAGAGGGGTTGGTAAGCTGGATACCGATGAACAAGCAAAATAGAAAGAGTTATGGAGTTGAAAGTAAGGTAGAAATATCGGGCGGCAAAATGGAACTCGATAGCAAGATTACCTCTTGGAGGGCCGAAATGTTCCTGTCGTATAAATCGATGGGTCTCATTCCAAATATCCCCCCAAAAAGCGGAGCAACGTGGAATGCAAACTTTTGCAGGCTCGATTATGATTATGGGAAGATGATAAAATGGTCATGGTCCCCGACTATAGAAAAATCGTTTCATGAACTCGAAAAGTTCCGTTCCATAAAATTTGAGTGAACGATCATCAAATCACTAACTTAATAAGTAAAATAACATGAAATCGACCCTGTTCAACTTCGCCACTTTATGTCTATTTTCATTGGTAAACGGGCAAACTTCTTCTGAGGGGAATAGTTACAATCTGTTGATAGGTACGTATACCCAACCTGGTAAAAGCGATGGTATATATGTCTATAAGTTTAACGCTGACACTGGTGAATTTAGTTATCTGTCCGAAGCTTCTGGCATAAAGAATCCATCCTATTTGACCGTTTCAAAGGATAAAAGATACGTCTATTCGGTAAACGAAATTGGAAATGGCAACGGAGGGGCCAGTGCTTTTTCCTTTGACCCGGTTTCCGGAAAGATCGACTTTATAAATTATCAAGCTTCGGGGGGCAACGGCCCCTGTTATATTTCTGTCGATGATCAAAACAGGTTTGCCTTTGTAGCCAATTATGGCGGTGGTAGTTTGGCTGCCATACCTATAAACAGGGATGGTTCGTTGGGATTGGCCATCCAGTCTATCCGGCATGGGGGAGGCAGTAGTGTTGCCCGAAGTCAGGATAGACCCCACGTGCATTCCACGGTGCTGTCGCCGGACAACCGTTTCCTTTTTGCTTCCGACCTTGGAACGGACAAAGTGAACATATACAGGGTAGATTACTCCAAACCGAATCCGTTAACATCGGCCAACCCAGAATATACAAGCGTAGAGGCCGGAAGTGGTCCTCGACATTTTGTCTTTCATCCGAACGGTAAATTCGCTTATCTGATTAAGGAAATCGATGGATCGGTAACCGTTTTCGACTATAAGGATGGAAAATTGAGTGAAAAACAATCGGTCATCCTCACCCCCTCCAATTATAAAAGTGAAAATGGGACACCGGATTCGGCGGATATCCATATCTCTCCCGATGGGAAGTTTCTTTACGGATCATTGAGGAGCAACATTAACGAGTTGGTAATCTACGCAATAGGTTCCGATGGGAAATTGCTTTTTGCCGGCCGCCAGTCGACCCTTGGTAAGAACCCTCGCAATTTTGCAATAGATCCGACAGGGAATTTTCTGTTGGTCGGGAATAGCGGCGATGACGAGATTGTCATTTTTAGGCGTGATCAAAAGGCCGGATTGCTCAAGGATACAGGTAAAAGGATAGAAGTAGGAGCACCGGTTTGTTTGAAGTTTGTAGCTATGCATTAACAACTCAAATTATTATCCTCAAGTTGGGACAACCTATTTACTGAAAATTATTGTGCCGTTTTCTTGTTAAGGAATTGAATTTTAGAACGGTTTTCGCTTCAATTTGCCTAAATGATTTTCATAATTTCGAAATAGAACAACGATAAAGGACACAAAATAGGAGAGATGTGTTCAAATGAATGAATAAAGACCATTTCACAATGACTTTATTAGCTTTTTGAATAAAAAGCTTTAAATTTATTAGCTTAAATTCAATTCAACGCGCACGCATATATGAAGCATGGTAAGGTGCGAAAACAATTACAATAAGGATGGATAAAAAAACAGAACGACGGTCGGCAATAAAGAAATTGATCGCATCGATTCCCACATTGGCGGGGCTGGGCTATGTCGCGAATGCTAGAAGTACGAATGAAAATGAAACCTCCTTCGGCGAGGTAACCGAGTTCCAGGAGGTGCCTTTGTTCTCTACCCATATCGCGCGCAACAATATGGTATATATTGCAGGAAGGGGGGCCCACGAAGAAGGGGAAGAAGGGGTTTCCTACGATATCAAAACACACACGGAGATCGTGCTCAAGGAATTGGAAAAGGAACTGACAAAGGCGGGCTCATCCATGGAAAAGGTACTAAAGGTAAGTGTGTTCCTTAGCGATATAGCCGATTACAAAGGAATGAACGAAGTATACCGGGGCCGATTTGGAAAGAGGCCACCTGTCCGTACTACCGTGGCAGTGGCCAAAGGGGGCATCCCCGTGGGCTCTCTGGTAGAGATAGACTGTATAGCCTATATATAGAAGGATTAATTTAAAATCGATAAAAATGAAACGAAGGGATGTTATAAGGCTGGCATCGGCTGCACCGGTGGCGGGCGCCATTGCGGGGGGGCTTGTCCCGCTCCAATCGGTATTGGGCGCGACGGTTCCAAAATCGCTGCTAAAACGCGACCTGATCAAAGAACTCGGGCTCCGGACCTTTATCAACGCCGCGGGGACCTACACTACCATGACGGCCTCTTTGATGCAGGACGAGGTAATGGAGGCAATCAATGCCTCTTCGAAAGAATTTATAATGCTAAACGAAGTGCAGGACAAGGTAGGGGAACGGATAGCCAAAATGGTACATTCCGAAGCAGCCATGGTGACGGCCGGGGCATTTTCGGCCCTTACCCTGGGGATGGCCGGAATCCTTACCGGCACGGATCCCGAAAAGGTAAAGCGGCTCCCCCATCGTTTGGAGGAGGCCGGAATTAAGTCGGAGGTGATCCTGCAGAAAGGACATTATGACGGATACGAACATGCGCTGGCCAATACGGGAATAACCCTGATACCTGTTGAAACGGTGGAAGACGTGGACAGGGCCGTAAGCGAAAGGACCGCATCTATGCACTTTTTAAACTGCAATGCCCTGGAAGGTAAGATAATGCACGAGGAATGGGTCCGATTGGCGAAAAAACACAATTTGCCGGCCACAATCGATATAGCTGCAGATGTTCCACCAGTGGAGAATCTTTGGAAGTACAACGATATGGGCTTTAGTTTTGTGGCGCTTTCCGGGGGCAAGGCCATCCGTGGGCCACAGAGTGCAGGAGTGCTCATGGGCACAAGGGATATTGTGGAGGCGGCCAGGCTCAACAATTCGCCTAACGGGGTGACGATCGGGCGTGGGATGAAAGTGAACAAGGAGGAAATGCTCGGTATGTATGCCGCTTTGGACCATTATATAAACCAGGACCACGACAAGGAGTGGAAGATGTGGGAAGATCGGGTCGCGGTAATCGATGAGGCCGTTTCCCATATAGACGGGGTTGCCGTAACGGTTACGGTGCCGCCAATTGCCAACCACAGTCCCAAAATGAACATATCGTGGAAAAAGGATAAAATAGGGCTTACAAGAAAGAGCCTCGGTGAAAAATTACGTGAGGGAGATCCTTCTATCGAAGTGATCTCATGGGGAAAGGAAGACAATAGTATAGACCTTACTGTCTTTATGCTAAAGCCGGGACAGGAGAACATTGTAGCCAAGAGGCTCCAACAGGAGCTTTCTCGTGCATCTTCTTGAGGTAGATGCTTATCTTAATACGAACGTTGATGGCAATTGCCTAAAGAAAAGACTGATCTAACCAATGAAACTTCTTTTTAAGCGAGTACGAATAGAATTGATGATGGGATCAAAGAGCCTTTTGGTTCTTTTCTCTGTATTGATACTTCTTATTTTTTTCGGTTGTACCCCAAAGATCCCCTCCGGTGATCCCGATAACGCGGGGCTTTTTCTCCCCGGGGATTTCGAGGCCCTGGCGGTGGTCGATAGCTTAAAGGGCCGTGCAAGGCACCTCACTGTCAATACCAATGGGGATATTTATGTAAAGCTGAGGTTTCCCGATTCCATAGGAGGGAACGCGGCATTGCGGGACACGGACAACGACGGGAAGGCGGATATCATCGAGACCTTTGATGATTACATGGACAAGAGCAGCTATGGGACCGAAATGAAGATATACAACGGCTATCTATACTTTAGCTCGGTAACCAGGATATTCCGACAGAAATTAACGGGCGACCTGGTCCCTGAGAGCGAGATGGAACTGATACTGACCGATACCCAGCCCCCTCGACAGCACGACACCAAACCTTTGGCATTCGACAAGCAGGGTAATATGTACACGGTGTTCGGAGCGCCGTCCGACAACTGTCAGGTAGACGATCGTTCGCCATTTTCGCCGGGAATGTACCCGTGTCCCATCTTGGAGGACAGGGCGGGGATATGGAAATTCGATGCCGATAAGAAGGGGCAGTTCCAAAAAGACGGGCACAAATTCGCCACGGGCCTTCGCAGCGTGGTAGGCCTGGCCTGGAACGATGTGGACGACAATTTATACGCAGTTCTCCACGGAAGGGACTATCTGCACAATACATGGCCCGACCGCTATAGCGTTTGGGAGGGTGCGGTTCTTCCCTCTGAGGTCTTCCTGAAATTGAAGGAGGGGTCCGATGCGGGCTGGCCCTACCATTATTACGACCAGATGCAGGGAAAATACATGCTCAGCCCCGAGTACGGGGGGGATGGAAAGGAGCAGGGGGACGTAGATCATCTGGAGGAGCCCGTGGTCGCATTTCCAGGACATTTTGCGCCCAATGATATTATTTTCTATAAGGGCGACCAGTTTCCAGAGCGGTACAGGAACGGGGCATTTATAGCCTTTCACGGTTCTACCAGCAGTGCACCCTATCCACAGGCCGGTTACTTTGTAGGCTTTGTCCCGATGATGGGCGGTGAGCCTTCAGGTCCATGGGAGGTCTTCGCCGACGGGTTCGCAGGAATCGATACCATCGCCAATACGAGCGACGCCCATTACCGACCAATGGGACTGGCGGAAGGCCCCGATGGATCACTTTACGTTTCGGATTCGCAAAAAGGCAAGATATGGCGTATCATGTACAAAGGGGACCGGGAAAAATTTGGAAACGCCCAATTGGCCGCAATGGAAAAGAGAAAGGCTAACGCACCCAATATCAAAACACCCGATGAGTTCAACGACATATTAATACCCAAGGGTGACGCAAAGGCCTATTGGGACAGGAAACTATCAAAGGACGCGAAGCTCTTCAATACGTATTGCGCAATCTGCCACCAGAGGAACGGACAGGGGAACGACCGATTCCCCCCGCTAAATGGTTCCGAATGGGTTACGGGTGATACGGAGAGATTGATCAAGGTTATCCTCAACGGCCTCGAAGGTGAAATAATGGTGAAGGGAAGGTCTTACAACAATGTTATGCCAAGGATGGACATGCTGAAGGACGATGAGATTTCCACCATTCTAACTTATATCAGGCAGAATTTTGGCAATGAAGCAAGTGCCATTAGTGCTGAAGAAGTAGAAAAGATTAGAAAGGAAAATGAGGAGAGTAAAGGGGATGATGCGAAATAAGATGGTATTAAAAGTGCAGAATCGAATACTTACAATACTCGAAAATAATTACATCAAACCTCCAAATGGTAGAATTAGGGTTTGAGAAGCAAGAATTAATTTAATATGTTTATTAACCATTAAAAACAGATAAAAATGAAAACAGAAAGAAGATCGGCAATCAAGAAGTTATTTACATCCGCAGCCGCCCTATTGGGTGTTGGCTATGTGGCAAAGGCAAACGGTATCGGCAGTAAAGAAAAAGAGGTCGGGGAAGTGACCGAATTTCAGGATGTTCCTCTGTTCTCGGGCCATACCACGTACAACAATATCGTGTACATCGCCGGGAAGGGAGCCCATGTCGCACCGTTTGAGATCAAAGCGCATACGGAAATAGTGCTTCAAGAACTGGAGAAAGAGCTGATCAAAGCCGGATCATCTATGGATAAGGTCCTTAAGGTTTCCGTATTTCTCAACGATATTGCCGATTATAAAGGGATGAACGAAGTTTATAAGGGACGTTTTGGAAAAAGGCCTCCCGTTCGCACGACCGTTGCCGTTGCCAAGGGAGGGGTGCCAGGGGATTCCCTAGTTGAAATGGACTGTATAGCCTACGTATAATCCAAAAAAAAACAGGTAAAATAAAGAAATGAAACGAAGAAAATTACTTAAGAGTCTATCCTTGGCTCCCCTTGCGGGAGGACTCCTTGGGGGCATGTTGCCATTGGAGTCCTGCGTATCGGCCCCTTCCAAGGCCCCAGCTGGGACCAAGGTAGATTATTTCAAGGAATTGGGGGTTACAAAAGTTATCAACGCATCGGCGACGATGACGTTTTTATCGGGCTCCCTGATGAGGCCCGAGGTAATGGAGGCGATCAATTCCACGGCCCACGATTTTGCCAATATGCACGAGTTGCAGGACAAGATCGGGGCAAAAATGGCGGAGATGTTGCATTGTGAGGCCGCGATGGTCACTTCGGGTGCCGCTTGTGCCCTTGTATTGGGAACGGCCGCCTCCATAACGGGTATGGATTCCAAAAAGAGGAAACAACTGCCGAATCTTCCCGGCCCACGTCCGGAGGTAATTATGCAAAAGAGCCATCGCTACGTGTTCGACCAGGCCGTAACCACAACGGGTGCCAAGATCGTCGAGGTGGAAGGCCCACAGGAAATGGAGCAGGCCATCAATGAAAATACGGTGATGGCCCTTTTCTTTAATGCGGCGGTAAATTGGTTTGGTATAAAGGATAGTGTAAATCACGAGGAGTTTGTAGCTATTTGCAAACGAAATAATGTACCCTCATTTATCGATGCTGCGGCAGACGTTCCTCCTGTAGAAAATCTCTTTAAATATCAAAAAATAGGCTTTGATTTGGTTACGTTTTCAGGGGGAAAAATGATTATGGGCCCACAAAGCGCCGGATTGCTCTATGGTAGAAAGGACTTGATAGAAGCGGCAAAACTAAACCACAGCCCTTACGAAGCCCCCATCGGCCGACCTATGAAAGTGAACAAGGAAGAAATGTTCGGGATGTACGCGGCCCTGAAGTCCTATTTGGAGCGCGACCATGAAAAGGAATGGCAGGATTGGCTGGATAGGATCGAACGGATACGGACAATTGTAGGTACGGTGCCCAGTGTAATAGGGGAAACCCACGTTAGCCCGGGGCCGGCCAATGCGCTTCCAAGTCTACACCTTTGGTGGGATCTAAATAAGGTTAAAATACAACCAAAGGATGTAAATGCGGCCTTAAAAGAAGGTACCCCAAGTATTGTGGCGGGAGTTGGTAAAAAAGGGGATAAACAGGTATTGAATATAGGCGTGGCACTATTGAGGGCCGATCAAGTAGATGTTGTGGCGGACAGGGTAAAGGAAATTTTACAAAGTGCTACGGCCTAATCTAAATTCGGGTGAAATAAATATTCGGCATCCATGGCATCAAACTAATAAGTTTAAACGAGTTCTATAATAAAATCGTATGAATATTAATAAGGTATTCCCAGGCGGGAAAATAGGCGTACTATTTCTTGGTTTCCTATTTATTGCAGTGGGTTGTAAACAAAAGAGTGAGGAAAACAAAACAGAATCAACCCGGGAGACAAGCCAAGGGGAGTTGTCTAAAAAGCTCTATGAAAGCGAGACTTTTACCAAAGCAGGTGGCTTTCCTTCGGGTATCGAAGGTCCCGCAGTGGATTTTAACGGTGTTCTATATGCCGTGAATTATGAAAAACCCGGAACTGTGGGCCGTGTAGATTTAGACGGTCAGGTCACTTTATTCATCACCTTGCCAGACGGAAGTGTTGGTAACGGAATCCGCTTTAATAGCAAGGGCAAAATGTTGATTGCGGATTATACCAAGCACAACATCCTTAAGGTAGATATGGATACAGAACAAATAGATGTTTTTGCCCATAACGATAAAATGAACCAGCCCAACGATATCGCCATCACCGATAATGATATCCTTTTTGCCAGTGATCCCGATTGGAAGAACTCCAAGGGCCAGATATGGAAAATTGATAGGGATGGAAAATTTACACTGCTCGAAAAAGATATGGGGACCGCCAATGGAATAGAGGTGAGTCCGGATAACAAGACGCTTTATGTAAATGAATCGGTACAGCGGAATGTCTGGGCCTACGATCTTTCACCTCAAGGTGAAATTAGCAATAAACGGCTGCTCATAAAATTCGAGGATTTTGGGATGGATGGAATGCGAACGGACATACAGGGCAATTTATACATAGCCCGATATGGCAAGGGAACGGTCGCTAAAATATCGCCTCAGGGGGATATTCTTCAGGAGATAACGCTTGCCGGTAAGTCCCCGTCGAATATTGCTTTTGGAGGTAAGGACGGAAAAACAGTATACGTCACTTTACAAGATAATGGTAATATCGAGAGCTTTAGGGTGGAAGATGAAGGAAGGGCGTTCAACATGTTGAAATCTCGGTAGGTTTAGTAAAGTAATAAAGATAAGATAAATGAAAATTTTACCTCTCATATTTGTGACACTTATTGCCATGAACGGAAATCCCATCATGGCCCAGGACTATGACATCGTAATCAAGGGCGGGCACGTCATCGATGCCAAGAACAATATCGATAAAGTCATGGACGTGGCGGTGACAGACGGCAAGATCGCCAAGGTGGCGAAAAAGATAAATGCCAAGGATGCGCTGCAGGTGGTAGATGCCGAGGGATTGTACGTTACGCCGGGCCTTATCGATATACACGCCCACGTGTTTTACGGGACCCAGCCAGACCAATACCTCAATAATTCCTTTACGGCGGTGCCCCCGGACGGGTTTACCTTCCGTGTGGGGGTGACCACGGTAGTGGATTGCGGGAGTTCGGGATGGAGGACCTTTCCCACTTTCAAGGAGAATATCATCGACAGGTCCGGGACCAGGGTCCTTTCCTTCCTCAACATTGTAGGGAAAGGGATGCGTGGCGGGGCCTACGAGCAGGATACCAGCGATATGAGCTCTAAGCTTTCGGCCGATGTGGCCAGGCGATATAAGGATCTTATCGTGGGCTTCAAGGTGGCCCATTACGCTGCCGAGGACTGGATCCCGGTAGACCGGGCCGTGGAAGCTGGAAGATTGGCCGGGGATATTCCGGTAATCATAGATTTTGGGGGTAGCAACGACCACCCCCCCCTGTCCATTGAGAAGCTTTTCTTTGATCATCTCAGGCCCGGCGACATCTACACCCATGCCTTTACCGAGCTGGACCCAAGGGAGCCGATCGTAGACACCGGGACCAGAAAGCTAAAGCCCTTTGTGGTCAAGGCCCAGGAAAGGGGGATCGTTTTCGACGTGGGGTACGGCGGTGCTAGCTTCGATTACGGCCAGGCCATCCCTGCCCTTAAGAGCGGTTTTTACCCAAATTCCATCAGTACGGACCTGCATACGGGCAGTATGAACTCGGCGATGAAGGACATGCTCCATGTAATGTCTACCTTTTTGACCATGGGCATGGACCTGAACGCTGTAATCAAGGCCAGTACCTGGGCCCCCGCCCAAGAGATCAATAGAGAGGAATTGGGCAACCTTTCGGTAGGGGCACCAGCGGATATCGCGGTTCTGGACCTTCGCAAGGGCAACTTTGGATTTTGGGACCGAAAGGGGAAGAAATTAGAGGGGACCCAAAAGTTTGAATGTGAACTGACCGTTAGGGACGGACGTATCGTGTACGACCTCAATGGTATTGCGGTCCCGGTAATAGTAAAAAGATAAAGGTCGATTTTGGTTTCGGCCCTACAAATATTCCAAGTAAAAATAAAAATCTTATAGAATCATGAGAGACTTATATATTTTGTGTACACTGTTGCTGGTGTCGATCTCGGGACCCGTTATGGCCCAGGACTATGACATCGTTATAAAGGGCGGGCACGTCATCGATGCCAAGAACAATATCGATAAAGTGATGGACGTGGCGGTGAAGGACGGCAAGATCGCGGGGGTTGCGGATAACATCGATGCGGCACGGGGCAGGCAGGTGGTAGATGCCAAGGGGATGTACGTTACCCCGGGCCTTATAGACATCCACGAGCACGTATTTGCGGGAACGGAGCCCGACCACGCCTATAGCAATGGTTTCCATGCCCTTCCCCCCGATGGGTTTACCTTTCGGGTAGGGGTCACCACGATAGTGGACTGTGGTGGATCCGGATGGAAGTCCTTCCCTACGTTTAAACAGAACATCATCGACCGGTCCAAGACCAGGGTCCTTGCCTTTTTGAACATCGTAGGGGAAGGGATGCGGGGCGGGGCCTACGAACAGGACACCCGTGATATGGACTCCAAATTGAGCGCCATCGTCGCCAGGCGATATCGGAAGGATATCGTAGGCTTCAAGGTGGCCCACTACAACGGGCACGAATGGACCCCTGTGGACAGGGCGGTAGAGGCGGGCAACATGTCGGGCCTTCCGGTGATCATCGATTTTGGGGGCAGCAACCCTCCCCTATCGATAAAGGAGCTCTATTTTGACCATCTCCGGCCCGGGGACATCTACACCCATGCGTTTGCGCAACTGGGCAGTAGGGAGTATATCGTGGACCTGGAGAGCCAGAAGGTGAAACCGTTTGTGTTCGAGGCCCAGGAAAGAGGGATAATCTTCGATGTGGGCTACGGGGGCATCAGTTTTGCGTACTCACAGGCCATCCCGGCGCTCAAGGACGGTTTTTTCCCCAATACCATAAGTACGGACCTACATACGGGCAGCATGAACGCGGCCATGAAGGACATGCTGAACGTAATGTCCAAATTTATGTTGATGGGCATGGACCTTAAGGAGGTGATCAAGGCCAGTACGTGGTCGCCCGCCCAGGCCATCCAGAGGGAGGAACTGGGGAACCTTTCGGTGGGGGCACCGGCGGACATAGCCGTGCTCAATTTGCGCAAGGGGGATTTCGGTTTCTTCGACTACACCGGGTACAGGCAGGAAGGTTCGGAAAAACTGGAGTGTGAGATGACCGTTCGCGATGGCAGGATAGTGTACGACCTCAATGGGATAGCAGATCCGATCGTTGTCAGGAGGTAAAGGGTTTCAAATAACGATATAGTATAAAATAAACGATAACAATTATGATCAGCTCCCATTAATTATCGGGACAAAATGTGCTTGTCGAAATTGAAGATTCAAGGACGCCCAAAGAGGTATATACAAGGATAGGATTAATTGCATCAGACCTTTATAGGTAAAAAAAATATCAACAGATGAAACGAAGGGACATTATAAAAGGCCTTACAGCATTGCCGGTAGCCTATGGGGTCATGGGGAGCGTTATCCCGCCCGATTCGGCCGTGGCCGCGTCCAAAGTTATGGCCGGTGCTAAACGCAACCTGTTCCAAGAGCTGGGCATACGCACCTTTATAAACGCTAGAGGCACCATAACTTCCATGAGCGGTTCCCTCATGCACGACTACGTATTGGATGCCATCAAGGATACTTCCAAGGAGTTCTGTATGTTGGACGAACTGCAGGACAAGGTAGGGGAAAGGATCGCGGAAATGACCCATGCGGAAGCCGCTACGGTAACATCGGGTGCTTTTTCGGCCCTGACCCTGGGCATGGCCGGAATCCTAACCGGCATGGATTTGGAAAAAGTAGAGCGACTTCCGCATTTGGAAGGTTCGGGAATGAAATCGGAGGTGATAATTCAGAATACGCACAAGATCCATTACAACCATGCCCTGCTCAATTGCGGTGTAAAACTGGTCTATGTGGAGACCCCGGATGACGTGGACAGGGCCGTGAACGAGAATACCGCTTCCATGCATTTTTTAGGGAGTGCCCTACTCCGCGGAAAGATAAATTATGAGGATTGGATTGCCTTGTCGAAGAAGCACAAATTGCCTGCTACAATCGATATTGCTGCCAATATTCCGCCGGTATCCAATATTTGGAAATTCAACGATATGGGTTATAGTTTTGTCGCATTGTCCGGAGGAAAAGCAATCCGTGGACCCCAAAGTGCCGGAATACTGATGGGAAAGAAGGACATTATCGCTGCTGCGCGGTTAAGTGCGCCACCTCGTGGGTTCAATGTAGGCCGTGGTATGAAGGTGAACAAAGAGGAGATTTTCGGGATGTACGTTGCGTTGGAGCACTACCTCCGGCAAGACCATGACAAGGAATGGAAGGAATGGGAAGCCCGTGTCCGCCGTATTGCAGTAGCCGCTGAGACCGTAAATGGGGTTCAGACCGAATCCTATGTTCCGCCCATTGCCGATCATACCCCTACCCTTAGGATATCATGGAATACGAATATTGTAAAACTTTCGGGAGATGGAATGTTGCAGGCATTGAACAATGGCGATCCTTCAATTGTGGCTTATGGTGGAGGTAAAAATTCCATTGCGGTTTCCCCTTGGATGATGTTGCCCGACCAGGTTGGGATAGTAGCCAATAGGATCAGGGAGGAGCTTGAAAAGGCCCGGGTCTAAAAACGGTAGATTCTGGCAGTGCACAAGGAGAAATCAAGAATAAATTTTGTGGCTCGGGCTGCTTTAATAAAAGCAGGATGGGTTATTTATAATAAATTTTAAAATTATCAAAATGAAGTTTGTAAAACCTTATTTGTTATCCATTATCACGGTTCTATATTTTGGAACCTCATTATTTTCCCAGACCATTCCCAAAGAAGAACTGATCTTTCTGACCTCGGAATGGAAAGGGGAGCGATTCGAAGATGGCCGCCCCAGAATCCCGGACGGTCTGGTGGAACGGGCCAAAAGGATAGGCATCGACGATGCCTGGACCGTCCTGAAGAACGAGGGGTATACCAACCAGTTCGAGGGGGACTGGCAAATGGTAAAACAGGACGTTCCGGTGGTCGGCCGTGCGCTAACGGCGATGTACATGCCGAGCCGTCCCGACGTGGAGAAGAGCATAAAGGAGCGGGGGATCCGTTCCCGCGGCCGAAAGGGCAATACCAATTCTTGGCCCATAGAGATGCTCTCCAAAGGTGACGTCTACGTGGCCGATGGCTTTGGGAAGATCAAGGCCGGTACGCTGATGGGCGCGACCTTGGCCACCTCGATTTACGAAAAATCGGGCAACGGGGTCGTTTTTAACGGCAGTGCCAGGGATTTGGAGTCGATAAGCGGGATGGACGGTTTCAACGCATTTGTACGTGATTTCCATCCCTCCTTTTTGGAAGAAATGGTTTTGATGGGGCTGAACACGCCGATACGGATTGGCGGGGCGATCGTCCTTCCGGGAGATCTCGTTATCGCAAAGCGCGAAGGCGTGCTCTTTGTACCGGCACATCTGGCGGAAGAGGTGGTTAGCACGGCCGAGTTCGTAGCCCTTAAAGATCAGTTCGGGTTCGAAATGGTCCGAACGCGCCGCTATTCCACTGGGGAGATAGATAGCCAATGGACGGATCAAATTAAGGAGGACTTTCTTAAATGGCTGGGCAAACACCCGGAACTCGGATCGATGAGCAGGGAAAAACTCGATAAGATATTGAACAAAAGGACGTGGTAGGCTACCCGTGAAAGGAACTTTCCCTTAAGGGATATAGTTGGCAAAAACTAGCCCTCCAACTATGGTTTTAAACCGGCTTTTCGGTGAACGGAATAGAGGGGTCGCATATTTCGAGCACCAATTTTTCCAAATAGGTTTTAAAGAGCGAGAGTGTACGTGAAGTAATTACGGTATCCTTGTTTCTGCTTCCTTTTTCCTTGATAGCAAAATTAAGGGTTCCAGAATTTAGATTCTTGAACGAAATGATTCCCGCTTCCATGTTACCAACGGGATGTTGGCTTTGGTATAAGAGGGCATAGCACAATAATTGAAACGCCTTGGAACGGTTGTAATTCGCGATAACATCCTCCCAATCCGCTAATTCTACCTCGGAACCGGTTACCCTACCGGTTTTATAATCAATTATGCGAAGCTGTCCGTCTACTTCATCGATCCTATCCAGTTTGCCTCGTAGTAGAACGGGATATCCCAACACGGGCAGTTTTAAGGGCATTTCCAGGGTTTGTTCTAGCCCGATTATTTTAATTTGATGTCCTTTGGACATTTCTAATTCCATTTGAATAAAATTCTCAATGTACCGAACGATAACATGAAAGGCAATAAAGTTCTTTCCCCTGGAAATATCTCCTTCCGAATAGCTTTTTGTAAAGTTGGATTGCACCACCCCCTTTATTTTTGGTTTTAACTCGATGAGTACTTTCTCACTTAAATACGTGCCCACCAAGGGTAGGTATAGCTCCTCCAAGGCGTCGTGAACAATGGTGCCGAAGGTATTGGCGGCCACGGTCTCCTCAACCTCGAGTGTGTCGTCTATTTTAAGGATGCTCCGTTTGTAGAAATCCATAGGATTCCTAATATAATTGGTAAGCGAGGAAGGGGAAATGCCTCTTTCGGCCAAATTTGCAATAGCTTCCATCAGGTCTTTGTCCTTGGTAACGGAGGCTACAATTTTCTTACTGGGAGATATCTCTGGGGACGCAATAACCTCGGTAATCCCTTCGGCTTTTTCCCCATCGGTCAACAATTGCATAATCAGACGGCTTTTTTCCCCTCCTTCCAACACGTCGGGCTCTGTGTTGTACAAAAGGTAGATGTTTTTGGCCCTTTGCAATAAACGGTAGAAATGATACGTATATACCGCATCTTTCTCCTTAAAGGTAGGCAGGCCAAAACTTTGTTTGACATCGTAAGGGATAAAAGAATTATTCGATTTCCCCGATGGAAGAATCCCTTCGTTGACCGAGGTAATGATAACGGTCTCAAAATCGAGGTTTCGGCTTTCCAACATCCCCATAATTTGAATGCCTTGTAGTGGCTCTCCTTCAAAATCTAAGGTTTCCGTCCGTATGAGCCCATTGTAAAGGCTGTAAAGAGATCGTAATTCATTGATAAAGGGGTATTTTTCCAGGTGTGCCAAAAGCTGGTTAAATAGCGCGTAAAAGTGGTACAAATACTCCAGTCCCAGATAATCTTTGGAAGCCAGGAAAATTTCCTTCAGATTCCCAATGATTTCCAAAGAGCTCTCTAAAAATTGCTTAGGGGCATGGGCAGCTTGCGTAAAAAGATAATCCGGAATATCGCAATCTTTAGCGACCAATCGTTTAATCTTTGACGGTGTGAGGAATGTCCAGTTTTTTGCTTTTATTTCTTCGGTCAACAGGGCGGCCAGATTGCGTTGGTCCTTTCTCAGAAGAATGTGTATGTAGGGATGTGATAAAAAATCCAAAAGATTTTGATAGAACAAACCTTCTGAATTTTGGTTGATATATAATTCAAAATATTGCGAAAATAAGCTCGATAAGGATGTTTTATTCAAAGGATAGCCCATCGTTATATTTATGGGCCCCATCGCTTCCGGCAATGCATTTAGCAAAGGGTTCAGAAGGTCTTCACTCCCTAAAACTACGGCAGTATTCTGCTGGGTGCTATTGGGAAGTTGCTCCTTTAAAAGGCGGCCAATATATTTAACTTGTGAAACGTTTTTTGGGACTCCAATAATTTTAATTTTTTTTTCGCTCTTAAAGTTGTCCTGTATTCCCTTTAGGGGCTTTCCCTGTAAATAGGGCCATGACCTTCGGTACTGCCTTATAAAATAGCCGGCATCGTGTACAGGGTCATCTATAAAGTAGGGGTCGGTATCCCAGAATATTTCTGCATTGGAATGGGAGAGAACGGCCTGGATAATTTGTGATTCTGCATGGTTTAAGGCATTAAACCCAGCAAAGACATGAAATTTGTCCTTTTTGCCCGCTAGGTAAGAATGTACCCGATCACAGGCTTTTCGATAGACCATTCCTTGGTGACCAATTCCCGTGGCCAATAAATTTTGGTTAAACGCGATATACAGGGGTTCGAGGTTTTCCCAAAACTGGATATAATCCTCGATCATCTGGGTTTTCTCCTTTTGGAGATACCAATGGTTAATTTCTTGAATACGGGAAAGATGGGAGAAGATTTTTTTGGAGTCGACAAGATATCGATCGATCTCGTTGAAATCCTGTAGGATTGTCTGCGCCCATTTCGAGAAGCTATGGAAGTCTTCCTTTTCCCCTGGAAAGGTCTGTAAATAGGATTCATATAAGACGAACAATTGATGGGTCGTTGTGGCGAACGAAAGACCCGATATCATTTCTACAAATGATTCAATGCTCAGAATGGTAGGTGCGAAGCTCGTTTTTCCAATAGTTTTGGAAATATTATTTCTTAGAAATGTTCCTGCCCTTTTACTGGGAAGTATATAAATGGTGTTAGCCAATGATTTTTCATCCTTTACCGTTTTTGCAGCGATTTCTTCAAGAAAGGTGGTCATTGAACATTTGATTTTTTGGCAATGCTTAGTCGGAATTCTTGTTGTCTAAGATAATTTTAATATCTCAGTGTAAAGTTAATCTAAAAGTGACTTATAGCCCAGAACATCTTTTGTGGCATTCTACCGAGGTTACAGGATTAAGAAGTAATTCAGTAGCTAAAGGTTAGGGAATGATTTTTTTCTAGGTCAGCAATAGAATCTACAACTACCTTATATGACATTTTAGCGAAACTAAAGCGTATAAAAAAAGAAAAACGCCTCGATACTTCGAGGCGTTTTTTTGATGTTAGGTAAGGCTAGGATACTATCCTAAATATTTATCTTATTGTTTGGTAAGGTTAATTTCGACCCTCCTGTTTTCTGCTCTACCAGCTCTAGTGTTGTTAGAGGCGATAGGTCGCTCTTCTCCGTATCCAATAGCAGACAACCTGAACTCATCGATACCGTGATCGACCAAGTATTGTTTTACTGCAAGTGCTCTGGCTTCGGAAAGCCTTTTATTCAGTTTATCGCTACCAGTACTGTCAGTGTGACCTTCTACTGTAAACTTGGCGTTAGGGAATTTTTTCAAGATATCCGTGATGTCGTTCAACGTGTTATCGGATTCTTTTTTGATCGTAGATTTGCCAGTATCGAACAAGATGGTTTTAGCAAAAGCATTCAGTTGCTCACGAATCTCTTGTGTTACCTCTGGGCAGCCTTTGTTGGCAACAACACCAGGTACATCTGGACAAGCATCGTCCTTATCGGCGATACCATCTCCATCCCTATCTGGGCATCCTTGCAATGAGGCAGGACCGGCTTCATCTGGACAAGCATCGTCCTTATCGGCGATACCGTCTCCGTCCCTATCTGGGCATCCTTGTAGTTCGGCAGGACCGGCTTCGTTAGGACAGGCATCATCCTTATCGGCGATACCGTCGCCATCTGCGTCAGGACATCCTTGCAGTTCGGCAGGACCGGCTTCGTTAGGACAGGCATCATCTTTATCAGGGATACCGTCACCATCAGAGTCTGGACAACCGTTAAAGATGGCCAAACCTGCTACTTCAGGACAGGCGTCATCCTTGTCATAGATTCCGTCACCATCCGTATCGGTTCCACCAAATTTAATGGCCAAACCGGCTAAATGTTGCATGTGCGGGGTTCCGTAATCTTCGAATGCGTGCTTGTAACTTGTTTGCAAAGTAAGACCGATATTCTCCGTAAACCAGAAATTAAGACCAATACCACCATTGATGGTTCCTGCTCCAATTTCGTTTACCCAGGTATAACCACCACCAATTTCGACAAATGGCTCTATCCAAGAATCCGGGTTATTAATAAATGCATATTTAATGGTACCATCCAAAGCGTAGTAAGAATAATCATCAACGCTCATGTCTCCCATTTTATCAATACGGTTCAACGAACCCTTAGCTCCAACCGAAAATCCACTGCTGAGATATTTAGCAACGGAGATATAAGAAATGGAAGGAAGGATGTTCCAGTGGTCGCTTGCGTTGAAGTATTCATCGCCAAATGTGCTCGCATACGGCCTATCGGCACCCGTTGGATACACGTCCACCGCATTAACTCCAAAACCAACCAACCAAGGATTGTTCTCGTCTTGCGCTTGTATGCTGTTCATACCTACAACAAGTAGGGAGACAACCAATAATTTGCTAAGATGTTTCATGTTCAATATTTTAAGTTTAAGTGTTTATTATGGGCAAATGTAAGTTGTTAAATATTATTAACAAAATCAATTTTCGATTTTTTGACGTATTTCGTCAAAAAAAATCGTTTTTAAATGACATTTAGTGCTTTCCCAACCTCGATAAACGAACGGATAGCTTCGTCCAAATGCTTAATTTCGTGTGCTGCGGAGAGTTGCACCCTAATCCTTGCCCTTTCTTTTGGTACAACTGGGAAGAAGAAACCTATAACATAGATTCCTTTTTCAATAAGCATATTTGCCATTTTTTGCGCCAACTTGGCATCGTATAGCATAATCGGGACGATTGCCGAATCGCCTTCAATGATATCAAAACCGGCATTTTTGATCTCTTTTTTAAAATAGAGGACATTTTTTTCCAGTTTGTCCCGTAGGGACGTATCGTTTTCCAATATTTCAAATACTTTTAGAGAGGCGCCGACAATGGTAGGAGCCAAGGAATTGGAAAAAAGATAGGGTCGGGAGCGCTGTCGCAGTAATGCTACTATTTCTTTTCTTCCGGTCGTATATCCTCCCATGGCTCCACCGAGGGCTTTGCCCAAAGTTCCAGTGACTATATCTACCCGGCCCATAACGTTTTTGGCTTCCAATGTGCCACGTCCAGTGGCACCTATAAAGCCTGCGGCATGACACTCATCAACCATCACAAGTGCTTCGTATTGATCCGCTAGGTCACAGATTTGATCTAGGGGCGCCAAAAGTCCATCCATAGAGAATACACCATCGGTAACAATGATCTTAAATCTGGCTCCATCCTTATTGGCCTGTATCAGCTGTTTTTTAAGATCCTCCATATCGCTATTGGCATACCTGTACCGCATAGCTTTGCAAAGACGAACACCGTCTATAATGGAGGCATGGTTAAGGGAATCGGAGATAATGGCATCTTCGGCCGATAGTAAGGGTTCAAAGATTCCTCCATTGGCGTCAAAGGCAGCCGCGTACAAAATGGTATCGTCCGTTCCATAGAAACGGGCAATCTTGTGCTCTAAATCTTTATGGATATCCTGGGTACCACATATAAAGCGAACGGACGACATGCCAAAACCCCGGGATTCCAATGTGTCCTTGGCAGCTTCAATTACTTCGGGGTGGGAAGAAAGCCCCAAATAATTATTGGCGCAGAAATTGATGACTTCCTGCCCATTCGACAATTTAATAACGGCATCTTGGGGGGAAACAATGATACGTTCCTCCTTGTAAAGGCCTGCTTCCTTAATTTCACTGAGTTCCTTCTGTAAAAACTCCTTTAAATTTCCGTACATGTGTTCTTATATAAAAACGGGATTTACGCAATCCTCAAGGTAAACAATTATTTTATGTTCTACAACCAGGCCCATTTCCTGTAAGGCCTGGGCATAGGCAAACAGCTGTTGGCGGTGGGCAGGTTTCTCCCCTCCGGTTTTATAATCCATGACAACTACCTTATTTTTATGTAAAACTAAACGATCTGGTCGAAGTACGGTTCCCTCCTTGGTCAAGATTTCCCTTTCATTCAATATCGTATGGCCTTCCTTATAATAGGGATGTAATAAAGGGTGTTGAAGGACTTGATCGATCTTGGTTCTTAGGCCATCGATATCATCTACTACGATGTCCCCATTGCGAAGTGCCCTCTCAAGGGCCGGTTCCAGATCTTTTTCGGTTTCAACGAGTCCCAATATATAATGTATAAGCGTTCCCTTGATAAGGGCTTCTTTCCTATTGGTATCCCAAAGCATCCCCGACTTCGTCAAAACTCGGAATTGGGGTCTTTCTTTAAAGGAATATTGATACGGTATATTTTCATTGGGGAATCTCGGCACAAGTTGATTTTCACAACTGGCCAATTCCCCGAACTTATAGGAAGATTTATCTAGTTCCCACAATCCTTCCCCAATTAGATAATCGATAAAAAGTCCGGAATAAAAATCGGTCCTATGCTGCTCTTTGGAAGTCAGATCTTTTTTAGAAACCACGTATAAAGCTTTTATGGCACGAGTTAAGGCTACATATAATAGATTGAAGGCATCCAGCTCCAATTTATGTTGCTCCTCGTTATATAAGTGCTCCGCAATCTCCCCATAGTTAAGCATATCTTGCTTTTTACTGACGAGTAGTTCCCCAAAATCATTGAAATCCTTTTTGTATACCGGCAACCATAGTTTGGGTTCTATTTCCTCATAAATATTGCTGTTGGCGTAAGGAAAAATCACAATGGGAAATTCCAGCCCCTTAGATTTATGTACGGTCATAATTTGAACGGCATCCAGGTTTTCTGGTGCCACAATTCCCAGTTTGTCCTTTTTTTTCTCCCAATGGGCCAAAAAGGTATTCGGGCTTACCCCTTCCTTTTGCTCTAGTTCCCAAACCACATCCATTAAATAGATAAGATACGCGTCCGAGCCCGTTGCTAATTCGAACTGTTTGATCGCGTATTCAAATCCGTCGTATACCGACAATTCTAACAGACGTTCCACGTAAAAATCGTACTTGGTCCGCAAATAATATTCGGGTTGTTCCAGGTAAGTATTTATAAATTTGTGTGTTTCTTTGGATTTATCCGCTAAAAAAAAGAGTATTTCATACGAAACCTCCTTATTTCGGGGCAGAATAGACAGCTGCATCACATGAATTAAGAACCTTACCTTTTCACTGCTGTTTAGCAACAAGGTTTCGGAAGAAATTATCGGAATACCCGATTGCGTTAAATAATCGGCCAAAAATATCCCTTGTTTTTTCTTCCTTGTAAGAATGCAGATATCTTTGAGGGAGAAATTCTTGGCCAATAATTCCCGTATAGTTTGCAAGACATTGGAGCCGTATAATTCATCTTCTTCCATACGGGTCCGCGCCGTGATAAAGTCTAATTGCACCGCCCCCCCCTTTTTATGGTTGTGCTCCTGTTTGCTGCCGTCCACAAACAATTTCTGGTAGGCTGCATTGTTGAGAAACGGACTGGTTTTAGAGAAAAAATCGTTGTTAAATTTTATAATTTCCTCATGACTGCGGTAGTTGACAGGGAGATCTGCAATTTCAGGGGAAAGGACAAAAGGATTATTGTTGTGATCGATAAGGTCCATAAATTGTTCCGCTTTGCCCCCCCTCCAACGGTAAATAGCCTGCTTGGCGTCCCCTACCAGTAAGAGGGAACCTAGTTCCCCAAGCTCGTCTTCGCTTTCTAGTGCATTGGATACAAGTGGAATAAGGTTGCTCCATTGCATTTCTGAAGTATCCTGAAATTCATCTATAAAATAATGACGATATTTTTCCCCGAGACGCTCATAGATAAATGGTGCTGGTTGGTCTTTTATCTCTTTGGAAATAAGGCTGTTAAAAGAAGAAATTGGCAATTGGTCCCTTTCGAGTTCCAAGGATCTCACTTCTTTCTGAATGGCGTTAAGCACCGTAAGTGGCACAATGTTCCTATATGCGTTTTTCAGGAACAAGAGCGAATGAAAATGATCTTTTATGGTATTAAAAAGGATGGCGAACCGTGGTTGAAGGCTGTTCAGAAGGTCTTTCGTCGTGTCGGGACAGGATTTGTTATAAAGCGCCGCGGTTTCAAAATTCTGTTTCCAACCCGCTTTGAAATCGATATTGAAATCGTCCTGTGCGATCTTGGCCATAAACTTTGGAAAATATCCAGCCTTAAAATCCCCCACCTCCAAGCCGTTGCTGTCCATTAGTCTTAAGGCTTGGGATGCATTATCGGCCATTTTCCTTTCTTGCTGCGCTATCCTGTGCTTTAATTTTTTTTTCAAATCTATAAAGGCATCCATCTCCTTGTCGACCAAGTTCTTTAAATGGACCGCATGGGTTTCATCGAACAACAACTTACCGACCTTGTTGAGGTCGATGGATAAATCCCAGCTTTTGTCGTCATCCGCTTTTTCCAATGCAAAATCTATAAGTATTTTGGTGAGGGCCTTATCGGTTCCCGCTTTATTGAGAAGTTTGGCTACGGCTTCTGAAAGCAAAAGATCGGTATCTAGGACAACTTCAAAATTTTGGGGCAACTTTAGGTCTTTTGCAAAAGTTCTAATTAGCCTATGGGTAAATTTGTCTATCGTGGAAACATCAAAAAAGGCGTAGTTGTGCAGTATCTCCTTTAAGGCTTTTTCGGCTCGTTTTCGGAGCGAGCAGTGATCGGTTTGAAGCTCGTCCATTAGGTCTACGAACATTGGGGGAGCATCTTCTAAACGGTTGGTTTGGGCGAAAAGAAACAGGCTTTTCAGGATGCGCTGTTTCATTTCATTGACCGCCTTATTGGTAAAGGTGATGGCCAAGATTTTCCTAAAGCTGTGGGATGGGGAGGAAAGGACGATTTTTAGGTAGGCCTTTGCAAGCGTGTAGGTCTTGCCCGAACCTGCGGATGCACTATAAATTTTGTAGGGAGCCTCCTGCACCTGTTTTTGTTTGCAAATTAAGGATTATAATGTGAAATTCTCAACACTTCCCAGAATTCCCATTCGTTAATTTGATGGTCGTCCCTTAAGTTCTTAACAAATAATTATGGTAATTTCTTCTTTAAAGCCGTAAATTTGAGGTCGTACCCATTTCAAATTTCAAATTGGAATGACTACAAAGTATTCATTAACTTAAAACAATAATATTATGTCTTTTGAATTACCAAAATTACCTTATGCTTTCGATGCATTGGAACCCCATATTGATGCCAGAACCATGGAAATACACCATGATAAGCACCACGCCGGCTATACCAACAACCTTAATAAGGCTATCGAAGGCACGGATTTGGCCGACAAGTCCATTGAGGATATTCTAAAAAACCTAGACATGTCTAACGGAGCGGTTCGCAACAACGGTGGCGGCTTTTATAACCACTCCTTATTTTGGGAAGTGATGTCGCCCAACGGGGGCGGCGCTCCCTCGGGCGAAGTTGCCGAAGCCATAAAATCGGCTTTTGGCTCTTACGATGGTTTTAAGGAAGCTTTTACAAAAGCAGCCGGAACTCGTTTTGGCTCGGGATGGGCATGGTTAAATGTCCAAAAGGGAGGAAAAGTAGAAATTTGTTCGACTCCGAATCAGGATAACCCCTTAATGCCAAATTCGGGTTGTAATGGTTTTCCTATATTAGGGCTGGATGTTTGGGAACACGCCTATTATCTTAACTATCAAAACAGAAGGCCAGATTATATAGCGGCATTTTTTAAGGTAATCGATTGGAAAAAGGTAGAAGCGCTATACATTGCCCACAAATAAGGGGATAGACCGATAAATGCATTAAAAAAAACCATCTAGTACTGGGCTAGATGGTTTTTTTGTGTCCCATCTATTCTTAACAGGGCTCCAAAATAGAAAAGAGCGGGGAAGCCCCCGCTCTTTTCGTCCCAAATCTTACCATAAACTTAACCTACTTATGCTATGGCAATGCTAAATTACTGGTATTGCGGTAAATAACAAAGGATTTTATTGAAATTTTATTAGAATATGGAGGGATTTGTTAACAACAGCTCCAATTTAGAGCGGATAAAAGGCATGTAAGGGATTGATAACCAGTAATAAAAACGGCGGACCGAAGTCCGCCGTTTTTCCCCAAATCTTACCATGAACTTAACCTACTTATGCTATGGTCCTCCAAATATAGCCGAGCATGGCCTCAATAAAATAAAATAATGGTTAAACTCCTTAATATTGCGTTGAAACGTAGCCGAATATTCGTGGGCGATACCCCAAGGGCCCATAGCAATCGGGTTGCTTATTTTGATTAGATCAAATAAAAAAGGTGGAGAAGTCTCCACCTTTTTTGCCCCAAATCTTACCATGAACTTAACCTACTTATGCTATGGCGAGACTAAAGTAGTTTGGCACATTCCCAATTCGGCTATAAACCCGTTGAAATACTAGGATGATCGATGAAATGCACTATTTTGTGCATTTCATCGATCATTCTGTTAATTAATTTAATAGGCTCTTTCGTTCTTGCCTTCGTAAAAGTTGATAAATGCTTTGTTGACTACCCGGTTGCCACCTGGTGTGGGATAGTCGCCGGTAAAATACCAGTCCCCAAGATTTTTGGGACAGGCTTGATGCAGGTTTTCAACGGTTTGGTAGATAATCTCAACCTCAGCGTTAATATCCGCTGGACTTAATAGTTCTCCGATTTTTTTAGAAATTTCGTGCTGCGTGAAAGAATCGTAGAATTCCTTCACATAATTCACAACATCCTTATCCTGGGAGTCTACTTGTTTTAGGCATTTATTATAAATATTATCAACTTGCCCCATGGTACCGCGTTCCTTATGCAGTTCCAACGCCGCCCTAAAGGCTATAAAGTCTTCCAATTTTGCCATATCGATACCGTAACAATCCGGGTACCTTATCTGAGGAGCAGAGGACACCACGATTATTTTTTTTGGCAAGAGCCGATCCAGAATTTTAAGGATACTTTTTTTAAGCGTGGTTCCTCTTACTATACTGTCGTCTATAATGACCAGGTTATCATTTTCCTTGACCGATCCGTAAGAAATGTCATAAACGTGGGCCACAAGATCGTCCCGATTACTATCTTGGGTGATAAAAGTGCGTAGCTTGGCATCCTTGATGGCCACTTTTTCTATGCGGGGACGGACCTCCAGAATTTGGTGAAGTTCCTCGCTCGTAATTTTTCTTCCAATGGAAAGAATCTGCTCCTCTTTCCTTTTGTTCATGTAATTCTGGGCGGCGATCACCATCCCAAAGAAGGAAGTTTCCGCGGTATTGGGGATATAGGAAAAGACCGTATTTTTTATATCGTTATCGATAGAATCCAATATCTGGGGAAAAAGCAGCCTCCCCAACTCCTTCCGCTCTTGGTAAATTTCCTTATCGCTGCCCCTGGAAAAGTAAATGCGTTCAAAAGAACACGCTTTGCGCTCGGTCGCCTCTACGATTTTTTTAAGGGCGACCTTTCCATTTTTCTCGATAATGATTGCCTTGCCCTGGTCTAGTTCCCTGACAGATTCAAACGGCACATTAAAAACGGTCTGTATGGCAGGTCGCTCCGAGGCAACCACAACTACCTCATCATCCTGATAATAATAGACAGGCCTTATGCCCGCCGGGTCCCTAAGTACAAAGGCATCACCATGTCCCAATAGTCCCACCATGGCGTAACCGCCATCAAAATTTTTTGCCGCCCTTCTCAGTATCTTGGCAACGTTAAGCCGTTCCGCTATCAAGGGGGAAGCTTCTCTTTTATTGAACCCTTCTTTTTTTATTTGCTTATACAATTTAGCTACGGCATCATCCAAAAAATGTCCGATTTTTTCCATTACGGTAACGGTGTCCGCCATTTCCTTGGGATGCTGTCCCAATTGAACTAGGTTGTCAAATAGCTCGTCGTTGTTGGTCATGTTAAAGTTCCCCGCTACGATGAGATTTCTATGCATCCAGTTGTTTTGTCGCAGAAATGGATGAACACTCTCTATACTATTTTTCCCATAGGTGCCATAACGAACATGTCCCAAGAGCACTTCGCCTATATATGGCATGTTTTTCTTTTGCAGGGCAACATCATCCTTATATTCGGGGTGTTCTATAAAACGGGTATTTATCTTATCGTTGATCTGGGCAAAAATGTCCTGTATAGGCTGTTTGTCAATAGACCGTACCCTGCTCATAAAACGTTCCCCGGGAGACATGTCTAGTTTAATGCTGGCAAAACCGGCTCCGTCCTGGCCCCGGTTGTGCTGCTTTTCCATCATAAGGTACATTTTATTTACCCCGTAAAAGGCACTCCCGTATTTTTCCTTATAATATGCTAAAGGCTTTAATAGCCGGATCAATGAAATTCCGCATTCATGTTTTATGGCATCGCTCATACATAGAGAGAATTAAAAATGCCCCGAAAGGTCAGGGCAGTTGTTTACTTTAACTTTATATCAAATTTGGTCAGCTCCTTAAATCGGTCCATTCGTTGGTTAACTTCCTCCCTGTCCAATTGTTGTATTCGTTCGGTTCCGAAACGCTCTACACAAAAGGAGGCCAAATTGGATCCATGGATGACCGCCCTTTTTAAATTATTGAAGGATATATTTTCCGATTCTGCCAAATAGCCCGCAAAGCCCCCCGCAAACGTATCCCCGGCGCCGGTAGGGTCAAAGACTTCATCTAGCGGAAGCGCAGGCGCAAAAAATACTTTGTTCTTGTGGAACAACAGGGCACCGTGTTCCCCTTTTTTTATAACCACATATCGAGGGCCCATTTTCTGAATTTTTGCCGCTGCTTTCACCAGTGAATATTCCTCGGTCAATTGTCTTGCCTCTTCATCATTGATTGCAATTACGTCTATTTGTCCAATAACGGTCATCAGCTCTTTTAGCGTATGATCCATCCAATAGTTCATCGTGTCCAATACGATTAGTTTTGGTCGATCTTCCATCTGATTAATTACACTCATTTGAATGTTCGGGTGAAGATTTCCCAACATCACAACATCGGCATCCTTAAAATTTTCGGGAACAATTGGGTTAAAATCGGCCAGAACGTTTAGTTCGGTAGCCAACGTATCCCTCACATTTAGGTCGTTGTGATATTTACCGCTCCAATAAAAAGTCTTGCCTCCCTTTACCACCTTTAAAGAGGAAATATCTATATTTTTTTGGGTAAAAAGATCGAGATATTTCTTTGGGAAGTCTTCTCCTACGACCGAGACGATCGCGCAGTCAATATTGAACTGTGAGGCGGCAAGGCCAATGAAGGTGGCGGCTCCGCCAAGAATCTTATCGGTTTTCCCAAAAGGAGTCTCTATGGCGTCGAAGGCGACCGTGCCCACAATCAAAAGTTTTCCCATCTATCAGAAATTTGGTGCAAATATACGTTTTTGTTGTGCCAATTGTACGGGTCGACATCATCAATTTTTTACTTTTTGCTACTTAAGTAGTAGTTAAAGATCACATACCGATTTAAATTTGACGGAACAATTAATTGGATAGCACCATGGAAACTAAAACAAAACAAATATTGGAACCCAGTTTAGTGTCTCTCCATATTGAGACCAAGAACTGGATCGAGGATATCCATTTCTATTTTGACGAACTTACCTTTCTAAACGATTTAATAAGGAAGAAAATAGGCAGTACTACTTATAGGGACCAAGAGCACAAGGACCTGTACAGAAATGTGGACGACATGCTCAAAAAATTATACGGAGAACTGCTATCGGAACTTAATGCACACGAAGCCTATCTCTCCGATTTAATGGATTTAAAACAAAATGTAAACGATGAAGATTATCGATCTAGACATGAAGCGATAGAGAGAAAGCTCTATGCATTGGAACAGGGGTTGCGGAACCTAAAGAAATCTCTTTTTAAATATGTCAGGGAAAACGATATTGGACGATCCTAAATTGGCTATTGGGGTTGGGTAAAACCGTAATCCTCTTCTAATCCCTTTTTCTTGGAAGCCGCTACGGCAAGGGCGTCGCATCTTTCGTTTTGTGGGTGGTCGTTGTGGCCTTTGATCCATTTAAACGAAACCTTATGTTTTCTATACTCCCTAAGGAACCGTTTCCAGAGATCCACATTTTTCTTATCCTTAAAATTTGTCCGTTCCCACCTTTCGAGCCATTTTTTCTCCACGGCGTCCACCACGTACTTGGAGTCGGTAAAAACGGTTACGGCGACCCCTTCTTTTTTTAGCTTTCGCAGGGCTTCTATTACCGCTAGCAATTCCATACGGTTATTCGTGGTATGTTTAAAGCCTTCAGAGAACTCTTTCCTATACGATTTGCCTACCCATTCCATAATAATGCCATAGCCGCCTGGCCCTGGGTTTCCTCTGGCCGCTCCATCGGTGTATATATGTACATCGGAATTATTCATTGAGCAACCGTTCTATGGTTTTTGGAAAATGTGCATATTCCAACCGATGTACTTTCTCGGCGATGGTCTCCGGAGTGTCGTCGGGCAAAATGGTGGCCTTGGCTTGGTGGATAATGGCCCCCTCATCATAATTTTTGTTTACATAATGTATGGTAATCCCGGATTCCAGATCTCCGTTTTCCTTTACCGCCCGGTGTACCGCCATGCCATACATGCCCTTACCGCCATATTTTGGCAATAGGGCGGGATGAATGTTTATGATCTTATTCGGGAAATTATCGATTATGTCGATAGGCATTTTCCATAGAAAACCGGCCAGTACTATCAATTCGGGCCTCATCGCCTTTAGGATTTCCAATACACAATCTGTTTTGTAAAACGCCGTCCTGTTAAAATAAAGGGCATTTATATGTAATAGGTCGCACCTTTCAATGACATAGGCGTCTTTCTTGTTGCTGAGTACGCATACAACTTTGATTTTGTCGCTATCTTGAAAATAACGGACAATATTTTCGACATTAGATCCAGATCCCGAAGCGAATAGGACGATACGTTTACTGTTCACAAGATTTGTTAAATAATAAAGAAAAGAGAAAATAGAATAAAGAAAAGGGAGGCGAGAAGTATAAAATGTTGTTTAGGGGCAGATGTTATAATTTCCATTGCTTGTCCGTTACAACATTGCATAGGACAAAAAATGTACCTCCTAAAATTTGGTTCTGTCCATTCTCTATATTCTACTTTCCAATCTCTGGGTTAAATATTTATCGTGCTAAATTACCACTCTTGCATTTATATTTATTAAATTACACTACATTTTAACGACAATTGGCGTTATTAAACCAAAGTTTTTTATTTTTGCCAACAATTAAAATTTTAAAACCAATAGTATTATGTCAGACATTGCATCAAGAGTAAAGGCTATCATCGTTGATAAATTGGGTGTTGATGAGAACGAAGTTGTTTCAGAAGCAAGCTTTACCAACGACCTTGGAGCGGATTCTTTGGACACTGTAGAGTTGATCATGGAATTTGAAAAGGAATTCGACATTCAGATCCCGGATGATCAAGCGGAGAACATTGCCACTGTGGGTCAAGCAATAAGTTATATCGAAGGAGCCAAGTAGGCTGTTGATATTTGCATAAGATTTTAAAATATCCATGCGGTAATGGTGCCGCATGGATAATTTTTTTTAATTTACGCTTGGCTTAGAAGTCGATGCCCGAGGTTCGTGACCGAGAATCATGTTAAATCCGTTATGGCTTGGCAAACCTAAAAGGCAAATGATTAAAAAACAAAATTTGAATCAATGCAGTTAAAGCGAGTTGTCGTTACGGGCATGGGTGCCCTAACACCTATAGGGAATACCTTGGACGAGTATTGGGAGGGGCTTAAGAACGGTAAGAGCGGTTCCGCCCCGGTTACCTATTACGACACCGAGAAATTTAAGGTAAAATTTGCTTGTGAATTAAAGGGCTACGAGCCCGAAGATTATTTTGACAGGAAAGAAGCTAGGAAATTGGACCGGTTTTCCCAGTATGCCCTAGTCGCTTCCGATGAGGCTATCGCGGATTCGGGTATCAATCTGGACTTGGTCGACAAGTTCCGGGTAGGGGTTATATGGGGTGCGGGTATTGGCGGTTTGGAAACCTTCCAAAATGAGGTGATGAATTTCGCCCAAGGAGATGGCACCCCTCGATTTAATCCTTTCTTTATCCCAAAAATGATAGCGGATATCGCACCTGGAAATATTTCTATAAAGCATGGCTTTATGGGTCCGAACTATACTACGGTCTCCGCCTGCGCTTCTGCTGCAAACGCCATGATAGATGCGCTTAACAACATCCGCCTTGGTTATTGCGATGTGGTGGTCACCGGAGGAAGCGAAGCAGCGGTCACCATTGCTGGAATGGGAGGATTCGGTGCCATGCATGCCCTTTCAACAAGGAATGACAGTCCCGAAACTGCCTCCAGGCCATTTGATGCTACCCGTGACGGATTTGTATTGGGAGAAGGGGCGGGAGCCCTTATCCTGGAAGAATATGAACACGCCAAGGCAAGAGGGGCCAAAATTTACGCCGAAGTTGCCGGAGGAGGATTGTCTAGCGATGCTTATCATATGACCGCCCCACATCCGGAGGGCCTCGGTGTGGTAAGAGTGATGGAGAACTGTTTGCGCGATGCGGGACTAAAACCTGAGGATATAGATACCATCAATACGCACGGTACATCCACTCCGCTTGGTGATGTTGCCGAGTTGAAGGCTATCGCCCAGGTTTTTGGGGAACACGCCCCTAACATCAATATTAATTCCACAAAATCGATGACGGGTCATTTATTGGGCGCTGCCGGGGCCATAGAAGCTATTGCCTCTATTTTGGCCATGCAGCATAGCCTTGTCCCTCCTACGATTAATCATTCTGTGGTAGACGAAAACATAGACCCTAGGTTGAATTTGACCCTTAACAAGGCACAAAAGCGGGAAGTTGATGTAGCCTTGAGCAACACTTTTGGATTTGGGGGCCATAACGCATGTGTGGTCTTTAAAAAAATTAGCTAACCAAAGAAGCTGTTTTGAAATCTATCAATTGTTTTTAATGTTCTTTTTTGCGCATAACTTCGTTAAAATGTTAAACCGTAGCTCTGCTATGCTTCAAAATTTTGCCTCCTTCTGCATCAAAAACGATCTATGAAAACCCAATCATGAATTTCAAAACAGTTTCTTAGCATGAATTTCCCCTCCAATATATTCACTTCCCACGCCAAAGAGGATGGGAAATTTTTTGAGGGGCTGACAGAAATTTTGGGATTTAAGCCAAAAAAACTCCATGTCTATAAGAAGGCCTTTGTGCACAGGTCTGCCAACATCAGGGACAAGGATGGCAATGCAATGAACTATGAACGATTGGAATTCCTCGGTGATTCCATGCTCGGAACCATAATTTCCAAATATTTGTATTTGGAGGTTCCCGAAGGGGACGAGGGCTACCTCACCAAAATGCGCTCTAAAATTGTAAGCAGAAAACACCTGAACGAACTGGGCAAAGATTTAGGTCTCCTCCATTTTGTGGAAAGTAGGATTCCAAAATCTAATTTTGGCGACAATATACACGGAAATGTATTCGAGGCGTTGGTGGGGGCGGTTTACTTGGACCGAGGCTATAAATACTGTGAGCGGTTCATCAATAAAAGGGTCATTGCCCCCTATGTGGATATAGAACAATTGGAGGGCAAGGTCATTAGCTATAAGAGTCTGATCATTGAGTGGTGTCAAAAGCAAAAGAAGACCTTTCGCTTTGACGTCTATGAGGATGCCGGTAACGATGCCATAAAGCACTTCGCGGTTAAATTGGCCATAGGTGGAAATATTGTTGCAAAAGCCAGGGCGACCTCTAAAAAAAAGGCGGAGGAAAGGGCTTCTAAGCGGGCTTTTTATGCCTTACAGGATAAAATGGGGAAATCGTGAGAAACTCTAACGTTTTCGTACTGCTCCAAGTATCTTAATCCCTTGTGAAACTAGGCTTGTAACGCTATTAATTCTATATTTACGGACTTTATTTGCTTATGGCACCCTCACATAAAATTTCGGATGATTTTTATGGCGAATTGTACACGTATATCGCCCTGAGAAGTAACTTGGAAGACCATGCCCTCGTTTTTGCCATAAACAGATTTTTAAAAAGCAATTTTAAAAGAACCAGAAAGGACTTGGAATTATCGGAAAATGTTAGTTTTCCGGTTTTTGAATGGAAGGATTTGATCAATGATAGATACTGGACACTGATTCCCAACAAATGCCACAAGATGGAACTTATTAAAGATGGGGGCCTTTTTGGGGAAGAGCCGTCTATCAGTACATTTTATGTTGTTCCGGAACATCGGGAAGTAGATTACATTTTAAAATTGGAACAAGAGGACAACGATTTGGAGAATCAATTGATTAAGACCCTTTTTAAGGTTCCTAAGATCCTTACGGCTTATACGTTGGATACAACAAAGATGAAACACAAAAACAACCTAATTTTTTAGAAGCATGCCATATATTAAAAAGACAAAGATAGTAGCTACCTTGGGGCCGGCGACCAGTACAAAAGAGGTACTTAGGGACATGATAAAGGCCGGAGTGGATGTCTTTAGAATCAATTTTTCACATGCTGATTATCCGGATGTGACCGAACGCATCAAAATGATCCGCGAATTAAATGGTGAAATGGGGGTTAACACCACCATACTTGGAGATTTGCAAGGTCCAAAACTTAGGGTCGGGGTCATGGCCGAGGAAGTCGTGGTGGCTCCAGGGGACGAAATTACCTTCGTCACCGGAAAACCCTTTGAAGGCAATTCCAAAAGAGTGTACATGAACTATACCTCTTTTCCGAAAGATGTAAAACCTGGAGAGCGAATATTATTGGATGATGGAAAGTTGATGTTCGAAGTCCTTTCCACCAATAAGAAGGATGAAGTAAATGCCAAAGTAATCCAGGGAGGACCATTAAAGTCTAAGAAGGGGGTAAACCTTCCAAACACAAATATCTCGCTCCCTGCACTCACCAAAAAGGATATCAAGGACGCGATATTTGCTATTGGGGAAAAAGTGGACTGGATTGCACTTTCTTTTGTGCGATTTAGCCAAGACCTGATCGATCTACAAAATTTGATCAAGGAGCATTCCGATTACAAAATTCCTATTATAGCAAAAATTGAAAAGCCCGAAGCGGTTGATAACATAGACAAGATCGTGGCGTACTGTGATGGGCTAATGGTAGCCCGAGGAGATCTTGGGGTGGAAGTACCGGCACAGGAAGTGCCCTTGATCCAAAAGCAGTTGGTCCTTAGGGCCAAAAAGGCTAGAATCCCTGTTATCATTGCTACCCAGATGATGGAGACCATGATTACCAGTTTAACCCCGACCCGGGCAGAGGTAAACGATGTGGCTAATTCAGTTATGGACGGGGCCGATGCCGTAATGCTTTCCGGCGAAACTTCGGTAGGTAATTATCCGGTGCAGGTTATCGAAAAAATGGCAAGCATCCTACATACCGTTGAAAGCTCAAGCTTGATAAAGGTGCCAATGGACCCGCCCCATGTTCGCACCAACAGATATATTACCAAGTCGGTATGTTACCACGCGGCGATCATGGCCAATGAGATCAAGGCCAAGGCCATATCTACCCTGACCAACAGTGGGTACACCGCATTTCAAATTTCTGCTTGGAGACCCAGTGCACATATTCTGGTATTTACTTCCAACAAAAGAATCTTGACCCAATTGAATTTGTTGTGGGGGGTCAAGTCTTTTTATTACGATAAGTTTGTCTCCACGGACGAGACCATAGAGGATGTAAACAGGATGGCCTGCGATAAGGGTTTATTGGAAATCGGTGATATGCTCATCAGTTTGGCGGCCATGCCTATAAAGGACAAGGGCATGGTGAATACCCTAAGGGTCACGGAGATAGATAGTAGCAGTTTCTAGAAAAGTAATATCGACATAATAGAAAAAGATCCAACAAGTTTCCAAAACTTGTTGGATCTTTTATTTAAGATGTCTAAAATTCAAACCTCAGCTGTATGGAAACCGCTTCTTCCGGAACATCGACCTTTTTGTCCCCAGTATTTAAATTGGACAGGGAGATTCCTAAAAGTCTTACTGAGTTTTCCATTTTTTCCTGGTAGAGCAGTTCCTTTATTGTATCTAAAATAACAAACGGATCGGCAACAAAATAAGGCAGGGTCCTACTCCTGGTCTGAAGGGTAAAATCGCTGTACTTTATTTTTAAGGTTATGGTTTTGCCGGCCAACCCCGATTTTTTTAACCGTTTCCCAACTTCTTGTGCAATGTGTTCCAATCGCTCCAGCATAAAAATCTCACTGCTTAGGTTTTCATCAAAAGTGTGTTCCGCGGCAACCGATTTCTGAATTCTGTTGGGTCTTACGGGACTTTTGTGGATTCCTCGGACTACTTGGTAATAGAAGCTCCCACTTTTACCAAAGTTATCCTCGAGGAATTCCATGGTCTTTTCTTTTAGGTCTTTACCCGTAAAGATGCCCAATAGGTACATCTTCTCGGCGGTTACCTTCCCCACTCCATAAAATTTTCTAATATCCAGATTTTCCAAAAAAGAGTGGACTTCCTCCGGGTTTACTGTCTTTTGGCCATTGGGCTTGTTGTAATCACTGGCTACTTTGGCGATAAATTTATTGATAGATATTCCGGCAGAGGCGGTTAAACCGAGCTCTTGATGAATACGTCTTCTTATTTCCCCGGCAACGAGGGTAGCGGAAGGATTGCCCTTTTTATTGACGGTAACGTCCAAATAAGCTTCGTCCAGTGATAATGGCTCTACCAGGTCCGTGTACTCGTAAAAAATCGCTCTGATTTTCAAGGAAATTTCCTTGTAGCGTACGAATCGTGGCTTAACAAAAATAAGTTGGGGGCATTTTTTTTTGGCAAGATTTCCGTTCATTGCACTCCTGACCCCAAATTTTCGGGCCTCATAACTGGCCGCCGCTACGACACCCCTTTTTTCTCCGCCCCCAACGGCGATGGGCAGGCCTTTTAGTTCGGGATGATCCAACTGCTCCACGGAGGCATAAAATGCGTCCATATCTACATGGATGATCTTTCGCAATGGGAAATCCGTTTCCATATCGTAAATTTATGCAAGAAATAGTTAGGAATCCCTCTCTGGTTTCTGCGTGTAGTGGAAGACAAGGTGAGGATTGGAATAAAATTATGAAAACAGCAATAATTTTAGGTGCAACAGGATTGACCGGAGGGTGTTTACTTCGGCATCTTCTGGATGACGACCGATATGAAAAGATAAAACTATTTTCAAGAAGTGAGGTGGGATTTACGCATCCTAAAATGGAGGAATATCTCGTGGATTTTTTGGCATTACAGTCGGATAAACTCGATTTTACCGGAGATGAGGTTTATTGTTGTATTGGAACGACCAAGGCAAAGACCAAAAACAAGGGTCTGTACCGTAAAATTGATTTAGGGATACCGGTATCCGCCGCCAAGCTGGCCCGTGAAAATGACATAAAGGTTTTTATGGTAATTTCCGCTTTGGGAGCCAACCCGCAAAGCAATATATTTTATAACCGCATCAAAGGGGAAATGGAAGAGGAGGTCCTACAGGTCGGTATCCCTAGGACCTATATTTTGAGACCTTCCCTCATTGCAGGTAAAAGGGAAGAGGCGCGGATTGGAGAATGGATATTTAAACAATTGATGAGGGTAGCCAACTATATTATGATTGGGCCTTTGGATAAATATAAATCCATCCATCCGGAGAAAATCGCCAAATGTATGGTCTGGTTGTCCAATCATGAATATGCAAGGAAGGTTATAGAATCGGACGAGATAAAAAAAATTGCGCTGCAACATTAGAAATCTAAGATTGTCATGATCGAAATAGAACGTAAATTCTTGGTAACATCCTCGGAATACCGAAATAGTGCCATTTCCAAAGAGCGTATCGTACAAGGGTTTCTGAATACTGATCCAGAACGTACCGTTAGGGTACGGATCAAAGAACGTTCAGGTTTTTTGACCGTCAAAGGAAAATCCAATGCCACGGGAACGACCCGATTTGAGTGGGAGAAGGAGATTCTGGTCGCGGAGGCCGAGCAATTGATCTCCTTGTGCAAACCGGTTATTTTGAAAAAAACCAGATACAATGTTCCTTATGCCGGACACCTTTTTGAGGTGGACGAGTTTCACGGAGCCAACGAAGGACTGGTGATTGCCGAGGTTGAATTGAAATCGGAGACCGAAATTTTTGAAAAACCGTCTTGGTTGGGTATTGAGATTACCGGTGACATCCGATATTACAATTCCCAACTGAGTAAAAATCCTTGGTCAGAATATGGTTTTAATGTGGGCAATAAACCCTGAGCCTTAAAATTCTAAGAAATTTTTAATACCCGAAAATCACGTATATTTCAGAATAATCATTATTTTGGTCGTAACCAAGACCATTAATGTCCCGTCCAATTGTAAATTTGGAGGGATATGACCCATCTCCGGATACTATTTTTTACACAGAAGATGGTATCGTGCACGAAAGGGGGATTTTTTTGGATTGCCAAAACACTTACCGGCAACCTTCCTAAAAATCAAACCATCCACACATAAGATATTGATAATTATAGCGTTAAATGATTAGTGTCCGTCTGTAAAGGTCGATGACCGCGTAACGCTCCATTTGAAAACAGTCATTTACATCGGTAAACTTCTTAATTTTCAAAAATGGGCAAGCCTTGTTCGCGAACTATCCGGTGCAGACACGTAACGGTATCGACAAGAACTAATTTATGAGATTATTTTTCGGACTGGTTTTTATAATAGGGTTTGCAAGTTCATGCTCGGTTCTGGACTCCGTTGGAAAATCGAACGGAAAGATGGCCGATGGAACTTCTTTATCGACAAGGGCTGAACCCTATGACAAGATTATTACCAAGGAAGCCGTTACCAAAAAGGGACTTTTTACGGTACACAAGGTTGGCGATAAATATTTTTTTGAGGTCGCCGATAGTATTTTGGATCGGGAAATCCTTGTGGTGAGCAGATTTATTAAAACCCCATCAGGAGCTGGTAATTATGGCGGTGAGGAAATCGGGGAAAAGACGATTACCTTAGAAAAGGCCCCGACCAATAAAATATTTCTCCGGGTGTCCACGCTTGTTAGCGAAGCGAATGAAAGCGATGCGATCTCCCGGTCGGTCAACAATTCCAATATCACTCCAATTTTGGAAGCCTTCGATATTAAGGCCAGAAATGAGAAGCACCACACTTCGATCATTGAGGTGACCGGTTTTATAAATAGCGAAAATCCTTTGTTGGCCTTAAGTGATGCCCAAAAAAGCTCCTATAGGCTTTCGGGCCTGGAGAAGGACAAATCTTATATTGAGCAAATCAATTCCTTTCCCATCAACACGGAAATTAGAACGGTAAAGACCTACAGGGCAAAATCCACTTCGGGCAAAGGCTCCAATGACCTTCCAGCGGCGGTTTTGTCGGGAATGGTGACCTTGGAAATCAACAACTCATTTATATTGCTACCCAAAACACCCATGGAAAAGCGATATTTTGACCCAAGGGTAGGCTATTTTGCAAGCTCCTTCTTGGAATATGGCGATGATCAGCAAAGTGTATACCGCAATGCATTTATACATCGGTGGAAATTGGAACCCAAGCCCGAAGACTTGGAAAAATGGAAAAGGGGCGAACTAGTTGCACCCAGAAAACCCATCGTATTCTATATAGGGCCGGCCACCCCTAAAAAATGGAGGCCCTACTTGATCCAAGGGATAAACGATTGGCAAGAAGCCTTTGAGCAAGCGGGGTTCAAAAATGCAATTATCGGGAAAGAATGGCCCGAAAACGACGACACAATGAGCTTGGAAGATGCCAGGTTCTCGGTCTTGAGATATTTTGCCTCCCCTGCCAAAAATGCCTACGGCCCCAACATTATCGATCCCAGGAGTGGAGAAATTTTGGAAAGCCATATTGGATGGTACCACAATTTGATGAACCTGCTCCACAATTGGTATATGATACAAGCCGGAGCGGTAGACCCACGGGCCAGGAATGTGGAATTTGACACCGATCTTATGGGTGAACTTATTCGTTATGTCTGTGCCCATGAGGTGGGACATTCCTTGGGGCTTCGACATAACATGGGAGCCAGCTATTCTACTCCTGTTGAAAAGCTAAGGGATAAGTCCTGGCTAGATACCTATGGAATCTCAAGTTCCATTATGGACTATTCGCGGTTTAATTATGTAGCACAACCGGAGGATAGCATCCCTCCTGTTGATTTACGGCCCCGGATAGGGGACTATGACAAATGGGCCATTCAATGGGGATATTCCAAGTTGCCGGGAGAGATGAACAAAGATGCCGAGAAAGAAGTGCTCAGTAAGTGGATAGTAGATAGCGTTGCTGCCAATCCGCGGTTGTGGTTTGGTGGGGAAGGTCGGGATTTTGACCCTAGAACCCAGTCCGAAGATTTGGGTGACAATGCCATGAAGGCAGGTACTTACGGTATAATAAATCTACAGCGGATCGTACCGCACCTCATTGATTGGACCAAGGAAAAGGAGAGCGATGACTATTCCAATTTAGACCAAGTATACAAAGATTTGGTAAAGCAATACGATAATTACCTTTTTCATGTGGCCCAAAATATTGGAGGTATTTATGTAACGCCAAAGACTATGGGGGAAAATGGAGACATCTATCGGCCCGTACCAAAGGCTACCCAAAAGGCGGCGTTGGCATTTTTAGATAACTATATTTTCCATGAACCCGATTGGTTACTGACAAACCGTATTTTAAACGCCATACAATCCCCAAGGTCCAAGGAATCGGTAACACGAACCATGGAGAATGTAATGATGAACCTATTGGGCGGGAGCCGAATGAGCAGGATGACCTTTATTGCCGAGAGATATACGGATGTGGATACCTACACCCCCGAGGAGTATTTTGAAGATCTCAACCATTTGATTTGGGGGAATCTCAACGTGTTTTATAAAGCCGATGCCTATAAGAGAAAACTGCAAAAGGCCTATGTGGCAAATGTGATTGCCCTCTATAAGCCCAACGAGGCCCAAGGGACCGTTGGGGGAATATTGGCAAAGCTATCCGAGGATTATACTTCCAATACCGATGTTCGTTCCCTGGCCCTGAACGAATTGATTACGTTACAAACGAAAATAGCACAAACCATACCCGTTGTTACCGACCGGTTGACCAAAGCCCATCTGCAATACCTTACCCGGGAGATCGAGGAGGTCGTCGGAGAGCCCAAGGCCATGGATTCCCCATTTAGGCCTTTTAACCCAGACCTGTCCATAAAGTCGGGACCCAATGCCCCATCCAGCTCCCCCTAACGGGTCGAATTGGACTCCATCCTTTAAGGAGAGGGGTTCTAAGGGGTCGTCCATCCACCCCCCAGGGCCCTGTACAGATCCACTACGGTCTGGAGTTGTTGTAGCTTGTTGTCAATGACATTAAGTTCTGCGTTCAGCGCATTTTGTCTGGCCGCCAAAAGATCGAGATAGGTGCCGAAACCATTGTTCAATAGCTCTTCGGAGTTTGCCTCTGCTTTGCGCAACGCTTCCACTTCCCTTATCCGATATTCATATTTAACCAATTCCGCTTTGTGCTCGTACAGGGCATTGGAAACTTCCTGCCCTGCCCGGAGCAAGGTCTTCTCAAAATTCAACAAGGCCTGTTCCTTTTGCGCTTGTGCAACTTCATATTTCGTCCTTATTTGTCTTTTGTTAAAGATGGGTTGGGCCACCCCCCCTATCAAGGTTGCAAACAGGGATCCGGGATCGAATAATTCACCGATATCCAAGCTTTGGTACCCCCCGGTCGCGGAAAGGGTCAAGGAAGGATAAAATTCGGTCTTGGCTACATTAGTAAGTTCAAAAGCGTTGACCAAATTGTATTCTGCCGCCATCACGTCTGGTCTGTTGCGCAACAATTGGGAAGGTAGTCCTGTGGCGAGATCGGTATGGAGCGACTGTTGATCCAGTTCTCCGCGTTCTAGACGCTGGGCAGGCCGTCCGAGCAATATGGACAAGGCATTTTCGGTTCTAAAAGTATTTTTTTCAACATCGATAAGGAAGGCTTGTGCGTTGTAAAGCTGTGCAGCGGCACCGTCAACCGCGACTTGGTTTACGTTGCCGGCATCTTTAAGGACCTTCATTGTTTCTAAGGTCGTCCTTCGGTTTTCTATAGTCTCTTCGGTAATTTTTCGTTGCTCGTCCAGGGCCAATAATTGGTAATAGCTACCTGCAATCTGGGATATTAATTGGGTTTTTACCGCTTGTTGGGCCGCCCTACTTTGCAAATATGAGGCGTTGGAGGCTCGTTTGTTACTACGTATCTTCCCCCAAATATCGGCCTCCCAGGAAAGACCTCCCGAAAACTCAAACTGTTCGACAGAACCATTGAAGACCTGACCAAATTGACTGTTTTTAGCCAATTCCTGGTGGGTTGCGGTGGCTTTTGCGTTTAGGGAGGGCCAATAGCCGGCCTTGCCTTGTTTCATATAAGCTTCTGCGGCAAGGACTTGTTGTATGGCGATTCTTATATCTAAATTATTTTGAAGTCCTTCCGCGATATATTCCGATAAATGGGAATCGGTAAATAATTGGGTCCAAGGCATGTCTGCCATGGTAACCGTATCCGTGGGCATCTTGTCCATCCGATAAAGGTTATCGGTCTCTTGAAATTCGGGTCGCTCGTAGTCCTTAGCCACAAAACACGATTGTAACAAAAGGACGGCCAGTGCCAAAACCAGGAATTTAAAGGTAGATTTATTCTTCATTTGGGTTCTTGGTTAAGAGGTTCTTTCATTGGCTTAATGCTTTTGACGGTTTCTGGGACGCCTGTAACCTTTTCCTGTAGCCATTGAAATAGAATGAACAACACGGGGATTATAAAAACTCCCACAACGGTTCCTATGAGCATGCCACCTACCGCTCCGGTGCCTATAGCCTTATTCCCCGCTGCCCCAACGCCTTTGGCAAGTACAAGGGGCATCAAGCCAAAAATAAAGGCAAAGGAGGTCATCAAGATGGGTCTCAAACGCACCCTGGCACCCTGTATTGCAGCTTTGGACAACGGAAGGCCATGTTGCCGCCTTTGTATGGCAAATTCCACAATAAGAATCGCATTTTTTGCCAATAGGCCTATAAGCATGATCAGGGCTATTTGAAAATAAATATTGTTTTCCAGTCCGGTGAACTTGGAGAAAAGATAGGCTCCCGATACTCCGATAGGCAGGGACAGCAGTACCGAAAAGGGCAGTAGGTAGCTCTCGTACTGGGCCGCCAAAAAGAAATAAACAAAGAGAATACTCAACATAAAAATAATACCAGCCTGTCCGGAAGAGGCTATCTCCTCTCTTGTGATCCCAGAGAACGCCACCTCGTAATTATTGGGCAAGTCGGTCTTGGCCACTTCCTGTACCGCCTTTATGGCGTCCCCAGAACTAAATCCTGGAGCAGCCGTTCCATTGACCGTAACCGAATTAAAAAGATTAAAACGGTTGATCGTCTGTGGACCATAAACACGTTTTAGGGTAACAAAGGAAGATACCGGTGCCATTTCGCCCTTGTTATTCTTGACGAACATACTGTTTAGGCTGCCAATATCCTTTCTATCATCTGGTTGCGCTTGTACAAACACCCTGAATTGTTTACCGAACCGGCTGAAATCCGCTGCATAAAATCCACCTATATATCCCTGAAGGGTAGAGAGGATATTACGGACGCTCACTCCCGCCTCCATGGCCTTTGGGATGTCGATATCCATTTGCAATTGGGGAAAATTGGTACTAAAGGAGTTGGAGGCAAAGGATATTTCGGGGCGTTCGGACAGAGAGCCCACGAACTCGTTGGTCACGTTGTCCAAATTCTTCAGACTGCCCGAGGCACGGTCTAACAAGTTCATCTCAAAACCTTCGACAGCTCCAAATCCCGGAATACTTGGGGGGGTGAAAAAGACGATTTTTGCATCCGGAATGGCGGTCGCTTTTGCGAACAATTGTCCCACAATGGCGTCTACCGTGGTATCATCTGTCTTTCTCTTGTCCCAATCATCTAAAATAATAAAGCCCATGCCATAAGAGCTCCCAGCCCCGGAAAAGAAGTTCCTTCCACTGATAATGGAGGCCGTACGGATCCCTTTAATGCTGCCAATTTCTTCGTATAATTTTTGGGTTAACGCATAGGTCCTGTCCAAGGATGCTCCCCGAGGTAGTTCCATGTTCATAAAGACGATCGCACGGTCTTCGGTAGGTACAAATCCACTTGGCATTGTTTTGTTGGCCCATAGAATTCCCAAAACCGCTAATGCGATAATGATGAAAGTAACCCATTTGTGCTTTATCAGAAAGCCCAAGGATTTGACGTATTTGTGCGTAGTAGCTTCGAACGCTGCGTTAAAAGCAATAAAAAATCGGGACATCAATCCCTTTTTTTCATTTTTACCGCCCTTATGGGGTTTTAAAAATACGGCACATAGAGCGGGACTCAATGTTAACGCATTCACCGCCGAGATTAGAATGGCAATGATGAGGGTTATCCCGAATTGCTTGTAAAATACCCCAGAGGGTCCCTGAATAAAGGTGATAGGGATAAATACCGCTGCCATGACCAAAGTTATGGAAACGATAGCTCCGCTAATCTCGCTCATGGCCGAGATACTTGCTTTTTTGGCAGAGTCATAGCCTTCCTCCAATTTGGCGTGTACGGCCTCGACCACCACAATGGCATCGTCTACAACAATACCAATGGCAAGGATAAGTGCAAAAAGTGTCAACAAGTTGATGGAGTACCCAAAGAGTCCCAAAAAGAAAAAAGTACCGATAATGGCCACTGGAACGGCAATGGCCGGAATAAGGGTAGATTTAAAATCCTGAAGGAA
Source organism: Cerina litoralis (assembly GCA_022008415.1). Taxonomy (GTDB): domain Bacteria; phylum Bacteroidota; class Bacteroidia; order Flavobacteriales; family Flavobacteriaceae; genus Cerina; species Cerina litoralis. Next base: position 291,008 of record JAIRBC010000001.1, read on the forward strand.
TATAAAGACGACCAAAAATACCAATAGGAACGCCTCGATCAAGGTGCGTTGAACCTTTTCCATAGAGGCGGTCAGGAACTTATTGGTGTCGTAGTTGATCAGGTAATGGACCCCCTCAGGAAAGTTTTCCTCGAGGGTGTCAAATTCCTTGTACAGTTTTTCGATGATTTCCTGGGCATTGGAGCCCGGGGTCTGGAATACCCCGAAATTAATACTGGGATATCCCCTAGACCTGGAAATGGAACTGTAGGAAAACGCATCTAACTCTACCTTGGCCACATCCTTTAACCTTAAGAATTGTCCCTCGCCCAAAGCTTTAATTATAATGTTCTGGTATTCCTCAGCGGTTTTATAACGCCCCTTGTACTTAATTACATATTCAAAGGATTCCCCCGAATTTTGTCCCAGTGATCCAGCTGCGGCTTCCAAGCTCTGTTCCCCTATGGCGGCGATAACCTCGTTGGTGGTGATACCGTAAGCGGCTAATTTTTGTGGGTCGATCCATACCCGCATGGCATAGTCCTTGCCCCCAAATGCACTAACATCGCCAACACCATTGATACGTTGTAGCTCCGGTCTGACATTGATATTAAAATAGTTCTGGATAAAGGTGTCGTCGTAATCGGGGTTTTCGGAATAAAGGGCCGCATACATCAACGCGGAATTGTTCCTCTTTTGGGTGATGACCCCTGATCTGATGACTTCCGAAGGCAGGAGGGCGTTGGCTCTGGACACCCTGTTTTGCACGTTAACGGCGGCAATGTCGGGATCTACCCCCTGTTCAAAATAGACGGTAATATTGGCACTACCGCTGTTGCTGGCGGTAGAGGTGATATAGGTCATCCCCTCCACCCCGTTGATCTGCTCCTCTATAGGGACGATCACGCTTTCCAAAATGGTTTCGGCATTGGCCCCAGGGTAGCTGGCCGATACTTGAACGGTTGGTGGTGCAATGTCCGGATATTGGGTTACGGGTAGCGTGGTATATCCCAATATTCCCAACAAGGTGATTATTATGGAGACTACGGTGGATAAGACCGGCCTTTCAATGAATACTTTGAGCATGGTCTTTTATTTAAAAGCGGTGGAAAATGAATTCAATATACTGTCCAATGATTTGGGCTGCGGTATGATCTTGGTGCCAGGTCGCACCTTGTCCACTCCTTCGGCCAAGATTTGATCCCCTTCCTTTAATCCTTGTACTACACTGATACCATTGACCTCAGTGGTCACGGTAACCGCCTTGGGCACAAGGGTGTCACCTTGGATCAAATAAACCATTTTCTTGTTCTGCTGCTCAAACGTCGATAGTGACGGGACCACCAAAACGTCGTCCATTTTTTTGGGTAGCAGGATGGTGGCACTGCTCCCATTTCTCAAGAGACCAAGTGGGTTTGGAAATGTGGCCCTAAATTGTACCGATCCGGTACTTGGGTCCAAGGCTCCCGAAATTGTCTCTATTTTTCCGGTCTGTTCATAGGGGGAGCTATCTGCCAACAGCAGATGTACCTCGGGCAGGTTCTTGACCTTTTCGTCCAAGGTATTTCCTTTGGTTTCTTTTATAAATCCAATCAGGTCCTTTTCGTTTAGGGAAAAGAAGGCGTATACATTTTCTATACTGGAGATGGTGGTCAAGGGCGTTGCGTCCTGCGCACTTACCAGGTTTCCCCTGCGAAAGTTAATAGATCCCACCACACCGTTCACGGGACTTTTTATGTTGGCGTAATCTATGTTGGCCACGATACTTTGGTAGTTACTTTTAGCCTGCTGTAGATTAGCCTTGGCGGTTTCTAACTGTACGTTGCTTATGATTTCCTTATCTACCAAAGGTTTTAATTTATCTACTTCTACTTGTGCCACGTTGACGCGTGCCTTGGCGGCATCCGCATCTTGGGAAAGGCTTGTGGTCTCCAGTTTGAACATCAGCTGCCCTTTGCGGACCTCCTGCCCTTCGTCTACATATACTTCCTGAATGTAGCCCGGAACTTTGGCACGGAGCTGGATGTTTATTACCCCCTCGATGCTGGCGGGGTAACTTGAAAGGTCTGTAACACTTTTTTTAGTGACTTCTACCGTGGGGTAGGGCATGGCCGTATGCGGCTGCTGCGCAGCTTTAGGATTTCCGCAGCTTAGCAATATGGAAACCAATAGTCCGCTAAAAATAAGGGCTGTGGGAAATGGGTTTTTTGTCATGGTGTTTAGTTGTTTATGGTTTTTTCCAATGCAATTTTCAGATGGGTCAGGTTTTTGATCATATCATCGATAAGCGAGACATAATTTTTGGAATATTGTAGCCCGGACGAATCTTCTTGCAATAGACCTTTCTTTCGAATATATTTTTTTTTGAACGCGTATATCTTAACATGTAGGTCTTTCTCTTTTTCCCACATCTCAATTTTTTTGTCCAAACGCAATAACAAATGATCGGGCACTATTTTAAAGTACCGTTTTCGATCACCAGGCTTGGTGCCATACGCAATTCTTCCAGAGGACTGCAAAAGCTGTAAATTGGTAGAGATCGAACTTTTACTAGCCTCTAGCTGCTCCACGAATTCATCAAAGGTGACCCCCTCGCCGTCGGACAAAACAAGTAGGGAAAATATGCGGGCAGACAAGGGCGACAGTGCATCGTGGGTTTCAAAATACACCCCTAGTTCCTCCGTAAGCAATTTTCGTTCGATTTCTATGTTAACCAAAATCTTCTGTCTAAGAAACTAATCGGGGGCAAAGATACGTTTGGTTCGGTGAATGCCGAACCAAACTTTGGTTAATTGTTTGTTAAAGGAATTAAATTTTTTTGGGGGTTTGAAATTTGTTTATGGAAATGTATCTTTCGCGTTTGGGAGACATAAGGTGATGTTTCGTGGTATGGTTAGGGGGAAGGCCCCATCGTTATAGGGAAGCGCTCCTAAATTGTTCCAAAAAACGGACGTCGTTTTCGCTCAACAATCGAATATCCGAAATCTGATGGAGCAGCAGGGCGATGCGGTCTATGCCCATCCCGAAGGCAAAACCTGAATATTCATTGGGGTCGATGCCGCAATTGGTCAGGACCTGTGGGTCTACCATTCCACAACCCATGATTTCCAACCATCCCGTACCTTTGGTCATGCGGTAGTCGGTTTCGGTTTCCAATCCCCAGTACACATCCACTTCCGCGCTTGGTTCTGTAAAAGGAAAATACGAAGGCCGCAGCCGTATTTTGGATTTGCCAAAAAGTTCCGAAGTGAAAAACTGCAGTGTCTGTTTCAAATCTGCAAAGGAAACTTCCTTGTCTATATAGAGCCCTTCCACTTGATGGAAAAAGCAATGGGACCTTGCCGAGATCGCCTCGTTCCTATAGACCCTACCCGGAGAAATTGTCCTGATCGGCGGTTTGTGGTTTTCCATATACCGGACCTGTACCGAGGAGGTGTGCGTTCGCAAAAGTAAATCTGGATCGGTCTGTATAAAAAAGGTGTCCTGCATGTCCCGGGCTGGATGGTACTCTGGAAGGTTCAAAGCAGTGAAATTGTGCCAATCGTCCTCTATTTCCGGGCCTTCGGATACGTTAAATCCTATTCTTGAAAAAATGTCTATTATTCTGTTCCTGACAAGGGATATGGGATGTCTTGTGCCAAGTTCCAAGGGCTCGCCCGGACGGGTGACATCACCGTAAATTTCCTTTTCCCCCAAAGACCCGGACACGGAATCCTTTAACGAAGCTACCTTTTCTGTCGCGAGCTGCTTGAGCTCGTTGACTACTCGGCCATATTCCTTTTTTTCGCCGTTGGGAACGTTTTTAAACTCTCCAAAAAATTGGTTCAACAATCCTTTCTTTCCCAAATACTTGATTCGGAATGCCTCAATGGCCTCTAGGTTATCGGTCGAGAATTCCCGTACTTCCGCAATGTGGTCCTTTATTTTATCTATCATACTAGTTTAGCCAGATTCACTTCTTTAAAAACAGAATGGACAAATTTATAACTTTTGTCTTCATTTTGGATAAACTTCCCGGAATTTTGGGAAGTTTATCCGAAGGGGGAATAGTTTAACTAAACCGTTTATTTTGTACCCACGTTGCTCTTTATCCATCGGGTACAAGTCTTAAAGTCATGAAATATATGCGCTTCTGGAATAAGTTCTTGGATGATGTCCAAGCGTTCCATCATATAGCGGGGTTGGGGAAGCACGTTTACCAAAAGAATATTTATTTCCGATTTCTTGAGGTCGATCAACACTTCCTCCAACGCGTATAGCCCTGATTGATCTATATACTGCATCCTTCCCATCCTAATAACCACCGTAGTCGCCTTAGTGGGTATCTGCTTGGCCAATTGTTGAAAATCGCTGGTTGACCCAAAGAAAAGCGGGCCCTTAATATGCTTAATAAAAACTTGTTCCTTGAGGTATTGTGGAAAATCTCCTTCATCATCCCATGCTTTTTCTTGTGACAGGGTCTTAACATCGGATCGTTGGGCCATTAAATCGCCCATCTTTTTCATAAACATTATCGAGGCGAGGACCAGTCCTATACCAACAGCATTTACCAAATCCCAAAATACGGAAAGCAACAATACCAAAAACATGATGGTTACCTCACTTTTGGGCATATTTGGTATTGCTTTTAGCCCTTTGTAATCCATTACCCCAATTCCTACCGTTATCAATATACCGGCAAGTACCGCTTGTGGAATTTGCGATGCTACTGGGCCAAGAGCCAGAAGTATGATCAATAGCAAAACGGAGGCGACCATTCCAGAAAGTCGGGTCTTGCCCCCGGAACCGATGTTTACCACCGTACGGATAGTTGCCCCGGCCCCGGGGATGCCACCAAAAATGGCGCCGATACTGTTACCGATACCTTGCCCGATTAGTTCTTTGTTCGGGTTGTGTTTGGTCTTGGTCATGTTGTCCGCAACCACAGAAGTCAACAGGGAATCTATCGCTCCCAAAAGGGCTAGGGACAAGGCCGCCGACAAATAAGGGAAGACCATGGATATTTCAAATTGGGTAAATATCTCTAGATGTGGCACGGGGAAGCCTCCTGGTATTGCGGAAATGGGTTGATATCCCAAGCCAAGAAAGTAGGCACCTCCCGAGACTACCAATAGGGCAACCAGCGTGCTGGGTATTGTTGTGGTGATTCGTTTGAGGCCATAAATAATGAGGATGGTGGCGATGGCCAGGAAAAGTTCCAGCCAATTCATGTTTTCAAATGCCCTGGGCAGGACTTTTAGGGTCCCAATGACGGATTTGGTCGAGTTGGTTGCCAAGGATTTGGCTTCCTTTGAAATATCCCCTGCCGTAAGTTCTGCCGCACGCTTTTGGGTCTCCTCAAAATTCTTCAGTACAAGATAGCCCTCTCCGGTCTCGTCCTGCAGAATTTTATTCAACAGAACTTCCTCAGCTCTAGGCGTGAAAGTATTGACGAAGTCTTGATCTTTATCGGGCTGGTAGCCCAGTGCTGGTAAAAGTTGGGTGATAATGATTATAACCCCAATGGCCGTCATAAAACCAGAAACTACGGGATATGGAATATACTTTATATATTTTCCCACCCCGGTGACTCCCAGAATGATCTGTATAAGACCTCCTAGCAGGAAAACCAGTAAAATGGCAGGTAGGGCCTGAGCAACATTGCCGTCGTTGGCGGCAACGATACCCGATATAATGACCAAACTAACAGCGGTCATAGGGGCTGTAGGGCCACTGATCTGTGTTGGTGTACCACCAAATAGGGCAGCGAAAAAACCGATGAAGATTGCTCCGTACAGGCCGGCATCGGGACCCAGCCCCGATGATACCCCGAAAGCCAGTGCCAACGGAAGGGCTACGACACCCGCAGTGATTCCGCCAAAGATATCTCCCTTGACGTTGGTAAATATATTTTTCATAATTATGTAAAAGGTAAGGTTGATTTTGCTCAAGACGCACTTTTCGCAATCTTAAGCTCCCGTAATACTCGGCAATGGCCTACCGCTAATCCAGGTGGTAGATTTCCATGATGTTATCTAAAATCCCCTCAAAATCTATTTTTAGATCGATCAATTTACCGGTATGCATATCAAAGACCCACCCGTGTACTTTAAGGCCATGATCTCTGTAAGCTTTTTGCACGGCAGCGGTTTTGATCAAATTGATACATTGCTCTTGAACGTTGAGCTCTACCAACCGATTATATTTTTTGTCCTCATCCTCAATGCCGATCATTTCCTTGTTGTGTATCCGATAAACATCCCTGATATTCCTGAGCCAAGGGTTGAGAATGCCCAGATCGGCAGATTGCATGGCTGCCTTTACCCCACCGCACCCGTAATGGCCACAGACGACGATCTGGTTTACTTTTAAATGATCGACGGCATAATTGACCACCGACATCACATTGAGGTCTATACTAATGACCATATTGGCAATGTTGCGGTGCACAAAAACTTCGCCCGGTCCCAGTCCCATAAGATCTTCTGCCGTTACACGACTGTCCGAACACCCAATATATAACAGTTCGGGACTTTGCCCTGCCGCGAGTTCATCAAAGAAATCGGGGTTTAAAGACAGTTTATCGTTGATCCATTTCTCGTTATTTTTAAATACGCTTTCTAGGTCCATAATGGTAAAATTTTGACTTTTTTTATTAAAATCGGTTCACGTTGAGCCCCTACTTGAGATACCTATAAATAGGCGCCATAGAACAAGGTCCATCAATTTTGAAGGTTGTAAAAATAGGGAATGTACTTGTAAATCCCTTGGGATTTAGCGCCAATTGAAAGGAGGCGAAATCCCATCACTGGGGAGATAGGTCGACATCAATTCGGATGGCGGGGCGGGGGCAATAAAATTTCCAAAGCGCGGTCCATTAAACGCTTCGAAGATATTTCACAAGAGATTTTCCCATTTTGAAAAGCCAATAGACTTTGATAATTGAAGGAGTCAAATGCAATTTCTTTTTCCCCAACAACTTTCTTGCCTTGATTTTGGTGTTCCTCCTCATTGAGGGTGTTCATGACCACCGATTTGGGATTGCGTTCCACCAAAGTAATGACGGTAGGCGCAACTATGGCAAAAACCCAAAGGAAAAGAAGAGTAAAGCGGATATAATTCCTGTGCATAAGGACCTTTGGTTTGGCCACAAAGATAAATTTTCGATCGAAATTTAATGTTAAAAAAGTCTAAAAATCCTTTATCAATTTGATATCGGCAGAAGGTATCCATCCCGTTTTGCCATCTGCCAGGGAAATTTTGTTCCAATCGCCCAGTTTCTCCAAAACGTTGACCTTTGCACCTTCATGGAGCTTAAATGCTTCTTGGCTTCTGTTATTTGGCTCGGAATTGACCGTTACTTCCTTTGGGAATACGATTGCTGGGTGATCTGCGATATAATCGTTATACCGTAGATATGCCGCGGCGACCGACGCTACGGCGAATAGCAGGAACAACATACTCGCTATGAACGCAATCCGTTTTTTACCGGAAAATTGAAAATAGTGAAACGCAATGTAAGCCAGAACAAAAAGTAAGATAAAGAAAACCGCCGTATACGCCCATTGATCAAAGGTGAAAATACCGGTCAAACCCCTATAAATTCTGGTCATGGCAGTCTCTGGCAGGGTATCAATGGCATCTAAGGTCATATTTTGGGCATGAGCCAGATTATTTCTAATATCGGAATCGTTGGGACTTAGCAATAGCGCTTTTTCGTAATTATAGATGCTAGGCGCAATTTGGTTTAGTTTATAGTAACAATTGCCAAGATTGTAGTACAATGCCGCAGAGTGCTCCCCATTTTTCAATATTTTTTGATAATCCGCTATCGCCTTGTCGTACTTACCCTCGTTGTAGGACTTGGTAGCTTCGTTAAAAAGAGCATCGTTTTGGGCATGCCCCAAAAAACAAAGGAATAAGACCAATAAGTTCAATAACCTTTTCACGTTTCTGATTTGCTTAGATATTTGTTAATAGTTGTTATTTACCAACCCTTGACCCTTGTCCTTCCAACCGATCAGAGCTGTTTATCCAAAAGGGAAATAACCTCGCTTGCCTTGTCATAGTCCTGTTGCATTTGAACCTCTGAAAACGGACTGTACCTTGCCATTTCACAATTTTTTAGCAAGTCCAGAAATCCTTCAGTCGTAGATCCGTCCACCTGTTTTTCTGCCAAAAGGGCTGCAATTTTGTCCTTGCTAAATTCCGAGGTTTCAATTTTTAGCTTGGCCTTGAGATAGTTGTGGAGGGCCTTCTCCAGCGCAATATAAAAAGCGACTTTATCACCCAAGGTCTTTTTGGCAGTGGAAAGATATTTTCTGGCCAGTTTGTTCGCCTTTTTTACTTTATTGCCCACTACATCGCTGGCAATGGCCTCGCGTTTTTTCCCAAAAAGTATAGCTAATGGAATAAGCATCAGCGGCAAAAGGAGCCATAGATAAAACCGTGTGGATCCAAAGAAATAATCTGTGCCTACAGCCGTGAGATTGGGGTCTAATTTTATAAAGTGGAATTGGTTGCCAACGGTCTGTACAGCTTGTCTATGGGTAGATGTGGTCGCTGCATTACCATCTGAACCACTGGTAGGCCCTTGCAGAACGTTGATCAAGATCTCATCGGAGGTCAGCGTACGATATTTTTCCTCTTTTGGGTCAAAATAACTGAAGGAAATGCTTGGAATAGGGTATTTGCCCCGGTATGACGGCACTATGGTATAACTGTCACTGACGGAACCTTCATTACCAGATAGCGAGCTGCGTACGTTTTCATCGTGTTCTGGCTCGTATACTTCCAAGGCACTTGGAATTGCTGGCTTTGGTAGTTCAAAGAGCTTTAAATTTCCCTTGCCCTTGACCTCTACTTTGGCCTGCAAGGATTCGGAAGCGTTCAATTGGGTCTTGCTCGCCGTGACAGAAAAATCGAATTTTCCCACCGCTCCCGTGAAATTGGCGGGTTTACCTTCGGTGGGCAAGGGTTTTACATCTAAGGTCCTGTTCCCCGCCGATACCGTTTTGTTGGTCTGGCTCATAATTCTTCCCCCAAAAAAATCCCTTCTATTTGTGGGAACATCTACGGTAACCTCCAAGGAAAGGGGTTCAATTTCCAACTTTCCGATTTTCTGGGGATACAGTACAACCCTTTTTAAGACTACCGAACGATAGGGTTTTCCGTTATAGGTACTGTTGTTCTGTACATCGTATTTGGTGACGGGCATATCCTGGCTCCAGAAATTATTGTATTTGGGGTTGTCCAAGGCCCTAAAATTGGATAAACTGATACTATTTGAAAAATATAGTTTGTATACCACACTTACCGCTTCGTTGAGATAAGGACTGGAGTTAGAAACTTCGGCCACCAAATGCAGGCTTTCGTCCGCTACATCCTCTGCGGTCATCTGGTCACTTGGCTTGTCTACAGCGGCGGTCACCTCCACTTCTTTGGGCAGGGATTTATACGTATGACCATCAATTACAATGGTAGCCTGTTTAATTGTAAATTTTCCCCGTGCGGTTGGCTGCAACATATAGGTATAGGTCTTAGAGAAACTGCGCACCCCGTTGACCCATGAAGAACTTATAGACTGGGAGGGCCCCATAACCACACGGAACCCGGAAAAATCGGGAGGGTTAAAATTGTCTCCGTCCTTGTTCATGGAAAAATCTACCCTTAGCCTTTCGTTGATTCCCAGCTTGTCCTTGCTGAGGTTCATTTTAAAGGTAACCCCATCCTTATCCTGACCTCTTAAAGCAAAGGCGAGCAATAAAAACGGGAGCAGTGCTATATATTTTTTAAGAGCCATATAGGTTACCAATCTTTTTCATTTCTTATTTTAGAACCCTTTACTTTTTGGGCATCCATTTTTTCTTGTACTTTTTTCTCCTCGTTCTGGGTGGCCTCCAAAAGGTTTCTTACTTGTTGGGGGGAGAGTTGATTGGGCCTGGGTTGCCGTTGCTGTTGCTGCTCTTGGGGCTTGTCCCCCTCCTGGGGCGGCTGTTGTTGCTCTTTCTTGCCATCACCATCTTCTTTCTTATTGTCTTCTTTTTTTTCGTCGCCCTTATCGCCCTTATCGTCTTTATCCTTATTGTCCTTATTCTCGTCCTTATTGTCCCCTTCGTTCTTGTCTTTATCGTCTTTTTTATCCTGGTCCTTTTTATCCTTGTTGTCCTTGTTCTGGTCGTTCTTTTTGTTTTCGTCCTGCTGTTTTTTTAACAGTTCCTTGGCCAACGCCAGGTTATACCTTGTCTCATCGTCTTCAGGGTCGTTTCTCAAGGCTTGTTTGTACGCTTCTACGGCTTTTTCATATTCCTTGCGTTCCATAAAAACGTTGCCCATATTATGAAATGCATTGTGCTTGACTTTTTTGTCCGGGGCCATCTCTCCCGCCTCTTTATAACGGGAAAACGCTTCGCTATAGGATTTGTTTTTGTAATAGGCATTACCCAGATTATAGGGAGCGGCCACATTTTTATCGCTTTTGGCAATCGCCTTCCTGTAATTGGCCTCTGCATCGACAAATTTATCTTCCGAGAGCTCCTTATTGGCATCCCAGGTAAGATCCTTGGAGGCCCTGAGCGCTTTTGCTCTCGCCTTGTCATCACTTTGTCCATAGGAGATGAAACAGACAAAAAATAGGATATATACTAAATTTATTTTCATGTTTCAATTTTTAAAATTCAGGTGTTAAGAACCAAGACTGCTGTAGGTTGGTGGTGGTCGTTTCTGTAACCCCGTTTTTTTTCACTTTCGTATTTCTCGTTTATAAAGTCCTTGTGAATTTTCCCCTTTCTACCCTTTTAATGGGAAATCCCATACTTTTCTCGATTGATTTTCAACCTTGAACGGCCCACTGCATACTCCAAAGTCTTTATTCTCTCCTCTCTATTCTTTTTTCTATTTTATAACCCCTTAACTACCCACGGAGTACTATTCCAATTCCTCGTTAAACAGGTTCAACTTTTTGAGCCACTTGGTCCTTCTGTCCAAGAGGAAGATATCCAAAAATAAGAACAAAAGCCCAGCCCCCAAAAACCACTGAAATTGATCCTTGTATTCGGTAAACTGTTTGGCTTCAAATTCCGTTTTGTCGATCATGTTCAATTGATCTTTTATAAAATCTACCGCTTTTGCGGTGTTGTCGCCGTTGATATATTCTCCATTCCCGTTATCCGCAATGTCTTCCAGGAGTTCTTCGTTCATTTTTGTAATGACCACCTCCCCGTTGGCATCTTTTTTAAGACTTTCTACGATCCCGTTTCTTTTAATAGGGATGGGGGCACCTTTTGTCGTTCCTACCCCAATAGTAAAAATGCGGATACCAGCTTCCTTGGCTTTTTCCACGGCATCGTTGGTGGAGCTTCCTGAGTGGTCCTCCCCATCTGATATTATAAAAAGCACCCTGTTGGTCTGATCGGCGTCGTCGTAATAGGTGGTGGCCAGGTCAATGGCCTGGTCTATTGCGGTACCCTGGGATGATAGCATATCCGTGTTCATGCTTTGCAGGAACATTTTGGCCGCCCCAAAATCTGTTGTAATCGGCAATTGGGGATAGGCCTGCCCTGCGTATGCAATGATTCCGATGCGGTCACTACCGAGTTGGTTGATGATTTCGGAAACCAATCTTTTGGCCTTTTCCAATCGGTTAGGAGCAATATCCTCGGCCAACATACTCTTTGAAACATCGATGGCAAAAACAATATCTACTCCCTCGCGTTTTACGGTCTCCAATTTGGTGCCAATTTTTGGGTTTACCAGCCCAAGCGTCAAAAAAGCCAGACCCAAAAGCAAGAAAATAAGCTTTAGGGTAGATTTAAAATTGGATCTATCTGGAGTCAACCGCTTTAACAAAGTTAGGTCGGCAAACTTTCTTTGGGTTTTTCTTTTCCAAATCTGTAGGCCTACAAAAAGAACGATCAACACCGGAATGATGAAGAGTAAATAAAGATATATTTTTTCGTCTAATTGTATCATTTTTTATTGTTTGGTGTTTATAGTTTGTAGGTATTTTAATTACCCCAAATCCTAAACCATCAACTTTATATAAAACTACGGAATACCGTATTTCTCATCAACCATTCAAATAGTAACAAAGCGCCAGCCAGGAGCGCCCAGGACCGAAATTTTTCTTCGTACCTGTAATATTTGAATTCCTCGATATCGGTTTTTTCAAGTTTGTTGATCTCGTCATAAATGGCTTCCAGTTTGTCATTGTCGGTAGCCCTAAAATATTCCCCTCCGGTAATCTCCGCTATATTTTTTAACAACCCCTCATCGATCTCCACCGGCCTCATTCCGTACCTAAAAGATCCATCGGCATTATAAGCAATTGGCGAAAGTGCATTTCCATTGGATCCCAAACCTATGGTATATGTTTTTATACCGTATTCGGTGGCCAATTCGGCTGCCGTTTGTGGTTCAATAAAGCCGGAATTGTTTACCCCGTCGGTCAATAAAATAATGACCTTGCTTTTTGCCTTGCTGTCCTTTAGCCGGTTTACTGCGGTGGCCAGTCCCATCCCAATAGCGGTACCGTCGTTTAATTTGCCATAGGTGATAGACTTTAAAGCGTTTAGAACTATGGCCTTATCGCTTGTAATTGGAGTCTGAGTGTAGGCTTCGCCCGCGTACACTACCAATCCGATCCGATCGTTGGGTCGTTTGCGGATAAAATTTGATGCTACGTCTTTCAAGGCTGCCAAACGATTGGGCTTCAGATCCCGTGCCAACATACTGGACGATACGTCTATGGCCATGACAATATCGATTCCCTTGGTAGTTTTGGTTTTGGATGAGATATCCTCGGTTTGTGGCCGGGCCAACGCCGTAATGATCGCTGCCAGGGCCAAGAGCCGCAATAGGAATAACAAAGGCTTTAATCTGGTTAGAAAATCATCCGAAGAAAAGCCCTTGATACTCGATATTTTTAGGGAAGCCGTTTCTTCCTTTCGCTTAAAGTAATACCATATCGCCGCCAGTGGTAGCAATAGAAGCAACCAGAAAAACCCGGGATTTGCAAATTGGATATTCTCTAACATTTATACGTCTGTTTTTACATCGACGGACACTAAGATCCGCTCTACTATTTGTTCTGCATAGGGATCCCCGTCCATCCAAGTCAACAATATTTGCTGTTGGAAACCTTTGCCTCCAAAACTCAAAATAATGTACTTTCCTTTTACGAGCTCATTGGATCCAGGAAGTATAAATTTACCACTGCCATAGGTCTTGAGCCCTTTAACACCCGCCATGGTACTATATTCTTCCTTTTTGGTCACAATATTCTTGGCTCCATTTTCCTCAAGGTGTTTCAACAGTTGCTCGTTGGTCTTGTCAAAATCCGGATCTACGGGCTGGGTAAATTCTGTCGATGTCACCGCAATAGTAAAGGGCACCTTGGGCTCTTGATACCTAAAGGTCTGCATATCCTTGATCTGTGCCTTTGCCTGGGCGGGAATTTTCACATCTTGCCGGATCAATACCTTAGGGGTAGAAACGGTTATGGGAGGATACCCGTATGTACTGGTAATCCATTCCCCGTCCAATAATTTCTTGGTAGGATGTCCGGTTACGGAATCCCATACCAATTTTGGCCCATAGTAGGCTGTAATGGCACCGGTGGAAATCAACAATACACCTAGGGCAATGGCTCCGGTCACCAACCATTTCTTGCGTTGTTGTTTACGGGCCAATTCCTCTAAGTATTCCTCTTTTTGCTGTAATTCTTCCTCCGTCGGTTCTGGCAGGGCCTCCTTGGTTCTTGTGACAATATGTTCAATGGATTTTCGATCCTGTTCCGCAACGGAGTTTTCTGGTCTGGACTTGGCGAATTTTACAAGATCCGCGGTTTCCAAGATCCGCTTAAACTGGTGGATGGTATCACTGTCTAATTTTAGTTCTCCGGCATCTTTGAGCAATTCGATCTTATCTATCAACTGATCGGTTGTACTTTCCATGGCCGAAATATGTACGTCCTCTTCCAAATACGAACGTACAATATCCGTGAGCTCTGAGTAGTACTCCTTGTATTCCGATTGAATAAGGTATTTGGAGCTTTCCAACCGTTTTAATTCCAGCATGGCCCGATCGTAAGGAGGCAATAACGCCTCTTTTTCTGCTTCGGTCATTGGCTTTTTCCGGAATACGAACCAATAGAGCAGGCCTCCGACGACCAAAAGGCCTAAAAGTACCCAAAGCAAGGTTTTCCAAAGATCTTTGTGACTTTTTTGCACCTCCATCAACCCTTTGATATCGTACATTTTTTGGGCCAACGTATCTACGTGAACCGAGGCCACGGCAATCTGTACTGAATCCGTAAAATACGGTTTGTCGTTTATCAGAATCCTTTGGCGGGGCAGGGTATAGGCCCCCGAATCGAATTGGGTAAGGGCGTATATCTTTTGCAAGCTGACCTTATCCAGTTTTTTTAGGGTGTCGGTTTTTAGAGCTTCCACCATTTCCAATGGCGAAAAAGTCTGCCCTTCGGGAAAGATGACATGGGCGGTAGAATCCACATCTACGAAAACCGTAAAATGGATCTGCTCCCCAATCTTAATATTGGTGGTATCGACCTTTGAAGTAACGGTTGGCAAGGATTGCGAAAATCCCTTAAAGCCGACCAAACAAATGATGATCGAAAAAATCCGCAGCACATATGCGGCATTGAGGACATGGCTTCCCAAACTTTGGGAGGCTTCCTTCGTACTTCTTACCTCGTGTTTCTTACTTCCCACTATCCCCTTTGCTTAAAATAGCCCAACAATTTTTTCACATAACTTTCATCGACCCTGCAATTGAGCACCCCGCAACCAGATTTAGTAAAGACGTCCTTAAAATAATCTATCCGATCCCTATTGTATTTTCCATAGGCCATTCTCACTTTTTTTGACTGCGTATTTACCAATCGCAGTGTTCCGGTCTCTGCGTCCTCCATTTGTACCATCCCCAGATTGGGGATAATCTCCTCTCGTTCGTCGTAGACCCGAATTCCTGTAACATCGTGTTTTTTTCCGGTAATCTTTAGGGTCTGTTGATAGTCCTCGCAAATGAAATCGGAGAGCACAAATACGATTGCCTTTTTTTTCATTACGTTGGTCAGGAATTTTAATGCCTCCGCAAGATCGGTTTTCCTGCTTTTGGGTTTAAACTCCAACAATTCCCTGATGATACGGAGCACGTGGCTCTTTCCTTTCTTAGGCGGGATATAAAGCTCTATCTGGTCCGTGAACAAAATCAACCCTACCTTATCGTTATTTTGCATAGCGGAAAAGGCCAATGTGGCCGAAATCTCGGTGAGGATTTCGTTCTTGAACTGGTTGACGGTACCAAAGAATTGTGAGCCGCTGACATCTACCATGAGCATCATGGTAAGTTCCCGCTCTTCCTCAAATATTTTTACAAAGGGTTCGTTGTATCTGGCGGTGACATTCCAGTCTATGGATCGCACATCGTCCCCAAATTGATACTGGCGCACCTCACTAAAGGTCATACCCCGCCCTTTAAAGGTAGAGTGGTATTCCCCACCAAATACATGATCGGACAAACGGCGTGTCTTTATCTCGATCTTACGTACTTTCTTAAGTAGTTCTTTGGTATCCATGTGTTCCGTGAACAGTGTGCAGTATTCAGTAATCAGTAAAAAGTGGCCGCATCAAAATTTGATTTTGAACTGCATACTGCCCACTGATTACTGCGTACTGATTTAAGGTACTTCGATCTCGTTGACGATCTTGTTGATAATCTCCTCCGAAGTAACGTTTTCAGCCTCTGCCTCGTAGGTAATCCCGATACGGTGCCTCAGTACGTCGTGTATTACGGCCCGCACATCTTCCGGTACTACGTAGCCCCTTCTTTTAATAAAGGCGTAGCATTTGGCCGCACTGGCCAAGTTGATACTTCCTCGAGGTGATGCCCCAAAGCTGATCAGGGGTTTTAGGCTTTCCAGATTGTATTTTTCGGGATATCGCGTAGCAAAAACAATATCTAGGATATATTTCTCTATTTTTTCGTCCATATAAACCTCTCGGACGGTCTTTTGGGCGTTCAAAATCTGTTTTAGGGCAACGACCGGCTTTATCTCGGTCTGACCGCCTTGAAGATTTTGACGGATAATCAATTGTTCCTCGTTCAATTTGGGATAATCGATTACGGTTTTCAGCATAAATCGGTCTACCTGGGCCTCGGGCAATGGGTAAGTTCCTTCCTGCTCTATGGGGTTTTGTGTGGCCATGACCAAAAATGGCTTGTCCAGGATAAAAGTCTCGTCCCCGATAGTCACCTGTTTTTCTTGCATAGCTTCCAAAAGTGCCGATTGTACCTTGGCCGGGGCCCGGTTAATCTCATCCGCCAATACAAAGTTGGCAAATATGGGTCCTTTTTTTATTGAAAAATCGCTGACCTTCATGTTGTAGATCATGGTTCCCACTACGTCTGCGGGCAAAAGATCCGGAGTAAACTGTATCCTGCTGAAACTGCCGTGTACCGCTTTTGCCAGGGAATTGATGGCCAAAGTCTTTGCAAGTCCGGGGACACCCTCCAATAAGATATGGCCCTGTCCCAGAAGGCCGATGAGCAAACGTTCTATCATGTGCTTTTGCCCCACGATGGTTTTGTTCATCTCTAAAATAAGTAAGTCGATAAATGCGCTTTCCTGGGCAATCTTCTCGTTCATCACACTAATGTCGACCAAAGTATTTTCTTCCATATTTTTGCTTTTATTATATCTAATGCCTATTTAAATAATAGCCATTGATGGAATTATGTTAAAATGCACCGCAAATTGAAAATTTATTTAGATACAGGCTGTTAATGTATGGTTAAATATTGCGGAAATGCCCAAGTTTTATGAAGTATTTAAGGGATATATTTTATAATTTGAATGCCCCCTCCTAAAGGAGCGGAAAAAACCACTTAAAACACGTTTGGGAAAAGTAGTATTTTAAAGAAGTGAATTACGTTAAAATTGATAATTATGAAACAAAAACAACCCGGCGACGCTTCTTCTATTCCCGATAGCCATCGGGAGTGGAAACCAGAGGGGATTTCTGCCCTTATTACCGGTGCCACCAGTGGTATTGGTCGGGCTACGGCCGAGCTATTTGCGGCACACGGAGTAAACTTGATCCTATGTGGCCGGCGTCAAGACCGGCTCGAAGAATTAAAGAAAAAACTGATTTCCCAAGCAAAGGTTCACATCCTGAATTTTGATGTGAGTGACAAGAAATCGGTATTTAAGGCGATCTCCTCCTTACCCCCATCCTTTTCCCAAATAGATATCCTGATCAACAATGCTGGGAACGCCCACGGTTTGGATACCATTGATCAGGGAGATCCCGAGGATTGGGATGCCATGTTGGACATCAATGTAAAGGGCCTGTTGTACGTTTCCAAGGCAATTATGCCCCAAATGGTGGAGCGGAAAAAAGGTCATATCATCAACATTGGATCCATTGCTGGGAAGGAAGTATATCCCAAGGGCAACGTGTATTGTGCCAGTAAATTTGCGGTAGATGCGATTACCCAAGGGATGCGCATCGATCTTAACCCCCATGGAATCAGGGTGGGGTCCGTTGATCCGGGTGCCGTTGAGACCGAGTTTAGCGAGGTGCGATTTAAAGGAGATTCGGAAAGGGCATCCACCGTTTACAATGGATTTAAGCCGCTAATCGCCGAGGATATTGCCGATATCATTTATTTTGTGGTCACTCGGCCCTATCACGTGAACATTGCGGATTTATTGGTTTTACCCACAGCGCAGGCGAATGCGACGGTGATCAATAAAATTCCGGGTTAAGGGTTTCGGGTTACGAGTTAAATAAAGCCTTAGTAGAATTATGGGAAAAGTAGAGTCGTTTGAAGATATGGCAATTAGCTCGGCAGATCTGTCGAGAAATATGGCGTTTAGTGCAAACCACTCCATTATGCAAGGACTTTGAATCAAGGAACCAAATGAACGGTCGGAAAATAGGGGCCTTTATAAGCTATCTAAAGAATTCGGAAAGACAAGGTTTAAAATAAGACTATTACTTACGACCCGCAACCCACAACATAAAATCATGATCAACAAACGCCTTCTCGTAAAAAGCCTCCTCGCCCATAACGACGAGAATAGCTTTTATGACAAGAAGCGATTTGTGGATATAGGACAGCGCGAGGGGAAGGCCAAATTCTTAAAGCACGTTTGTGCCTTGGCAAACAGCAACCCCAATAACAATTCCTTTATCGTAATCGGAGTAGAGGACGAGGATAATAAAATAGTGGGCGTCGATTTCTTCGACGATAGCAAGATTCAAAATTTGGTCAACGCCTATCTTGATAACCCGCCAATGATTTCCTACGAAAATATCCCTTTCCCCCATTTGCCTGAAGGTAAGGTGGTGGGCTTAGTGACCATAAAGTCTACGGGAAAAGTGTGTGCCCTACGCAGAAATATATGGAAATATTACGGGGGCTCCGTTTATTTTAGGGAGGGCAGCATCAGCATGCCCAAAGCATATGGGGTAGAACTCAAGGATATTAATTCGGCAAAGGTGGCCACCATCGAGCAACACGCCAAGAACAATATTGAGCTTACCTTGGACGGGGTCATCGACTTTATCAACGTCAGACACGGGGACTTAACGAGTAGTTATAAGGTTTTCAAGGAACAATTTGTGGTCTGTTGGGCAGGAAGCCAAAAAAAAGTGAAAGATAAAACCTACTATTCCAGGGTCGATATTGAACTGATCAACGAGCAGGTAAAACTGTTTTATTCGGCCTTGGATGAAATAACGATTGCCTTGGACGAAGATTTATTTACTACGGTAGAATACGTGCAGTTGGGATTGGGCTCCGAACAAAAATATTACCCTTTGGAGAAGATGATCATCACCTTTTCGGACAATGGCACGTACCACATCAACAGCGAACTGATTTTTGAGCCCCCCCAATACAACCGAAAGACCTTACACCATATTTATAACGCCAATAATGCCGTACTCCAAAAATTGGAAAAGAACATCCCTTTGAATACATCGGAAATAAAGGATTTAAAGCAGTTCCCGGCCACGCATCTCATTTGCTATTTCAACGGATTTGAGGAAGCCAAGGACACCATGGAAAATGCCCGCGGACTTCTTAAGGCATTTGCTCCAGAGATCTACCCCTCTTTAAAAGAGTCTTTGAGGGTAATGCGAAAGGTAAGATATAATTAGATCGCTTTGTTATCGGTCACTAATTTAGACAATTATTTAACCGTTACCCGGTAAAGCAGCAATTTGCTCTGTTTGTTCATGGGGAGGCCCAATAGGTGCTTGGAGGGAAGATACATAATGTCTCCCACGCTCGGTTCTGCGGTAAAAAACGGAGATACCGTTCCCCCTTTTGAGATTTTGTACAGGGAGCCCGTTGACCAATCCGAAACCAAAAAGCTGCTGTTATCGTAGGTTTGGAGACCGTCCAAATTTCCCAAGGGCTCTGCGGTGATCGGGGTGATTTTTTTATTGGGAATATCCAACTTTAGCAAACGGCCTTTGGGATTACTAGTGGTATTGCCCGAATTTCGTTTTCCCCAAGCCGCAATATATAGCGTGTTGTGGTCTATCAAAAGTCCGTTGGGATCTTCCAAATCGTCGGAGGTTAACCAATTTTCAAAATTTCCTTTCGTGTCGAGCTTGTAAATAGAGGAGGTGGCCATATCGGATACGTAGACGTTTCCATCCTTGTCCACGGCAACGTCGTTTAAAAATTCGGCATCCTTGCCGGGATATTTTTGTAAGACTCCACCCGTATTTAGATCTGCCTCCACCAGTTCTTTACCGTCGGAAACATAGAGTTTATCCACCAGAAGTGCAATTCCCTTGGGGTCGTTTAGCCCTTGAACAAAGTTGGCCACCAGAATTTCCCCGTCAAGGGAAACTTTGGCTATAGACCCGTCGTTGGGCTCATTTTCCCCTTGGACCGACACGTATAGAACGTTTCTTTTTGTATCAAAAACAACCGATTCGCAATGGGCAAGACCCTTCACCTCGGCAATTAGCTCTAATTTAGGGGCGGCAGCTTCCATTTTTGTGGTGCCCTTGGTCTTGGACCCCTCCTTACAACTAAAAAGGACAGATCCTAATATTAGGGCGGGCAATATTTTTTTTATCAGCATGGGAATCGGGATTTGGTTAACGTTACAAAACCACGAAGATAATAGATATTGGGCAACGTATTGCCTTTTTTTAGGTATGTCCTTAGTATGTGGATTGCGCGTTTTTAATTAAATTTACTTCTATTTAACAAGACCTCGTAGCTCAGTTGGTAGAGCAGTTGACTCTTAATCAACGGGTCCAGAGTTCGAGCCTCTGCGGGGTCACCAGATGCTACGGGCAGTTGAAAATCTGATTTTTCATCTGCCCATTTTTTCAGTCTTTTTCTTTTGCACGGCAGGTCTTCCAAAGTAAACTTTAAGTCCTATCTTTTTATTAAATTTACTACTTAAGGTATCGGGTAGCCCAAATCGTGCTGCGATATTCGGTTGCCCCGGTCAATGGGCAACGAATAAAAAGAATTCAAAATATTCATTCCAAACATCAACCGTTCATGACATATCTGAACCGAAGAAAATTCATAAAACTATCCGCTAGCGCTGGCTTGGCGACCACCTTATGGCCCCCCTTGGTTCAAAAAGCCTTGGCCGTAGAGGCCCACAATGCCACCCGTTCCATACGGGATGTGGAACATATCGTCATCCTGATGCAGGAAAACCGGTCCTTTGATCATTATTTTGGAACTATGAAAGGGGTACGGGGATTTGGAGATCGTTTCCCGATTCCTTTGGAGAATGGCCGGCGCGCCTTCTATCAATCGGACGGGCAAAAGATCGTTCCGCCTTATCGCGCCGATCGTAAGACCTCCAATGCGGCATTGATCAAGGGCACCCCCCACGATTTTGCCGATACCCAGGCCGCCTGGAACCAGGGCAAGTACGGTTTTTGGCCCTTGTATAAAACACCGTTTTCCATGGCCTATTATACCCGGGAGGAGATTCCTTTTCAATACGCCCTTGCCGAAGCTTTTACAATCTCAGATGCCCACCATTGTTCCGTGGCTACGGGTACCGACCCCAACCGGATAATGTTCTGGTCCGGATCTAATTTTGACCCCAAAAGGAGGGCGGCCGGAATTAATTGTACGGACGAGGATTCGGAACCTGTGAACCTAAGGTGCTGGATAAAGGGGGAGATGCCGGAACCGGGCTATACGTACAATGGCAATGCGCTTACATGGCCCACCATTCCGGATGTACTGGAAAAGGAGGGAATCAGCTGGCAGATTTATCAGGACCCCAACGATAACTGGACGGGAGCCATGCACGGCGGACTTGCCTTTGAAAGTTTCCGGAACGCCAAGCCGGGATCTCCTATCTATGAAAAGGGAATGAGGCACTGGTCGCTACAGGATTTGGAAAATGACGTAAAAAACAACAAATTGCCCCAAGTATCTTGGGTATTGCCTTCCCAAGACGACTCCGAACACCCCGGGGCCCCTTCCAGTCCCTACCGGGGGGCAGATTTTACCCATGAGGTACTTTCTGCGCTTACCGCGAATCCCGAAGTGTGGAGCAAGACCGTTTTCTTTTTGACCTTTGATGAGAACGATGGTCTTTTTGATCATATCCCCGCACCTGCGGTCCCTTCCTATAACTTGGACAAAACATTGGCAGGAAAATCTACCTTGGATCTGGCCGGGATGTATTTTAATAATGACAAGGACCCTTTCGACTTTTCAACCGACTCTAAAGACAATTCCAAAGGAAAAAGGGTCTATCACGATAAACGGGATACGATTTCGGGAAATGTCAGACCGTGGGGCTTCGGCCCCCGGGTGCCCCTCTATATTATTTCCCCGTGGAGCAAGGGGGGATGGGTAGATTCCCAGGTGGCCGACCATACCTCTGTAGGGCAGTTTATCGAAAGGCGGTTTGGGGTAACCCTTCCCGCTATCAGTCCGTGGCACAGGGCGGTAAGCAGCGACCTGGTCTCGGCCTTTGATTTTGTAACCCCGAACGACCCCGTATTTCCCATGATGCCGAAAACGTCTAACTACCCCGCCCTGGATGCTGCGTCCAAGCTGTTGCCCCTCGCGGCGGCCCCTGCAGACCCTGCACCGCTTTACCAGGAAAAAGGCACCCGGTATTCCCGGGCCCTTCCCTATCGTTTAAACGTACATTACGGGAGGTTGGAAAATGAAGATAAGGCCAACCTGATCTTTGAAAACAGAGGTGATGCCGGTGCGGTATACCATGTGTACGACCTTAATCACCTAGATCGTATTCCCAGGCGTTACACGGTAGAGGCTGGCAAGTCGCTCATGGACGACTGGGAGTTAGGGTCGGACCAAGGTTCCTATGATTTGGAGGTTTACGGGCCCAATGGATACTTTCACAAATTTTCCGGAAACATTTTTTCGCCGGAGGAACCCGAAATCACCTTGGATTACGACCATAGAAAGGGGGGGATAAAGGTTGAAATAAAAAATCGCGGGAATTCCCCGGTCCTTGCAACCATTACTTCAAATGCTTATGATCACGGTGGTCCGTGGACATTTAAAATTGCTGGTGGTAAAAGAAAGAAAAAGAAGTGGTCCTTAAAATCTAGTGGCAATTGGTACGATTTTTCAATTCAGGTCGGTGACGCCTTTTTGCGCAGGTTCGCCGGAAGGGTGGAGACAGGTCTGCCCAGCGTTAGCGATCCTGCCATGGCTATGGAAATCTAGCGTACTTTCTAATCAATCCTCCGTTTTAACGGGTTTACTTGATCTTCGTTCTTCACTCGGGGTCATAAAAAGAGTAAAACCCAAACCACCTATATCATTTCAATCTTGATTTTTTCACGGTAGTTTACGGGCATAATATCATTGCTTAAGGCTTTGGTGCATTCCAAACACGTTTATTTTGCTCGTTAAAATGCAGCATTTATCGCCTAGGTGATTTTGGGTCGACTTCCGTTTATGGGATTTTTTTGCGCTTCAACCAAATTTTTGCAAAACACCGAAAAACAGTGTGTTACAGCGAAGCAAATCGTGTGATTACCCTTAATGTTGAGTTCTTTACATAACAAAACCCAAGTCATGAAAACCTTAATTACCTTAATCTTTGTTCTTGTTATCGGATTCACTGCCAACGCTCAAAACCCAACCGAGCTTGTAAAGGTAAACACCATTGCCACTACCATTGTTGATGCCACGGCAAAACAAGAAATTGCAATTAAAACCGAAAACAGCGTTTCCATTATATACATCTATAAAAATGCCAAAATAAAGAAAGCATTGTCTTTTACTACAAGAAATGACAAAGCTAAGTTGGCTTAATGGATTCCGTTAAACAGTTTAATATTTATTCCCCCAAATATAACCTGTCGAGCTCTGCTGGAGTTAAATTTTACCGCTATGATCTTATTTTCACTTTTGTTACCCGTTTTTTTATTTCTTAGTTATTCAATTCTTTTTCCCAAGACCAAAGGAATCCTACGCCCACTTAATGTGCCTGTAACGCAAGATAATTAACCAGGTTAGAGAATTTATTGCTCGCAAGGAATAGTTATGTCAAGTCCCCAACAGGGGCAGGTGCTTAACTTTGTGATAGGTCAACGCCATGGAAATACATTGCCTTAATTCCTTTGCCGGAAGCTTCTCGTCGAGTTTAAATACAATAGCCCGATTGCCTTCAAATTGAAATGTATCCTTATAGATAGCCTTAAAAGTGGGAACCAGTTTGGAGGTACATTTAAAATAGAGGGCAAACTGTTCGGGATTTTTATCTTTCCAATCCATTCTTATTGTACTTCCATATTTGGTTAGATAGCTGGGTTCGCCCCACTTTAGCGTTTCTTCCAGTTTTTCAAGGCCAACGATTTCCGAGGCCGTGCTTATGACCATTTCCCTGAGATTTAATAACTGGGGCCGAACCTCCTTAGGATATGTATTAAAAACATCTTTAACTCTTGGGTCGCTCATCAATTCCATTTAGTCGTTTTTTTTGGCACGGAAGCTCGATTTATTGGATTTACACTGGTTATCTATAGGGATATAAGCCTTGGCTTCTATAAACCGAAGCAAGCTATACCATTTTGAGGCATCCTTATTCGATTCTTTTCATTTCAACCCAAAACGGGAATATATTTCTTGCGCCAATCGCATAATAAGGTATCAAATCGCCATCCATTTCTGGGAAAAATACGTTCTTCATCTCAATGATATCGGTATCCTCTTTTTGGTTTTGCATTTGTTTTACCAGAGTGTTTAGCTCTAAATACATCCTTCCATTTGCTTTTACCGGCTTTATGAATTTAAATTTTATGTCATAATGACCTTTCTCGATTCTCACTTTCCACTTTCCATATATTTCTTCTTGGGCCCAAATTCCCCTTTGTCCACCGGCATCGTTCCTGTTGAGTATGACCGGATTTTCGTATGGGCTCCCTATAATAATTGGAGGTTGGTCTACTAAATTTTTAGAGGTGATCAATTCATGATACGTTTTGTCGAGTTCTTCCTTAAGTATATTTGCAGTACTTTGATTTTCTGAAACGATATTGTTCTGTTCGTAAGGATCTTTAACAAGGTCGAACAGCTCAAAATCCGTAATCGGGGCGTTGAAATTGGTCTTTCCGACCAGTTTAAAACTACCTTTTCGCATAGCCATGTTGTAGTACGGTTCGGGATAGCGCCTTGTCCAGTAGAAAAATAGCGGCCTGTTCCCCCAGCCCATATCATTGCCCAAAATAAGCGGAAGCAGGCTTTTGCCATCGATCATTCTTTCTTTGGGTAATGCAACATTGCATAGTTGTGCCAGCGTGGGCAAGACATCGATGTGGGCGGCTGTAGTTTCAATATCTTTATCCTTGCCAAAAGCTGGAGGATAGCTAATATAAAACGGCACTCGAACACCTCCTTGATAAACGTCTCCTTTGCGCCCCCTCATACCGCCCACATATCTATTTTGTTGCGGACCGTTATCGGTCATAAAAATGACGATCGTATTATCTGCAAGTTTTAGCTCGTCCAGTTTTTTTAAAACTTTACCAATATTGTCATCGATGTTCGTCACCATGGCATATACTTTTCGGGCATCCTCCTTATCTTTCTCCGTCATTTTGGCAAAAGGTCGATCGTCGCCCTCAAAACCAGACGTCGGATCGATGTCCTTATATATTCCATAATACTTTTCGGGAACCTGCAAGGGAGTATGGGGAGCGTTAAACGCGAGATAGCAGAAAAAGGGCAATTCTTTGTTTTTTTCGATAAAATTCAAGGCCTGTTCCGCGAAAATATCCGAGCAATAACCTCGGTAGGCCTCTTTTTTGTTATTGTGCCAAAGGACGGGATTAAAATAGCTCTTGTCTCCTTGAAAATAGGTTGTAATATCCCCAACCTGCCCCATGCCGCCCGATAGGTGAATCAAGGATTCATCAAAACCTTGGTCACATGGTCTGCTGGGGTAATTGTCGCCCAAATGCCATTTGCCAAAAATTCCGGTCTTGTAATCGGCTTGTTTAAGCATTTCGGCCATAGTCACCTCGTTCGATGCCATTATGGCTCCCCCGTTATAGGTATCCCTTATGCCCGTACGGAGTGAATAGCGTCCGGTCATTAGGCTCGAACGGGTAGGGGCACATACAGGAGAAACATAAAAGTTTTTAAAGCGGATACTTTTACGGGCAAATTCATCGATTACGGGGGTGTGCACGTTTGGATTTCCCGTTATTCCAAGGTCGCCGTAACCCTGGTCATCGGTAATGATAATAATGACGTTTGGATGTGCTTTTTTCTGGGCAAAGCACGTTAATGAAAACATCGACAAAAAGAAGGATATAACAAAAAGGATGTTTTTCATTTTCATAACTCGTTTTTTTGGTTTCAAAACTTCAGGATAATGCCTTGGCGGACTGGATTAATGGCAATTCTTGTTCTACGCAAATAATTCCAGAATAGGTTTTCCCTGCCCATCGGGGGTGGTATAAAAAGGCCGTCCCTCGATGGTGTAGTTGGTTTCTGGGTCTATGCCCAAGGCGTGGTAAATGGATTGGTGCACCTGGTCAATTACCACTGTGTTCTCAATGGAAGAACAAGGTCTTTCATCGGCAGTTTTGCCGTATACCAATCCTTTTTTAACGCCTCCTCCCCACAAGAGGATAGAACTGCCATCGGTGAAATGACGGTGCATGCCATAGAATTTTTCGTCTTCGATTATATCGGGTTGATCCACCTGGTCCTTAACTTTTTGACCCGGACGACCTTCGAGCAAAGCATCCCTGCTAAATTCACTGGCCAGAATTATCAGCGTCCGATCCAAATGGCCCGATTCGTCCAAATCCTTCACAAGCTGAGCAATAGGGCCGTCGATCAATTGCTTCATTTTTATCGTTCTGGTATGCCCGTTCTCATGGGTATCCCACCCAAGAAAGGGTTCGTACTCCGTTGAAACGCTCACAAATCTTGCCCCGTTCATGGCCAGCCTTTTGGCGGTCAGGCATCCCAAACCAAATCTTCCGGTGTTGTAGATATCGTATTTCTCTTTTGGTTCTTGGGTCAGATCAAACACTTTGGATTCCGGCGAATTCAATAGTCTATACGACTGTTCCATGGACCGCATCAGGGATTCGCGTTGGTAATCGCTTCCCCGTTCCATCACGGGGCTTTTATTGGTCAATTCCTTGTAAAGCTTATATCGGGCATCGAATCTTTTGATAGACATGCCCTGCGGAGGCCGTACGCTTTCCAGGCCACTGGATGGATCTGGGATTAGAAACGGACCGTATTCGCTGCCTAAAAATCCTGCGGTATGAAAGGCCTTTAATTCTTCCGCTTCTCCTACGGTAAACCGTTGGCCCATGGCAATAAAGGGAGGAATGACCGGGTTTACCGGTCCCAATTCCTTGGCGATCCAAGCTCCGATATGGGGTACCTGGACCGATTGTGGCGGTTCATAACAAGTATGCCAATGGTATTGGTGTCTTGTATGAAGGATATGGCCAAGGTCTGCCGATTTATACGATCTAATGATGGCTCCTTTGTCCATTACGCTGCCAATAGACTCCAGTCCTTGCGAAAAATCCAACCCGTCTACCACCGTCGGCACCTTTGGGAACGAACTCAATATTCGTTTGCTCTCCATTCCCTTTTTGAACGGGGCATAGGCCTTGGGGTCAAAAGTCTCGGTGTGTGCCATGCCACCCGCCATCCAGAGCAAAATTACGGTATCTGCCCTCGAATTAATTTTTGGTGCCCCCTTGCAGGAGCTTAAAAAGCTGGTGGCAGGAATACTGGCGGCCGCCGCTACCAGGCTTGCGGTCCCCATTTTTCTGATAAACTCCCTGCGCGAATTTTCTGTATGCCTCTCCATAAGATTTAATAAATAAATTGAAATTCTGGGGTAAGCAGCGTTGCCCAAAACAAGTCTTCCACGCTTTCCTTGGTCGGATTATTGCCCAAAGCGCCGAGCATAATGTCCTTTTCCTTGGCCGTTGGTTTACGGCCAAGGGATTTTGCATATAAAGTCTCGACGATAGTTTCGCTATTGCCGTGGTATTCCTCTAACCATTGGATGGCCCCTTCTTCCAGCACCTGGTTAAAATACGCCCCGTTCGTCAGTTCCAGCGCTTGCAACAAAGTAGCCCGATCATCCCTGGTAGTGGTTACATTTTCCCTACTGGGGCGGCCAAGCGCCTTCATAAACGGATGTTGCCTAACCAGGCTGGCACGGGCAAATGGGGATACGTTGTCCTCAAACGTAAAATTCAATAACATGTCCCAATCCTTGGAACCGTAGTTCTTTGTACTTTTCCACTGTCCATCGTCAAATTCCGATTGGATCCAAGCGTTGGCCGGCCGGACATCCGTACTTTTCCAACCCTCATCCTCTGCTGATTGTAAAAGGGTTTCCAGACTGTCCCGTTGATTAATCTTCATGGCAAATAGCACCCCTGCGGGGTTTGCGATATTCCCTTCGTTTGTTCCTTCGATGGCGATCGTATTTTCACCGGGAATTAGGAATTCCGCAACATCCAGCTTATCTACTTTTCTCCAGTTGCTGCCCCTACCGACCTTTTGGCTATTTAGGTACAATACGTAGGAATGGTCTACGGAAATAAGTGCCTTGGCCTGGATGATTTCCTTGTCGGCCAAGGTGAACTTATGACGAAAATATCGCTTGCCCGGCTCCGGTAACACGTCCCGGTCAAATTTAATTTCCCTATGCCAAATCCTGTTGGCGGATAGGGATTCCCCAAAAGGATTATAGGCCGCTGCGTAGAATAGGGGCGATACGATCTGGCTTACGGCATCGGAAAACTGTTCGGCGCTCATCCGCCTGATAACGGGTCCTTTGAATACATATTTGGCCGACTTAATCTCTTCCAAGTTTTCGTAGTTTACCGTTGGGAGCTGGTAGGTTTTGGATGTCATTATGGTTCGTATCAACTGCTTTAGGTCGTAATTAGAATCGATGAGGTCCGCGGCCAACCAGTCCAAAAGATCGCTATCCCATGGCGTATTATCCATCGTATCGACAGGTTCGATGATTCCCCGGCCCAACAGCCTTTGCCATATTCTATTGGCAATTGTCCGGTAGAGCCGTCCGTTCTCCGGTTTAACGATTATTTCTGAAAGTTGCCACAAACGCTCTTGTACGTTATCGGCATCGACGGATCCCAGTTCCGGGTACAGAAAATTCACTTCGGCCATTTTGCCGAGGGGAATATCGCATCGGTTTAATTCCATCACCGAATCGGCAAAGATCGAGGCAAAACCATACGTCTGCTCTAGGGTAAGGTTGCTTACAAAGCTGTTGTGGCAGGAGGCGCACTTAACGTTTACGCCCATCAGGGATTGTCCAATATTTTGGGCGGCCTGCATTTCGGTGCGCTGGCTAGAGTTTACCAAACCTCTCCATTGTATGCCTTTGATAAACCCTTCCGATTCCAGGCTAGGATTTATCAATTCCTTGATCATGGCGTTGTAGGGCTTGTTTTCCAGCAGGGATTTATACAGCCAATCGGTAATTTGTTTCCTGCCGCCGGTAATAAACCCGGTGCCCGAATAGTCGTTCCGAAGCAAATCGTTCCAAAAGCTCAACCAATTTTGGGTGTAATTCTGGTCGTCATTAAGGAGGGTATCTATCAGTTTGTTGCGTTTGTTGGGATTCTTATCGCTTTCAAAACGGTCTAAAACCACAGGTTCGGGAAGTAGTCCGACAATATCCAAATAGGCCCGCCTTAAGAAGGTTTTATCGTCCACGGATTCGGGCCAATCGATGTCCTTCTTTTTAAAGTAGACCGCCATAAACTTGTCTACCGGATGGGCTTCCCCTGTTGCTTCTGGCAAAGCCGGTTTTGAGAGGGATAGTTCCGCTTCGGGAAATATTTTTAAGGCCCGGTCCGACCAGTGGGCTCCTTTTTTAATCCATAATTTGATCAGTGCTATTTCATTATTCTTTAAAACCTTTCCCTTTTTGGGCATCACATCGTCGTCATCAGGAGAGAGGGATATTCTTCTGTACAATTCGCTTTTTTCAGGGTTTCCGGCTACGATTATCTCGCCGGATTTTCCGCCTTTAAACACCCCTCTTTTATTTTCTAGAACTAATTCCCCCTTTTGTTTGTTTTCGCTATGACATTGGTAACAGTTGTGCGCAATAATGGCGCGGACTTCCATATTTAGGTCGTCCAATTGCGTTTCGGAAATTGTGTCTAACTGGCCCAATTGGGCAAGTAGCGCAACGCCCTTGCTATCGTCGTACACTTCTGTGTTTCCCGGTAGGGCACTGGCAAGAAAATCTTCGCCATGGGTAAGGCTTGCCCCCAAATGACCTGTAACGGTAAGGGAGATAACCGACAAGGTCAATGTGGATCGGTAGGGCAGGTAATTGGATATCTTACCCGTCCTGGTTTTCTGCAAGACAAGGGCTGTAATTGCGGACAACACAGCGGTGGCTATTCCTAAATTCCGATGGTTTTGCAGCAGTTCGCCGGAATAGTCGTCGTAGGTGCCCAGCAACCATCCAAGACCGGCAGACAACACAGCGAACAAAGCTCCCAGGTACACCATCCAACAGATACCTTCCCTCAAGCCAGGGCGTTTTTTATTCAGGGTCAGGGCTTCCAAAAAAAGCGCAACAACCAACAACCCAATAGGAAAGTGCACGATTAAAGGGTGTAGCCTACCCAGTAACTTCAATATCCAAATCCATGCATTTTCCTCCATAAGTAAATATCACCGAAAAATTCAATCTAGCCGAACTAGACGTACATTTAATATCAATTAGTTTTGGGGCTTATTCGTTTTGACATCCAAAGTTTACTTTTGTCTTACTGAGCGCAATCGTAGGACAACCAAAGGCAGCTCGACTGCCAGCCCGAAAGATTCGTTCCGGCGGGCGCTCGATGTGACAAGATAGTTACAATTTCGATGTTTAGGTGTCCAAACCAACAATCGTTTTAGTCCTCAACCTGAGTTGCATTATTCCAGCTGTCCGTTCTAAAGGACGATGCGGGCAACAGGTCGGTATTGTAAAGTGTCCCTATAATCCAGTTTCGCCATGCATAGCGCACCGCAACCGGATTTGGCACTAGGTCGTTTTTGACAAATACGTTCTTCCTATCCGTAATTTTGGCTTCCGCAGGATAGAATACTCGATCTTGTCCTGCGATCTCAAAACCCGTTAACCCATCATGGGCATACAGTCCGTTATCGGCGTTTTTAAATTTTAGGAGGAGTCCGTTGTCCTTATAATCTTTGGAGTCATAGATAGGTCCGGCTCCAACAATGGTGCTATACCCATACGTCTGGTTAAGGGCATTGAACAACAGCCTATCGGCCACTTCTTTCTTCTTGGCGGGATGTATATTAAACTCTTCCCCGATATCCATGGTAATGGCTATACCCGAATTCGGTATCAAGTCCAAACATTGCAACTGGGTTTCCCTGATAAAAGCAGAATTGTCAGCGGTTTGGAATACATCATTATCACCATAAAGGAATGGGGCGATTTGCACGTAATAGAAGGGGAAATCCCCGATACCCCATCGTGTGCGCCAATCTTTTACCATGGCAGGGAAAAGTTTTTTGTAATTCTCCGGTTCTTGCCGATTGGACTCCCCTTGATACCACAGGACTCCTTTTATAGTGTAGGGAATCAACGGTTCGATCATAGAATTGAAAAGGGCGGTCGGGATATGATTTGTGCCTTTGTCGATATTCACATACCTAAGGTCGACGGTTTGATATTTACTTATCTCTTCCTTGCTTATCCAGGCCTGGACCGAGCTACCGCCCCAGGAAGTATGGATCAACCCTACCGGGACATCCAAAATCTCTTGTAGTTGCTGTCCAAAATAATAGGCAACGGCACTAAATCCGGAAACATTTTCAGGGGATGCCTGTTGCCACCCCGTATATTTCTCGATGTCTTTTAAGGGGGTCTTGGATCCCACTCTATCCACAGTAAACAACCGTAAATTTGGATTGGCGGATTTAGCAGTGGCCATTACTGAACCAATTGTGGGTTGACCGGTATAACCCTTTAGGGGCATTTGCATATTGGATTGTCCCGAACACAACCACACTTCCCCAAAAAGTACATTTTCTAGGGTGACGTCCGAGCTCATGCCTGTTATTTTAATGGTTTGGGGATCCTTGCTATTGGTGGTTTTTACCTCGATACGCCAATTACCTTCCTTATCCGCTTGTACATTCAGCGGACCCTTAAGCCAGGAGGCTTCAAGGAATATTCTTTCGTTGGGATCGGCCCATCCCCAGATCTGGATGGTGGTATTGCGTTGCAAGACCATATTGGAAGATACAATAGCGGGGAGCTTTACCTCCGCTTGGACGGCAGATATAAAAAGCAGGATAAATGCTGCTACTAGGGAAATTAGGGGCGTTCTTTTCATTTTTAAAGGGTTTAGATAGGTTTTCTTATTTGGAATTTAATACATTCTAATTCCCCAACATGGGGAACAACCGTTTTAGCTCATCGTCCGTGGGCTGTTTGCCGTATTCGCAGACCTCGAAGCTTTCGGCGTGCTCAACATTCATGGCCTTGTCTCCGTACCACTTTTTAAGGGCGGCCAAGGTGGCGGGGTTTGGATTACTGGAACGCCAATTGGAAAGGAACTCCAATCTTTCCTTTTCGTCCTTGGGCACTTTATCCAGCGTTCCCTCCGTCCAGGGGAGCCATTCGAAGAACTGGGATTTGTGGGCGGACATGGCATATATTTTCTGGTCGAAGACGGCATCTATATCGACGGCGATGTCGGGTTCAAACGGACTTGGTTTTTGAAACCTGTCCTCAGAATACATAAAGACGGGGTTCTTTTTAAGGGGCGGTGTCTCGGGGGCTACGTTCGGAACTATGACCATATAGGCGGCGTCCTGCACCAGGACCCCGGTATAGCGGTGATCGGGATGGTAGTCGTTGGGCCTTGGAGCAATGACGATATCGGCGTTCCATTTGCGTATCTCCCGGATTACCTTTAAACGGTTTTCCAAAGTGGGCATCAGTTCGCCGTCGTGGTTATCCAGTACCGTGTATTCCACCCCAAAGCGCCTTCCGGCTTCTTGGGCCTCCGCGATACGGATCTTGGCCAGTTCGCCCCCGCCAATTTCCTGATGGCCGGCGTCCCCATTGGTAAGGGAGACGAATTTTACGTGGTGCCCCATTTTTGCAAATAGGATTGCGGTCCCCCCGGTATCGAGGTCGCAATCATCGGGATGGGCGCCAAAGACGATTACGTTGATCTTCCCCGCTTGGGAAAAGGCCACTAGGCTAAAACATAAAAAGCAAAGGGAAAGAGCGTACTTTTTCATAATTAAAGGTTATTTAGGCTGATTTTATAGAATTTAAGTCACTAGGGAAATTTAGTAAATTTTTGGCACTTTTTAACGCCTAAACACGATTCGCAAAGCGTGTTTCGATAATTTAGGGATTAGTCCCCACCCCTAAATCCCCTCCCTGGCGGGAAGGGGAGTAGAATCAATATTGTCATGAAAAGTACCGTTCCTGAAGATCAGAGGCGATTGGACGTTAAAAATTGAAGTTATTTTTCTGTTTTTCGGGATTTGCCCCCCGCTTTTGGAGGGGCTAGGGAAGGTCTTGTTTAGAAGAAGCTTTAAAAACTACAAAAAGCCCCGTAAAGAGGCTTAAAAAGGTCTGTTTTCATTAATATTTCTGTCGGAGTACATCTAAATACACCCAATAAGGTGTCGAATATCGGATTGGAGCGGGACCCCCTATTTTTGGCAAAAGTGTTTACTTTATCGCTATTACGGCACTTGAAGGACCGGTCAATGGCATCACAGAAGTTTGTGTAAAGCCACATTCCCTTGCCCATTCATCAAAATCTGCTGCGGAAAAGTCAAAGCCTTCGGGCGTTTCTATATTCATGTTTAATGACATCATTAGACCAAAAGCATTTTCACTTCGATTATCGTCAATAATATTTTCAATAACTACCAGTGCTCCTCCTTGTGGTAGCGATTCATACGCTTTTTTGATCAACATTTTCTTCTCTTTCGTTCCCCAATCGTGAAGAACGTTTCCCATTGTAATTACATCAGCTTTGGGAAGATCGTCGGTTAAAAAATCACCCGATTGTGCAGATACCCTATCACTTAAGCCCATCATCTTGATGTTTTCCAGAGCAACTGGTTCTACCGGAGGCAGGTCAAACGAAATACAGCTCATATGTTGATTATTCAAGGCTACCTGAGCGGCAAGATATCCTCCCGCACCTCCTACGTCACAAAGAGTTTTGCAATTCAAAAAATCGAATCTTTTGGCAAACATCATGAAATTGCCCATTTGGATACCGCCCATAGCTTTTAAAAATTCTCTCAATTTTGGTTTATCGGCATACAGCGCTTCAAAAATGGGAGCTTCACCCGTTTTTGTCTCGTGTTGGGGTTTTCCCGTTTTTAATCCTTCTTCAAGGTTGTTCCAAAAAGGATATAGACGATTATTGGACATTTCGAGCATTCCACCAACGTAGGTTGGTTTATTCTTGTCGAGAAATAAATTTGCATCCTCAGCATTGCTATAAATAGAGGTTTCCTTCAATCCTGTTCTTTTCAAAAAACCTAAAGCGACCAACGTATCCAAGAAATCATACAGACCTCTATCGTTTAGTCCCAATATTTCCTTGATGTTTTGGCCGGACAAATCTCCTTTGGCCAGGAGTGTGAACAATCCCATATTAACTGCGGTAAGAAGTGTTTTTGATGCAAAAAACCCCATCCCTATTTGCGTAATTTTAGAAGGATCTACTTGTACTCTTGTCGTTGTTTCCATGATAATCTTTGTTTCAAATGAATATCAAAGATCTTTTATTTGGATTATAAAATAATTGACCTAGGTCAAGAGTTTGATAAATTTTCAGCCTTTCTTAATCGGCATAATGCTTCGGGAGTAATCTGAAGGAAGGAAGCTATGTGTTTTTGTGAAATCCTATGTTGGATTTATGGAAATTTTTTTTAGCAATGCTATATATCGAGTTTTAGCAGATTCTGATAATCCGGAAAATTTTAAAACGGAAGCCGTAGTAGCTTTTGAACGCAACCTAGACGTGTATTCTCTAAAAACACGGGACTTTGTTCATTAAACTCAGATAATTCTCTGCTGAAATAGTCAGAAGGGTAGTGTCTTCCAGAAATTGTGCATTAATCTGTGTAGGGGTTTGATTCACAAAACTACCTACGTCACCGATCCACCAATTTTCAAAACCAAATGAGGTATTGATCTCTTTACCTTCAGAAGAAATTACATAATTTCTATAACATCCTTCTATTATAAATCCGGCAGTCCTACAAACATAACCCTGTTTTAAGAAATGTTCTTTTTTTTTAACTTGTAATTGGGTGAAATGATCCTTTATTATTTGACTCTCACTTTTAGTATGAGGTACTATTCGTTGGATATGTTCTATTAGCTTATCGTACATTATATGTTTCTCTGCATCTGTTACTCTGCGATGTTTGTAAACATTTACGAATTTCATTGGATAAACCTAGCGTTCACCCTTATTCCATCATAAAATTTTGATAAAAATGTAGAAACAACTCTTTTACCTATTAAAAGTACGCTAAAATTTGCAATACTAAAATCTGTTTTTTGACGGGGATTAAAGAGGATATAAGAATGTGGAACGGGTAGGCCAAGAAGTGGTGGCTAAAGGCCAAAACCGTTATGACCGGTCATTTCGTCAGGTCTTTTGATGTCGCCAACGCAATCACCCGACCACGATCGCCCACGGCATTGTAAAAGTGGTAAACAACCCCTTTCCATTTTATTACCCAGGGTTTATGGGCATATCTTTTATCATATGGTTCTGAAGGTGCCAACAAGTCTTCTCCCTCCCATTCTGTCCAATCTATTAAATTGTAAGAGCAGGCAAACCGTTCAAAAGCACCGGGTTTCCAGAAAGCCCCAAAATAAAACATTACGTAAACATCACCGATTTTTGCAATCTGTGCATCGCCACAAATACCTTTTCCTCTCGTAATCACCGGATTTCCCCCATATCGCTTCCAGGCAACCATATCATCAGATACCGCCATTGCAATACTTTCATAGTCCGCGGTAAATCCCTTGGCGTTGTAATACATAACGAAGGGATGCCCGGTATGCTTGCTACTATCCCTAATGACCAAACTTTTGTAGATGGTTTTGTTCTCAAACCAACGCGCATCCTTATCTTCGGGAGACAAAAGAGGAGGATTGTTTGTATTCCATTCCTTGGCTTCCGTTAGTGTGGTGGAAGTTGCCAATCCAATTTTTAAGGTGCCAGATTCGTATCCGACCGTGTTTCCGCCCAGATAGGTCATCCAGTAGTTGTCCCGATATTTTTCTA
The DNA here is from genome assembly GCA_022008415.1 of Cerina litoralis. GTDB lineage: Bacteria > Bacteroidota > Bacteroidia > Flavobacteriales > Flavobacteriaceae > Cerina > Cerina litoralis. The sequence goes on from JAIRBC010000001.1 coordinate 326,827, forward strand.
CCGAATAATCACCGCCCCAATCGGTGTTAATAAGGGATACGTACCCAGCTTTTTGGTTGGCATCCCATGTATTTTCAGTAAACGACAATATTTTACCTATCGATTCCCAATGGAGCAAATCATCACTTTCCGACAACCAAGTTTCATACCCTTGACCATCAAAAACAAGGTAGGACATATACCAGACATCGTTTTCGCGAAAGATAGTTGGGCTGTCGACCATTTTTGTGATATCAGGGTGCTGAACAACAACACCATATTTAAACGGGGTTTTAATCTCATTGAAAATCCTCTTCATTTCTTTTTGTGGAACCACGTTATTTATCGGGGCGTCTTTCTGTTTACAACCGATTAAAGTTATTGTGACCAACAATAAAAAATTCTTCATACTAATTAATTGTATTTCTTTGCCTTTGGTAAATTTACCAAAACGGTTTGGCCAAATTGCGTTTCAAGGCAGTTAGGGGATGGTAGTGATTTTATTTATCATTCCCTTGAAGATAAACCCATGAAAAGGAAATACGGCATACCAATACAATCTGCCTGCTAAGCCTAAGGGCCTGAAAGTTGCCGTTTGAACAAGTATTTCGTTGAACACCTTAAATTCTAACCATGCTTCTCCGGGCAGTTTCATTTCTGCAAATAAGAGTAAACGCCCTTCTTCCTTGTTTGCATATAATACGCGCCAAAAATCGATCGAATCCCCAACATGAATAGTGGACGGATTGGTGCGGCCTCGTCTAAGGCCAACCCCTCCAAATAATTTGTCTATAAAACCTCTGGCTTTCCATAACCAGTTGCCATAGTACCAACCCGTGTTCCCGCCAATACTCCAGACTTTATTTATACAGACTTCACGATTTTCAATAGGCTTCGTTCGGATATCTTTAAAACATCCAAAAGAAGGAACTTGGATAAAATCTGAAATATTAAAATTTAAACCGCTGCTAGAATACGCATCTTTCCAGCTCGAAAGAATTTCGTTGCTTTCAATTTTGCTAAACGCCCTTTTCAAAGCGTCCTTATAGCTCAAGGGTTTTACGCCAAGAACAGTGTTTAACCGATTATCGCGACAAACCACTTCTATATTCATACTGTATACTAGAGAAGTGGCGAGCTTGTAGGAGGTAGAGGTAACAAAATACAACCAGTAGGAGGAAAGTTTGGGAGTCATTACGGGAACAACAACAATTTTACGTTTTAAATTCCGCACCATTCCAAAATCCAGGAGCATTTTCTTGTAAGACAATATATCTGGACCACCGATATCAAAATTTTGGTCAAACGTCTTTGGATTGAACAATGATTTGGAAAGAAACGCAATAACGTCTGAGATTCCAATAGGTTGACATTTGGTATACAGCCATTTTGGTGCGACCATAACGGGAAGTTTTTCAACTAAATCCCTGATAATTTCAAAAGAAGCACTCCCCGAGCCAATAATAATACCGGCCCTTAACGTTGTAAAATTGTAGTTGCCCTTGCTGAGTTCTACTTCAACATTTTTTCTGGAAGCCAAGTGCTTGGATAATTCAGATTCATTGACAATGCCACTTAAATAAATAACATGATTTACTGCGGTTCTTTTAAGTGCATTTCTAAAGTTAAAAGCAGAAGTTTCTTCCATGGCTTGATAGTCACCGGATGATGACATGGAGTGCACCAAATAATAGGCTCCATCAATATCTTCCGGAATACTTTCTAAAGATTTTTCATCTAACAGGTCTAATTTAAGTACTGTTATACTTTCCCTTAAAGACTCAGGAGGATCGAACCTTCTAATGTCCCTGACACAACAAACTACCTCATGGCCCAATTCAATTAAAACGGGGAGCAGTCGCTTACCAATATATCCTGTGGAACCTGTTAGTAGTATTTTCATTTTAATTAAAGTTAACCCCAATGGTGTTTAGAAACACTTTGTACCTCTTTACCCAATCATAAATGATGTAGAAAAATAAATCAATATCCCAAATTGCCGTTGGATTCGTTTAAAAGTACGGTAAACTTTGTAATACCAATACCTGTTTTTGTTAAGGAGGTATATCAAGAGGGCAGTATTAAGGGCTTAGATAGTCCATTATTTATAAGGTAGATAATTTTCCCATTCCCAAGGAATATACTTCTCTGTAATAGTGTAATCCAATAATTCTTTATATATGCTTTCTGCATTGTCAGAGTTGCTCATAATTATAATTCCTTTGCGGGATTCCGGAAAGAGGATGGAATAGTGCTGAAATCCATCGCCATGACCTTCCTTAAAAACTCCTATTCCATACGGAGTTTCTAAATATCCCCAGCCAAGTCCATAGCTTAAGTTAATATCGTTGTACTTGTGGGTAGTTAATTTTGAACCGTCGCCAAACTGTGTTAAAGAATGGATCCTGATCTGTGGGCTAAAAATTTCATCATAGGAAGCTGCGCTAATGATTTTCTTATTGAGTACAGCAGTTAAAAACTTAATGTAATCGGCCACTGTGGTTTCTAAAGTACTTGGCGCTCTAGGCTCATTGTCTTTGTCCTTAATGTAAGGATCTCCATTTTTTGCATGGCCATACGCAAAATCGTTTTCAAATTTCGGTTTCCATTCAAAAGAGGAGTTTTCCATTTGTAATGGCTTAAAAATAATTTCTTGTGCAAGTTGCTCCAGTCTTTTACCGGTTATTTTTTCCAAGACAACTTGCAGGTAAACAAAACCTTCACCACTGTAGCTGTATTTTGTGCCTGGAATACCATGAACCCTCAATTTTTTGTCAGGTTCCATAAATCTCCAGTTTGCGAACCCAGTGGTATGCGCCAAACACATTCTTGCTGTTATTTTATGGTATAGACTGTCCGTTTTTAGATCGGAATAATCATCATGCCAACGCGTCAATGGTTTATACTCATATATTTTCTTTGGGAGATAGGATTCTAGAGGTGTATCCAAATCAATTATATGGTCTTCCACTAGTTTCATAACCAATACGCTAAAAACGGCCTTACTTAAGGAAGCTCCGTAAATATTTGTAGTATCGGTCAAGGGTAACTTTTTGGGAAAATCTTTATATCCAACTATATGTTGATATACTGGTTGCTTATTATTGAAAATTACAACCGCCATACCTTGCACATTGGCATCGTTTGCTAATTGGTCAATTTTCTGTGTTATTGAATTTTTAGAAATTTTACTACCGTCCAGACGTTCAATATCTTGATCGGCCTTCTCAGTACAATTGCTAAAAGCAAGTATTGTTAAAAGTAAAGTAAGCATATGTAATGAACGTGATAGTTCAAATTTTAAAAAAGGTATTGATAATGGGTAATAGCACTTTTCTTTCTTAAGCACATAAACGATATTGAAGATTACAATACCAATACAAACAGGCACAGTAGCTATAAAAAACAGAAAACCCCATTTATCAATGGTAAGCAAACTCACAAATGATAAAGCGGCAAGCAGCAATGCCGTAATTTGAAAGTTGATGACCTTAATACCGTGTTTGTCGTAAATTGGATTATCCTCTCTTTTGTGGATCCAGATAAACAGCGGGATTAGTACATTGCACAATGGTATAAAAATTCCCAAGAGGGGGGTTGCGTGCAACAAAAGCAGCCATTTTTTCTTTATGGTTTCTTCTTTAGGATTGTCTAAAGGGAGCAATTCGTTTACTTCAATATCTAATGCGACCGCCAGTAATTTTATGGTGTTTAGATGAGGGTTGACCTCTGCTTTTTCAATACGTTGAATGGTGCGTACGGTAACATTTGTTTTATTGGATAACTCTTCTTGGGAAAACCCTTTAATTTTTCGTTGATACTTTAAACTTTCGGCTAGTGATCGCTTGTTCATGAATTTAGATTTTTATTACGAAACAAATGTATTCAATACCGATTGCCTTTCCCCCGACATATAGATGTCATGTTGCTGTCATTACCTCAAGAATCAAGGGGTTTAAGTCGATTTGTTTAAAAATTATGTGGTTTTTGGGAATTGTGTACAACTTTCCAATAGATCCACATCCTATACCTCTAATTAAATAGGACGGTTGAATAAAACGAATTCAATACCCCCTACGGTGTTCTACAACACATTAAAATTTGCAATCCTAAAATCTGTTTTTTGACGGGGAACCTCCTCTTAGACATGGCATCAAACCATGGTATTCAACCTTCATATTTGTGAAATTCAGAAATCGTTAAATAGTAGCCATCTGGGTCCCGTAGTGAAAATTCCATTTTTGTTGAATTGGGATTTAGGTGAATATCCTCTTCCACTGGGGTTCCTATTTTTTCGACATTTAGCCGTATAGTATTCATATTTTCGGTCCTAAAATAAAGGATGAGCCCATTTCCAGGTGTAGTATTTGGATTTGTCATCGTTGGGTGCTGGTGTTCTCCCCATTTATGAAGACATATTAAGATGTCGTCATTATCGGATACCAACACGGCAAAGTCATTTCCTCCGTGTGTTCTTCTGCAACCAAATACCGATTGATACCATTTAGAACTGGCCTCAACGTCCTTTACCGCTATAATGGGGTCAATTTTTGTCATCTCCTCAACTATTATTGGTGATAACCCTTTTTTACAAGTCGTTTCGAAATCCACCAATAGTTTCCACTGGGATCGATTATTCCGGACTGTCGGTCTTCGTAATCCATGTCCGAGGGTTCAAATTCGACTTTGGCTCCAAATTCCACGGCCCTTTTGTGGATTTCGTCCACGTTATCTACGTATAGATAAAATGCGGTCCGCATATTTAAAAATTGCCCTTTGGCCGTACTTATCATAAAACAGGAAGTGCCGATCTTTAAAATGGAGTTTGCGATGTTTCCGGTTTGGGGATCTGTGGAACGATTAATTTCTTCCGCGTAGAACGCATTTTTTAGAAAATCGATGAGTTCTTTTGGGTTCTCTACGAATAAATATCCGTTTATGGTCCCAAATCCTTCCGGCCTAAAGGTTTCAAATATTTTGTTCATTGTCTTTATTTTTTTCAGCTTGCAATCACTAAAACATTCTACCTCGCTTTCGCCTCATGGGGCTGTGCTTGTGGAGGAGGCACAATTGTGACGCTTGCGACAGCAGGGGCCATTGTTGTATGTAGCTTATATTTTAGAATATATAAGGTATCGGCATTTTAGTCCTGTCTGCGTAACCTTCATTTTCCTTTCCGTATTTATCCTTGAGCTATTTGTCCTGCTTGGGTGTGTTTTAAAAGGCGAAAGAACAGAAAATAGGAATAAATACGGTATATCAGTTTCTGGTGACAATGGGTGATATTGGCAAAACCTGTTACCACAAAATATCGCCAAAGTAATTTAAGTGCCTCGAAAACTTAAAAAATCCATCTGTGTATATCTTCCTTTTGTATTCCGGATTCTTTTTCCACTTGTTTTTCAGTTGACCATACCACTTTCATTCATCCAGGAAAAAAGGGGTTGCATCCATACATCGGCAGGTATGTCTAGAACAAAGCCGTGGTTGCCCCTGGGATAAAGGTGCATTTCTACAGGGACTTTATTCCGAATCAAAGCTTGGTAAAAGTGGATACTATTTTCAACCGTAACCACCGTATCATCGCCGGCGTGTGTAATCCATGTGGGCGGGGTATTGGGGGTGACGTGCAATTCATTCGAAAATTGCATCCTATGTTCTTTAGAAGCGGGATCTCCAAGTAAATGTTTCCGGGATCCTTCGTGGGTCAATCCGTCTTGCATACTGATTACGGGGTACACTAAAATCATAAAACTTGGCCGCAAGTTTATATTTTCATCATTTGGGATATAGGATATGTTGTAATGTGTCCCGGCCGTGGAGGCTAAATGTCCCCCGGCAGAAAATCCCATAATTCCAATTTTTGATGGGTCTAGCTGCCATTCCTTTGCGCGTTGGCGTACTATTTTAATTGCCTGCTGCGCATCTTGCAATGGTCCAATTGTTTTATCGACCATAATCAAATTGCTCGGCAAACGGTATTTTAAGATAAAGGCCGCAATACCTTTCCGAGAAAATGTCTCGGCAATAAGGGTGCCCTCTTTTAGATAGCTTTCCCCAGCATAGCCGCCACCAGGACAAATAATTACCGCCGCCCCTGTGGCTATTTCTTCTTTCGGGAGATAAATGGTCAATGTTGGTTTAGAAATATTTGTAATCCAAGAAATATGCCCCTCTTGCACGGTGGGTATTTCTTTCATAGGATAGGGTTTGCTATTGGGGATATTAGAGGTATAAAGATCAATAATTTGCTGTGCTTCCAAGGACACGGAAAAGATAAGTATAAGGAATAAAATTAATTGCTTCATGGATTTTGGTTTATTGCTCTCTCCTTGGTTTGATCTTATACCCGAGTCCCAGCAGTCGGGATTATGATTTCACATACTTGCACGGCGCCAATCATTGTCGGTTATGGTTTTCTCAATTTATAAACTTTGGATGGAAACGTGTTCTGACTAATTTCAATTTCCTTTTCTATTTCAAATCCGATCCTTTTTAGGTTGTTTTTTATTTCAACCGGTCGGCATTCGGTCAGTAACTTAGGAAAGTTCCCTGCAAGCCAAACCCAAAACTTATTTACTTTTTTTCTGCCAAATGAAAATGTTGAGATAATGGCTAACCCGTTTGGCTTAAGTACTTTGTAGAACGCCAGTAATATTTCGTCAAACGTTTCTTCTGGCATCAAATCGATCATAAAATTATTGACCAGTTTATCGTAGGATTCGCTTTCTATATAAAGTTCAAAAATATCCCCTTGCCGTAATTCATAGCTTTTTGCATCTTCCTTTTTCAATAATTTGCGGGCTTTAGCAAGCATATCGTTCGATAGATCAATACCCAGGTTTTCGCCTTCGGGATTTCTTTTCACAATTTCTTTAAAAACCACACCCGTACCGCACGCAATTTCAATTATTCGTTCGCCGTTGTGAATATCGGCATACTCTATAACCTTATTTGCTGCTTTAGATTCGGTCAGCCTGCTCCACATATTGTAAAACCAAGCGACTTGTTTGAAATCTTTTTTGGTTTGTTCCGTGTTCAGATCTCTTTTTAACAACCCCATTGAAATATTAATTTGCTCCTTTAGATTGGCACAATTACTTTTTGTTCTATCTTTCTTGGAATGATATAAGGAGTAATGAAGATGAAGTTTCGCAGAAGCTATGTAATCTCAAAAACCAAATTGCCATTTGGCCCAGATTTTCATTGAACCCGCCTACTATCACTCACCATGTAATTAATTTCTGATGCCCAGAAGTTACGGTTTTTATGGCCATTATTATATTTTTGGTAGATTTTAGCTTCTATGTTTAAAGTATTGTTGTTATTGTAAACGGCCGATTTTAGTTTATTTCCGGAGTGTCCAACTGCGCTAGGGAAGCGTCTATTTCCTCGCTACTCAATTCGTGTTGCATAATTTTACCGTCAAAATAATCCTCATAGGCTTTCATATCAAAATTGCCGTGGCCACATAGGTTAAATAGGATCGTTCTGGAAACCCCTTCCTCCTTGCATTTTTTGGCTTCGGCGATTGCCGTGGCAATTCCGTGGGCGGCTTCCGGGGCGGGGATAATGCCTTCCGTCCTTGCAAAGAGTACGCCGGCCTTGAACACCTCTACGTTGTCATGGGCCAAGGCCTCTATCAGTTTGTCCCGCAACAGCTGGCTTACGATGACCCCCGCACCGTGATATCGCAGTCCGCCCGCATGGATCGGTGCGGGGACAAAATTATGGCCCAGGGTGTACATAGGCAAAAGAGGCGTCATCCCCACCGTGTCCCCAAAATCGTACCTAAATACGCCCCGGGTAAGCTTAGGACAAGACGTGGGTTCACTGGCGATACAGCGAATTTTTCTTCCTTCCGCAAGGTTCAAACGTAAAAATGGGAACGCCAACCCGGCGAAGTTGGAGCCTCCGCCAAAGGGAGCGATTACGATATCGGGCATGTCCCCTGCTTTCTGCATTTGGGCAACGGCCTCTTGTCCTATAATCGTCTGGTGCAATTTTACGTGGTTAAGGACGCTGCCCAACGCATATTTGGTATCGGCGTTGGTGGCCGCCCTTTCTACGGCTTCGGAGATGGCGATGCCCAGGGATCCCGTAGTGTCGGGATATTTTTCTAATATCTTTCTTCCCGCTCCCGTTGCGTTCGAAGGCGACGGGAAGACCTTGGCGCCCCAGGTGTTCATCATTACCTTTCTATACGGCTTATGGTCGTAGGATAGCCTAACCATATACACTTCGCATTCCATGTCAAAATGGTTGCAGGCAAAAGCCAAAGCACTTCCCCATTGTCCGGCCCCTGTTTCGGTGGTGATTCTTTTGATGCCTTCTTTTTTGTTGTAGTAAGCCTGGGGAACCGCGGTATTCGGTTTGTGGGAACCAGAGGGACTGGTACCTTCGTACTTGTAGTAAATTTTGGCCGGGGTGTCCAATGCTTTTTCCAGGCCATAGGCCCTGTACAATGGGGTGGGCCTCCAAATCGAATAGATATTTCTTACCTCATCGGGGATGTCGATCCATTTTTCCTGGGAGACTTCCTGTTTTATCAATTCCTCCGGAAATAGGGGCGCTAAAGCATCCGGACCTATAGGTTCCTTGGTGCCCGGGTGCAAAGGGGGAAGCGGTTTGTTGGGCATGTCCGCTACGATATTGTACCATTTTTCAGGGATTTCCTTCTCTTCTAAGGTAATTTTTCGATTTTTCATTTTTTATGGATGCTGTTATTGATAAGACTTTGAACTCGATTAAACTCTTTAAATATATAGAAAATTTACCGTTGGGGAGAAGGGTGGGTTTAAATTATTGGATAAAAGGCTGTTCTGCCGATGATGTTCTTTCCGTTTGGCTTAAATCGACAGGCTTCGTAGGTTGCGCTTTCGGGCTCTATTTCAAACCCAGAAAGCTTTAAGCCGCATTTATTGTGAATTTTTGATTTTGATTTCTGATAGATTGTTGTCCATTGATCTGGGTTGGTAGAGATGGATTTTATCGATTTGCAGGTCTATAACTATTAAATACAATTGCTACAACCAAGATTCCAATTCCAACCCCCATCATCAGTCCTTTTGCCATATCAGATATTTCAAGAAATTGTGGTACTATCTGTGAAAGAGAAATAATAAGTATACCATCTATGATTAGTATTCGTGTTTTCTTTTGTTCGTTCATATTTTTGATTGAAGTGATAAAAGAACTGTAGCAATGGGGCACAAGCGTGACGATTGCACCAGCATGGGGGGACAAGTATAGCACTTGCCCCAAGGGGGCCAATTATACGGTAGGCCGTGCCCTATTTTCAATTTTTCTACAAATAATATAGGAATCTCCATGCTGTGGGTACTCCTTGTATTTGTCCTTTACCAGTCCTTCGTAATAGTAGAGAATCTCAAAATTTTTAAAATGGCTCATTAAGCGATCTTTTTCAATATAGTACTGGATCGTGCAACAATCCCCATCGTTTAAATAGGTATTGGGTTCAATTTCTTTGGTTAAGGGTGGAAACTCATCTATTATATCAAGGTCAAGGTAGTTGCGAAGCGACATTACGATGATTCCATCCATCTTGACCGTCTTTTTCAGGGAGACCAGCATCTTTTCAAATTCGCTTCGCCTCATACAGCATCCGACAAGGATACAGCTGACAACATCGTAATGATTTCTGGGATACCTATAGGTTATGACATTCGCATTTCGGATCTCAAGGTTAGAGAGATTACAATCATTCTTATAGGCCCGCAACCGATTTAAGTAGGTGTTATTGTGATCTAGTGCTAAAACGTCGAACCCATTTTTGGCATAAAATACGCTGTCTGCCCCTTCCCCACAGCCCACATCTAACAGTTTCTTGCCATTGGTTAAGAAGGGCAGTGCCCTCTTTGATAAGATATCCGGTTTACAAGGACCTTCAAAGCCATATTTCTCTTTCATGCTGCTGGCCAAATCATTCATTGGTATCATGTTGCGGTCTTATATATAAAACACGGTCCGGGATAGGATGCCAATTGTAGGACAAATAACGTTGCGGGAGGGCCGACCCGGCTAACAACAAAAATTGTCTAGTACCTTCACACACCGACAATTATTCCATCGGGCGGAAACCGATTAAACATGTTGATCGATCAAAATATGATTGCCATCGGGGTCTGTCAAAACTAAGCTTGCGGGGCCGGTGGTTTTTTCATCCGCCTCTCTTATCAAATTAAGGTCTTTGCTTTTTAACTCGGATTGAATTTTTCTGACGTCATCAAAAGATTCGAGGGTTTTGGCATTTTCATCCCACCCGGGATTAAAGGTCAAAATATTGCCCTCGAACATACCTTGGAACAGACCTATCAGCGAATTGCCGTTTTTCATGATTAGGTAGTTCTTTTTTGGGTCTCCTGCGAACACGTTAAACCCGAGTTTTTCATAAAATTCTTTCGATTGCTCAAGATCTTTAACGGCAAGGCTTATTGAAAATGCTCCTAATTTCATAATTGTGTTTTTTAGGTTTATAATCTTCTTAAATTTTTTAATCCCTACTTGTCCGACCAAACCGCGAGCTCATTGCCGGAAGGATCCATAAAGTGAAACCTTTGTCCGCCCGGGAAGGAAAAAATGTCTTTGGAAATCCTCCCCTTGCATTGGACGATCTTGTCTTTTATCTTTTTAAGGTCCGAATGGTACAATACGATCAACGCACCATTTAATACTTTCTTTTCGGACTTTTCAAATCCGCCTTCGAGACCGCTTTCTGAAAAAGCTACATAATCTGGCCCGTAATCGGTAAACGACCAACTAAAGGCACCAGCGTAAAACTCCTTTATTGCCTCGAGGTCCTTTGCCTTGAATTCAACGTAGTTAATTTGATTGTCCTTTGTGTTCATTTTGAGAAAATTATGTTATTCGTTTATTTCTGTTTCTATCAATCCCAAAATAATATCGATGTCGTTCATAAGTGGGTTATAGTGGGCTTGTTCGGTGGCATATCCTGTAAGGATAAAAATTAGCATGTTGTTTTCGAATGTCAACGAATTCAAAAGCTCCAAGTTGCTAACATTGTACTTGTTCCCTGGCAAGGCAAGTTCGGCGCTGACCCCTGTATTGTCGAGTATGGTCTTAATACTGTGTTTATTGGCTCGGAAAATATCGAGTATCCTTTCCCTTTGTTTGCCCAAGTCAATTTCTTGTTTAGAAATATCTTCAAGTGTCGATATCCAGTTGGTCAGGTGTATCCTTAATTCGGTATTTGAAATGCCTTTTAGGCCTCCCGAACTTATCATCTCGTTTAGCAGGGAATTATTAGGATTAAATGCGACATCAAAGGCAAATGAATTATACAGTAAATCCGAAAACTGCCGCTCTGTCGGTAGGGCGGTTTCATGCCCTATGTACCCCATTATTTTCTTCGCCCCCTCATAGCTGTGTTTGTTGACTTCGATCAATTTGGCCAATTTGTTTTTACTGATCTGGAACTCGCGTTTCAAGCCTATCAGGTAGGCTTGTTCTTTTTCTTTTTCAATTCTCTTTTGATTACTGTTGTTTATGGAAACCGCTATTAGAATCCCGATTACCACTAGGATTATTTCCCCTAGAGCGTACACGAGATACTTGCTGAATTTGTTTTCAGCTAGTAGATTTTGGCGGATCCGTCTAAAGAATTTTATCATTCCTACTGTTGTACCAAAAGGGCCTCCATTATAGAATATTAACAGCCATCCCCATGTTTTAAATGGTCATTTTTATTCTTTAAAAATACGGATTTTTGGAATATGGAAGGCACCGAACGGCAATATCGGCATTCCCTGCCGTTGTTTTTTTAATTGGGCCGTGTACCTTATTGCCGGCCCTGACGGCCATCCGGATAAATCCCGAGGGGCATGTGTATTTTTAGTGCATTCCAGGGCACCGGAGTGGACTGATCGGGGTTGGGGGATGGTGTGTGGTCAATGTATTTTGGGCATTGATTCCCAACGGGGTTGCAATTCCCCAAGCCCCGATCCTAATTTTACCGCCTCAATCTTATTATTGGTAGAGTCTTACCCAATCAACCGTCATGCTGATCGGAAGCTCATGAGGATGGGTTATCTTTCCGGGCCAATCCCCTTCCATTTGTTGGTCGATAATAAGGTAAAATGGCTGATCGAACGGCCATTGGAAGGTTCCCGCACCTGGTACTTTTGGGTATTCATAGGATTTTACCCCATTGAGGGCATAGATCAACTTATCGGGATACCAGCTTACACTGTAGATATTGTACCCCGTGGTGTCTATTTTGGCGGTCGTTGATTTTTTTGGCTCGGTTTGCTTTAGGGTGATGGTATAGTGGTTATGTGTGGTTTGGTAGGCAAAGTCATCGTGATTTAGTGTTTCCATGATGTCCATCTCCCCGTTGTGCTGATTCGGGTATTTATCTTTTTCTGACAGCATCCATATTGCGGGCCACATGCCATAAGCCTGATCGAGCTTCGCTTTAATCTCTATACGGCCATATTGAAAGGCAAACTTTTCCCAGGAATAGATTCCCCCGGTGAGGTAGGGGCGTGGATCTCCAGTAAGTGAATCCGGATTAACGATACCTTTAAGGTGAATGTTACTTTCATCGAACGTGACTACCCGTGGATCTGTGGCCGAAATATACCTGAAACAGTTGTTCACACCCCTCCATTTTTCGACGGGAACCTTCCATTTTGGAGATTCGAAAAGACCTATGCGGCTCCAGGTAAGGATGTCGAGGGAGCCCTTGTTAAAATCGTCTTCCCATACCAATTGCCATTGGGTGGAATCGTTCTGCCGATCTTCTTTTTGGATATACATATAGCCATCTGTAAGTACGTAGGGCTTTTTATCGCATGAAGCCATTTGTAATACCATTGCAGCAAGAAGGACCAGTAAAGAGTTTTTTTCGATTTTCATTTTACAATTTTCTATAAACGAGCTACAATTAGTGAAATTGAAACCATTCTTGGTTCTTACCCCAAGCAATAATTATAAGAAGTTGTTTGTGCCGATTAAAATTACTGATTTTTGGAATAGGAAGCAGCCAAACGGGGGTTTTAGGTGTTCGATGCAATTGTTTTTTAATTGGATATTTTGTCTTTTTAGATAAAACTCCATAATTAGTTCTTCCTGTAATAAAATATAGTGAAGTTTAAGGTTCAAGCGTGAGGCTTGTGTTAGCTGGGGGTTATTTCACTTTATTCTTCATTAACTCTGTCAGGTTTGTAGTGAACGGAAATGCAGAAGCTCTACCCGTTGAATAATCGTGTAATTTTTTAAAGTCCCATTGTACATTATAAAACTCTGGATCCGTTACGGGCTCTATTTTTATGGTCAAATAAAAATCTTGCATATCCTCAATAGGCTTAGGATATTTTTTCTTTGCCATATCCATTTTTGAATAAATTCTGGGTCCTTTACTAGTGATTTTCCATATATCGCCTGAATTTATATCGCCAGAGGTATGGAGTAAGAGATATTTGGTACTTACTGTTTTTTTGTCCAAAACAAGAGAGCCATTTCCTGTTCCCATTCTGAAATTGTAAAGGGCGTTTTTTTTAATCCAATCATATTGCTCCTTTGAGTTATAGAATCCTACCAAAACAAAAGTGTTATCCGGAATTAAATTTCTATTTTCATGATACACTTCCGGCAATGGCTCCCTGACTTCATTTTCAATGTCTGGTGGGTTTTTATAAATATCAAATGTTCGGTAGGCAGATTTCTCTCTTTGCGATGCCCTATTAATGAAATGTTCCATTATTTCGAGAATAAAGGTTTTTAATTCCCTTATTCCACTGTCCGTTTTAGACGGACGGACAGGAAATGCACCTAAACCTGGAATTATTTCATGAAATCCTTTTCTATTGATTTCTTTGACGCCTGGATATAATACATAGGCGCCTCCAGTTCTTCGAATAGCATCTTTGTAGGCATGCATTTTTAGGAGGTCTGCGTTTTTATATATTCCTTTGCGGTTTTCTAGTTTTTTGTTATCCAGTTCATTATCGGAACTTTGCTCAATAAAATCGGTGAGATTTGCCACTTTATATTTTGCATCAAAATGAATGTGGACAATTAGCTCTTGCTTTTCAGCTTCCACTTCAGAAATTCCAAATGGCCAGAATGAAAGTGTGTAATCTGGTCTCAGGGTGGTGGTCCAGCTACCATTATCTGGATAATTTTTATAACCGCTAAACGAACGATTATAATTAAACCGAACATTTAGCTTTCTTGACCAGGAATTGAATACGCCCTCAATGACGGTAAATTTCCCCTGCTTTATTTGCAGGTTCAGCCCATCTGGTGTTTCTTTTATCAATTCAGCAATATCCTTTGGGGCAATATCAAATATGTCCTGAAACAAATCGAGCAATTTAAAAAAGAGCCAGTATTCATAAAGTGTTGCAATATCTTTTTTACCTGCGCCATAAACGTCTTCTCCACCTTCCCAAATTAATTTAGCAGCCAGGTCGAACATTAGCCAAACTCTTAGTACTTCCCTGTATCCTTCCTTTCGTTGTAGTACGGGACTGTTTAGTTTTAGGGTGGTGGGTCTAGAGATTTGTTTGAACAAGGAATGGTGCAATTGCGATTCTAGCTCTCTAATCAATGTTTGCGATTCCCGATCCAATTTGCTTCCAGTAACTGCAACACTGTTAATGTCCGAGGAGAATTTTAGAAAGATTTCGAGGGCATGTTTCACAAACCGATTTTCAACGGTATCGACCGAATCGGTTTTACGAATTGACGTAATGCGTTCTGGTAATGATCTTAAACCGTAATTGTGTAAATAATGGGTGTCAGGTAATTTTGTTCTGTTCCCGCCTTTGAGAAATTCCTTTACATTGGCATTGGAAAACCTCCTTGCCTGTCGAATATCTCTGCTTTCCGAAATCTTTGTCCATTTGGTTACTGGGGCTGTTATGATCCTGTGAATCGCTTCTGCAAATTCATCGGTACCGATTACCGATTTAATAAAGGCAAATTTTTGATAGAGTGTCTGATTGTCTTTAGAGTAGTCTATTTCAAAATAATGGAATACGGGGGAGTTTGCTTTTAATAATAGATCGGTACACTTTTCGGTGATAAATTCCAACATGTCGCGGTAATCATCCCGATAGCTAGATTTGACGGATTGAACCTCGAGTTCTATGGCCGTTTGTTTATCTTCCTTACCAACTTCGACAATAGGTAAGGATAACGTGCCGACAAAAATATTTGGGGACAATGTGCCAATATACTTGTATCCTGTATGTGGTTGTACTATTTGCTCCCCAACATTCCCAAACATAAAGGTAGGTTCGTTAAAAGTATAATCGTAAGAGCATCCCTCAACCAGCTGATATCTGGCTTCATTGCTTCCTTCTGTATTCCCATCAGCATCAAAAAGGGTTTCAGATCGTTTTGAGTATATGGTCAGTAATAGCCCTTCCTTAATTGAATCAAGATTAATTGCTATGTGTGGAACGGACTTCATTAATTAAGCTTCAGCAAAACTTGCAAATCCGTTTTCAACTGCACCTTTGTGCATCCGTGTAATTTTTTCGAGGGATAAGGGATAAAGGACATTTTTTCCGTTGTAATCGAAGTCAGCTTTTCCAAACACTTCCTTTTCTATTTTTATCTCGCCTTCCAGACAAAAGGATCCTAATGTTTCCAGGACGGGACACAGTTTTCTACGGGAACCGTGAAGCTTGGGCAATAACTTTTGCATAATGGCAATGTCCACTTTTTCGTTGGTGGTGAGCTCCTCATCCAGTTCAGTGAGCTGATTTATCAATCGAAGCATTTCCGTGGCGCTCCGGTATCCAAATTCAGCACCGGTTTTTTTCAGTTCTCCAAAGAACTGAACCAAAGTTAAGTTGATTTCCTTACTATCAATTTTGGCAAAAGATTTGTTTTCGGCCATTTGCAAAAAGCTTTTGGCCGTACTTGCACCTTTGTTGATCAATGCGTCCATGTTAATTTCCTGAATGTCACTTAGAAAGTTTTCCATTTCCTTGTCCGATACACGAAATTCAATGGTGTTGGCTCTGTCCAAGACTTTTGGGCTAAACATATTGGTGGTTTCATCAATATTTACTGTTCCAATGATGAAGAGATTGGAGGGCACAAAAAGTTTTGAAGGAACACCATTGTCAACGGTGCCTTCCGAATAAAGTAGAATTCCCTCTTTAGATTCCATCACGCTCAAAAAATCGGCAAAATAGCGCTCCACATGGCTAAGGTTCATTTCATCCAAGATGAGGAAGTATGGCAGATTTGGATGGGTGCTTGCCCTGATGATCAAATCCAACACATCACTATCGGGCTTTACGTACTCGTTAGGTTTCAAAGCATTGGGATAACCCAACAGAGGTTCCCTATTGGTCCAGTCTGCCCCAACAGGAACTATTTCATATTGACTTTTATCTTGGCAGATCCATTGCACAAAAGCCTGTGCCAATTTGGTTTTACCAGATCCCGAAAGCCCTGTAAGGATAACGAAAGGTTTAGTAAGTAGGGAGGCAATATATCTTGTGATTAATTTACCGTCATATCGTAAACCCGCCGCTTTAGAGGTGGCCTTAAATTCACTATTTAAAGAAAACAAAGATTTTGGTTCTTCAGGTATAACTTTTTCGTCAATAGAACCTTCTTCAAATCTATTTGAAAGATAATTTAAAAAGTTTTTCTCACCTAAAAAAGACTTATAAAGCCCATTACCATTATCTGCAAAACCTACTAAATCATTTAGTTCATCATGCCGTTTTAGTAAATGACTATTTTTCTTTTTTAATTGTGTTGGAGACGCACTCCAAATGTTAAAATCATTGTATTTCCCTGATTTAATTTTATGAATAGATGTTATTGTTGACGAAACATCTTTATAATTGTTTGGCCCAATCATTTGAAGCTTATTCTCGAAGAATATTTTATCAAGAACTTTAAGGTTGTTTTCAAAATTATCTTTTTCAATAAGTTTTTTAATTGAATTAGCCGCCTTAATATTACCAGATTTTAATTTTGAAATAAATTCTGTAACTATTTTATAACTCTCCATCTTGTTTTCTTAGTCATTTTTACCTTTTGAAGCTGCTATTAATTCTCGAACGTCCACATCTAAAATTTCGGCTATTTCGTTAAGTACTTCCAAGCGCGGTTGCTGCCTATTCTGTACATAGCCATTCACCATATTGTAACTTTTGCCTAGCTTTTCCGCTAGCCAGGTTTGCTTAATACCTTTCTCTTCCAATACTTCTTTTATTCTGTTCATTTATGTTTGAGAATTGAAAAGGCCAATTTAATAATTTGGATTTAATATATTGTATTTCGGTATAAAAAATGTTTGAAATACTTGTTAGGTTGGCGGTCGGGGAAGTGAAAGCTATTTTAGTGCTAATGCACGAAATAGTATGCGTGCTTGAACATGGGGGTAGCTTTTCCTTTTTCTGATGGCATACACCGTTTTGGCTATACTGCGTATCCCGCAAGGTATGTGGTGTCGTTTTTATTTTAATTTATCAGGATTCTTACCAAGTTTTTTAGGTTCAGAATTTACTCGCCTCTCTAATTTCTTAATATCCTCCTCTGCTGGTAACTCTTCAGGTTTTATGCCTCTCTTTGTAAGGATGTTACGAACTCCTCTATTGTTAGTAATATGCTCTGCCGAGATTTGTCTTTCCGTCTTTAGCCCTTTCTCTTTTGTATTGAAGACTGTTATCTCAGTAGCAAAAACCTTAGCTTTAATTGTAATTGTAGGTAAAAAATCTGCTAATGCTCTTCCTTTTGGCACTCCAAGAAGGTTTTTCATTTGTTGAGTTGATTTTCCAAAAAGAGCTTAATCTCCTTTACTTCGAATTAGTCCAAAATTTTTGTCATTACCTGTTTGCTCGTATATTAGTTCAGATAGTTCCTTTTCTGAAAGAGTTAGCTTTTGTCTTGCTTGAAGTCTTTCCCAATCCTTAATTCTTTTCTCAATTATTTCAAACTTCCTAGTTTGTATAGCAAAATAATTTTGTGCAAAAGCAATTTGTTCTTTTCTAGGGTCTCCATTTTGTGCTATCAAATAACAAGCATATCTTGTAAGCATTTTGTCTTCGATATCTCTCTCACTTCCTGAACCAAGTTTGACCATTTTGTTGACGTCAACAAAATGGTCTGAAATATTATTTCCTGTAGCTTCACAAGAAGTCTTTGCCTTAATAATCACTTTCTGAAAATTTCTCCATTCAGAATAGCCCAATAAATGCTGAATATCTCGAGCAAACCAAAATTCAATTCCATTTTTAGTCGTTTATGAATGGTCTTCAAAAGTGTTTGAGAGGGATTTTATTATATCTGATTTCATCTTATAAAATTAGTCTGTTTACTGGACTTAAACAGCTTTTTTACTTTGTATTCAATTATCTTGGGTAGATATATGTGTACTATTCCTATTGCCATTAAGAACCAACCTGATATATAAAGAATTTGGTTTGGTACAGTTGGATTTATATCTATTCCTTCCGTTTGATATTTTACTTCTTGAACAAATCCTAGCATTAAAGAAAATTGAACAAAAAGTTAAACCTAAAAATAGGATAAATATTGAAACGTAAAAGTGAGTTCGTCACCAAATGTTTAGACGGTTGTTGAGTCGGATTGGAAGTCCAACAAGTCCGCAAACTATCACAGTCAAAATGGATAGTACAATTGCAAAAACTGGCTGAACCAAGGTCAGCCCAACGAAACTGACTATTACTCCTTGATAGTCAAACATTACAAATAACATATACAGAATGAATGTCGTCCCGATTGTTAGTCCGATTTGAATTAGAATTGTCGCTATTTTGATTATTCTGGTCAATTTATTCTGTCTGTTTTGAATGCACTACAACTTGTCATCCATCACAAACTTAGTGCTTTACCCCTACCACACTGGTGATAAAAATTCGTTTGCGTCTATTTAAAAATACATTAAAAATTGGATTAACGGGGAATTACAATGGCAAAGCCGGCCTAAAACACCTCCCCCTTTTCCGGCAATGCAGAAATTGCCCCGTACTGGGTGGTAGTGATGGCACCGGCCTTGTTGGCCATTTCTACCATCCGGAGCAAGGCATTTCCATCCTCTAAAACGGCATAGGGGTCGCGCAGGGAAGCGATCTGGTAAAGCAGGCAGCCGATAAAGGCATCGCCGGCCCCAGTAGTGTCAACAGGACTTACCTTGACACTAGGGACGTTGAGGTTCATTATTGGGGTGCTCAACAGTGTACCTTCGGCCCCCAAGGTGACAGTGATGATCTGGGTGCCCAATTGATGAAAATATTCACAGGCCTCGGAGAGGCCGTCTTTGCCGGAAAGCAGCAGGGCCTCATCCATACTAAATTTGCACAAATGGGACCGGGCAATGAAAGGGGTACATTTTTGTATGAATTCTGCTTCCTTTTCTCCCCATAGATCTTGCCTAAAATTGGGATCAAAACTTATAAAGGCCCCATGCTCCTCGGCATCTTTCAAATAGCTGGAATAGGCAGCTTCCAACGAACCGCCCAAGAAGGAGGTCGCTGCCCCAAAATGGACCAGATTACCCGCAAAACCTTCGGCTATGGCGGGATTATAGGTGAGTTTTTTATCTGCTCCCCGGCTAAAGACAAAGTCGCGCTCCCCATCTTCCGCAAGGGAGACGAATGCCAGGGTGGTAAAAGTGGAACAGCGTTGGGCCGTGGAAATATCTACCCCGTGGTCCTTAAGCACTTGTAGCAAAAAGGTGCCAAAGGGGTCTTCGCCCACACATCCGATAAATGCACTGTCCCCGCCCAATTTAGACACGGCACAGGCTACATTCGCCGGGGCGCCCCCTGCTTTTTTGGTGAAATTGTCGGCCTTGGAAAGGTCGTTGCCCTGCCTTTCGGCAACAAAATCGATGAGCAATTCCCCGATGCAGTAGACTTTGTTCATGGGTGGTGGTTTATTGTAAATTTAAGGTTGATTTACATCTCCCTTACCCCTTCAAAGGGGGAATTATTCGGAACTACTAAAATGGCCACTAAACTCATCAACTCCTAAACTTCTATGCTTTTTTTATTTTGTCTATACCCATACGCAAAAAAAAAGAAGCGTATAGCGCAAAGCGATCGGCGAAAAGCTCTTTTCCTACCCACATTTAGAACTTCCACAATCCGTACAGGTAAGGCACCCTTCCTGATAGATAAGGTTGGTAGAACTACAATTGCTACACTTCTGGCCTTTGGCGGCGGTGCCGTCGGCCACATATCTTTTTAACGCCCGCGACACCCCATTTTTCCATGTATTTATAGACTCACTGTCTAATTGGAGGCTGTTGATTAGGTCAACTATTTTGTCGATGGGCATACCGTGCCGCAGGGTGCTGGAAATTAGCTTGGCGTAGTTCCAATATTCTGGGTCAAATTTGTGCGATAGGCCTTCGATGGTGGTCTTGTATCCCCTTTTGTTCTGATATTGGAAATCGTAGCGGGACGTGCCATCCTCGTTCCTGCTTTTTATAATGACCCCGTTATTTACCCATCGTGGGATCAAAATGCCGTCCTCGTCATCGGCAAGACCGGTAAAAATTTCATAGGGCTTACCGTCGATAAGTCCGATAAAGGCGATCCATTTTTCCTTGTTGTTCTGTACCCTTACCACATCGGCATCCAAAACAAGGGGGCGCTTGGTCGGGAAAGGGGTAAGACTTTCCGTAGCCTCCTCTTTAGCCGATTCGTTGGAAATTAATACGCCCGAACGGGATCCATCACGATAAACGGTGACTCCCTTGCAGCCTACTTCCCAAGCTTCCAAGTACAATTGTCCCACCAATTCCTCGCTGGCATCATTGGGCAGGTTTATGGTAACGCTTATGGAATGGTCTACCCATTTCTGAACGGCGCCTTGCAAACGTACTTTGCTCAGCCAATCCACATCGCTGGAGGTGGCCTTGTAATAGGGCGACTTTTGGACCAATTTCTTAAGTTCCTCTTCCGTATAATTTTTGCTCAGGGAGATATTGTTGACTTCCATCCATTGCTTAAAGCGGTGGTGAAAGACCACATATTCCTCCCAGGAATCACCCACTTCGTCTACAAAGTCTACCTTGACCTCCTTGTCGTTTGGGTTTACCTTTCTGCGTCTTTTGTAAACGGGCAGGAAAACAGGCTCGATCCCGGAGGTTGTCTGTGTCATAAGGCTGGTGGTGCCGGTAGGGGCAATGGTCAGGAGGGCGATGTTCCTACGGCCGTATTCCAGCATTTCATAATAGAGTTTGTCATCGGCCTCTTTTAATCGCAGGATAAACGGATTGCTTTTTTCCCTTTCGGCATCGAAGATTTCAAAAGGTCCGCGCTCCTTGGCGGTATGCACCGATGCCCTATAGGCTTCCAAGGCCAGCGTTTTGTGTATTTCGATGGAAAACTCCGTCGCTTTTTCACTGCCGTAGCGAAGCCCCAAGGCGGCGAGCATGTCGCCTTCGGCGGTAATACCTATTCCGGTACGCCTACCTTGAACGGCTTTCTCCTTGATGTTTTGCCAAAGCCGGTATTCTACAGATTTGGTGATCTCCTGTTCGGGATCCGCTTCGATCTTGTTCAGGATATTGTCCACTTTCTCCAGCTCCAGATCAATGATATCGTCCATGATGCGCTGTGCAGCAGCAACGTGTTTCTTGAATAGATCGAAGTTGAACTTGGCTTTTTTGGTAAAGGGCTCCTCAACATAGGAAAATAGGTTGATTGCCAATAAACGGCAAGAGTCATAAGGGCAAAGCGGAATTTCACCACAAGGATTGGTAGAGACGGTACGGTAGCCCAGATCGGCGTAACAATCTGGAACGGATTCTCTAATGATGGTATCCCAGAACAGGATTCCGGGCTCAGCAGATTTCCAGGCGTTGTGTACTATCTTGCCCCATAGCTTTTCGGCATCGATCGTTTTGCTGACCTTGGGATCCGCACTATGGACAGGAAATTTTTGGGTATAGGGTACCTTGTTTTTAATGGCCTTCATAAATCCATCATCCATACGTACCGATACGTTGGCCCCAGTAACCTTTCCCTGGGTCATTTTGGCATCGATAAAGTCTTCTGCGTCGGGATGGTTGATAGAAACCGATAACATTAAGGCGCCTCTACGGCCGTCTTGGGCAACTTCACGGGTGCTGTTGCTATAACGTTCCATAAACGGCACCAAGCCAGTTGAGGTGAGAGCCGAATTTTTTACGGGCGATCCCTTGGGCCGAATATGGGATAGGTCGTGTCCTACCCCGCCACGGCGCTTCATCAATTGCACCTGTTCCTGGTCTATTTTCATAATACCGCCGTAGGAATCGGACATGCCAACGTTCCCGATCACAAAGCAATTGGAAAGGGAAGCGATCTGAAACGGGTTTCCTATACCGGCCATTGGGCTCCCTTGTGGTACGATGTATTTAAAATTTTTGATGAGGTCGAACACCTGTTCCTCTCCCATGGAATTAGGATATCTCTGCTCTATCCGGGCAATTTCTTTGGCGATTCTACGGTGCATGTCGTCTGGGGTAGCCTCATAGATGTTTCCTTCGGAATCCTTTAGGGCGTATTTGTTTACCCAGACACGGGCGGCAAGGTCATCGCCCTTAAAATAGTTTAGGGAAGCTTCGAACGCTTCTTCTTGGGAATAGGTCTTTCTTGCGATTGGAGTAGTTTTAACGGACATAGAGGTGAACTTAAATAGTTAGGAAAGGCTTTTTTTTCTGGAAGTAAATGTATCAAAAATTGTACAACAAAACTATGTACCAAATCATAAAGTTTACAAGGTTTAGTGCTTTATACGCTGATAATCAGATAAGTAAAAATTTATCAACAACAAATAGTTGACAAAAAATTAATTTTTTTGTCCGATGGTTAAAAACTAGGTCAAATCTGATCAACGGTAGATGGGAACCTTGATTATTCAAGGTTGCACCGTGCTAAGGACATGGAATATTGTCGGTCGGTTTCCGTTTTTTGTACTTATTGTTTACTTATAATGGAGTCCTCCAGAACGATTTTTGTTGCGCGGGGAAATTAGTGCAGACCATTCGTTTAGGTTTCACGGGGCACAATCTTTAATTGAAACCCTGCCAGAATGGATCCTTCGGGCAGCCCCGCCAGAATAACCTTGTCGGGCTGGTATGGATTTCCAATCCATGGGGTTTAGTTTATTTGTAGGCAATGGGTTATTTGGGGCGGCATCAGGCGCGTTCTAAAAGACAACAGATTCCTAAAAGGGAAGTTTCTTTTTTATTTATGTTGGGTTTATCGCCGTTATTGCGAATTTTGCGTATTCTTTTCATAGGGTAATGAGTATTTTTGGGAATGAGAAAAAGGGAGATGTAATAAATCCGATTGTGATTTGAAAAGTTTATTATAGGATGAGAACATTGGTAATTGGCGATATCCATTCCGGTTTAAAGGCCTTAAAGCAGGTATTGAAAATGGTGGATCTGCAACCGGATGATCACCTTATTTTTTTGGGTGACTATGTAGATGGATGGAGCGATGCGGTAGCGACCGTTAACTTCTTAATTAAATTGCGCTCGGCGCACAATTGTACCTTTTTGCGGGGGAATCACGACGAGCTATGCTATGAATGGCTGTTTACAGGAAATGACAATCCGCTTTGGTTACAACACGGGGGTCAGGCTACTATGGACTCCTATAGGACGATTGATAAAGGAATCAAAAAAATCCATAAACACTTCTATTCTAGTTTGGATAATTATTATTTGGACGATCAGAACCGTTTGTTTATCCACGCGGGTTTTACAAACCTCAAAGGGGTGGACTACGAGTATTTCAGCAAAATATTTTACTGGGACAGGACCTTGTGGGAGTTGGCGCTTGCATTAAACCCAGGCTTGACCCCAGATGATGTTTACTACCCGAAAAGGTTGGCTGCTTACAATGAAATATTTATTGGCCATACCCCTGTGGTTAGGATCGGAAAGACAACGCCCCAAAATGCCGCCAATGTCTGGAACATAGATACCGGAGCGGCTTTCAAGGGCCCGCTTTCCATTTTGGATGTGGACACCAAGCAATTTTGGCAGAGCGATCCTGTTTTTCTGTTTTATCCAAATGAATCGGGAAGAAACTAGGGTCACAAGTAATTGTTCGTCAAATTTCCGTATCTTATCGTTGGTTTTTGGAAGCATATTGCGCTATGTTTAGCCAAAATCTCCTTGAAGTTCTAGAAAATCGTCAAAAGTACGGTGATTTTCAGGTAGCGGTTATAGCCTTCAAAAATTGGCAACCTATTGGAACAATTTTTATTAATTATTAACGATCTTTGTAAAAAACCGAGTATGTCTGCCAAAAATATAAGAATAGAAGTAATGAAGTCCATTGAGGACAAGGTACAGGGGTTTATAGATGCCTACCTTATCCCCATAGAAAAAATATGGCAGCCGACCGATTTTCTTCCGGACTCCCAAAGCGACGATTTTTTTGAGCAGACCCGCCAGATCCGAGGGGAAGCCAAAGAACTGGGATATGACTTATGGGTAACCTTGGTCGCCGATACGATTACGGAGGAAGCCTTGCCAACCTACGAATCCTGGCTAATGGATGTGGAAGGGATAGACCAGCATGGCGAGGGCAGCAATGGATGGTCCAAGTGGGTTCGTCATTGGACCGCTGAGGAAAACCGTCACGGGGATGTGCTTAACAAGTATCTTTATCTCTCTGGACGGGTAAATATGAGGGAGGTAGAGATTACTACCCAGTACCTTTTGGCCGATGGTTTTGACATCGGAACGGACCGTGATCCGTACAGAAACTTTGTCTATACCTCATTCCAGGAATTGGCTACAAATATTTCCCACAAGAGGGTTGGCCAAATGTGCAAAAAGGGAGGAAATTTAATGTTGGGCAAGATGTGCACCATCATTGCGGGTGACGAGATGCGCCACCACATGGCTTACAGGGAGTTCGTTAAGACCATTTTTGATAACGACCCAAGCGAAATGATGTTGGCTTTTGCCGATATGATGAAAAAGAAAATTGTGATGCCGGCCCACTTTCTTCGCGAGTCGGGCGGATCGATCGGTGAAGCTTTTGAGAATTTTTCCAATTGCGCCCAGCGTTTAGGGGTCTATACCGCCCAGGATTATATCGATATTTTGATGAAATTGAACTCCTATTGGGAATTGGATAAAATAAGGGGACTAACGGACGATGCCGAAAAGGCACGGGATTATCTAATGAAATTGCCCAATAGATTACAACGTATTTCGGAACGCATGAAGTTCCCCGATATAGATTACCGCTTTAAATGGGTTGAACCTAATGGTATGTTGTAAAGATTACGTGTTTCATTCAAGGGGCACTCCATTGCTTTGAAAACACATACTAATGGTGGTTTAGAACTTGCCACTCTTGTGTTCATCTTGCCATTTTCGCAAATCTGCCCATTTGTTTTCGTCGCACATTCTTGCCTGCATGGGCCAGGAGGCGGGATCGTGAATCTTATAGCGCTCACCTCCGGAATCCAATATTTTTTGGCAACTGGCTACGCTGGCTTTCGATAAGGCTTTCCATGTTTTTATGTCAAAATTATGGAAAAGCTTCTCGATCTTAGGTCCAATGCCCTCGATAATTTTCAGGTCGTCCTGCTTTACGGCTTTGCCAAAAGCCTCTTTTGCGGCAAAGCGGTCAAACGGGTTAACCGGCTTAACAGGAGGTGCCTTTACGGATAATTTCTTGTCGCGATCTGCCAAATCGGATTCCAATTTGGCGTTCCTGTCCTTTAACAATTTTAAATTGGCGGTATCATCGACCACATGATTACTTCCTTTGCCCATCAAATAACCTAAAATCCCGCAAATTACCCCCACCAATGCCGGTATCGACCAGCACCATATATTTGTGCTTTGAAAATCCATATTCCCTAAATTTAAAAGTTTTAGACACCGTGTTCCTAATTAGTTGAGGGTAACGACGGTCCTTCTATTTTTGCTCCTTCCCTCTTCTGTTCCATTGCTGGCCACCGGGTCGTCGGGTCCCTTGGAACTGGTCTTTAGCCTCGCTTCCGAAATCCCGTTTTTAACCAAATAAGCTTTGGCAAATTCGGCACGGCGTTGCCCTAGGACCAAATTCGTCGTTCTAGAACTCGTATTGTCCGTATACCCGGTAATCGTACAGGAAGCATTGGCGTCCTTATCCAAGTATTTGGAAATATTCGCGAACTGTTGGCGTTGTTCCGGGCTTAGTTCGATGCTAGATTTCGACTTTTCGAAATAAAGGATTAGGGGATCTGTCTTTATTTGGTCGTAAAGCGCATTTAAATCCTCTTTTTGGGTGTCATTTTCACCTTCAATGGCGTAAACTATGGGCCCACGGTATACATTCCCGTCTGGAACCATAAGGTCCATTTGTTTGCCCATTGTATTTATTTGGGTAGAAGATATGCCTTGGGAAACAAGATGGTTTTTAACAGCGTTCGCCCGTGCGAGTCCTAAGTTTGGAAAGGCCGTATTGTTATTTTCTCCGTTTGTATAATATCCTGTGATATTAAAGGATTTGTCCGGATTCTCGGCCAAAAAGACCCTAAGGCCTTGGATGCCGCGTCCTACCTTTGGAGAAAGGGGCTTAAGAATATCGGAAGACGATAGATTAAAGTTGTAGTTTTCGTTTACTTTAAACGCAAAGGCCCCGTTGCTGAATGCAAACGGATATGAAGTGGGATCGGGAGCCGCTGCAACCACCGCTGCTGGCACGTCATTTACTGTGGCCCCGCAGGAGCTACAGTAGTTAAGGTAAAAGTAGATGCCCGCTACAATGGTAATGATAATACCCAACAGGTTCGTGAAGGATTTTGTCATGGTCAATTGTGATTAAGCGTTCAGTTACCTAAATTATTAAAAAAATCTTAATGTTTTAATCATGCGCGTTATAATTTGTAGGGTTTCATAGTGTTATCGCCTACATAACATGGTAGCAATCGGCTTTGTCCGTTGTAGAAAATAGGTTGGGGTAGCTCTACTCATATTACCAGTTATACAATATCCAATACAAGCCATACAACCTACCAGCTCAACTATACTTTTAGGGAATATCCTTGAAGGAATAAGGCGTAATTTGCGTCAAATATAGCATGCTACCCTATTTCTCCCGACAAAGATCCGGCACTGAAATAGGGTTTTTTGTCCTAGTCATCAGCGAACTGATCGGAAGAATTGGCAACCCTTTTACTATTTATACAGCAATGCATTACATCCGTACATTTTTTTGGACAGTTGACACATAATCGGTTTGACAAAAATTATTTTAGGACTATATTTAAGGGAGGTATTGTCCGCGAAGTTTACGTATAACAACTTCATTGAAAATACTATTTTGAGTTAGTTAGTTTGGTTTGAAAAGACCCGCTTCCCCAAAAGGTCGGCGGGTTTTTTGTCGCCTATAAATTAAACTTGATACCTTGCGCCAGTGGAAGTTCTGTAGTGTAGTTGATGGTGTTGGTTTGTCTGCGCATGTAAATTTTCCAAGCGTCCGATCCACTTTCACGACCCCCGCCCGTTTCTTTTTCACCGCCAAAAGCACCACCGATCTCTGCTCCGGAGGTGCCGATGTTGACATTGGCAATCCCGCAATCACTTCCCCGAACGGATAAGAAATGCTCGGCCTCCCTAAGGTTATTGGTCATTATAGCAGAGGACAGCCCCTGAACCACCCCATTCTGTATGGTGAGGGCATTCTCCAAATCCCCGGAATATTTAAGGAGGTAAAGGATGGGAGCGAAAGTCTCCTGTTGAACTATTTCATAATTAGCCTCTGCTTCGGCCATTGCAGGTTTTACGTAGCAACCGCTTTCGTAACCGGTCCCTTCCAAAACGCCGCCTTCCACTACGATCTTTCCTCCTTCGGCAACGACCTGTTTAAGGGCTTTTAGATAGGGTTTTACGGCATCCTGGTCTATTAGCGGGCCAACGTGATTGTTCTCGTCCAAAGGATTGCCTATGCGAAGCTGATTGTAAGCCTCGACGATGGCGTTTTTCACTTTTCCGTAGATAGATTCATGGATAATCAATCTTCGCGTAGACGTACAGCGCTGGCCGCAAGTACCAACGGCACCGAATACGGCCCCTATTACCGTCATTTTAATGTCAGCGTCCGGTGTAACGATGATGGCATTGTTGCCTCCGAGCTCCAACAATGATTTTCCCAGCCGTGCCGCTACTGCCTGTGCTACAATTTTGCCCATCCGTATAGACCCGGTTGCGGATATAAGCGGTATTCTGGAATCTTGGGACATGTATTCGCCCACTTTATAATCTCCTGTGACCAAACATGAAATTCCTTCGGGCAGATCGTTGTCCCTTAGGACCCCTGCCGCTATATTTTGACAGGCAACCCCACAAAGCGGGGTTTTTTCACTGGGCTTCCAAATACAGACGTCCCCACAGACCCATGCAAGCGCCGTATTCCATGCCCATACGGCTACGGGAAAGTTAAATGCGGAGATAATCCCTACAACACCCAAGGGATGGTATTGTTCGTACATACGATGCCCGGGTCTTTCGGAGTGCATGGTCAAACCGTGCAATTGACGGGAGAGCCCAACCGCAAAATCACAGATGTCTATCATCTCCTGTACCTCACCCAACCCTTCTTGATAAGATTTTCCCATTTCGTAGGATACCAATTTGCCAAGGGGGTTTTTTAATTCACGGAGCTTGTTCCCGAACTGACGGACGACCTCACCTCGTTGTGGTGCCGGGACCGTCCTCCAGGTTTTGAAGGCCGATGTTGCGGTAGAAACCACTTTTTCATAGTCTTCCTTGGAGGTGGTATCCATTTTGGCTATCAAGGCTCCATCCACTGGAGAATGGGAAGCAAGCGTATGGCCAGATCCAAAATTATTGGAACCCGTTGACGAACCCTTGTTATTATATTTTATTCCCAATGCGTTTAACGCATCACCGATTCCGAATTCAGCGGCAATATTTGACATATTATAACTTTTTTAGCGTGAATTGTTATGTTTTTACAAAGTTACAAATTAATGCTCTGTGTATTCTAGATAAGGTCTGTTTCTCCGAAGAAAAGAAATATAGGATAGGTTTAGAGGGACTTTCTATACCAACAACCGAATCGTACCAGCGGTACCGGGGAGGTGTTGACCACAAATGTGATCGAAGTCCATTTGTTTGGGGCCCATTTTAGCGGTCAATGAAAATATAGTCCGTTTGGGCGATGGGCCTATATTAATTTCCGGACTAGAATTTATTCCGGCGGTCGTGTTAGTGGCCAGTGCCCGCGATTTGGCCCACGCCCGAAGTGTCCTTTTATCATTCCGCAATGAATCGCGCGTCGACCTCCATAACCGAACCGCATTTGGAACAGGTTCGCAAGTCCTCGGAACTGTAAAAATCCTTAAAATGACCTAAAAAATCCTTTTCTATGTCGTGAAGCGGAAAATAAACTTCATGGAGCTTGTGGTTACAGTGGTCGCAGTACCAAAGGAGTCCATCCTTCCCGCTTAGACCGACCCGTTTGCGCTCTATGACCAAGCCAATAGAGCCTTCGTATCGAACGGGGCAGTGTGGAACTTTTGCTGGGTGAAGATACATATCGCCCGGGCCAAGGCCAAAGGTCTTTTTTTCTCCATTTTCCTGGATGGAGATTTCAATATTTCCTTCCAATTGATAAAAAAGCTCTTCGGTCTCATTGTAATGGTAGTCCTTCCTCGCATTGGGACCGGCAACTACCATCACAATATAGTCTCCCGCATCTTTATAAAGATTCTTATTGCCGACCGGAGGTTTTAACGAGTCTCTATTGTCCTCGAGCCATTTTGGGAGGTTAAAAGGGGGTTTGATGCTCATGATGTTGGGTTTCAGGTTTTGGGTTTCAGGTTGGGTCGATCGTTTAACGTCAATGGTGTTTGATGCTTTTGATCCCCAGCCGACCGCTGCTACCAGCTGCCTGCTTTTTGTTGTTTCAGGTTATTGCTGCTTTTGAATATGCAAGTTAAAAGGATCAAGCGGAAAAGCCGAATAATTTAGGAATATTTCATCCATCGCGAAACCATGAGGTCTGGGTGCAACATGCTCTTGTGCAGATTTAAAATTAAACTCATGTTAAGCGCTTTGCTATCGGTAGAACAACTGGGTGTAATAGTAATGTCCGGAAGCATCTTTTTTTACGCTTACGGCCGTATGCGTAAAATCGCCTTCAATATTTTTGCGGTGCCCGGAACTCGCGACCCATTTTTCAAAGGTCACCTTCGCCGTGGGGTAGTCTTTGGCGACATTCTCGGCAACCGCCGAAGCATTTACCTCGGTGGAAATATTGGAGGCACGCGAAGTAAAGCCATCGTGGTTTATACTTCCTGTGGCAATCATATAATCGGTGTGTTGATTGGCATAGTCATAGGCAATCGGGCTAAACTCCAAGGTGCTGTAGCCGAGGGTGTTTCGATAATCGTTGACCATGCCAAGAAGTTCCTGTTCTAAGGGAACTGCGTTCTCGGTTTCTAATTCAGCGGAAGATTCCAAAGGCTCTTTGCCGCAGGAATTTGCCAATAATACAAACAAAACCAAGACCGCATATTGCAATCTCATTTTCATATGGTGTTCTATTTGTAAGTAGGAAAGTTTGGTGTACCTGTGTTCTCGAACTGTTTCTGGGGACGAAACGCACCCAATATTACAAAAAATTTGTTTAGAGATTCCATAAAATTCAATTTAATTCGTCCAAATACCAGATTTGGGAAATCCCGGAGCTTCATTTTAAAACGATAAATCCCCGTTTACCAAATCCTAAAATTGTTTTTTTGCTCCTTGCTGGCCGGGAAGGGTCGGGTGGGTTGCGTTGATGCCGAATCTTCGGGGTTACTTCTTGTGGCACCTAAAATGGGCAAAATCCCGAGGTCTGTGTCAATCAAATATTCTTAAAGGCGCCCAAAAGAAAAAATTCCTTGCCAATGGACGCAACCATTTGCCTAACTTTGCATTTATAAGGAAACAATAAAACAAAACTTATGAATTTAAGATTAATTTTTATGGGATTGGCCCTGACAACGGGCTTGCTTTTTTCCGGTTGCTCGGACGATGACGACAATTGTGTCCAGGATTATTCCGGAACATTGACCGCTAGCGAGACGCTGTTGGTAGGTGAATGGAATCTTACGGCCATGACTTCCAGCAAAGCGGTAGACCTTACCGACGATGACGTGGAAAACCCATCAACGGATATTTATGCCCAATACACGGACTGCCAAAAGGACGCCGGATATATCTTCTCGGAAGATAGGGGCTATACGTTTAACCAAGGGACTAAGGTAGCCAATTGTGAGAATAAATCGGTTACCAATGGAACTTGGCAATACACGGGCAATCAGATTAATTTTGTCGCCACCTGTACGGTTTTAAGCCTGCCCATAACGTTCACCAATGCAAACAATTCCTTTCAATCTATTTCACAAAAATTGTTGATTCAGGACGTTTCGGGTCAAGTAGTGGAGGCCGATGTAACTTTTGTATATACCAAGGCTACCGCGGGATAATCACTCATACATAATTTGATCCATTTTTGGATAGGGGACCAAGGGAAGGGTATTAATAAATCTGCAATACTATTCCCTTTCTTTATTTTCGTACAATTGTCCCAACACGGTACCAAAGGCATATGCGCCAATTTCCTTAATGGGCGAATAGAGAATGGATTTTTCCTTGGTAGTCTCGTCTATTATATTGACGGAGTCGTTGATGCGGTCAAAAAATATCAAGAGCGCTCCTAATATCACCGCTATCTTGAGGGTTCCAAAAACGGCCCCGGCTATTTTGTTTAGAAATCCCAGCATGGCAAAATTGGCTATTTTGGTCAATAACTTGCCAGCCATATGCACGACAACGACTATAATGATAAAAGTGATAACAAAGGATATAAGCGATATGTAGCGGGGGTCCCAATCCATATTTTTTGCCAGGTAGTCCCCCGCCATAAAGGAGAAGTGAATGGCTCCATAAATACCCGCTATAAGGGCAATCAGGGAGGCGAGCTCTATAAACAACCCATTGATAAAGCCGCGATAGAGACCCCAAACAAGCGTCAGCCCCAAAATAATATCCAAAAAATCCATGCGATTACTCTTAAGTGATCGTACAAAGATAGAATTTTGATTTGTACCTTTGGAAAATGTTCTTTGACCCAAATAAAAAAGCGGGTTAAACGGACGATTACAGTTTTAAACCACGAGGTTTCCATAAGAGATAAAGAACATAGAAAAGAGTACAAGGACTAAGAATGGGTCGGCATTTTGTAGCTTGCCTTAAAAACATATCTTTTTTCTCTGTTCTGATTCTATCGTAACCTTGATTAAAAGGAGATAATCATATTATTGGAACTAATTTATTTTTATTACCACCATAATGTCCAGAGATACCGTACTAAAAGAACGATGGGAGCTGTTGGTAGCGAAGCTTTCCGCCCAATTTTCCGATAATGATCCCCTAGAATTGGACGCCATCATTTATTTGGTTGGGGTTCAGGAGTTGGGACAGTATCACAAGACCTATAAAAAGGATGAAAAGATCAACCTGATGCACATTGCTATTTGCCGTTTGTTGGAACCTTATGGCTATTACGAATTCGATTTTTTTGATGAGGAAGGGTGGCCTCATTATACCGTTAAGGATCAACTGCCCCCGTTGAAGGCTGGTGAACAATCGGTTTTGATGAAAGAAGCCATCGTAACGTATTTCTTGGAGAACGAATATTTGCCCTCTTAACCTCCCCATCCGCCTCTTCGCTCCCCATACGTGGCGTAGGCCCCACAAAATGAAGTTGTTATCTTATTAAAACCTAGGAACAATCGGTAGATGCGTTATAATTTGAAATTTAATCTAGGATGAAAACCAACAGACCCTACTACGCCGTCATCTTTACCTCCCTTAGAACCGAAGGCGATAATGGGTATGCCGAAATGGCGAAACGAATGGAAGCGCTGGCAAGCGTACAACCTGGCTTTTTAGGGTTGGAAAGTGCTAGGGAAGAGCTGGGCATTACGGTGAGCTATTGGGAAAGTATGGACGCCATTGCCCATTGGAAATCTAATTCCGATCACTTGCTTGCACAACAAAAAGGCAAGGGGGATTGGTACTCGTGGTACAAGGTCCGGATATGCAAAATTGAAAGGGATTACGAGTTTCCTTCTGTACACAAAGCTTCAGAGGATAACCTTAAAGGGTCTTATAAATAAACATCGCCATTATATGTCTAAAAACATCAGGTTTTCTAATCTTGACCGCGAAAAAACAGTACAAAAACTTACCGAAACAACGTTTGACCTAGTGGTAATCGGGGGCGGAATAACCGGAGCCGGTATTGCTCTGGATGCTGCATCCCGAGGACTTCGGACCGCCTTGGTGGAAAAGGGCGATTTTGCCTCGGGCACCAGCAGCAAATCTACCAAACTTATCCACGGCGGGCTGCGCTATCTAAAACAGTTCGATTTTTGGTTGGTCAAGGAGGTAGGCTCGGAGCGGGCCGTCGTCCATCAATTGGCACCGCACTTGGTATTGCCTGAAAAGATGTTGCTACCCCTTATAGAAAACGGTTCCTACGGAAAATGGCTCACTTCCATCGGGTTAAAAGTATACGATATTCTGGCACAGGTAGAAGGGGAGGATAAACGCCAAATGTTAGAGAAAAAAGAGGCCTTGAAACTAGAGCCGCTGCTTCCCAAAAAGAGACTTAAAGGGGCAGGTTATTACGCCGAATACCGCACCGATGACGCCAGGTTAACACTCGAGAATATTAAGACAGGTCTGCAATTCGGAACCACGGCCATGAACTATGCCCAAGTATCTGATTTCTTATACCGGGATGGGAAAGTGGCCGGGGTAAAGGTCAAGGATAGGGTAACCGATGTGGAATTCGACATAAATGCCGACTACGTAGTAAATTCTACCGGGCCCTGGGTCGACGAACTAAGGGAAGCCAATCATTCTAAAAAGGGAAAAAAGTTACACCTGACAAAGGGCGTGCACCTAGTTTTCCCCCACGAAAAATTACCGGTACGGCAATCGGTCTATTTCGATATTCCCGACGGGCGGATGATGTTCGCCATACCTAGGGGCAAGGTAACCTATATTGGCACTACGGACACTAATTATGCAGGGGACAAGGACCAGGTTGGGATAGACCTGGCAGATGCCATGTACCTCATCTCCGCGGTCAATCATATGTTCACCGGCATCAATTTACAATTGGAAGATATTATTTCCTCGTGGGCAGGCCTGCGTCCTTTGATCAACGAGGAAGGAAAATCCCCTTCGGAGCTGTCCCGAAAGGACGAAATATTTCTCTCCGATACCGGACTTATAAGTATAGCAGGAGGAAAATTGACGGGTTACCGTAAAATGGCAGAACGCACCGTAGACCTGATTGCCAAAAAGATGGAGGACGGTAACGGAACGGAAACCAAACCGTGCACCACGGACAAAATTTTTCTGTGCGGCAACGAGTTTAAGAATCACAATCACGTAAAAAATTATATCTCCAAGGTATACGATCAATTAAAATCGGATGCTTTTATTCCCTATGATGCGTGGTATTTGGTGACCACTTACGGGAAACAGACAGAAACCATCCTAGAAACCTATAAGTCCCTACGGGACAAGGACAAATACGTACGCCTTGCCAAGGCCGAACTACATTTTGGCATTGAATACGAATCGATTCTAAATCCGATGGACTTCTTTATCCGCCGCACCGGCCGACTTTATTTTGATATGGAAAGCCTTAGGTTTTTGATGGAACCTATCTTGGAAGAGTTTCAGGCCATATTTAAATGGGAGGACGAAAAAAAGGATAGCTATAGGAAGGAATTGAAAAAGATAATATTTGAACATGCTGACTTTTCCATAACGCGCAGGTAGTAATGATCACATCGATCTGAAGATCTCCTCAGACCTGGTTGTCAGTCTTTGGTCTGTGTTTGAACCGGTGTATTTTTTAAGCTTTTCACGTCCTTTCCAGTGGGATATTCAAACAATTCCAAATCAAAAAATGCCGTGGCGGCTATAAGATGTTCAAAAATATCGGCCATGATATGTTCGTAGTTAACCCATCTTATATCCTTGGAGAACATATAGATTTCTAAAGGAATTCCCTGGGGTGAAGGATCCAAATGGCGGGTCATAATCGTCATGCCTTTATGAACTGCGGGGTGTCCATTTATATACATATCGGTGTATTTGCGGAACAGCCCCATGTTGGTTTGGTTCCGGCCGTTGACCAATAGGGATTTATCGATCTTATTATTACTGTTAAAATTATCGATGTCTTTCTGTCGATGATCTATGTAATCCGTTATCAACTGAATTCTGGATAGGCGCTCTAAATCTTTCTCGCCCATAAACTTAATACTGTTCACTTTAATATGGAGGGCCCGTTTTATTCTCCTGCCTCCCGTTTCCTGCATACCGCGCCAGTTTTGAAAGGAGTCGGAAATTAAGGCATAGGTAGGAATCGTAGTAATGGTTTTGTCCCAATTGCTCACCTTAACGGTGGTAAGGTTAATTTCGATCACATCCCCATCTGCGCCGTATTTGGACATGGAAATCCAGTCCCCAATACGCACCATGTCGTTGACCGAGACCTGGATACTTGCCACAAACCCCAAAATGGTATCCTTGAAGATAAGCAGGATAATGGCCGAGGCCGCCCCCAGGGTGGTGACGAACTTAAGGACAGATTGGTCCGCCACCTCCGAGATGATCAAAAGGACCCCTATGAACCAAACAAACATGACCAGGATCTGGGCGTAGCTGTCCCAGGGCTTATCCTTAAACTCCTCCAATATCTTAAGGTAATCCCGAATGCTCTTAATAACGCTCCTAATGATCCATACCAATAGAAGTATCAGGTAGATATCGGTTAGGCTTATCAAAAAGCCGCCCAAGGCCTTAAAGTCATCGAAAAGGAAAGGAAGTAGTTTCCTAATGATGATAAAGGGAATTACATGGGCTATATATTTTGGGAAGCTGCTCCTTACCAAAAAATCATCAAAAGTGGTCTTGGTCTTGTTGGTAAAATAAGAGAAGACCCCAACGATTATCTTTCTTAAAATATAATCGAGGGCCCAAATGATCGTGCCGACAACAACTAGATTGAGCAAGAGGTTCCAAAGTAGTGCGTTGTCTTTGTCGGCAACGTCGTTGTTAATCAAAAGATGGTAAAACCAGTCGAAATAATGTTCCATTGCTTTGGATTGTGTGGCAAAATTAACGGTTTCTTTTAAGATAGGAGCGGCTTAAGGTTTTTGTTTGGAACCCGAATTTCACGAATCCCCTATTTTATTCTGTATTTTTTGTAGCGTTTGATTAATCTGGACAAAGCACTCCTTGCTATATTCGAGGCGAGATCTACATTATCCCATTCCGAATCATCCGCGGAAATTTTTGCTTCAACTTTTCCATCTTCGGAAGCGTGCGGCAGGATCTTCAAGGTGTCCAAATCAAAGATCGGGACCGCTGCCATGAATTCGGGGGGAGACATTCCCTAATCTAGCTTTTCGGTTAATTTCTGAAACGTTTTCTTGGGATTTTTAGCCTCGTAAAGAATCTCATAGACGGCGTACAAAATTGGTGTTTTTGTCTCCTTCTCAAATTTGGTGCTGATCAAATGGGCACTTTTGGCGGCATAGTAGCCCTCTGCTATCATACTCATTTCCATCATGGCACTTTTTACGGTATATCCCTTACCGATCATATTGCCGAACATCCGGTTACGGCTAAAGACAGAGTATCCCGTCACCAAGAGATCGCCTAGATAGGCCGAATCGTTGATGTTTCGTTTCATTTTGTGTACCCGCTTAATAAAGCGTTTCATTTCGCGAATGGAATTGCTCATCAGCACACTTTGAAAATTGTCGCCATATCCGAGGCCATGGGCCATGCCTACGGCAATGGCGTA
Source organism: Cerina litoralis (assembly GCA_022008415.1). Lineage (GTDB taxonomy): Bacteria > Bacteroidota > Bacteroidia > Flavobacteriales > Flavobacteriaceae > Cerina > Cerina litoralis. Next base: position 363,708 of record JAIRBC010000001.1, read on the forward strand.
TACGTTTTTTAGCATGGCGGCGTATTCCGTTCCAATAATGTCATCCGTAATTTTGGTCCTTATATAGTCGCTCCTCAGATTTTTGGCCAGCAGTTCCGCTTTATGGGTATCCGCACAGGCAAGGGTAAGGTATGACAAGCGTTCCAAGGCTACTTCCTCTGCATGACAAGGTCCGGTAATTACCCCGATGTTTTCAATAGGGATGTCGTAATTCTTATGGAAATGTTCCCCGACGATCAAGCCGGTTTCGGGAACGATGCCCTTAATGGCCGAAAAGATGATCTTGTCCCGGATGGGAACGGTAAGTTTATCCAATTCGGATTTTAAAAACGCAGACGGGATGGCAAAGATCAGGATATCGGAATTGGAAACCGCGGTATCCATATTATCCGTCAACTCCAATTGATCCGGATCAAATTCCACCGAACTCAAATAATTGGGGTTGTGCCCTTGGGTTCCAATATGTTCCAGAGCCTCGGTGTTCCGCATATACCAAGTAGTCCTTTCCTGATTTTCCGAAAGCATCTTTACGATGGCCGTAGCCCAGCTACCGCCCCCTAAAACCGTGAATTTTAATTCTCTTTCCATGGAAACAATTTGATATTCAAAAGTAAATAAAAAACAGGGAAGCAGCGGATTATAGGAGGCTGATACTCAATGCTGTTAAAAATTATTCGAGGAAATGCATCCAATTTTAACTCGGGTTTATCATTACAAGGACAATGTTTCCAGTGGGTATGCGTTATTGTTAAAGATTGATGGAGAACCTTGGGGGGTGTGGTAAAAATTGAAAAAATCGGGTATTGCCCGAAACAACGGATATAAAGATTTTTTTGGTGGTTATTTAGTTAGGGACCGCTCTGGGCTTAAAGCTTGGGGCGGTTTTTTTGTTGTCTTGCCATCCAGATTTTTTTATTAACTTAAGGGGGTCAAATTCTCAGACCATGCAAACCAAGATGCCCAATTCCGACCACAAGGATATCCCGGGGAATCCGTCCACGGCGACGAGTAGCAAACAAAAATTGAACGACCGGTCCAACGGCGAGCCATTACGGGTCTTGAGCGAAGAAGATTGGGCCTTTTGGAGGGAAAACGGGTATATCGTCATAAAAAATGTAGTCCCCAAGGATCAGGTTGGGGCCACGGCAGATTTCTTATGGGAGTTCGAAGAAAAGGATCCCAATGATCCTGAAACCTGGTACGCCCCGCCACGGGCGGAGATGCAGATGAAGGAACTCACGGGTACTGGAATGGTTGAGGTATACAACCATCAATTGTTATGGGACAATCGGCAAGTGAAACGCGTCTACGATGCCTTTGTGGATGTGTGGGGTACCGAAAAACTATGGGTTACCATAGACCGGGCCAACCTCAATTTTCCATTGCGTCCCGGTTTTGAACAAAAGGGATTTATCCATTGGGACTACGATCCAGAAACCAAACCCCAGAACGTGCAGGGAGTGTTGGCCTTGGCAGACCAGACCGATGAAAATATGGGGGGATTCCAATGTATACCTTGGTTGTATCGGAACTACGATAAATGGAAATTGACCCAGCCCGCGGACCGCGACCGTTTTAAGCCCGATATTACCGGATTGGAGGATAAATTGGTCAAGGTTAAAATGGAGGCCGGTGATCTCTTGATCTTTAACAGTACGGAACCCCACGGTATTCGGCCCAATAAATCCAAGGATAAGGTACGCATAGCCCAATATATTTCCATGATGCCGGCGGAGGAGGATAACGAACCCCTTAGAGAATGGCGAGTTAAGTCTTGGAAAAATAGAATAGCCCCCGAAGGTTATGCTTTCCCTGGCGATCCAAGAAACTGGGAGCAAACCAAATACGATACCGCAATTTTATCCCCACTTGGAAAGAAACTATTGGGGCTTAAAGATTGGTGAACCACGATGAGGTCTAGGCCCTAGATCGGATTTCCCTTTTCATAAATAACACATAGGAAAACAGAAAGAACAACAACGTTATCGCTACCAATCCCGTAAACTGCGGCCAAACCAGCAATAAACTTTGTCCCAAGGGTAGATTTCCAGGGATGGCTCCCATCATTTGTTCCATTGTCAGCGGACCTAAACTACGTATTGAGGGCGAAAGAATGGTTGTGGTAATCTCGCTGAACAGTTCATTGGGCATTACCTGCGCCATATAAAATTTCAATTGTCCGTACCTGTACAATGCACTTGGGGAAGCATTTTGGGTGGGTGCCACGCCACTGGCCACCATCTTAATAATCAACGGGTAAAAAACCGTAAAGAACAACCATACAGCAATACACCCCAAGGCCGAGGTGGCAGGTTGCCTAAAGCGAACGGAAAAGAAGATGGAAATACTAAGCCAGAACCCCACATAAACAATACTCAGTAAGGTATAGACCATGATTCGCATAAATTCTTCCGCTGTGGGCGGTATTCCTAAGGCAAAGAGTCCGGCTCCTATCACAAGAAAACTAAGAACGTAGAACAAGACGCTTATCACGGCTATTCCCGCTACAAATTTGGCCGTCAAGACATAATCCCTCGGAATGGGTTGGGCCAATATGCGGCTAAGGGTTCCCCTGTTCTGCTCTGAATTTATGGCGTCGAACCCTAAACTTATTCCGAACAAGGGCCCTAGAAAGCCAATAAAAACAAAGAAAGCGGGCAGTGTTCCGTTAGAGCTAGAGAATAGATGCAGAAAAAAGAAAGCATCTTCTGCTCCGCTTGCAGAGAAGGTTTTGTGGGTGTTAACGAGAGCCGTATATAAGGTTCCGGCACAAGTAAGAACGATGAGTGCAAAGAGGATGATAAAACGCCAGTTCCGGATGTGATCTGTGATTTCCTTTCTCACCATCTCCCAAAACGGGGTCATGGGCAATTTCTTAGGTCCTTCCCGCTTCCCTAGGTATAAAAATCTTTTAAACCCTATCCGCTCGGATAGTCCGGAAAGCCCTATTTTCAAAAAATTCGTGAACATCACCTTGTTTGGTCTATAATTCATAGTTGTTTATCAACCTTTCATGGATTTAATTTTATTTGGTATTTATTTCATCTTGAAAATATTGATCGTAAATATCATCCAGTCCATATTTCTTTTTGTGGAGATAGGAGAGGCCGTATCCCGAATTTACCACGAGGCTCGACAATTCTGGGGCGACATCGCGACTAGATTCCACCTTAATGTCACAGTCCTTGAATACTGTCCGGGCCACCCCTAAGACCTCTTCCATTTTTAGTTTTAAGGTAGCGGTGGAAACTGGCTTTTGCGGCCGTTTTTTTTTGGGGGGAACGATTCCGACTTCGGTTGTAAAGGTATTTTTGGAGAACAGTTGTTCGGCTAGGGAACTTATATTTCCCTCCGCCAACAACTTTCCCTTGACAAAGATTCCTACCCGATCACATACCTGTTGTACCTGGTGCAGGTGGTGGGAAGAGAAAAGGACCGTAATTCCGTCCGTTCTGCTAAGGCGTACGATGAGCTGCAGAAATTTTTTCATGCCTACGGGATCTAGCCCTTGCGTTGGTTCGTCCATGATGACAACCTCGGGCTTTTTAACCAGTACATCGGCCAGACCTAGCCGCTGGCGCATCCCCTTGGAATATTTTCCTACCATCTTGTCCTTTTCCGCCAAAAGGCCCACCTCGTCTAAGATTCTCAGGGCCTCCTGTTTGGCCTGATCCTTAGGTATATTGTTGAGCTTAGCGGTGAACAGAAGATTCTGCAATCCGGTAAGATCGTTGTAAAACCCGACATCTTCCGGCAGATACCCAACCCGTTTTTTCACCTCGATAGGATTGCGCATAGGATCGATACCACAAACCTTGGCACTGCCAGAATCTATTTCGGTAAGGCCTAGCAACATAAGGATGGTGGTAGATTTGCCTGCTCCGTTGGGTCCCAATAGGCCAAAGATTTCCCCCTTCCCAATGGAGAGTGTTAACCCATCTACGGCAGTAAGATCACCATATTTCTTGGTCAGGGCTTTTACGGCTATCATCTGTTCCATGGTTACCTTCGGCCGTATTTTTGGATAAGGTGATAGATCCCGTAAAGCGTACCCATTACGATAAGGATTCCGAGCCATCCCCAGAGCATAGGAGTTTTAACGGAAATCCTAAAGGAGGCAAGGGATTTGGCTTCGGGAGTACTTGCCGTAATTTTGGAGATATAGTCACCCGGCACCGACTTGTCGGCTGCTTTTATGACAGCCACGACCTTAGCACTTGCACCGGGTTTAATTTGTGCGATGGTATCGGGCTTTATAGAAATTTCCCAGTCTTTGGGTTTGGCCGTCGAGAAAACTACATTGTTTAGCTCGCTGGTTCCGGTGTTTACCAGCATAAGTTCCAGATTTTTTTCATCACCCGCAGTAATCTTGGAGCTCAAGAGACCTGTAGGGGTAGTCAGTTCCATATCATAAGTGCCCGTTATTACGACCTCTAACGGCAAATGGGCCTCGCTGCCATTGTTTATCGCTTGCACTTGAATCTTGTAGGTCCCCGCAGCTACAATTACCGGTGGGGTTACCTCAATGGTCAGGTTAGTGGTTTTTCCCGGACCTATTTCTACCGCGGTCGCCTGTTTGTAGTTGGGCTTAAAGATTACGTTCCATCCCCGGGGAGCTCTTGCCTGAAGGGAATACATTTGTTTTTCACCGGTTTGGTTCTTCAATTTGGCCGCAAATTGAAAACTGGATTTGGAATTACCTTCCATATTGATCTGTTCACAGAAGAACTCCGTCTTATAGGTTCCTTTTTCCGACACGTCTATTACAATGGGCAATACATCGTAATGGTTGGCGATTACCTTGAACCGATATTTACCCTTGTCTACTTTTGCGGGAACGGTCACTTCGAGGTTTACTGTTTTTTTGTCGCCGGGGAGAACCGATATTCTGTTTACTGCGAACCCTCCCGCCTTCATGGTGTACGTCCAGTCTTTCGGGAGTCCGGAAAGCGAAATGCCGATGTCTTTCAATTGGCTCCCATGATTTTCCACATCGATGGAATAGGCAATGGATTCTCCGGGAGGCACGGAAATCTCCGTATAGGGAGTGTAAAGGAGAATTCCGTTACTAGCAGATGTGGTAAAGGGGATTAAGAGAAATAATAAAATTGTGAAAAGGGATTTTGGAAGGTGGTCAAAATTATTCATAGAAAAATTGGTATTAGAATTTCAAATGAATTATTAGAGTTGATCAAATTTATAACAGCACACAAAAAATGAATATTATAGAAAACTTAAAATACAGTTAAGAAATTCCTAAAATACTCTAAGAATAATTATTGAATTAACGATTTATTTAGAGTACACCGTATTTATATGGATTCTATTTTTTGGGCAGCGGGTAAGTTTACTTATTGTATTCTTCCCAAGGGCTACATTTTGTGGCAATCCTTGCGCTAGCAAGGAATTAAATGGTATTTTTGCGCCCCTAAAATAAAATTCGTGAAGAAGTACCTGAATCTATTTGATTTTTCCCAAAAGGTAAACTACAAAACCGAAGTCTTATCCGGTCTTACCGTGGCCTTGGCGTTGGTCCCCGAGGCCATTGCGTTTTCCATCATTGCCGGCCTCTCCCCATTGACAGGTCTTTATGCGGCGTTCGTCATGGGGTTGGTGACCTCTATCTTAGGCGGCCGACCCGGGATGATCTCAGGGGCCACCGGGGCAATTGCTGTGGTCATCGTAACCTTGGCAAAATCGCACGGGGTAGAATATGTATTCGCTGCGGTGGTCCTGGCGGGGATCATTCAAATGGCAGCGGGTTTTCTAAAGTTGGGAAAATTGATGCGGTTAGTGCCCCAACCCGTTATTTTTGGCTTTGTAAACGGATTGGCGATCGTCATCTTTATGTCGCAATTGGTGCAGTTTAAAGGTGCCGATGGGAATTGGTTGTCCGGTACCCCCATGTATATTCTATTAGCCTTGGTCGGGGTTACCATGTTTGTAATTTGGGGACTTCCCAAAGTCACCAAGGCTTTTCCCGCTTCTTTGGCGGCCATTCTTTTGGTGTTCGGAATCGTTGTGTTCTTTAACATCGATACCAGGACGATCGGGGACATTGCCTCTATAAAAGGAGGATTCCCACCTTTTCATATCCCAAATATTCCATGGAGCTTTGAGACCTTGGAAATTATATTTCCGTATGCGGTAATCGTAGCTGGAGTTGGGCTTATAGAGAGTCTGCTTACCTTGAACATTATCGACGAAATTACGGAGACTCGGGGACGTGGTAACAAGGAGGCGGTGGCCCAAGGCACCGCTAATATATTGTCGGGTTTGTTTTCCGGAATGGGTGGTTGCGCCATGATCGGGCAAAGTTTGATCAATACCTCTAACGGGGCCCGGGCCAGGCTATCGGGAATTGTGGCGGCCGTAATGCTGTTGGTCTTTATTATGTTTGGCGCCAGTTTAATAGAAAGGGTACCGATGGCGGCGCTTACCGGCCTGATGATTATGGTGGCTATCGGTACGTTCGAATGGGCCAGCCTTAGAACGTTCAACAAGATGCCAAAGTCGGACGTACTGGTCATGGTATTGGTGACCTTGGTTACTATCTTCCTGCATAATTTGGCTCTGGCGGTATTGGTCGGGGTCATAATTTCCGCTTTGGTATTTTCATGGGACAATGCCAAACGCATCCGTGCCAGAAAACACGTGGATGAAAACGGGGTTAAGCACTACGAAATTTACGGTCCCTTGTTTTTTGGATCGGTAAGTACCTTTAACGAAAAATTTGACGTGCTCAATGACCCCGACGAGGTGGTTATCGATTTTCGGGAGAGCAGGGTGGCCGATATGTCGGCCATTGAAGCCTTGAACAAGATTACGGAACGCTATTTAAAGGTGGGCAAAAAAGTCCATCTAAAACATCTGAGCAGGGATTGCAAACGCCTGCTAAAAAACGCGGATGAGATCATCGACGTAAACGTTCTTGAAGACCCAACCTATAAAGTGGCCGTGGACAAGATATAGTGTAACAGGGGACACTAGGATTTTTTGAGGATGGTCCCTATTCCTACCCCGAGAACCTTTATGGCAATTGCGTCCAATTGGTCTTCGTTTCCAATGAAGTGAAAGACACTGTGGTCGTGGACCATTTTTTCTCCCGGCTTTAAAAAGGCGGCGGGCGATACGCTCTCGATCTCAAAAAAGGGCCCCATCTGTGAGCCGTCCTCCAAAGGACCGTCGTTATAGGCGTTGATGGCGTCCCCAGTAAAGGGATCCTTGTCCGGTGTCCATTCCTGGTTTAGGTACACCGCATTCCGTTCCAGATCAAATAGGGTAATGGTCAGCAGTTGGTCAGTAGGGTCATAACTCCCCGCTACGTTTTTGGCCCTTTGCGGGGGTACGCCCAGCTTTCCCCGATATTTTCCATCCGCCTTAAAGAAAATGGTGTTGTCTGCATATACGATCCTATCTTCGGGGATTTCCCCAAAATAATCGGTCGTGGCAATTTTTCCCTTAGCGTCTTCTCGGTAGGGGATTACGATGGTGGTCCTATCCGAGGGCGGGAACATATCTAGCATCCAGATACAAGGAGCACCGGTTTTCTCGGTCCAAGGATTCTGACCGGTGTTGACGATCTCATTGCTGGTTTTGTATCCTACGAATTTCAGTTGCCCAAGATCGATCTGCAAAAGATTTTCTATTTGTTGGGCATCCAAGATCTGAACGTTCCGCACGGCCTTAATTTCCAACTGTGTATACGCGTAGTTCCGCAAGGACATCTCCTTTTCCATACGTACTCCCGTAGCGCTCTTATCCGTCACCTTCCAACTTTCGGAATCTATGGGCGGAGGCGTTTTCCAATGGTCAAAGGTCATTTCTTGTCCCTGTGAAAAGAAAAGGGAGAACTTGCCTCCTTCGGGCCCCAGCCAGAACCTATTTTCCCCTCCATACGCGTTCATGTGGGGATCCAGGTCCCCGAGGAACGCCTTGTAGTTGATCCAGCCCAAACTCTTGCCCTTATCTCCCGATGCCGAGGAAGTAAAGACCTTGGCCTGGTATTTTGGGGAGACCAGGACCACGGCACTTTCGCTTTTTAGGATTACCAGATCTTTGTCCTTGTTTTCCAGGAATTCCCGGTCATGGCCCAGGCTGCCTTTTCCGTGAGAAGGTTCTTCCATTTTTTTATCTTTTTTGGTCTGCTGACCGCAGCCAACGAGTAAAAGCATTCCGAGGAGGAGATAATTTAGGTTGTTTTTCATTGCCCATGTTATTGTTAAGCTATTGCAGATTTATCCTTGCCCCTTCACCTTGGATCTTATGCCCTTTATAACCTATAACCGGCCACTAATTAACTTCCAGTTCGTCCTTGGAAGGCAGCTTGGGAAACGGGGCGTGGGGTTCCGTTTGGTACCAGTACGTTACGGAGCTGATATCCGATTTTTGGGGAAGGTAACGGCCTCCGCTCCTCCAGCCCAAGTCCTGAATGGTTACCCTCAACGATTTCTCGAACCGTATGGGATCTTGGATATGCCAGCGATATAGACCAAAGCGCTGTTGGGAATTGTAAAGCCCGTCCGGGCGTATAACCTGGTGTAACCCGGAATACGCCGTGGAAAACTCCTCGTATTCGTGGGTCTTTTTGTTCTCGAAGTTATAGGATCCCAAAAAGTAGTCCTCCGTCCCCGTTCCGTTGATGGTGGGGAATTCCTTGTCCCCGTCCATAAAGAATTTTATCTCCCCTTCGCCCCACCATCCCTTGTTGTTCACCTGCCAGGCCATGTAGGTCCCCACATACTGGCCTTTGCCCCTTATGCCATCTACCAGGGTGTACAACGAGCCTTTCGTAGGATTGCTCCTCCTAAACTGGGCGTGAAAATAGGCGGCATCCTTGGGAACGTCGGTCAACGTATAATCGATCTGATAGTAGAGGTACATTTCCTTTTCCCCGATGTTCTCCATAGTGATCTTGCATTTTTTTCGGAAGGGCATGGGCCAATAGGAGTTAAATGCACTGCCCGGATTTACCGTTACGGGAATGGAGTTCAGGGGAGCGTATTCTCCCCAGCCCATACCGAAGAAATCCCCTACGGGAACTTCGACCGAGGGTTTTTTTTCATCGTCCCAATAAATGCGCAAGATAGAATAGCGCCAATTCCCCGTAGGGGTAAGCCACATGTGTTGTATTGCTCCTTCTTCGTTTATTTCGGCCATGGTAAAGGTTTGCCCGGGTGCTATTTTAACAGAGGGGCTCACCTTCCATCCCTGCCCCAGATCCCGGGCGGCATTGCTTCCGGTTCCGTTGCCAGGTATTGCCATACCGCCTTTTCCCGGTGCTCCCGTAAAGTTTTCGGGGCTTATGGACCTGGTCTTTGCATCGGATAGTAGAAAGATGTTGCCGATATTTGGATTCAGGCCATTGTATTTTCCATTGTTCTGGGCACGGGAGTAAAAAGTACAGACGACCGATAAGATTAAAATGACGAGTAGTTTTTTCATGGTGGGTTGTTTGAAAGACACGTTAAAATTGAGATGTGCTGTATCAAAAATAAACAAAATCACAATATGTTAAAACCCGGCGTATTTTATGACCGGAGTTAAACTTTTTGCGTTTAGGACGACAAACGCAATTCTAAGGAAAACATTACCTACCGGGCTCTACATGGATAAGGACGTCCGAAATTTCGGGGAGTTGAAGGATGAGCTCATTTTTAAGGCGGTGTGCTATCGCGTGGCCCTGGACTACCGTAATACCTCCGTTGACGATCAGGTGAAGATCTACGTGATAGGAAAGTCCTGATTTGCGGACGTGGCACTTTTCGGTATCGATAACCCCGTCCACGGTTATGGCGATATCCCTTATTTGCGACACCAGGTCATCGTATACATGTTCGTCCATAATTTCTCCCAGGGCAGGTCTAAAAATAAGATAGGCGTTGTAAACGATGATGCCCGAGGCCAAGAGTGCCGCCCAATCATCGGCGGCCTCATACCCCTTGCCCATATAAATGGCAATGGATATCCCTATAAAGGCCATCAAAGAGGTAATGGCATCGCTTCTGTGGTGCCAGGCATCGGCCTTTAAGGAGGTGCTTTTGGTCTCCTTCCCTTTTTTTGAAACAACACGATAGAAGAGCTCCTTTAGGACAACAACGGCACCCAATACGATTAAGGTATATTTTTCAGGTACCTGGTGGGGGGTTCTTATATGTTGGATACTTTCATAGGCAATAATGGTCGCCGAAATGACCAGGAACCCGACCACGGCAAAGGTCACCAAAGGTTCCGCCCGTCCGTGGCCGTAAGGATGGTTTTCATCTGGAGGCTTGGTGGCGTATTTTAATCCGAAGAGAACCAAGAGGGAGGAAAACACGTCGGTGGTAGATTCAATGGCATCAGCGATAAGGGCATAGGAATTTCCAAAAACCCCGGTTACACCCTTGATCAGAGCAAGCAGGGCGTTGCCAAAAATGCTCAGGTACGCGGTTTTTATGGCCTTTTGCTTGTTGCTGTTCATTTTTTATCCGGTAGTTGAGGTAGGGTTATAAATAAAAAAAAGCGTTTGTTCAATTTAGGTCCATTGAACAAACGCAGATAAAGTTATTGTCACCAGAACTAGAATGTCCTTAGATACTCCGCTACTGCACGGGCATCTTCTTCAGAAAGATTTTGGTTGATCATGATCGCGTTGTTGTTTTCTGCGACCAAGGCTTTGGCGATTGGATCTTCTTTGATCATCTGATCTGGCACCAAGATCATGTTCATCACCCATTCTGGGCTTCTTCGGTCATATATACCTTTTAAGGCGGGGCCTATAAGCTTTTGGTCCGGCATGTGGCAGGCCACACAGATGGTAGAAAAGGTCTTCTCTCCCTTGGCCGCCAGGTCTTTGTTTATTTCGGCATCGAATTTTACCGATTTAATGGGCCCTACCCCTTTGTTGTTCATGTCTACCGGCACTCCAACGGGCTGTGCCTTCGCTTCTTTCACCTCTTTTTTGGGACGGGTTACTTCAAAACTGTCTTTTTTTTCTTTTTTGTCACCACAACCAATAATCAGTCCGCCAAGGACCATAAAGGCGAATAATTTTTTCATACGTTTAAATTTTTGTAATTATTAGATGATAAATTAAATAAAAAACCGAGAACCCATGTAACCGCTACGCACCCGCATTAAGAATTTTGAACATCCACTTTGGTGAATAAACTTTTAAAATTTATTAATGCTCGTTTCATAGGATTGGATTTTTTAATTCTTGATTGTTCAAAAGAAAGAGAATTGAAACAAAAATGAATTTCGGGGCACTAAGTTATGAATTCCTAATAATTTAATTCAACTCTTGCAGGAATTTTAATGCTTTTTTTTCGGCATAGGTAATATTTTTAGGGCCATGGTAACCTACATGTCCCCCAAAAGAAGGAATTTCCAAGTATAAGTTCGGGTTTTCACGGGTCTCCTTTTTGGGGTAGCATTCCTGGCCCAGAAAGGAATCGTTTTGTGCGTTGAGGATCAATACCGGCCTGTCTATGCGGGGCAGGAACTGTTTACAGCTGCACTTTCGATAGTAATCCAGGGCATTCATAAAACCGTGTGCCCTACTGGTATAGATATCATCAAAATCCTTTAAGGTCCTAATTTTTTCGATATCGCTATCCGAAATAAGTTGGGGAAACAGCATTTGTTTAGCTTTGAGCTTAGATACGAGTTTTTTTCTAAACCTAAGGGCATAGGGAAAATTTATGGGTTGGGACAGTTGTTTTAAACTGTCATAAAGGTCACAGGGCACAGAGATGCCGACCGCGCCTCCTATTTCCTTCGGGATGCTCCGTTCTTCTCCCAAATATTTAAGGGCCATGTTGCCCCCAAGGCTAAAACCGGTAAGGTAAATTTTGTCGTATTTTTTGGTTTCCAAGATGTGTTCCACTACGGCCGCCAAATCCTCGGTTGCCCCGGAATGGTAGGATCGGAACAGTCTGTTGGTCTCTCCGCTGCACCCTCTGTAGTTAACGGCACATGCGTCTAGTCCGGCACAGATGAACAGTTTGGCTACCCCTGCGATATAGGGACGCCTGGCGTCCCCCTCCAGACCGTGGAGCAAGATCGCTACTTTCCGGGTTTGTTTTTCGGCGAAGCTCCAGTCCAGGTCCAAAAAATCCCCATCCGATAACGACAGCCGTTCCCGCTGTTGCACAAGTCCGTCTACCTTCCGGAACAGCCCGTGATAGATAGTAGAAATATGCCCGTTCTTAAAGAGAAATGGAGGATTGTATTCTGATGGGACTATCGGCATTTAGAGGATCCAATCTTTAGTTGTGGTTAAGTTTTTCAAGAGGAGGCATATTTTTAGGTTCTATAACCATTTTGGTCACTAGGTTATTAAGTTATTGTGCTATTGGGGAAATTTACTAAGTAACCCTTCACCCTTCACCTACTTCGGGTAGGTCTCCAACAATTTCGTTTGCTCTGTTATGGCCGACTTAAATTCTTTTTTGAGCCGGTTGACCAGGTCCTCTACCGAAAGCACATCGTCTATCATGGTGACCCCTTGTCCGGCGGACCAAATGGTCTTCCAGGCCTTGGCCTCCGTATTCAGTTCCTTGCCAAAATTGATCTTTACATCCTTTTTTAGGTCTTCCTCGGTAATGCCGGCCGCTTTGAGACTATCTGCCAAGAAATTGGCGTGTACCCCCGATACCGCCGCGGTATAAATTACGTCATTGGTACCTGCATCGATAATCATTTGCCGATACGCTTCCGTTGCCTTGCTTTCCTCAGTGTTGATAAATCGGGTGCCCATGTAGGCCAGGTCGGCGCCCATTTGCATGGCGGAGGCGATGTCCCTCCCCGTACTGATACAGCCGGACAGGATAATGGTCTTGTGGTAGAATTTTTTAATCTCCTCCACTAGGCTCATCGGGTTGATGGTACCCGCGTGGCCTCCCGCACCGGAGGCGACGAGAATGAGTCCGTCAACGCCAGCTTCCGCGGCCTTTTCGGCGTGTCTCTTCTTGATGATATCGTGAAAAACGAGTCCGCCGTAGCTGTGGATGGCCTCTACCACCTGCGACACTGCCCCTAGGGAAGTGATGATCAGTGGTACCTGGTGTTTTATACACAGTTTTAGATCAGCCTCCAAACGTGGATTTGTGGGGTGTACGATGAGGTTTACCCCAAAAGGAGCCGGTTTTTTGCCCGTTTCCTTTTCAAAATTTTGGAGTTCGGTCTTGATCTGTGTCAGCCATTCCTCAAAACCCTCGCTGGTACGCTGGTTCAGGGCGGGAAAGGTGCCCACGATCCCTTGTTTACAACTGGTAATGACAAGTTCGGGTCCCGAGATCAAAAACATGGGGGCGGCTATGACGGGAAGGGAAAGCTCTTTTATAAAGGTTGGTTTCTGGCTCATCTGCTAAATTTAGGAATTATTTTTTTGGGTTGAATTTCATATCTACGCAAATCTATGGTATTTTTGCTATGCGTGCATAATAAACTAGTACTTAAACAGGAAGCCATGTACACAAAGCAGTTCGAAGTCCGGTGGGGCGATATGGATGCCAATCGGCATTTGGCCAATTCGGCCTATATCAATTATATGGCCCATACCCGTATGTCCCTTTTTCTAGACAGTGGCCTTACCCACAAAATGATGGTGGAACACAAGCTGGGCCCCGTCGTTTTTCACGAGCATATCTACTATTTTAGAGAGGTGCTGCCGGGCACGCCCGTTACGGTATCGGTAGAATTTAAGGGGATGAGCGCCAATGGCACCCTGTTTGAGTTCCATCACAATTTTTATGGCCCCCAAGGCCAGAACTTGGCGTATGGCGAGATGATGGGAGGCTGGATCAACAGCGAGACCCGTAGACTCACCAGTCTTCACGACGAGCCGCTGGCAGTTTTTAAAGGGATGGCAAAGGCGGACGATTTCCGGACTCTCACCAGTGCCGATACCCGGAAATACGGGAAACGGCCCCAGGATATTTCCCCGGATGTTCTTGGGAGGTAAAACTGGATTCTAGTGTAGATCTCGGAACTGGCGATTAGATATCTATACCAGAGGGCATAGCATTTTAGGCCCAAAGGTTTTAGATGCCAAAAATGGCACAGGCCTTTGGGGTCTTTTTTGTTTGGGGAAAAGCTAGTCTTATCCCCGGCCTTCCCCGGGCTCCTCGAATCCCGTTTGTTCCCATCGGGATACCTTGGTGGAGTCATCAAAAAGAGGATTACTTAGGCAGGAATGATCATCGAACAATGAAAATTTCCTGAAAATTTTCGATATCTTTGGGAAACCGTCCCTCCTTCAGGAAGGACAACCAAACCAACAATAGCGTCATGGAAATTTTGGAAACCCTCTACAGGGAGGTTATCGGCTTTCTCGGTATTGAACAGGCCTGGGAGATCCTTACCTCGGGAAATTACGGTGCTTTAAGGACCTACGATGGCATTGTAGCCATGGTCCGGCCCATAATTCCCTTGCTTATCCTCCTGGAGTTTATACTGGGAATGATCTACAAAAAGCCCCAGACCAAAGTTTACAAAGTCAATTTTCTGATCTACATTTTTAACCGGGTCATCGGTAGGTTTATCGCCATCGCCATGGTGGTCCTCATCATCGGGGTGTTCGAAAAATACGCGATCCTCCACACCGAACCCACCTGGTATTGGTTTATCTACGGCTACATCGTTTGGGAATTCGGACATTTTATCTACCACTACTTGGGCCACAAGGTAAGGTTGTTCTGGTGCCTGCACTCTAC
>JAIRBC010000020.1 GCA_022008415.1 Cerina litoralis
AGATAAAAATTTAAAGGTAAATTTTTTGCCTATGAATTTCAAAATCATTTTTTCAACTATCTAAGAGCGAAAACACAAAATATTTTATAGTCCCGCAAACCACGGGCTTTTTTATTTTGGGTTACTACAAACGTAGTTATCGTCGGATTATCCCGACCTATTTAGCGTTGGAAATAAAATTTTCGGGAAGATAATCCTCCTCATTGAATTCCAAGATACTCTTCCCTTCTTCTCCAACGGTATCAATTTCATCGCTGTTTCCTTCGATGTCACCGCAGACATTAAATCCGTCGGGCAAATATTGGGCAGTGTCAAAGCCCAAATCAATTTCTTGCTCTTCCCCAAGGATAACAATATCGTTCAAATTCAATATCATTCCTTTGTATGGATTAAATCCGACGGGTAAATACCGCGCCGAATTAAAGCCCAGATCAATCTCTTCCTCGATCTCGACGACAGAGATGTCCCCGACCTTTAAATCTTCAGCATTTGGACCACATTCGTGGACCTTGGAAAATGACATCAATACAGCACTTAATAATCCTATACCTATAAATGAACTTATTTTTTTCATGATTTTTATCTTTTATTGTTTTTTTATTTCGACTTACTCGAGCAAATATAAGGCTGCTTTGCTCCTGAAAATGGAGCTTTCTAGGTGAAACATCATATTTGACAGGTGAAGCATCCTTAACGGCCAATGAAGTGGCATCCGTACAGGCAAAAACTCAAGACATGTTGTGCAGTCATTCTTATATGGGTGTTATGAGGTATCCGCTATTCTCTTTTTCAGCGTCCCACCGACATAGTTAAAGATTTCGGCCTTTAGATTTTTAAAATCGTCGGTGCAACTGAGAACTTCCATTTCCAGATCGTCCTGCCTGAGAAAGATACTAGTTTTTAGTGCGTCATCATCATAGCGTTCCAGAAGGCTGCCTAGACGGTTTTCGTGTTTTAAAATTACTTTTCCAAGTCTTGTTTTGCGTTCCTTGAATTCGTCCAATCGCCCCAGATAGTCCTGCATTCGCTCAAACTGATTTGGCATATTGGGCTTAAAAATGTCTGAGTTAAGCAACTGTTCGACAAAATTGGTTTCGTCTTCCATAAATTGCAAGTCCGATTTCCAATGTTGCACGTGCCAATACAATTTCTTCATTTTCTGGGTCCTTTCGGACATTGTTTGATTATCTTTCATATCTATATAAATTTGTTCGCTTTCCAATGTTATTCTGATATGGAATTACGAAGGTTAAACTTTAGGGTCTCCCTGGAAACTCAATATAATTGTCAACCTGTTCTTTTTTTAGACTACTTGGTTGCCAAAACATCCATTTAGTCCAGCTAAACTTCATTTTGGGTGCCTCGTATCCGACAACGATCAGGGTGTCCCATTTCATAATGAACTATTGGAGGGACCCTTTATTTTTTATATTCGATTCTTTAGGACCAAGACCGGTACCTTGCTATAGCACCCGAGTTCCTTTGCCAAAGATCTGGATAATATCTTTGTGAAAAAGCCGCGCTTTTGGTTAATAAAGGCTACCATGTCGCTGCCTCGACTATCGATAAAGGCATTGATGCCCGTGTGTACACTTATGCCTTCCAATTCGTGAAAACTATGCCCGACATCCTTAAAAAGGTCTTTCAGCAGTCCTTGGTTGCGTTGTTGGGGGGGCTTGGGGTATTTAGACCGCTTAATGTGGAGCACCCGGATATAAGCACCGTACTTTTTGGCAATATTGACGAGGTATTTAAGTTCCCTGCGTTTAAATGGGATTTTGTAATCCGTGGGAAAAACAATTTCTTTAGGGTCTCCAAATGTTGCATTTTCCGGAATGGCCAACACCGGACATTCCGTTACATTTTCCATTAGGTTGATGGCGTTGGTACCAAATATAGCCGTTCTGGAACCGGTAATTCCCTTGGTTCCCATGACCACGATATCGATGTCCTTTTGCGCTATGACCTCCTTTGCCGCTTCCAATAAGGAATTATATGTGGTGATGGAATGGAAGGTGTGCTTGTCGATATTGGAATAGGGGCGAAGGTCCTTCATTAATTGCTCCAACCTCTCCTCCGATTTCCGTTTCTCAATCTCATACGAGCGCTGGCCTTCTTCCGGCCTATAGGTCGAACCCGTTATGGCATAGCTATCTACTTGGTACACGTTCAGAAAATGAAAACTACATTTTCGGTCGGCGTAGAGATCCAATGCATAACGTATGGCGTTCCGGGCGGTCTTTGAGAAATCGGTGGGCAATAAAATCCTTTTGTCCATACTTTAAATATTAAAGCTATTGACACTAAAATAAGGTACTTATGCGACCCTTGCCATGATAATGGTCAGTCAGCGGGGTTTGTTGTGTTCAATAATGTAGTAAAAATGAGGTTCACATGACCGTAGTCATATTATTTCCAGAAACTGGGAGGTACCTTCAACAACTGGGTCGAACAAAATCTTTTTTAAAATTTACAAGGCCCGAATATATTCTTAAAAATGAGCTTCGAGGAGCTTTTTTCCAATGCTTCGATAGCTTCGTAACTAAATACCAAATAGAAACTATATGGTTGATCAAACAAATGTCGATCTCTAAGGTGGAAAAGAAAAAGTTTAAACCACTTTATCAAGTAAAGTTAATCCCTAAAACAAAAGTTATGGAATATTATATCAGTAAAACAGTAGCAGGCACCTTTGATGAGGTGGTACCAAAAGTAAAGGACGAGCTCAAGAAAGAAGGGTTTGGCGTGTTGACAGAAATAGATATCAAGACCACCTTAAAGAATAAACTGGATGTCGATTTTAAAAAATATACCATTCTCGGAGCCTGTAATCCCGGGTACGCCCATAAGGCACTTCAGGCCGAGGACAAAGTAGGGACCATGTTGCCCTGTAACGTTATCGTCCAAGAAAGGGAAGAAAACAAGGTAGAAGTGGCCGCTGTTAACCCCATTGCCTCGATGATGGCCATCAAAAATCCCAAGTTAGAGCAATTGGCGACCGATGTAACCGAAAAGCTAAGGCAGGTAGTGAAGTGTATATAACCAGCGATTTGGACGAAGTAATGTACTATCCGTGATTGCTTACGGTCTGCAATCCAATTACGGAAATGACCAAGGTAGAAAGGAAGAACATCCGCCAGAAAGTCACGGGTTCCTTAAAAAAAATAATACCTGCTATCACCGTGCCTATGGCGCCAATTGCGCCCCATACGGCGTAGGCCGTGCCGACGGGGATCGCTTTTTCACCGCCCATCGCCTTGAAAAGCAGGTACATGCTAATACTAACACAAACGATAAAAGCGAACAGCCATAGCCACATTTCCCTTCCCGAAGTTTGTTGAGCCTTGCCCAAACTTATCGCGAAGCCGGTTTCAAAGAGTCCACCGATGATCAATACTATCCAGTTTATACTCATGAATGTCTAAAGATAATAAATAGGGCGTGTTTTGTTAATGGGTTCCAAAGCTCAGAAAAGAAACGCAACGCGCCAGATTGAGGATTTCACTTGCTAAAGCTCATCAACGGGATACCGATTTGATCGTCTAGTTTTATGACCAAGCTTTTGTTGAATAGGTTCTGGAAGAACCCTTTTTCTTCGCGGTATAACAGAGCGATCATATCTGCATTAATACGTTCTGAATATTCCTTTAGTTTTTCCTCTATTTTTTCCGAGAAAACAACCTTAAACTCAAGGTTTTTATAATCTATCCGCTTCGCCAACATTTCCTTAAACCACTCCATCTGGTTCGATTTTGCATACTGCTCTTCCGTGGTAACGTGTATAAAATGTATTTTGGCGTTAACCTGCTTTGCAATGGGAGCCAAACTTTCAACGGCAGCAATGTCAGCTTCTTCAAAGTCGGTTGCATACAATATGGTACGGATAGGGGCGGCCTCAATGTTGCCGGGAACGATCATGATCGGGCAGCTCAGCCTTTTCAATAGTCCCTGGCCGATATCCCCTGCAAACATTCCTCTTTCCGTGTGCTTGCCCTTTCTGCCGATTAGAACCAGATCTGGGGATAATTCTTTCGATAATCCGATGATGCCGTCTAAAACGGAATCCCCGCAAACAACAACTATCCTCAGTTTATCGAGGTCTATTTCCTCGCCCAAATGTTTGATACAATACGATTTCACTATTTCCTTTTGCTCTGCGATGAGGTGATATTCTAATTGTTTGATAGGGCGTTTAACCGAGAGCCTTATCGGTGGAATTTCGTGCGAATGGAAAACGACAAGGTCTGTGCCCAAACTAATGCTTAAGTCGTAGGCATAGCGTAATGCAGGTATCGACTGTTCGGTAAGGTCTGTGGCATATAGAATAGATCTCATTGTCAGGAAATGTTTAAATTAAGTATACAAAACTATCCATTTTTATGGAGTAGCTAAATGATATCGGTCAGGGTCAGGTAGTCTTTTGAGATTTATTCACCTATGCTTATTCGGGAACTACATAGGCCCAAATGCCTTTCCCTTGGGATGGTTGGTTTCAAGAATCGATCCTTTAGAAAGTAAGATATCGGTATCCATGGGATGCAGATACATTACTCCCGGCTCCAATAATCTACTACGAGGACATCTTCCAAATAGGGTCCCAACAATTTTCCAAAGGCCTTATGGTCCGGATGTGGGAGATATATTGCCCGATCAGCTTCACTTTTGAAGGTTAAAAAATAGCAATGTGTAAACCCTTTGTTTAATCCTTCAGGGCTGTTGTTCAAGCCCCATTCCAACGAGGCGATTTGTGGAATTTTGGATGGCAACGCCTTAAATGCATCTTCAATTGCTTTAATTTTATCTTCGGACGCTCCATCCTTAAATTTAAAAAGTACCACATGGCGTAGAAGACTGTTTTGTTTTTTCCCCGTTAAATTTTCATTGCTATTTTTACAAGGCTCCACAGAATGGGACATAAGACCCAAGGAGAGGACGCAAATAATGGCACAGTTCGTCAATGCGGTTGTTTTCATAAATTTTTTGAGTGAAGATATAAAATTGATTTTAATTTCAGGTAATTTGTATTTTACCGGTTTAAAGTACGGAACAATCAAGCAACCAGAGAGAATACCCTAGTGTTGAGTTAAGCCAAATGTGACATATAATGGACTACAACATCATAATTGCCTTTGTAATTGCAACAACGGCCTTGGCCCTATCGCCGGGACCGGACAATATATATGTGCTGACGCAGAGTATGGTCTACGGTAAAAAATATGGCTATGTCACGGCCGCAGGCCTTGTTTCCGGTTGCTTGGTACATACCACCTTGATGGCCTTCGGCGTGTCGATCCTAATAAAAAACAACCCCAATCTTTTCTTTACGATCAAATTTCTAGGGGCGCTGTACCTTTTTTATCTGGCATTCCAGGTATACAAAAGTGATTTTTCTTTAGACCTTGCAAAAGGAATAGGCCCTAGAAAGGGCTTTTGGAAGTTATTTGGACGGGGATTTGTAATGAATGTTCTCAACCCCAAAGTCACGCTTTTCTTTTTGGCTTTTTTTCCTACTTTTTTGTTCAGTTCGTTTCTAAATGTCATAATTCAGTTTTATGCATTGGGTCTACTGTTTATGGCTATAGCTTTCGTTGTTTTTTGTGGGATTGCCTATTTTTCGGGTAGCCTTGCCAACTATCTATCTAAACATTCCAAAGCGACCGGAATACTCAAATGGGTACAAATCACAGTGTTAGTAGGGATTGCTGTATATATACTTTTTTTGGATAATTAATGGTATTTTTGGGATTGGACCCAAGAGGGTCCATAGTGACTAATCCAATCTCCATGTCCGATAAGGTCAAGATCATAGAATGTCCCAGGGATGCCATGCAGGGTATAAAAACCTTCATTCCCACGGACAAAAAGGTACATTATCTACAGGCATTGTTGGGCTGCGGTTTTGATACCATCGATTTTGGAAGTTTTGTATCCCCAAAGGCGATTCCCCAAATGCAAAACACGGCGGAAGTCCTGGCTGGACTGGATCTGTCCAAAACCAACAGTAAATTATTAGCTATCGTAGCCAACGTACGGGGCGCGGTAGATGCCTGTTCCCATAAAAATATCGATTATTTGGGTTACCCATTTTCTATTTCGGAGAATTTCCAAATGCGCAACACCCACAAGACTATTTCACAATCCGTTGAAACGTTACAGGAAATCCTAGACTTGGCAAACGCTGCCGACAAAGAGGTTGTCACTTATATTTCCATGGGTTTTGGGAATCCCTATGGCGATCCGTGGAACGTGGAAATCGTGGGTGCATGGACCGAAAAATTAGCCGATATGGGCGCAAAGATCCTTTCCCTTTCGGATACGGTAGGGACTTCGACCGCGGAAGATATAGAGTACCTATTTTCGCATCTGATACCCAAATACCCGGGGATCGAGTTCGGTGCCCATCTCCATACCACCCCTACAGAGTGGCATGAAAAAGTAAACGCTGCATACGGGTCCGGTTGCCGTAGGTTCGATGGTGCCATTCAAGGGTTTGGTGGCTGTCCCATGGCCAAGGATGAGCTTACGGGCAATATGCCCACGGAGAAAATGCTCTCGTATTTTACTTCTAAACGTGTAGATACCCAGGTAAACTGGATGGCTTTTGAAGCGGCCCATAACAAGGCGACAGAGCTATTTTCAAAATATCAATAGCGGCATCAAGGGCGGTAAGATGGCTCATGATTTTAGTCGCTGCAGAAATTGTAAGGGATTGCTCGCTTGGACCAGTTCAAATTTTATGTCGATTTTGGATCTACAATTGTTTGTACGGGGGAACGAATGGTATTGAAGAATTCTTAAAACTTAAATTTGTAGTTCTCAATATTTTACACTTTACTATTTAGATTTATTATAAATTAAATTTGTCAGATTCGTTTGGGGCCTTATATTTGTGTCCAAAATCTATTAATTTTTATCCAATCTAAATAAAGACAAGCATGATCAGGCACACTATTTTTGTTATCGCCCTTTTATTATCAACTTTTTTGATGGGGCAGGTCCCACAGGATTCTACACTCGCTAATCCACAATATCAACAGAGTACGGCACAACGGATTTTGACCAATACCAAGGGTAATCCTTTGACCCTAGGGGGCTATGGAGAGGTGAAATACCGTCAGCCGATAGGCGCCAATGGGGAGTTGGACGTACATCGTTTGGTTCTAATGTTGGGCTACCGGTTTAACGACAAGGTTCAGTTTTTTTCGGAAATCGAATTTGAGCACGCCGAAAAAGTGGAAGTGGAGCAAGCTTTTGTCAATTATAATGTAGCCAACAACTTCAATTTAAGGGCTGGACTTATGTTAGTGCCAATGGGGATCATCAACCTTTATCACGAGCCCACAACTTTTAACGGGGTAGATCGGCCAGGCGTGGATAAGTATATCGTTCCTACGACATGGAGGGAAATCGGGATCGGATTTTCGGGCAAGATAAATAGTGTATCCCTTTCCTACGAGGCGTATCTTTTTAATGGGATTAAATCTATTGAAGCAGACGGTACGGGCTTAATTGGTGGCAGTTCAGGCCTTCGAAATGGACGTCAGAATGGAGGGAAGGCCACAATGGATAAACCCAATTTATCGATGAAGGCAGATTACTATGGACTCCCGGGGTTGAAACTGGGATTGGCCGGCTATTTTGGAAGAACGGAGGCGCCGGATGACATCAGAAACGTCCCGGGTGCAGATGTGGGGGTTGCCATGGTCGGACTGGACGCGCGATATGTGTACAACAGGTTTTCGGCTAGAGGCGAGTTAATATATACAGCTTTGAACGATACGGAAGCCTACAACGATCTAACGGGCCAAGATCTTGGAAGTGCGCTTTTTGGGTGGTATACCGAAGCTGCATATAATTTAATGCCGCAGAAAAACAAACAAAAATTGGATGCGTTTGTAAGATACGAACAATACGATACCAATGCCAAAACTGCGGGAACTTTGGTAGCGAACGATGCCTATAACAGGAACGACGTGACCCTGGGACTGAGCTATCACATTACCCCGGGTGTTGTGTTTAAGGGAGACTACCGTATATATGATAACGCCGTGGAGAACAACGACCTAAAAAACCAAGTTAATTTTGGAGTGGGAGTTTGGTTCTAAGGAAAGCTGCGCGGGCTGTATATTCTAGCCCCATGGATTTATAGTTTGTGTATGTCCATTATTTTGCTTTGGGTAGGAGAGGGGAGATAAAATCCGAAATCAATTAAGTTTTGGTTGGAAGCTAGGGGTGGCTTGTTGAAAAAATTGCATCTTTCCTTATCGAGATTCAGTCTAAATTAATACATTTGTTCTATGCGAATCAAAAATCACCTCTCCCTTGTTTTTTTATTTGCCACTTTTTTGTTGTTGGGCTTCGGACTTCCCAACAGACTTGAAAAGAAGGTGCAAAAAGTGGTGGAAAAAACTTTTGGGGTAAATGATTTTTCTATGGCGGCCGTCGCGGTCTCGCCCGAACTGAATACGCAATTACCCGCTAAGATCACTAAGGATAATTTTTACAAACTCCTCCATGGAACTACGCTTATGGGTTATGCCTTTATAGATAGGGCGCCTAGTAAAACGGCACAATTTGATTATTTGGTGCTGTTTGATACGGAATTGAAAGTGGTGCGTACCAATGTGTTGATCTATAGGGAAGAATACGGGGGAGAGATTGGCAGCACAAGGTGGCTGAAGCAATTTACCGGAAAAACAGGGAAGGATCGGGTAAGTATCGAAAGTAATATCGATGCCATTTCAGGTGCTACGATTTCCGTGCGCTCCATGACAAGATCCATGGACAATCTGTTGCAGACCATCGGGATACTTCAGGAAAACAAGGTGCTATAAATGAAGTATAACGGGCTTTTATCTGCGTTTCCCCAAGAGTTAAAAATTTTTATAGGGATCTTCGTCGTGGTGTTGTCCATAGGGTTTTATACCGGATTGTTGTTCGTTGGTCAAACCTCCGCTACCACCCCAAGCGGAATCCAGGAAAATTATTTGGGTAATGAAGCGGATGAAAATGCGGAGATAATGAAGTTTCACAAGAGCGAAAGGGAGATGCTCACCATTATCCATACCCATATCTTGTCCATGTCGCTTATATTTTTTCTGCTGGGGATCTTGGTATGGCTGACCCACGTTTCCATTAAGTTTAAACTGTTCCTCACAGTGGAGCCTTTTCTATCCGTAATCTTTACCTTCGGGGGCATTTATTTTCTTTGGAAGGGTGTATTATGGATGAAATATCTAGTAGTCTTTTCTGGGATACTGATGACGGCAACTTTTATGTTTTCCTCCTTGTTGGTTTTATACCAGCTGTGTTTAGGGAATCCTTCCTCTAATTTAAAACAATAACACCCCAACTTTACCGTAAATTTATTACATTTGCACGCAATTAATCTTTAATTGCCATGCAAGCCCACCTAAACAAAATTCTCGGGGAAGGTCTCACATACGATGATGTACTTCTAGTCCCTGCCTTTTCAGAAGTACTTCCCAGAGAGGTCAATATACAAACAAAATTCACAAAAAATATCACGATAAACGTGCCCATCGTCTCTGCGGCAATGGATACCGTTACAGAATCCCGTATGGCAATTGCCATGGCGCGGGAAGGGGGTATTGGCGTATTGCACAAAAACATGACCATAGAGCAGCAGGCCGCCAAAGTACGGAAGGTAAAGCGGGCTGAAAGCGGTATGATCTTGGATCCCGTCACCTTACCGTTAAAGGCTACGGTCAGGGATGCAAAATCATGCATGAAGGAATACAGCATTGGCGGAATTCCGATTGTGGACGACGAGGGAAAACTAATAGGAATAGTGACCAATAGGGACCTGCGTTTCGAAAAGAACAACGATCGCCCTCTTGCGGAGGTCATGACTTTCAAAAATCTGGTTACCGTAAGCGAGGGGACTTCGCTGGAGCAGGCCGAGGTTATCTTGCAAGAGTATAAGATAGAAAAGTTGCCCGTCGTAAATGACGACTATAAATTGGTCGGACTAATTACGTTTCGGGATATTACCAAACTCACCCAAAAACCCATTGCCAATAAGGACCAATACGGAAGACTGAGAGTAGCCGCGGCTATAGGGGTTACCTACGATGCCGCGGAAAGGGCAGAGGCCTTGGTCAATGCCGGGGTAGACGCTGTTGTTATCGATACGGCGCACGGACATACCAAAGGAGTGGTTGCGGTTCTCAAGGAGGTCAAGAAAAAATTCCCTGATCTGGATATTATTGTCGGCAACATAGCTACGGGGGAGGCTGCCAAATATTTGGTAGAGGCCGGTGCCGATGCCGTAAAAGTGGGTATTGGTCCAGGATCCATTTGTACGACTCGGGTAGTGGCAGGGGTTGGTTTTCCTCAGTTTTCAGCGGTTTTGGAAGTGTCCGCTGCCATCAAAGGTAGTGGGGTCCCCGTAATTGCCGACGGAGGAATCGTATATACCGGAGATATTCCCAAAGCGATAGCTGCCGGCGCAGATAGTGTTATGTTGGGTTCCCTGTTGGCCGGGACCAAGGAGTCCCCGGGTGAGACAATCATATACGAGGGTAGAAAATATAAATCTTACCGCGGCATGGGGTCCGTCGAGGCTATGAAGGAGGGGAGTAAAGATCGTTATTTTCAAGATGTGGAGGACGATATCAAAAAATTGGTCCCCGAAGGAATTGTCGGTCGGGTACCTTATAAAGGGGATTTGTACGAAAGTATCCATCAGTTCATAGGAGGCTTGCGTGCCGGTATGGGTTATTGCGGGGCCAAGGATATAGAGACCCTCAAGGAGAAAGGGAGGTTTGTAAAGATTACCTCCAGCGGTATTAATGAGAGTCATCCCCACGATGTGACCATCACCAAGGAATCCCCAAATTATAGTAGGTAGTTATTTCCGATAAACAAGTAGACCAAAGATTATGTGTTTAGGAGCCTAGAGGTTTTTATTTTTAACCATTAACCACCTAATATTCTTGCCTCCCATTTCGATTTCCGTGAAACCGTGATGCAGTTATGAGGTCGGCTTAACTTTACACTAGTCGCTAAACTTCCAGTTTCGAATAACGCATTTTCATCAACCATCAACTACTTACTTCCTCCCGCGTAGGTTTGCCAATCCTTGTCCTTATAGATATTATCGCCAAAATACTTGGCAATCTGTAAAAAGGCATCCGCCTTTTGATACCCTGGCACGGGGGAGAGCATCTTGAGGTTCTCGTCCAGAAAAACCGTTGTGGGATAGCTCATATTTCCTTGCATTAGTGCAGCGGCAAACTCGTGGTAACCAGATCTGCCCGATTTGACGAACTTAAAGGTTTTCCCTTGATATTCTATAGGTTCCTTACCTTCGCCATCCATTTTTACCATATAGTAGTTCTTGGCCATATATGCCGCCACCTGGGGATCTTGAAAGGTGTCCTTGTCCATTTTTTTGCACCAGCCGCACCAATCCGTATAGATATCGATAAATACTTTTTTCGGGGTGGCATCGGTCTGGGAGAGTTTTGCGGCCTCGTCCCAACTCATCCATTTCACCTCTTGGGCATTAGCGGCAAGTACCATCAATCCAAGCGCTAGGATAAGAATGGCCTTTAAATAGGGTAATGACAATAATCTCATATAGATAAGTTTTATGACCTTTCGATAGGTCGGTACTTTATGCAAAACCTAACGTAAAATGGGGACATTTTATTTTACAACCGACGCTTCCTTTTTTTTATGGATAGGTATAAACAGGTCTTTACTATCTATTTGGTTTCGAATTAGGTCGTCAAAGGTCTCCCGTTCCCTGATCAATATGGCTTTGTCCTGATGCCAAAGAACCTCTGGGGGTCTAAAACGGGAATTGTAGTTGCTGGCCATGGTGAAGCAATAGGCACCGGCATTTCTAAAACACAGGATATCGCCCTCGGTTATCTCGTTGATTCTTTTGTTGCTTGCAAAGGTGTCCGTTTCGCAAATATAACCTACTACGGAGTAATAGCGCTCCCGGCCTTTTGGATTGGAAAGGTTGATGATTTGATGGGTGGCCCCGTAAAACATAGGACGGATCAAATGATTAAAACCAGAATCTATACTTGCGAAAACCGTTGAGGTAGTTTGTTTAACAACATTTACCTTGGCCAAGAAAAACCCTGCCTCGCTCACCAAAAATTTACCTGGTTCAAACGCAAGCGTAAGTTCTTTC
The DNA here is from genome assembly GCA_022008415.1 of Cerina litoralis. Taxonomy (GTDB): domain Bacteria; phylum Bacteroidota; class Bacteroidia; order Flavobacteriales; family Flavobacteriaceae; genus Cerina; species Cerina litoralis. The sequence continues at coordinate 12,173 of JAIRBC010000020.1, forward strand.
CCGTATTCTTTGCAAAAGGTGTTGAATCGACTGCTCAATTTTTTACCGAGCTCTTCTACATTGGTCTCAATATCCCCTTCCTTGTACGGTACCTTAAACCCGCTACCAAAATCGATAAAATCCAGATCTTTAAAATTTTTGGCCGTCTCAAAAAGAATCTCAGAGGCGTATAGAAATACGCCTATATCCAGAATATCACTTCCGGTATGCATATGTATACCGTTAATGTTCATTTTGGTGAGATCCACGATCCGCAATAAATGGGGTATTTGATGAATACTGATGCCGAATTTGGAATCGATGTGCCCCACTGAAATTTTAGTGTTGCCCCCTGCCATTACGTGAGGATTTATTCGAATGCAGACAGGGACGTCGGGATGCTTGCTTCCAAATTGCTCCAATACCGAAAGGTTGTCAATATTGATGCGCACTCCCAGAGCGGCGGCTTCCTCAATTTCTTCAAGGGATACTCCGTTGGGCGTAAAAATTATGGACTCCGGCTTAAAGCCGGCCAACAACCCCAACTGTACCTCTTGAATGGATACCGTGTCCAGACCGCTGCCCAAGCTGTTCATTAGTCGAAGGATGGTGATGTTGGACAAGGCTTTTGCGGCGTAGTTTAATTTTAAATGTTTTACATCGTTAAACGCGTTCGTCAATCTATTGAACTGGGAAATTATTTTTTCTGAATCGTAAACGTAAACGGGGTCTCCGTAGGTTTTGGCGATTTGAAGTAAATCGGAATGTGTCATCTGTGTCGTCTTTGTTAGGGCGAATGTAGTTTTTTAGGACATCTTCCCTTCAATTTTGTGGCAAAGCTATGCTACTTTAAGATTGTGGACAAGAAATATTTAGTAGATGGTTAAAAATGCAACAATTTGTTATAATACAAACATAATTTGTTTTGTGTTTTGAACATCGACGGCCCAAGAAGCCTGAAAAATGAATAATCCCCGTCATTTTTAAAATAAATTTCCTGCATTTCTTATTTTTGAACGAATCCTAGGGTAGATCCTATGGGTTTCCTACTTTTGCTATCGAACGAAATAACATCCTATATATGAACCTTCACGAATATCAAGGAAAAGAAATTTTGGCCAGTTTTGGAGTTCGCATCCAAAGAGGAATCGTGGCCCATAATGCACAGGAAGCCGTTGATGCGGCCAAACAACTCACCCAAGAAACCGGAACAGGGTGGCATGTTATCAAGGCACAGGTACACGCTGGTGGCCGAGGAAAAGGTGGAGGGGTTAAATTGGCGAAGAATCTTAAAGAAGTAGAGGAGATTTCGGGAAAAATAATCGGGATGAACCTGATTACCCCACAGACCTCTGCGGAAGGGAAGAAGGTGCATCAGGTTTTGGTTGCGGAAGACGTGTATTATCCCGGTAATAGTGAAACTTCCGAATTCTATATGTCCGTATTACTCAACCGGGGCACCGCTAGAAACATGATCATGTATTCCACCGAAGGGGGAATGGATATAGAGGAAGTGGCAGATAAAACCCCGCATCTGATTTTTACTGAAGAAGTAGATCCGGCAACGGGATTATTGCCTTTCCAAGCACGAAAGATCGCCTTTAATTTGGGATTGTCCGGTATGGCCTTTAAGGAAATGACCAAATTTGTGACTTCGCTTTACAAGGCCTATTCGGAGAGCGATGCGAGCTTGTTCGAAATAAACCCCGTGCTGAAAACTTCGGATGATAAGATCATGGCCGTAGATGCCAAGGTGTCCATAGACGATAATGCGCTGTACAGAAGAAAGCAATATGCCGAAATGCGCGATTTGCGCGAGGAGAACCCGATAGAGGTCGAAGCTAGGGCGGTAGGGCTCAATTATGTAGACTTGGACGGTAACGTGGGCTGTATGGTGAACGGAGCAGGTTTGGCAATGGCTACGATGGACCTTATAAAAATGGCCGGTGGCGAGCCTGCCAACTTTTTGGATGTTGGGGGTACGGCGGATGCAAAAAGAGTAGAAGAGGCCTTTAGGATTATTCTAAAAGACCCCAATGTTAAGGCCATCTTGGTCAATATATTTGGCGGTATCGTTCGTTGTGACAGGGTGGCCCACGGGATCGTAGACGCTTACAAGAACATGGGAGATGCCATTAAGGTCCCTATCATAGTTCGCTTACAAGGTACCAACGCAGAAATTGCCAAGGAAATCATCGATAATTCCGGCCTGGAAGTCCATTCGGCCATCCAATTTCAAGAAGCGGCCGACAAGGTAAAGGCGCTATTGAATTAATAGGGATAATTATCAGATAAAAATCCTGAAGCAATTCAGGATTTTTTTTTGTTTTTATATTTTACGTGACTGATATTGGTGTCCATTTGTTTTCGTTGCTTGGCCTTGAAATCCACTCTTGGTTTTCCTTTTGTGGCGGTGTTTTTATTCGATTTAAGCAATACTTCACCGGGGTCCTTGGGATGCTCCTTGGTACCCCTGAGGTGAATTACTAGGCCGTTTAAAAAATTCCGTAATATCTGATCTCCACATTCCATATAGTTGGGGTGGTCTTCTTTTCGGAAAAATGCACCCAGTTCGCTTTTTGAAATCTTAAAATCTACCAATTTTAAAATATCTACAATTTCATCATCCCTTAGCCTTAATGCCACACGGAGCTTTTTAAAGACATCGTTGTTGTTCATGGAAATTTTTGTTGCAATTTACCAAAATATTATAGGAAATCTTAAATAAACATGCTACTCATCGGAAGATTATACGAAAACGTACTTTTTAAAGTTGATATACGTAGGCAATAGACCATGCCTTATAAAAACGATGAGTACCCACGAAGAAAAACTCAGTATATTGGCAGAAATGATATCTTTTGCCAGAGTCGACAATACGCTTAAAAAGGTAGAATACAACTTTCTTTTGGGCGTCGCCGACCAGTTAGGTATTGATAAGGCGACGTTTGATTCCCTTTTTCATAAGGAGGTGGAACGCATCCTGCCCAAGTCCCAGGCCGATCGTATTCTGCAGTTTCATAGGCTTGTTTTGTTGATGAACGTGGATAAGGACCAGCGAATGGCCGAGCTGAACAAATTGCACAGTATAGGCATGCGGATGGGACTTTCTCCCGCTGCTATTGACCAAGTACTTTCCGTAATGCACCAATACCCCGATAATGTAGTGCCTCCCGAAGTCCTCTTGGATATATTTAGGGCCAGCTATAATTGAGTTTCATTTAATTGGGCGGTTCGCCGACGGTCAAGAACCATTGTTGTTGACCCACAAGGTACGCAACGTGTAAATATAACGAGCGGTCCCGTGAATGGCCGCGATCCGTGTTGTAAACCCCATCCTTTTCGTTTTTGCTTCTCCATAGACCTCCTGATAAATTTTTTGCTTACAAGAGACATAATGTCATGTAAATATCGAATATATGCGCCAAAATGACATTAAAATGCCCGTGGTATAAGATTTGACTTATCGTTACCAAATATCATAATATTAAAGTCTAACTTAAAAATTATAGCCATGAGTATTGTAAAAAGAAACAATTTGGTATTCCCATCCTTGATGAACGATTTTTTCCGACCCGATTGGTTGGGGGGAGTGGATCGATTTGAAAGCAATGTACCTGCGGTAAATATCAAAGAGAGCGACAAGGATTATGAATTGGAGCTAGCTGTGCCGGGAATGAAAAAAGAGGATTTCAATGTGGAAGTGGATAGGGATGTTTTGACGGTTTCTGCCGAGACCAAATCCAAGGACGAGGTATCCGAAGATAGCTATACCCGTCGGGAATTTGCCTTCTCATCTTTCAAAAGAGTCTTCACCTTGCCCGAAACCGTAAACGACGGCAAGATCGATGCTTCCTACAAAGATGGCGTGCTGAAACTTACCCTTCCTAAAAAAGAAGAAGCATTGCCTAAGCCCAAAAGGTTGATCGAGATTGGGTAATAGCAAATCAAAAAATTAGTACATCGCAGTTGACCATTGGTTAATCTTCTAGGGTCAATTTAAGTGGATGGTGTTTGGTGCCCCTGTGATAAATTGTCGCGGGGGCCTATTCTTTACCAAAGGAAGGGGAGTCGATGGATTTGTAGACCAAAGGACCTTAAAAACGATGGATACTGGCGAAGTATTGTGTTTTAGACTAATCTAAAAAATAATATTAATAAACTTTAATCCAGTAATTTAACACGATTTAAGTTAAGTGTAAATATAGGTAATGGCACTAGGGACGTTGTCGACGTAAATCTAGCGAAATGTTTCTTTATTTTTGTTGAAATCCAAGTAATTTTTTCGAGGTTTATTTTATAGTGATTCGGTTCCCGTTTAAGAAAACCCCCGGATGACGTTGTTGAAAAAGCTGTAAAATATAATTTTGGATTTCGGTAATCTTAGTTTTAAATATTTTTTAATCGATAAAAATCGTTTATTCAAGATATCTGGTAAATAAAGAAAAAGACTACGCCAAGTGTTTAAAATGTTTTGTTGGCGAACCCGTGAGCTGCGGATTAATTCATCGTGGCTCATCGGATTTAAGGCTCTTGGAATGGTAGGGAAAATTTTGGGATACGTTCGGAATATTGGAAATTGGGTGTTTTGTAGGTTTGCCGATATGGAAGCTTATTCCTGTTTTTGAAGCGACTTAATTTCATCCCTCAGTTTAGCGGCTTGCATAAAGTCAAGATCTTTGGCCGCCTTTTCCATGGACTTTCTTTTTTCGCGAATCAGTTTTTCTTTCTGACCGGTAGTTAGGTATTCCAAATCGGGTTCTGCAGCTCGAGCCTCTTCTTTCTCAAAATGGTAGGCCGAGACCGAATTTTTGGTCAACGCGTTATCCAGATTTTTGTTCAGAGCTTTGGGGACAATGTTGTTTTCCCGGTTGTAGGCCATTTGCTTTTCCCGTCGATAGTTGGTCTCGTCGATAGTCACCTGCATACTCTTGGTGGTCTTGTCGGCGTACATGATCGCTTTTCCAGAGAGGTGGCGTGCAGCTCTACCGACGGTTTGGGTAAGTGACCTGGCACTCCTTAGAAATCCTTCCTTGTCGGCATCCAAAATAGCAACCAAGGATACCTCGGGCAGGTCTAGTCCTTCCCTTAGTAGGTTTACTCCAATTAGTACATCAAATACACCTTTTCTCAGATCTTGCATAATCTCCACCCGTTCCAAGGTATCGACGTCGCTGTGAATGTATCTACAACGCACGTTGATCCGACTGAGGTACTTTGCCAACTCCTCGGCCATTCGCTTGGTCAGTGTGGTCACTAAGGTGCGTTCGTCCCGCTCTACCCTAAGCTGAATTTCCTCCACCAAATCGTCGATCTGGTTTAGGCTGGGGCGGATTTCTATTTCAGGATCCAAGAGTCCGGTAGGGCGTATCACCTGTTCCACAAAGATTCCTTGGCTCAATTGCAGTTCGTAATCCGCCGGGGTCGCACTCACAAAGATCACCTGGTTCTGTAGGGCCTCGAACTCCTCAAATTTTAAGGGTCTGTTGTCCATGGCCGCCGGCAGGCGGAAACCGTATTCTACCAGATTTTCCTTTCGGCTCCTGTCCCCGCCATACATGGCGTGTACTTGCGGAACGGTCACATGGCTTTCATCGACTATCGTCAGATAATCATCTGGAAAATAATCCAGCAAACAGAAAGGACGTGTTCCCGCTTCACGACCGTCGAGGTATCTGGAATAGTTTTCTATACCCGAGCAATAGCCCAATTCCCGAATCATCTCCAAGTCAAAATTAGTGCGTTCCTCCAAGCGTTTGGCTTCCAAATGTTTCCCTATTTCCTTAAAGTAAGCTATTTGTTTTACTAAATCGTCCTGAATTTGGTGGATGGCATTTTGCAGTATATCCGGTGAGGTTACGAACATATTGGCCGGGTAAATATTCAGGGTTTCGTAGTTATCTAGAAGCTTGTTCTTTAAGGGATCGAAAGCTTCTATCTCCTCGATTTCGTCCCCAAAAAAATGGATGCGGAAGGCGTGATCGGCATAGCTTGGAAACACATCTACCACGTCGCCCTTTACCCTAAAATTTCCGTTCCTAAAATCCATCGTTGTCCTGGAATACAAGCCTTGGACCAGTTGATGAAGGAACTTGGTTCGGGAAAGCACTTGGTCTTTTTTTATCGAAATCACATTTTTTTGGAATTCTACGGGATTCCCGATACCGTATAGGCAAGAGACCGACGCCACCACCAATACGTCCCTACGGCCCGAAAGTAAGGACGAAGTGGTACTCAAACGGAGTTTTTCAATGTCCTCGTTAATGGAAAGATCCTTTTCGATATATGTGCCCGAAGTGGGCAAATAGGCTTCCGGCTGATAATAATCGTAATAGGAAACAAAATACTCCACGGCGTTTTCGGGAAAAAATTGCTTGAATTCCGAATACAACTGGGCAGCCAACGTCTTGTTGTGCGCCAAAACCAAAGTAGGACGCTGTACATTTTCAACCACATTGGCCACAGTAAAGGTCTTCCCAGAACCAGTTACCCCCAATAGGGTCTGGAAGCGATCGTTTGTCCGGACGCCTTCCGTCAACTGTTTTATGGCTTCGGGTTGGTCCCCGGTAGGGTCAAATCCCGATACAACTTTAAATTTCATCGTATAAATTTACAAAAGTCGATCGGTTTAGGTGAATGGTAAGATTTTAAATTTAAAGGCCAATTGTGATTACAAATCCCTTTTCTTGAGCAGGGCGTAGGAAAGATAAACGAAAATGACTGTCCAACAGAGTACAATTAGTACTTCGTACCAATGAACTTGGTAGTTCAATTCCAATTTTTCCCCGATCTCGTTGGCCACGGACTGAACCGCCCCCAGTCGGGAGAGGGGTTCCTTGATGAGGTTCCCCATTGAGGTTAACGGAAAGAAATTCATGACAGAATTTGTGGTGTCCCCGTCTAGAAACTGCCAGCGCAACATTCCCCTTACAAACAGTTCGAATACCTGCCAAAGAATCAAAAATCCTAACGCAAAGGCGGAACGCTTGATCAAAACCCCCGCAAAGAGGCAAAAGGAAAAGAATCCGACCAGTTTGATAAAGTAGGCCAATAGGAAATCAAGATCCGAAAAAATAATGGAGGGTTCGTTATAATCCGAATAAAGGAGTCCCAAAATCAGGGAAACGACGAAGATGAAAAAGGTGGAAATAATGGAAAAGGAGATAACCGTTAGAAATTTGGATAAAACGAACTCCTTTTTGGAAAGACCGTCGATAAGGTTTTGCTTAATGGTTTTATTACTGTACTCGTTCGCCATCATGGATACGATAACTATGGCCAAGAACAATTTAAAAAAACTGGCTACATAGGTGTTAAAGTGCCATATATAGGGAAAATTAAATATCCCTTGGTCGGCCAAATGAAATTTGATCGGGCCTATATCGAACTTTACGGCCGCTATGAGTGCAATGCAGGTCAACAGTACAAAATAGGAAATAATCAATATTTTACTGGCCCTGCTGTTCCAAAGTTTTATGAATTCTATTTGTAATAATCGTTTCATAAGTTTGACTTAGACTATAGATTTTATGCGTTAGGCCTCAGATTAAAATGTGTTCGGCACTTGACAAAGAACCTTAAGTTTCTTTGTTTTTCGTCAAGGTTAGGAATTGTTCCTCCAAACTTTCCCTGCGTTTTACCAAATGGGAAAGTACTATCCCATTTTCAAATAGTGTTTTATTGAGTACCTCGGCATCTATTTCATCCTTAGGAAAGGCGGTAACGAGACCATTTTCTACCTTTACTTGACCAAAATCCTCATTTTCTTCCAAGAATTTTAGCAATAATTCTTGATTTTCCGACTTCAATTCAAAGAAGCCATGGCTGGCCAGCATGCCATCGACCCTTCCCGAATATAGTTTTATGCCCTTCCGGAGAATGACCACATGGCTGCATACCTTTTCCACTTCGTCCAACAAATGCGACGCCAGCAAAATTGTGGTTCCGCTTGCCGCGATAGTTTTGATAATTTCGCGTATCTGATGTATTCCTTGGGGATCCAATCCGTTGGTGGGCTCGTCAAGAATCAGGATTTCCGGGTCGTTTAAAAGTGCCGAAGCAATTGCCAAGCGTTGCTTCATGCCCAAAGAATAGTTTCGGAACTTGCTATTTTTTCGATCTAAGAGGTCGACCAGTTTTAGTTTCTCCTCTATTTTCTCTCCTGAAACCCCCTTTATTTTACAAACCAATTTTAAGTTCTGCACCGCGGTCATATAGGGATAAAAGTTGGGGCGTTCAATGATGGCTCCTACTTTTTTTAATGCCTGGTGGGTGGAGGTATTCCCATCGAACCAGGAAAATTCCCCTTCGGTCTTGTTTACAACGTTCAAGACAATTCCCAAAGTAGTGGACTTTCCGCTACCGTTAGGACCCAGAATACCGTAAACATTTCCTTTTTCAATGGTAAACGACAGGTCTTTTACTGCCGTGAGATATCCAAATTTTTTGGTGAGGTGGTTTACGGTAAGTATCGTTTCCAAAATAGAAATGGTTTTAGGGAGGAATGTGCTAACTTGACGAGCAAAGGATCAAATTGTTACAATTTTTTATCAAAAACTCCTTAAAAGTAAACCTTCTATTGCGAACTGGCGCATAAAATTACTTCTTACGTACCCTAAATGTGATACGTCTGTTCGTGATTACCGTTCTAGGGTTGTGAAGTTTGGTTACGGTAGCATCATCGGGTTCCCCATCGTTATTGGGATCGTTGTTAACGGGATTATCAGGGTCATCCGAGGTGTCGTATATAATATAACCATTGGGCAGTTCGGCCTGGGCCGTCGCACTGTTTATGACTTGGTAGGCACCAAAATCGACAGCGTTGATAGTGTGTCGAACGGTAAAAACTGCGGAAGCGGAAGGGGCTAAACTAGCGACGTTCACCGGGGAAATACTGCCCGGATCCGCATTGATGTCGCTAATGCTTATATTGGATAAGGTTGAAACTCCCGTGTTGGTTACCGTGATTTGATAATTGATAATCTCCCCTAGCGTGTCATAGGCACCGTCAGCCGGGGCAATTGTTTCTTTTGTAACCGTAATCTCGTTGTTCCCCACATTTATAACTTCGGAAAGGTCGTCCGGGGTTGCATTGCCATCAACCTGATCTTGGGTATGGCTTACCGTATTGGTATAGGAGGAAATGACGGAATTATATGGCAGTTCGTCCACGGTAGTCTCCAAGATCAAGGTAAATAGATCTCCTGAGTTTATCGTACCGACGATCCAATCGGGATTGGTCCACGTTCCCGCGTTAGGACTAGCGTTGTTTAAAGTGAGACCGGCAGGAATAATATCCCTTAAGGCAAAATTGGTAACGGGATCCTTCCCCAAACTTTCTACCGTAATCGTAAAGACGACCGTATCCCCTTCAAGGGCGTTCGTTATGTTTGCTTTTTTTTTGACCACGATATCCGGATCGCAGGAATAAGCTGCAATGGGTTGGGAATCATAGGTGCAAGCTCCTTTGGTTACCCTAACAAAATAGTCCCCCGCTTTGCTTGGGGTGTATGATGAAGCGGTAGCGCCAGAGACCAAGGTACCGTTTTCGAACCACTGATAAGCGTCGTAATTGGCGTCTACTACCTCCATACTAGCCCCTGGGAGGCAACCTCCGCCCACCACTTGTAGGTTTACCTCGGGTACCGTGTCAAAACCCGAAAAATACCCAGCGATGCCCCTATTGCTGTTAACTCCATAAAAGCCAACCGCGATGGGACCGGTGGAATGGACGCTTACATCACCGGTTAAACCGTTGATATAAAACGTTTTCCAGTCAGCACTACCGGCCACTGGAATAGACGCGGGTAGGGTGACCGCACCGGACCCATCCAAAACACTGATATTCGCGTCGGGAGTGGAAGTAGAGGCAATAATAGTAATCCCACCAGTCAATGTGGTGCCCGCCGCATTAGTAATGTCCGGAATGTTGTCCATGGTGTCGGGAAGAAGACAGTTTAGTGGAGCTACGAAGTTCAATCCAATGGTCTGTACCCCGGAAGATCCTGCCAAATTTTGATAGGCGTAAGCATCCTTGGAGGTGGTGACCAGCATATTGGCACCTGCAGAACTACTGGAATAATAAGTACTGGGCACCTCAAAATACTCCCCATTATTTATGTTGGCAATAGGTGTTGGAGAGCCGTTTACAAAGATATCCGTATTGTTTTGGGTACCGATAATGATCGGGAATTCCGTGACGGTAGTACCGTTTCCCCTAACAAAGACGTATTGCTTACCAATTTTATTTTGGGGAACCGGTTGGTCGATTCCCGCATCCCTGCTACCGGTAGATTTAGTAGATACCCCATAGTTTAGTCCACCGTTACTAATTGCGATGTTTTTGTCCGCTGAGATGGTGGCGCCCAGCCAGCCGTCTATATTGGCGGCGGTCTGTCCTGTTTTGGCCTCTAGGACGAAAGACTCTCCCTTGTTAAGAACAATATTAATCGTATTCGATGTCAGTCCTCCTGCATTGTTCTTCAACCGAAATTCACAATTGGGATCGTAGCCAAATATGTCTACCGTTGTATTGTCCTCGGTGGCCATGATGCCCAGGGAGGTAGATATTTCGTTTGTTGTGGCCCTGTTGGCTACCCCGCCCCATTTAAAAAGTTTTCCCAGTGCCTGTCTCCCCTTACTGGTCAAAGAGGTGCTTTGAGCGTTGGAACTCCCCCTGTAGTTCACATAAAATTTCTTTCCATTGACAGATTCGAACCGGAGGCCGCTGTTGGTAAGGACAATCCCCGTATTGCCTTTGGTAACCATGGTTATATTGTTGTCCCCGTTGGGGAGATTATATTCCACGGGAGTAGTATTGGACAACGAAAGTGTAGCAATTGGGGTCGTATTCGTTCCCCGATAAACGTTTACGGTAAAAGCAGTGGTTTCCGGGGTAGCTAGATAAATGGCCTGTTTTTTGACCGAAGCGTTATTCTTGCCCTGTTTTAAAGGCGGTAGATAATGAAGGTCGCTCAGCTGGGCATTCGCGGAATATCCGATCAAGATCAAGATAGAAACAAGTATCCATGCTAGTTTTGGAGGATTTCTATGAATGCGGCTTTCTTTCACTGGGAATTTGAAAAGGTATAAGCACACAAATTAAGGCAGTTGATTTAAAAACGTGAAATATATGTTGTGAACCTTGTGTTTATAGTGGTCAATCGATGAAATACACAGACTTAAGCTGGTGGATATACTCTCTATCGTTATGGATAGAATAATTTTTTCCTATGAATCCCAGGTTTGTTGTATCTTAACTTTTCCAGTTCATTTAAAATGAGTATAATGGGTTGCTAAAGTAAATTTTGGATTTTATGTTGGAAGAAAAATTAATTTCCAAAAAGAAGCCGGCCTATCCGGTTAGTAAACGGTTGGATACCTATTTGGAACACTATAGCCGAAAGAGTGAAATTCCCGTATTTTATGAGGACTTGCTAAGGTTTTCAGGTTCGGTCGTGGTTTACGACTCCCACGATGAGGACACGCTTTGGATCAGGGTATTCTATTCCGATTCGGACCGGGCAGAAATCGATCTAAGCCTTAAAAAGGTCTATTCCATACTACATTCCGATGGTAGCGATAGTATCATTGCCTACCTGAACGTGGATGCGGTGGATTATTGCACCTTTGGTAATTCCAAGCCCTTTCGGATCAAGATCAGAAATATCCTCAATGACAACTTTACCTATTTCTATGTAAAGAAAACGGATGCTTCACGGGTTTATGGCCTAGAGCTAGAGCATATGCTGTCTCCTTACAACCTTAATTTTTTGGTCTATAAGGATACGTTGATCGAGGAACATATTGCCGGTATTCCTGGCGATATATTCATCAAGGAATTTTTACCCAAATGTACGGAGTCCGAAAAATCCCAGTTGGCCAAGGAATTTGTGAAATTTAACGAGCGTTGTATGATACGTCTTTTGGGCGATATGCGGTCCTACAACTACGTAATTGTTCCAACCCATGATTTTGACCACGTGGTTTATAAAATTAGGGCTATCGACTTTGATCAACAATCCTATGAGGGCAAGCTAAACGTTTATCGCCCCCAATTTTTTAAGGAAAATTTTAAGATGGTCGAACTTGTCCGGAACAAGTTACAGCGCTATTCGGTAGACCAGTACAAAGTGGAAGAGCGCTCCATCGTGGCAAAACGCATACTTAGCTACGGGGATCGTATCGCGGAACTGGTAGATATTTGTAGGGCTGACCATGTTTCGATTCGAGAAAATGTCGCATTGCTCAAAATGCAGATCTATGATCTTACCTTGGATCTCAATTTTAAGAAATGCAAGACCATGGGAGAAATATTGACCTTGGCTTTAGATTTTGTTAAAAGGAATTATGAGAACATAAGCATGAAACAGATTATTGAAAACAAGATAAAAATTCAGTAAAATGGTCTCCACATTCTAGTTGTCTTTCTGTCAACCGCTCACTGTTTAAATTACCCTAATGTTAGCCTTTAGCCCTTCCGTGATCCCTATAATATTGGTCACGGTTTCATTGAGGTAATGGGTAACTAGGTCATGGGGTATACGGATGGTCGTAAATCCGTTTTTAAAGGAGTGCATTGTTTCCTCCAAATGTGTGATAGCCCGGTTGTGGGTAATCATTTGGTATTCCGTATCTATTTCTATGTTGAGCTTAACTCTTGAAATGGCAATATCGACCGATTTTTTTCCGTCCCACCATTCCAAGGTGGGATTGGCCCCAGCCTTTTTAAGGCCATAGTACAACTGAATGGCCTGAATAGGGGTGCCGTATTTTCTTATTAGTTTATCAATAAGGGTCTTGTGCCGGGCACATAGCTCTACACCTAAAGTATCCATAGCATTTTTATGGTCCACGTAGGTGAGGTTCTTTTTACATTCTAAACATGTCATTTAAGTAGGTTGGTTTTGATCTGGGATATTAATAACCGTTACTTTTTACTATTATTATACGAGCTCGTTGTTTGGTGCCCATTTTTTAGACGAAATGCAAATTTTTAGACAAAATGCATAGTGAGGGTAAGAAGATTCGTATAGTTTGTAATTATAAGTGGGAATAATTATAATTGCAATGAATCGGATGGGTTGTTATTAAAATGGAAGCGTACCAAATAGATATAAACTGCGATGTTGGGGAAGGAGCGCCCCACGAGAATCTATTGTACCCACATATCTCTTCTTGTAGTATAGCCTGTGGCGGTCATACAGGAACCATGGATTCTATAAAGACCGCTGTTGCCCTTGCCGTAGAACACGGCGTAAAGATCGGGGCACATCCTTCCTATCCGGATCCAAGGAATTTTGGAAGGGCGAGTGTTTCTTTGTCGGATGCCGCATTTAAAGAGAGCCTACGGAGCCAAATGGAACGCCTAAATGATACGCTTTGTATTGAAGGAGTACCGATGCACCATATTAAACCACATGGAGCTTTATACAATGATTTGGCCAAGGACCTAAATTTTTCAAGGTTATTTCTCGATGTGATTCGGGAGTATTTATCAAACTGTTTCCTTTACGCACCCTATGGTTCTATTCTTAATGCGGAGGCCGTAAGTCAGGGTTTCCGAGTACGCAGCGAAGCGTTTGCCGACCGCAATTACAACAAGGATCTTTCTTTGGTGTCCCGTATGTATCCAGATGCACTGATTCAGGAGCCTAAAGCGGTGCTGGCACATTTGGTTTCAATGGTCAAAAACCACAAAGTAAGGACACTCCGGGACGAAGCGGTAGAGATTGTCGCAGATACCTATTGTATCCATGGCGATTCGGTTAATTCATTACAAATATTGACGTATCTTTCGACGGAATTACCCAAACAAAATATTTTTATACGATCGTGAATCCATTTCCTATAGTCATAAAACCCTATGGTGCCTTCGCCGTGTTGATCGAGTGGCCACCCCGTGTGGAGGAGTCCATTTTGGATGATATTCTTCGGTTTACGGAATATCTCAAAAATCAGCGAATATTGAACGAAGGGGATTGGGAACTGGTTCCGGCGTACAATTCCCTGCTCGTGGTCAACGATAAAAAACAAGTTGAGTTTAAAATGATGAAAAGTCAAATTGAGAATTGGTACGCTTCTAAGGACACGGTGGTCTTGCCCCAAAAGTATCTTTGGCGGCTTCCGGTTTGTTACGACGAGGAGTTCGGGATCGATTTAGTCGAAGTGTCAAGTACCTTGCGATTGAGTGTTGGTGCTCTTATCGACCTTCATGTAAAGCAATCCTATACCGTTTACGGGATTGGTTTTTTACCGGGGTTTATGTATCTGGGCGGATTGCCGAAGGCTTTGGAGGTGCCCAGAAAAGCGACACCCAGACAAAAGGTTCAAAAAGGAGCGGTGGGCCTCGCGGGGAAACAGACCGGTATTTATCCCCAGGAATCCCCTGGAGGATGGAATATTATCGGCAATTGTCCCATCCCTATTTTCAACGTAGCGTTGAAAGATCCCTGTTTTGTCAATGTGGGAGATCGAATACAATTCTATAAAATTTCAAAAGCAGAATACGACCTCCACAGGATTGAAGGGGAAGTCGGTATCTACAAGATGGAAAAAATTAAGATCGATGCTTAAATTGTTAAAATCAGGCCTTTATACCACTGTTCAGGACGCGGGACGGTTCGGATATCGTCATAAAGGAGTTCCGGTGGCGGGTGTGATGGATTCATTTGCGGCCCAAAAGGTAAATATGCTGCTCGAAAACCAACCCGAGGCAGCGGTACTCGAAATTACCATGACCGGACCTACCCTGGAATTCGAAGAGGATACCTACATTGCCCTCGGGGGAGCAGATATGTCCGTTGGGCTCAATAATATTCCCATCCATAACTATACGGTTTATAAAATAAAAAGTGGGGATACGCTATCCTATCTGAAATTAAATTATGGATTTCGGGGCTATTTGGCCATCAAGGACGGATTTAAGTCCGAAGTTGTCCTGGGAAGTCGTTCATTATTTAAACCCGTAACCTCGGTAAATCGACTTAAGGATAATGATCAATTATTATACACGGTGTATAAGTCGTTTCAACCAAAAATACAGAAACTAAAGGTAGATTCGTTTTTGGACGATGAGGTTTTGGAAGTGGACAAAGGCCCGGAATTCGATCTTTTAAACGATAAACATTTGGAAGGGCTGTTTAATAAAGAATTCACCGTTGCACCGGAAAATAATCGGATGGCCTATCAATTAAATGAATCTATCCCGGGTCATGAAATTTCTATTTTGACGTCTGCCACATTGCCGGGGACGGTTCAACTTACTCCTTCCGGCAAATTGATAATTCTCATGAAGGATGGACAGACCACGGGCGGTTATCCTAGGATTTTGCAACTTTCAGAAAAAGCGATCAATATCCTCGCGCAAAAAAAGGCCGGAGATATTATTTCCTTGAAGTTACCTAAAAAGAGTTCCCGTATTTAGTGCCCGTATATAAAGTCCGACAACTGCGTTACGTCTGTTTTTTAAAATCAGTCATTTCCCCAGGTAAACTCCTTGGTTTTCAAATCTTTCGCATGCCTTGCTATCAAACTTTCCAACGCAGACACCCTAGAAATGTAAATTTTTTTGAACTTGATACTTGATACTTGCGCTTGAGTTTGAACTTGACACTTGAACTTCGTCAGAGAAACTTCTTCAACATTTTTATATACTTTAATGGCAGGTTATAGGGAGGATACCTAAGACTAGGATCAATCCAATTTCCCCGTTTAACCACGGATTTGTGATGGGAAAAAACCTCAAAGGAATGCTGGCCATGGTAGGCGCCCATACCACTACTGCCCACCCCTCCAAAAGGTAACCTTGGATTTGTAAACTGGACTACCGTATCATTAATGGCCCCACCACCAAAAGAGTAGGCTTCCGTGATGTAATCCTGAAATTTTTTGCTTTTTGAGAAAACATAGGCCGCCAAAGGTTTTCCGTATCTGGAAATATATTTTTCGATATCCGCTTTATCTTCATAGGAAATGATAGGCAGTATGGGGCCAAAAATTTCGTCTTCCATCAGTTTACTTTCCAAGGCCGATTCGTTTACCAAGGTAGGGGAGAGGTAGTTGTCCGAATCGTTATACGTTCCCCCAAAAAGGATTTCTTCCCCTATTAACAATCCTTTTAAACGCTGATAGTGCTTTGCGTTTATTATTCGAGCCAAATCTTCGGCCGCACCTTCTATGTCGGACCCGTAAGATTCGGTGATCGACTTTTTTAAGGCTCGTATTAGCTCTCCTTTTACTTTTTTGTGCACTAGAATATAATCGGGCGCTATACAGGTCTGACCACCGTTGATGAACTTCCCCCATACGATTCGCTTTGCGGCGAGCTTTACTTTGGCGGAATGATCCACAATACAGGGATTTTTACCACCCAGTTCCAGGGTAACAGGGGTGAGATGTTTGGCGGCGCTTTTGTAGACAATTTGTCCCACTTGGGTACTTCCGGTAAAAAAAATATAGTCCCAACGTTGGGCCAAAAGTTCTTGGGAAATTTCTACCCCGCCTTCGACCACCGTTACGTGTTCTGGTAAGCACACACTTTCGATGATTTCTTTTAGTACGGCAGAAGTGTTCGGTGCCATTTCAGAAGGCTTAAGAAAGACTGTATTACCAGCTGCTATTGCGCCAATAACAGGCGCTAAGGCCAGTTGGAAGGGATAGTTCCAAGGTGCAATGACCAAGATGGACCCGTAAGGTTCCTTGTAGATCCATTCCGAAGACGGAAAATTCACCCAAGAGGCGGAGACCTTTTTTGGCTTCGCCCATCGACCAAATTTTTTTATTGCCAATCTAATTTCAGCCAAAACGATCTGGGTCTCTAAAGCTAGCGATTCAAATATGGGTTTTTTAAAATCGGCGTACAGGGCATCACAAATAGCATCTTCCCGTGCTTCTATTTCCTGCTCCAATCGTTGAAGGGCCTTTTTTCTAAAAGTCAGGTCCTTCGTTTGCTGGGTGTTGAAGAATTTACGTTGTTGTTGCAATAGTTCCATGGCCAAAGATTTATTGGGTACAAAGTATAAAGTATTGAGTATTTAGTACGAGGTATTGCGTAATAAAATATCACCAATAGCGAGCTCCCAAAATTTTGATTTTGTTTAAGTGGATCTGTGCTGACCTTCCCTAATAATCCAATTATTATAATACCGAATTGGAGGTGATTTAAGGTAACAATGTCGATAATTCGCTATTGCATCACAAGTTACAAAGCCTCGAACGATAAATGGAACAAAAGCGTTGGTTTGTCGTAAACCGCAGGTTCCGTATGGATCCCGATGGCGACGTTCATGGTGGTTTCCGATATTTCCTTAAGTATGACAAGTACTTTACTGTCCTTAAAGCCCAAATATTCACCTAGTACAAGTTGGGCCTTATTCGTAAAATTAACAGGCCCTGTGGCCGCATCGATCGTAAAGTCCCCCTTAACGATTTCCCACGTGGCATCCGTTTTTGGGGTGTACAATACATGTGCTAAGGGGACATTGTTAACATCCCAGGAGACCCCTGTAATATCGGCCGGTCGCTCAATACTGGCATATACCAGCCCCATAAGGCTTTGACCATCCTTGTTGTCCACGATGTAGCGGCCATCATATACGAAGGTAAAGGTATCCTCATAGGATGCGCCTAAACCAACCAGATCCAGTAGATTATCTTGGGAGGGAAGGAATAAATTGAGGTCGTTTGCCACTGGTCCGGCACCTTCTTTCCCTGAGGTATAAGCCTTTTTTAAACGCCATGATTTGCCGTTCGCATAGGCTTGTCCACCCGTCAGAAGGATTTCCGTTGAAGGCAGAATGACCACATTTTTGATTTCAGAAAACGAACCGTTGGGACCGTCGGCTTTCATAACAACGGTATACGATCCGGGCTCCGAATAAGCATAAATGGGATCTTCTTCGGTACTGCTGGTACCGTCTCCAAAATCCCAGTGAATGGAGGTGGTGTTCGCTACCGTACCATTAAAGGTCACTTGAGTGCCCTCTACCAAAAATTGAAAGTCGGCCAATGGGGCTCCAACTTCATCTTTACTACAGTAGGAGAAGATCAAAATGAAAAATAGAAGGCTACACAGTTTAATATATTTCATGATATTTCTTGTTTTATTCGAGTTATTGGGTTAATCGTTGGACGTTCAGTATTTTGAACTAGAACTATTATCGGCGAACTACTAACTTTATTCAGTTTTCAATTGTTTGGGTTCGTCTAACATTTATTTAATATCCCCTTTTTAATTTTCTTTCCTTTAGGGGGCCATGTGGCCTAGGACCAAGTATGGTCGAGCTTAATTTTTATCCCACCATACCGGGGTGTCAATTTTATTGGCTCCTTGTCTAGATATAGCCTCTTCCACGTTGATGTGGTTGGAACTAAGCTCAAAAGAGGAGTATAAAAATCTTGTTGGCAAATTGCCATTGGTTACCCCACGGGAGAGGTTGTCATAGGTCCTTTCTTTGATAATGGGGTACCCGGTCCGGCGAATTTGGGTCCAGCCTTCAAAATAATTGGGGATCAGGGCAAGCCATAGCTGGGTTCCAATTTGTTCCTCATCGTTGGCACCGGCCAATGTTGTTATGGGCGAGGCCATAAAATTTGAAATCTCGGTCCCGTCTATCTCCCATTGATGCAATGACCTTTCTATCCCTTTTCGGTAGAGTTCATTGGCCTTTGCCGGGTCGTTTTGGAAGATGAGTGCGGCCTCCGCCCTCAATAACCAAACTTCCGATGCGGTAATCATATACATTTTGCTATCCTGGGAAGATAAAGCCAGCCCCATATCGGATTTAGCGGCAAAGTTAGACTCCCCAAACGCAACATCGTTCAACCCATTGGTCTCCCCAGAATATTGTCCCGCTTGGTCCAGCATAAAGAACTTGGGCAACCTCGGATCGGCCGTGCTTTCAAGTTGATCAAGCAAGAAGGTCGACATTTTCACCGATGGAAATCCCGTACGGGCGTTGTACCAGGGGTTGCCGTTCCCTTCGGTCTGTATCATAAAGGCGTCGTCTCCGTTGCCCTCCATCAAAGGTGCGGCCAAACATTGGGCTACAATTTCTTTGGACAGGGCGTTATCGGCAAACCGAATGCGCATTCCCAACCTAAGGCGTACGCTATTGGCAAATTTTACCCACTTGTCCAGATCGTTGTTGAATACGGGATCGGAATTGGGGTAGCCCATAGCGGGATCTGCAGATTTTAGGACGGCGATACTGTTGCCCAAACGCCCTATCATATCTTTATAAATACTTTCTTGGGTGTCGTATTTTGGTAGTAGAATGTCTTCCGTTTTTCCTTTGCCCCCTTCAGTATATGGAATATCTCCGAATGCGTCGGTTATCTTGGCGTAAGCTAAAACAGCTATAACATCTGCCATGGCGTGTCTTACCTCATTTTTGGTGCCGTCAGCAGTGGTGATTTCCAGGACGTCCTCGATATGTCGTATTGGGCCGCCGTACATGTCCGTATACATGTCGTTGTACTGGCTGTCAAAATTGTCCCCGTACTGGTCAGGGATACGAGCAGTACTCCCGGCTACGAAATAATGTCCGTAATGTCCAGAAAATCTCAAAGCGGAAACGTCGGTGGTCCCTAGGAATAAGCTTCTCACCGCCTTGGTGAACAGGGCCGCATCGTCAATTTCGGTCACTGCATTGGGGTTTTCCCTTAAATCGTCCAAGTTATTCTGGCATGAAAGCAACAAGATTCCAACAACTAGGGCAATGGATATTTTTTGTATCGTATTCTGTATATATTTCATAATCTTCGGTCTTAAAATTTGATTTTTAGGTTGGCCCCAAAGGAACGTGTCGAGGGTAGGGAGGAGTGCTCCAATGCGGCCCCCGTTGGACCGCTGTTATATCCCGATTCTGGATCGATGTCGCCCGCGGCATTATAGAAAAAGAACAGATTCCTTCCTACGGCCGACATGCTTGCGGCTTGGATAAAGGTATTTCGCAACATCTTTTGGGGAAAGTCAAAGGTAAGTGTAACTTCTCTCAGCTTTACATTACTTGCATCCAAGATCTGATCGGTGGCTACTTCGTTGGTAAATATGTTGGTAAACTGGGACAACATGGCCGGAACTGGGGTCTCGTTGACCAGGCCCGTATGTTCGTTGATGCCGTCCTCTATAATACCGGTTTCCCTTCCGTCCAAACTTCTTGCATCGGTTCCAAAATACATCCTATACGCACGTCCATAAGAGTAAAATTCCGCCCCTTGTTGTACGCTGATCAAGGCACTAAGGGTAAGATTCCTATAACGGAAGGAATTGGTCACTCCCCCGAACCAGTCCGGGTTGATGCTACCCTGTTTTATGCGTTCCCCTTTTTGGGCATACCCGTCATCGGTGATCAATTTTCTTCCAAAATTGTCCCTTGAGTAATCATTGCCGTAGATGCTACCAAATTCTTCCCCTGGCCTGGCTTCTACAGATACTCCCCAAAGCGTATTCAGGGTGATGCTTTCCAGGTTTTCGTTCAGCGATTCTACCATGGAGTTGCTCTTTGTAAAGTTGAAGCCCAGATTCCATCCAAAATTTTCGGATTCAACCGGAACCGCGTTCAACTGGAATTCGATTCCTTCATTGGAAATAGTACCCGCATTCACCACTTTGCTATCGTATGCGGTGGTTGCGGAAATGGGAACCGCCATGATCTGGTCATTGGTCTTGGTCTGGTAGTAGGTGAAATCCAACTGCAAGCGGTTGTTGAAAAAGCCGAGCTCCGTACCAACTTCCCAAGAATTTGAGGTTTCTGGTCTCAGGTCAAAGTCGGGCAGATTTGACGGTATGGATGCCACGGTGTAGGGCAACGTAACCGTCTGATCTATAGTGTACACGGCCTGGGTACGATAGGGGCTTGTATCGTTTCCCACTCGGGCATAGGAACCTCGTATTTTTCCCAAGTTAAAGACGTTGGACTCTATGCCCAACAATTTGGAGAACAAAAGACTCAAATTCTCAGAATGGTACCAATAGGAGTCGTTGTCTTTGGGCAAGGTGGAGGAGTTGTCATTCCGTAGGGTTGCATCCAAATAGAGAAATCCTCCATAACTAACAGATCCCAGGCCATAATAAGAATAGACTCCCTTTTCGTAAGTTGCTTCGGAACTAAATGAATTCTTGTAGTTACTGATGTTGTAAAAATTAGGTACTTTGCTGTCGTTCCCGTTCACGTTTAGGTTGTTGCTCCATTCATTTCGGTAACTGGAACCGAGACTGGCCGATATCTTAAAGTCCGAAACGGAAGTGGAGTAGGTGGCTAAAATATCCGAATTCCATATTCTGCTTTTTCCAGAGTCATGGGAATACTCCCCAAGTCCATTACTTATTGCTTGTGCCCCCTTTGCTCCAAACGCCATATAGTCGAAAGTAATATAATCCATTCCCGTTTTTGCGGCTATGTTAATATTGCTGTTGATATCCCAATTGGCACCTAAGAAACCTTGAAACCTATTTTTGTTATCACTGTTGCCCATATTGTCCAAAGCCCAATATGGATTGTTAAAGGTATTGTCCAAGTTCCATTTAATCTCGTTCCCGTTTGCGTCTACCGTATTGTTCTTTACATCGTACAACCTTATGTCCCTAGGCATCAAAGAAAGCTGCAGGGATGTGTTATTTGGCGATTCGGCCAGACCGGGCTGATTTTTAACTTTGGAGGTGATGTAGGTCATTTTTCCCTCAATGCTAAATTTATCGGTTAGTTTAGAAGTCCCACGAATATTATAGGTCTGTTTGGCCAAGGTGTTGTTACTTATAATACCTTGCCCGCTCTCATCGGTGAAGGACATTCTAAAGCTACCTTTCTCCGACCCTCCCTCGAAGGCAACGGTATTGGAAAGCGAATACCCGGTAGAATAAAACTGCTCGTAAGGATTTCCATGTGGGGAGAAGGTATCAGGCTGGCCCAACCAGTTGGTATAGGGCTGGCCTTCCATTTTTGGACCCCAACTCCAAGAAAAGGGATAGTCCAGAACGGGTCTGCCGTTTGGGCCCATCGGGGCAAAATCTCCAAAGGCACCCGTGCCATATTCGTTTTGTAGGTCCGGTGTCAAGGATATTTCCGTGAATGCGAAGGAGGAGTTCAAGGAGATTCCCACCCCTTTCTGTTTGGATCCGGATTTGGTGGTTATCAGGATTACGCCGTGCATTCCCAAGGAACCATAGGCTGCGGCGGCACCGGCCCCTTTTAGTACGCTCATAGACTCCACATTGTCCGGGTCGATGTCCGAGAGTTCGTCCCCGCGATCTGTACCTCCCCATGAACTAGCACTACTGGCACCGTTGTTTATTGGTATGCCGTCTACTACGACCAGAGGTCGATTGTTTCCGTTTATTGTAGTTATACCCCTTAGCAGTATACGGCTAGAGCCATCTACCCCGGTATTGGATTGGCTTATCTGCAGGCCAGCAACCTTACCGGAAAGGGCGTTCATCACGTTGTTGGTCCTAGCCACATCGATCTGTTCCGATGAAATCTGGGATACGGAATATCCAAGTGATTCCTTGTCCCTCTTTATATTGAGTGCGGTAACCACTACCTCGTCCATTTGCTGGGCATCGATTTCCAGAAAAACGGAGAGCTTGTTTTGGTCCCCTACGGTGATCTCAAGGGTCTTATAACCAATATAGGAGAATACCAATACGTTGTCCGCATAGACGCCCTCCAGGGTAAAATTACCATCAAAATCGGTAGATGTACCCACCGTGGTACCTTTTTCAAGGACGGTTACCCCCAGTAGGGGAGTGTTGGTTCCCTTTTCAAGCACCCGGCCAGAAACGGTTTTTTGGGCATAAGCGGAAACGGAAAGCCCTATGGCCACTATTAAAAGAATAAATCTATTCATAGAATTCAAAATTTGGTTGATTATAATGAGATTATTGTTTCATATCCAGAATATATTTGGCAACCGCCATCTTGGCTTCGTCCGATAAGTAATCCTGTTTTGGCATATCGGGATAATTTTCCCTAAGGTTTTTTGGGTTTGTTATATAATCCACTATGCCTTGGGGGTTATCGTGATAAATTCCTTGGATAACTTGCATGGGGACGCCAATCAACCTGTTTTGATAGGCGTGGCAGCCTGCACAGATTCCATAATAGGTAAGTTCCCCGAGTTCGTGTTCCGATACCGATCGTGGTGCTACCGGCTCATCAAAGGTCATGGTCGTTATGTCCTTGGTATCCGTAATAGGGGCAGGCCCGTAATCTCCAAGTCCATAAGTGCGATATCTGTTCTTGTCCCTGATCGTATTGCCAACGCCGCCGCCCATGGCCAAAATGTCCGGACCTTTAGTCTTAAATTGTGAGAGCATCAATGCCTTTATTTCACCAACCGGATTATTGCCGTTGTTGATCATGATATTATCCAAAATGATAAGTCGGTCGGGATTGGGTTCGGAATTGGGATCGTTCGCTGTTGGAGCCCCGGTTGGAAGGTCCACGATGGTAATTCCGGAATTGTCGTTATCCGTAATAAAATTGTTTTCTATAATCACATCGTCGGCGGCCATGACCAATATCCCGGTACCCACGGGTACCCCGGCGACAATAGAGCCAGGGGCAGCGAAGTTTTCGTGATTGTTGTTGATCACAAAATTATTTCTAATGATAACGTCATAAACCGTCTTTATGGGCAGTCCAGGGGTAAGGAAGGCCAAAATTCCACCGGTATTATCATGCGTATAATTGCCCTCTACCAGGCAATGTCTAGAATTTTCAATTTCAATACCCGCCACGTTGCCGTATACCTCATTGTACTTGACGTCTACATTGTCGCACATCCCTATATAAATGGCCGCATCCGCAATCTTGGTCAGTATGTTGTGCTCTACAAGTCCGTTTTTCCCGTATTGTGGGAAGATGCCGTAAACCCCGGTATCAATGATCCAGTTGTGCCTAATGGTAAAATTGTTCCCCGCCTGGCCCATAATTCCGTTGCCTTTATAGTTTTGGATTTTAAAATTCTCTATGGAGATTCCATTTCCCGAATATAGAAAGGCGTCGTTAAGTTTTTTGTTGCCATCTAGAGTAGGCCATTCGTCATTTATAATGATACCCTGGAAGGATATGTTGTCCTTGTCTATGAAGACCGTTTCGTGGTAGGTCCCGGGATAGACTTGTACCAGGTCTCCGGGCACGGCTTCATCCACCGCTTTTTGAATGGATGCGCCGTCCTTTACGGCAATGATCTTTCCCGAAAACAGCTCTTTGTTAGCGGCTTGCGAAGTATCCTTGGTCTGCCCAACGCTCCTGTATTTCATGGTAGAGGGTATTGGCACCGACGCCGGTACTTTGTTGGAAAATAACGATTTACCTATAACTACGCCTACTGCCAAGAGTACAATGGCACCTAGAACTTTCAATAATCCGGATTTTTTATTCATTGTTTTAGAGTTTGGTTTATATACTTACTGTTGGTTTTAGACCGGAAGGCACTTCTTCCGGTATTTTGGGCATGAAGGATTCGTCGGTCAAAGTTTTTAGAAAATCCACGATTCGATCCATTTCATAGTCGGAAAGATCTGGCTCCCAGATGTGCCAATGAATTCTCAGATGTTCACCTTTTGGAACGGCATGTCCCCGGCCGTCGTTATAAAATTCAACGGCTTCGCGCAATGTGGCAAAAGTGCCAGAGTGCATGTAGGGTGCTGTTTTTGTGATGTTTCTTAAACTGGGCACCTTAAAACCGCCCCTCATCGTAGAATCCCTATACGGGACTTGTGCGCCTGGGTCTAAGGGCAATCCATCGGGCTCCGGTACACCAATAACGGCGATTTGTTGATTGGTAAAAAGTGGTGGGGTATGGCATTCTGCACACCGTGCGACAAAAGATCGAAAAATATTGAGACCTTCTATCTCTTGTTGGTTAAGGGCTTGGTGATATCCATGTGCGTATTGGTCATACTTGCTGTTCAAAGAAACGAGGGAAGATTCGAAGGCGACCAAGGACGTAAAGATTTCGTCGAGGGTAATCTCCTTCGTAGGGTCCCTATGGGTAAATGCCTCCGCAAACAGATCCCTGTAATTTTCGATGGAATTGATAGTGTTCAGTAAGTTTTCTGGGGTATTTGCCATTTCATACTCGGAAAATAAGGGCATTCTCATCTGTTCTTCCAAAGAATGTGCTCCTCCGTCCCATAAAAAAAGTTTATCATAGGCAACGTTCCATAGAGTAGGAGCAGCCCTTTTTAGCTTGTGGTTATTGGCTCCGGTACTAGTTGCCAAACCGTCGCTAAAGCCTTTTTTGGGATTGTGGCAGGTGGCACAGGAGATGGTACCTGTCCCTGACAATACCGGGTCGAAAAATAAATAGCGCCCCAAGTCTATCTCTTGGGGGGAAAACCCTTCACGAACCTCGGGAAGGGCCGTTTTTAATCCGCCAACGCCGGGATCGTTGGACGAACTGTACTGTTTGTACAGATTTTGGGAAATACATTCATTTTTATCATTGAGCTTAAAACCTGGAGGGCAATTGGAGTTCAATGCCTGAATATTCTGGTATGGATACGTTGTTTCACCTTTGCGGAACAAGAACATAGCGCAAAATACTAGGAGTCCGGTGGCACTGAATTTTACTAGAATAGACTTTTTGGTCATTGTTTTATCGGTGAAATGGTCTTAGGGGGTATACAGATAAATTCTAAATAACTTTCGAAAATGCGATCGTACTTTCCTCCCAGTATTTTCCCAACCTGATTCTCGATAGTGGAATTGTGGATCGCCACTCCCTCTATCATACCGACGATCTGGTAACTTATAGACTCGGAATCCAATCCTGTTTGGACCTCTTTACTGGCCATCCCTTGCTCGACAAGATTTTGGATTTGTTTTCGGTAGGCGATCGAGGATTCCTTAAATTTTTCCCGAATGGCCGGAAATGATTCGCACTCCAATTGAAGTTTATAGAATTTTTGTATGGGGTAAGCTACACCTTTTTCTTCCAAGGTTTCGACCTTGACAAAAAGGTCAACTGCAAACATGTAGGCTACCTTTACTTGTTCCCGAAATGAATGCCCTTTAAATATATCCGGGTCAATGTCCAACGCTGAAAAGAAATACTGCTCCAACGTTTCCAAAAAAATATCTTCCTTGCTCCTGAAATGATGGTAGATGGCACCTTTGGATAAATTGCTTATCTCCATGATATCCTTTATGGATACCGAGTTGTACCCATTTTGAAGGAACAGACTATACGCATGCCTTAGGATAAGTTCCTTGTTGGGAATCTTCTTTTTCATCTTGGCGTTTTCCATTGGTTATTACTGAGAAATTCTTGTAAAATCCCGATTTCTAATTGAGTGATAAGGGGTAAGGCCATTGAATTGAGCTAGTTATAATCAAAAACAGACCGACCCGTCGGTCGTAAATGTAAACAAAAATTTTATGCGACAAAGGAATTTTACCAAAAAATTGAATTACTTTTTTTTAGTATGCAAACCGTTCGTAGCCCGATCTGCATTAACAAGGATCGAATTTTAACGGCTCCCACGAATTTAACAACTTGGAAAAAGTAGATCGCTATAGTGGTTTAATCGAAAATTTAATTAATTTTACCCCAATGAAAGTTGAAAACAACATATTAAGTGTGGTGATTATTGTCCCTTTAGGGGGATGATACGGACTTACTATGATTGAAGAGCCTGTATCGAAATAAATTTTGATACAGGCTTTTTATTTGGTATTTGTGCCTGAAGAATTATGGAAAAGTACATTTTTGGACGGTTTGGACAGGATTAAAAAACTATTGGATGTGATATCGATATCCAATATAAATAATTGATAATCAGGTATGTATATATATAATCTCAAAATTGAGTTTAAACCAATAATTATTGTTAAAAATAAACCGTTCCCGAAACATTTATCTTTGAACCTTAAAGGATATTCAGCTTAACTATATAATTACAACAAATAATTGAATGGAACTGAACAAGTACAGTAAAACAGTAACCCAAGATTCGACCTTACCTGCAGCACAGGCAATGTTACACGCTATTGGACTAACGGATGAAGATTTGAAAAAGCCCCTAATAGGGATAGCGAGTACGGGATACGAGGGGAACCCCTGTAACATGCACCTAAATGATTTGGCAACCGATGTAAAAAGGGGGGCGAAAAATGCTGGTTTAGTGGGCTTAATTTATAATACGATCGGAGTTAGTGACGGAATATCCAACGGTACGGCTGGGATGCGGTATTCTTTGCCTTCCAGGGATATTATTGCGGATTCCATGGAAACCGTGGTGCAGGCGATGAGTTATGATGGTTTAGTTACGGTTGTAGGCTGTGATAAGAATATGCCCGGAGCACTGATGGCCATGTTGCGCCTTAACCGACCATCAATTTTAGTATATGGTGGTACTATTGCTTCCGGGTGCCACAATGGAAAAAAACTGGATATTATTTCTGCCTTTGAGGCCTACGGGGAAAAAGTTGCCGGTACCATCGACGAAACCGAATTTCAGGCCGTGGTACATAAGGCGTGTCCGGGTGCCGGTGCCTGTGGAGGAATGTATACGGCAAACACTATGGCCAGCGCCATCGAGGCGCTTGGAATGTCTTTACCGTTCAACTCTTCCAATCCGGCCGTTAGCGAAGGTCATATAAAGGAACGAGAATCCGTAAAAGCCGGGGAAGCAATGCGCTTGTTGTTGGAAAGGGATATTAAACCATCGGATATTGTTACCAAAGAGTCATTGGAAAATGCTTTTAGATTGGTTACCGTTCTCGGAGGCTCCACGAACGCGGTGCTTCACTTTCTGGCGATCGCCAAATCTGCCCAAATAGAATTCACCCTAGAGGATTTTAAAAGGATAAGTGAGAACACACCGCTATTGGCAGACCTTAAGCCAAGCGGAAAATATTCCATGGAAGACCTTCACGGCGTTGGTGGTATTCCCGGGGTATTAAAATATATGTTGGAAAATGATATGCTCCACGGAGATTGCCTTACGGTAACCGGCAAAACTTTGGCGGAGAATCTAAAAGATGTTCCAAACCTAATGGAAGGTCAGGATGTTATAAGTACGCTAGACAAGCCTGTAAAAGAAACCGGACACATTCGTATTCTTTTTGGAAATCTAGCAACAGAAGGTGCCGTCGCAAAAATTACGGGAAAGGAGGGTTTGTCCTTTAGAGGACCCGCAAATGTATTTGACAATGAAACCGCGGTGAATGAAGGGATTAGGACCGGAAAAGTAAAAAAAGGGGATGTCGTCATTATCCGTTATGAAGGACCTAAAGGGGCACCGGGTATGCCAGAAATGTTAAAACCGACCTCTTTCATTTACGGAGCGGGATTAGGTAAAGATGTTGCATTGATTACAGATGGTCGTTTCTCTGGTGGTTCCCATGGATTCGTTGTGGGGCATGTATCACCTGAAGCACAGGTCGGTGGAAATATTGCTTTGGTCGAAAATGGGGATATTATTTCCATCGATGCCGTAAACAATACCATTAATATTGAAATTTCAGAAGAAGTATTAGCAGTAAGAAGGGCAAATTGGGTAGCCCCCCAATTAAAATCCAACAGAGGAGCACTATACAAATATGCAAAAACAGTAGCGTCGGCTTCACAAGGTTGTGTTACCGATGAGTTTTAACAAGTTATGGGTTAAGAGTTATATGTTAAGGGTTGTTCTCAACGCTTGAACTTGACACTTGACCCTAGAACTTGACACTTGAACTTGAGTTTAAAAAGATGGAAACATTAAAAGAAAAGAAAACGGAAACAAAAAAACAGGCTACCGTTAGGATCAGTGGTGCCGAGGCCATTATTCACTGTCTATTGGCAGAAGGGGTGGATCTTATCTATGGTTACCCGGGAGGTGCCATTATGCCTGTTTATGACGAATTGTACAAATATCAGGACAAGCTCACCCATATCCTTTCGCGCCACGAACAAGGGGCGGCCTATGCCGCCCAGGGCTATGCCAGGGTGACCGGAAAAGTTGGGGTTGCCATAGCAACATCGGGACCTGGAGCCACAAATTTAGTGACAGGGATTGCGGATGCGCAGATAGATTCCACACCCCTGGTTTGTTTAACAGGGCAGGTGGCACGGCATTTATTGGGGTCCGATGCCTTTCAGGAAACCGATATTATAGGGATTTCTACCCCGGTGACCAAGTGGAACTACCAGATC
This sequence comes from Cerina litoralis, assembly GCA_022008415.1. Lineage (GTDB taxonomy): Bacteria > Bacteroidota > Bacteroidia > Flavobacteriales > Flavobacteriaceae > Cerina > Cerina litoralis. The sequence continues at coordinate 41,300 of JAIRBC010000020.1, forward strand.
ACCAAGGCCTCGGAGATTCCAGAAATCATGGCCAAGGCGTTTTATATAGCGCGCTCGGGAAGGCCCGGACCTGTTTTGGTCGACATTACAAAAAATGCCCAGATCGAGGAACTCGATTTTATTTATGACCGCTGCACGGCGGTTCGCAGTTACAAACCGGTTCCTAAAACAGATTCCCGTAACTTGGAAATCGCAGCTGAACTCATCAATTCGGCAAAAAAACCGTATGTCATCTTTGGGCAGGGCGTCATCCTCGGAGAGGCCGAGAAACAATTGAAGGCCTTGATCGAGAAAGCGGGTATTCCGGCGGCATGGACCATATTGGGACTTTCCGCATTGGATACCGACCACCCTTTGAACGTGGGAATGGTGGGCATGCACGGCAATTATGGACCCAATGTCCTAACCAATGAATGTGACCTTTTGATCGCTATCGGAATGCGTTTCGATGATCGGGTCACAGGAAATCTTGACACTTACGCCAAGCAGGCCAAAATTATCCATTTTGAGATCGATCCGGCGGAGGTCAATAAAAACGTAAAGGTAGATTTGGCAGTATTGGGCGATGCCAAAGCTTCATTGGAAGCCCTGTTGCCCTTGATCAAGGAGAACAAGCACGAATCTTGGCACAATGAGTTCAAGGAGAAATATAAAATAGAGTTCGATACCGTTATCAAGGCAGAATTGTACCCTACCAAGGAACAATTGACCATGCCCGAGGTAATCAACGAAATTAACCGGGTGACCATGGGTTCTGCGGTCATCGTTACCGATGTTGGACAGCATCAAATGGTGACCTGTAGGTACGCAAAGTTCAATCGGTCAAAAAGTAATATCACCTCAGGAGGATTGGGCACCATGGGGTTTGCCCTACCCGCTGCCATAGGGGCCAAAATGGGCGCAATGGGCCGGGAAGTGGTCGCTATTATTGGAGATGGCGGTTTTCAAATGAATATTCAGGAATTGGGTACCATTTTTCAAAACAAGACCCCTGTAAAAATTGTGGTGCTAAACAACGGTCACTTGGGGATGGTAAGACAATGGCAAGAACTTTTCTTCGAGAGCCGATACGCAGCGACCGTAATGGTTAATCCGGATTTTGTTAAGATTTGCGAAGGATACCATATTAAATCCAGAAGGGTAAAGGAACGGCAGGACCTAAAGGCCGCTGTTCAGGAAATGATGTCCAGTAAGGACGCCTATTTCTTGGAAGTGGTTGTTGAAAAAGAGGACAACGTATTCCCCATGATACCATCGGGGGCCTCCGTTTCGGATATTCGATTGAAATAATTTAAAATTAAGGTCTATCTCTTTGGGAGAGGGATTCAAAGAGACGACGATGAAAGATCTAAAAATACAGGATATCCCAAAAATCCATTCGGAGATATTGGATAAATGCATGGAAATTGAATTTCACATGCCATCTGATCTGTATATTGGAACCTTGTTAAAAACCTTGATTTCTTCCAAACCAAAAGCAAAGATATTGGAATTGGGAACTGGAATCGGACTTTCATTATCATGGATGGTTGATGGCATGGATGAAGATTCAAAACTTATTACGGTGGATAACGATCCAAAGCTAATTAGAATTGCCAAAAGCTATTTTGGAAACGATAAAAGGGTTGAAATTGTATGTCAAGATGGTTCGGAATGGATTGAAAGTTATAGGAGCGATAAATTTGATTTGATTTTTGCCGATACTTGGCCCGGGAAATTCCGGAATATTGATGAGGTTTTGGAGTTGGTCAAAATAGGCGGATTTTATGTCATTGATGATATGTCACCCAAACCCAATTGGCCAGAAGGGCATCAAGAAAAGGTAACAAGTTTAATTGATTATCTGGACAATCGGGAGGATTTTAACCTATCCAAGATAGACTGGTCAACCGGAGTGGTTTTGGCTGTTCGGAAATATTAAAATAAATATTAACAAATTAAAACAACCCACTAGGTCATCGACAGCTGACAACGCATAACGGTAGTCAAAAGGAGAAGACGTGGGATAGGAATTATGGAAAAAAAGTGGTTCACCATTTCGGTTTATTCCGAAAACAATGTCGGTTTGCTCAACAGGATATCTGGAATATTCTTAAAAAGACATATCAATATTGAGAGTCTAAATGTATCCAAGTCCGAGATAAACAACGTTTCCAAATTTACTATTGTAACCTACATAACAGAGGATTGGGCAAGGAGGATCGTAGGACAGATCGAAAAACAGATCGAAGTGATCAAGGCATTCTATCATACCGATGAGGAAACCATCTATCAGGAATCGGCCTTGTTCAAAATAGCCTCTCACCTACTTTTTGACGAACGGCAAATCCAAAATATAATCAAGGAAAGCAATTCGCAGATTGTCACTGTCTCTAGGGATTTTTTTGTTTTGGCAAAGTCAGGAAAACGGAGTGAGATCGATGAGATGTACCAACAATTGCAGCCTTATGGCATAATGCAGTTTGTCCGATCTGGACGGATCGCGGTGTCCAAAGCCGAGATGCAGATTTCTGCCTTGCTCCAAGAGTTTCATTCCTTAAAACAATAAATAATTATCAACTTAATAAAAGAATTTTAAACATGGCAAATTATTTTAATACACTATCGCTAAGGGAGCAATTGACCCAGTTGGGAAAATGTAGGTTTATGGAATCCAGTGAGTTCTCCGATGGTGTATCCGCCTTAAAGGGTAAAAAAATCGTAATCGTAGGCTGTGGGGCACAAGGTCTTAACCAAGGCCTGAACATGCGCGACTCCGGTTTGGATATCTCGTACACGCTTCGGGACTCGGCCATCGAGGAACAGCGTCAATCCTATCAGAATGCCATCGAAAACGGCTTTTCGGTAGGAACTTACAAGGAGTTGGTACCTACAGCGGACCTCGTAATCAACCTTACCCCGGATAAACAACATACTAGCGTTATAAACGCTATAATGCCCTTGATGAAAAAGGGAGCCACACTCTCTTACTCCCACGGGTTCAATATTGTGGAGGAGGGTATACAGATCCGGAAGGACCTTACCGTAATCATGGTGGCTCCAAAGTGTCCCGGGTCTGAAGTTAGGGAAGAATACAAAAGGGGATTTGGTGTTCCAACCTTGATTGCCGTACACCCGGACAATGATCCGGAAGGAAAGGGGCTGGCTCAAGCCAAGGCTTATGCGGTAGCTACGGGAGGTCATAGGGCAGGTGTTTTAGAGTCGTCCTTTGTTGCCGAAGTCAAATCCGATTTGATGGGCGAACAAACCATCCTTTGCGGCCTGTTGCAAACGGGATCTATCCTTTGTTTTGATAAGATGGTAGAAAAAGGGGTCGATGCCGGATATGCTTCCAAATTGGTACAATACGGCTGGGAAACCGTGACAGAAGGTTTAAAATATGGTGGAATCACCAATATGATGGATCGTTTATCCAATCCGGCCAAAATCAAGGCATTTGAACTTTCGGAAGAATTAAAGGATATAATGCGTCCCTTGTTCCAAAAACACATGGACGATATTATGGAAGGTGAGTTTTCCAAGACTATGATGGAAGACTGGGCCAATGACGATAAAAATTTGCTGACTTGGCGTGCTGCTACCGGTGAAACTGCCTTTGAAAAAACCGCAGCCGGACCAGATAAGATTTCCGAGCAAGAATATTATGACAATGGGGTCTTAATGGTAGCTTTTGTAAGGGCGGGGGTAGAATTGGCCTATGAGTCCATGACCGCCTCGGGAATTATCGGGGAATCTGCCTATTATGAATCCCTGCACGAAACCCCCTTGATCGCCAATACCATCGCCCGTAAAAAGTTGTTCGAAATGAACAGGGTCATATCCGATACCGCAGAATACGGCTGTTACCTGTTCGATCATGCCTGTAAGCCCCTTTTGGCAAATTTCATGAAAAAAATTGATGCCGATGTAATCGGTAAGCATTACGGGGAAGGCAAGAACAATGGGGTGGACAACGTAAAATTGATCGAAGTCAATAAGGCCTTAAGGGAACACCCCGTGGAAAAAGTAGGTGCCAGATTGCGTGCTTCCATGACGGCTATGAAACCGATCGTGTAATTTTCACGGCAACCGTTTCGTACGGACCATAGATTCAATAGGGTCTTGGAGACGGTATAAATGCACTTGTTTGACCTTCTTAGGAGGAAATCAAGTGCATTTTGTTTGTTTAGGCACTACCTTTGGAAGAATTAAAAACCAGTTCTTAATCAAAACATATGAATAAACAGAACCCTCCTTCCATTGAGGTAAGGGGTCATGGGGGAGGGGCTTCTTATTTCCCCGACATAGTGGACATAAAACAAGCAGCCGAAGCCATCCGTCCGGTATCGGAGGTGACCCCTCTGATGCCAAATATTGGATATTCAAAAGCCTTGGGTGCCAATATTTTGTTGAAACGGGAAGACCTGCACCAAATTCGATCTTATAAGATAAGGGGAGCCTACAATAAAATCAGCTCCCTATCCCGGGAACAATTGGATAAAGGGGTGGTGTGTGCCAGTGCCGGTAACCATGCACAGGGCGTTGCCTTTGCGTGTAACCATTTGGGAATCGAGGCAACCATCTATATGCCTTCGGTTACGCCCAAACAAAAAGTTGAGCAGACCAAGATGTTTGGTGATAAATGGGTGACCGTTGTGCTGGAAGGGGATAGTTTCGACGATTCCTCCAAGGCTGCGTTGCAATATTGTAAGGCACAGGGCAAAACATTCGTTCACCCGTTTGACGATCCTAAGATCATTGAAGGACAGGGTACGGTAGGGTTGGAGATTTTAGATCGGGCCAAGGAACCTATCGATTTTATTTTTGTTGCGGTCGGTGGAGGTGGTTTGGCCGCTGGCCTTTGTGGGGTGTTCAAGGCATTATCGCCGAACACCAAGATTATTGGGGTAGAACCGGAGGGTGCTCCTTCTATGCGAACGTCCATGGACCTTGGAAAAAATACAGAGTTGGATAAAATTGATAAATTTATAGACGGAGCGGCCGTAAAAAAGGTGGGCGACTATACATTTGACATCTGCTCCAAATACCTTTACGATATGATAACCATTCCTGAGGGCAAGGTGTGCCAAACGATACTGGACCTGTACAACCGAGACGCCATTGTGGCCGAACCTGCGGGGGCGTTGACCGTGTCTGCCCTGGATTTTTATGGGGAGGAAATCAAGGGAAAGAACGTGGTATGTATCATTAGCGGGGGCAACAACGACATTACACGAATGGCCGAGATCAAAGAACGGGCATTATTGTACGGGAGGTTAAAGCACTATTTTATTATACGCTTTCCGCAGAGGCCTGGGGCGCTGAGACAATTTGTTGTAGAAATTTTGGGACCTACGGACGATATCACCCATTTTGAATATTCCAAAAAGACCAACAAAGAGAATGCACCCGCCATTGTGGGAATCGAATTAAAAAGCCCGGACGACCTGGAACCCTTGATCCACAGAATGAAGAAAAATCAATTTTTTGGAGATTATTTGAACGACAAACCAGATTTATTCGAGTATCTAATATAGAACTGGTTTAAACCAGTTACATAGTGTAAACCTTAGTTTGCCATAAAAATCTAAATGGATAATTTACTGAAAGTCGACCCCTTCGCCCTTTGGGCACCTCCCGTTGGCAGGGGAGGACGTTGACTTTTATCCACTGGGTCCTCCCCTTTTTTTCAAGGGGAGCCAGCCCGAAAATCATTCTGGAGGGCTGCCGAAGGCGGAGGGGTTTGTGAAATAATAGCATCAATTACCTTAAATATTTTTCATCTTATATAAAATAAACACTAAATGAGCAATTCAAAACCAACAATACCACGGGAATTTCAGATTACGGAGCCCATTCATCAGAAGAAATATTTGGTAGATGGCGTTTTAAAGGAATGGGATGGAGCCACTGAAGATGTCCATTCCACCATTTCCTCTACGGAGTCATATGCACCGACCCTATTGGGCAGCGTACCCGATTTGGGCGAAAAGGAAGCTTTGGAAGCCTTGGACTCCGCTTTAAAGGCATATAATAAAGGACAAGGTGCCTGGCCCACTATGCGGGTCAAAGATCGTATAGATTGTATGGAATCCTTTGTTAAGAAAATGGAGACCAAAAGGGAGGAAGTAGTTAAGCTTTTGATGTGGGAAATAGGCAAATCCCTTCCAGATTCCCAGAAGGAATTCGACCGAACGGTAGAGTATATTTACGATACGATCGAGGATTACAAACAACTGGACAGGAATTCGGCGAAATTCCAAAAACACGACGGGGTCTATGCCCATATCCGTCGCGGACCATTGGGTGTGGTGCTATGTTTGGGCCCGTATAATTATCCGTTAAACGAAACCTTTGCATTGCTTATCCCCGCCATAATGATGGGGAACACTACCATTTTTAAACCCGCAAAATATGGAGTGCTTTTGATTGCCCCTTTAATGGAGGCTTTTCAATCTAGTTTTCCCAATGGCGTTGTGAATATTATATTTGGTCGGGGTCGAACCGTGGCCAGTCCTATCATGGGGACGGGCAAAGTAGATGTATTGGCGTTGATCGGCAACAGTAAATCTGCCAATGCCCTCCAGAATCAACACCCCAAAAGCAACCGCTTGCGATTGGTCTTGGGCTTGGAGGCCAAAAATCCCGCCATTGTACTTTCCGATGCCGATTTGGATCTTACCATTGACGAATGCATTGCAGGAACCCTTTCATTCAATGGCCAGCGGTGTACCGCCCTTAAGGTGGTGTACGTACAGAATGATATCGCTGAGGAGTTTAACACTCGTTTTGTGGAAGCGGTCGACAAACAAAAATTTGGAAATCCATGGGATTCCGGTGTAAAATTGACACCCTTGCCAGAACCGGACAAACCGGAATATATTCAAGGGCTTATCGATGATGCCCTGGCCAAAGGTGCCAAAATACTGAACAAAAAAGGGGGAAAACGATTTGATAACTACATCTGGCCCGCCGTCCTTTATCCGGTGACCAAAGATATGCGGGTATATCAGGAAGAGCAGTTTGGTCCGGTTATACCCATTGTACCTTTTACCGATATCGAGGAGCCTCTCGATGACATGGCCGAATCCAACTACGGACAACAGGTAAGTCTTTTTGGGAAAGACGTGTACGCATTGTCCCCCCTTATCGATGCACTGGCAAATTTGGTCTGCCGTGTAAACCTCAATAGCTCTTGCCAAAGGGGGCCGGACGTGTATCCATTTACCGGGCGAAAGGATTCTGCCCAAGCAACTTTGAGCGTACACGATGCCTTGCGATCCTTTTCTATCCGGACGTTTGTAGCCTCCAAGGACAATGAGTTGAACAACGAAATCTTAGAAAAGCTCTTGGAAACCAAGTTGTCTAATTTTATCAGTACCGATTATATTCTTTAGGTTAAAATTTGTAATTCGCTTTACGTATTTCGCCCTACGCGCGGGGCGTAAAGCGAAATATGAATGGTACGGGGTAGAAGGATCAATTTTTGGCCGACTCAAAGTCGGAATCGAAACTTCAATCAGGACAACCGCTGGGCAAGCATTGGCCTTGGAACGATATTAATAAAGTTTTATTTGATTTCTTTGATACCGGAAGCGGATCCGGTGTCCAGAAATAGGGCCGTGTCTTGATGTGTCCGTAGTATAGAGCCGGGGCAGACCGTACTTATTGGCCCGTACAGGGAGTTTTGGACCGCTTCGGCCTTTCTGGCATCGGGCACCACACAACTGATGGACTGGCTACTTAAGATTGCCGGAATCGTCAGGGTAAGCGCATGGGTAGGTACGTCCTCGAAAGTTGGGAACCAGCCTTCACCGAGCTGCTGGTTTCTGCACGCCTCGTCCAGTGCAACCACTTTAACCCATTTTGGATCTTGAAAATCGGCAACTGGCGGGTCGTTGAAAGCCAAATGGCCGTTTTCGCCGATACCGATACAGGCCACATCAATAGGATGCTTTTTTAGTTCGTCTTGGTATCGCCGTATTTCCCGACCGATATCGTTAGCATCCCCGTTCAGGAAATACATTTTTTTTGGGGCGACGGCATCCAGAATACGCTCTTTCAGATACTTTCTAAAGCTTGCAGGGTGATCCTCGGAAATCCCCTTGTATTCGTCCAAGTGAAAAACGGTTATTTTCTGCCAATCGATTTCTTTTTTTTGCAGGGCCTCCAAAAAAGTAAATTGCGAGGCTCCCGTGGCCAAAATAAGATTGGCGTAACCCTTTTGGTGGATCGCACGGTTCAATTTATTGGCCACAAAGTCCGCTGCGGCCTGGCCCATTCTATCTGGTCCATCAAATACGGCCACTTTTAAATTTTCGACTTTAAATTTCTTTTCCATTTCTTTTTATTGTTAAATAGTTTCTATTGTTTATTAAAGTGTCATAGCTAAAAAGTTCGAGAACAAGGCTTGCGCGGTTTTGAAAATCAAGGAGCTTACTGGTGTAAATGACTGTTTTCAAAATGAGCGAAACGCAGTTATCGGGGATTGTAGACCGACACTAAAGGAATTCTTTTAGCGCAAACCAGGTGGTAACCAATGAAAATAGGATAACCGCGACTATTCCAATATTCAGTTTGGTTCCCGCCTTGTGTTTTGCCATCAGGCTTTGTCTGTTTATCAAAATAAAGATGGGTATGGCCACCGCGGGCAATATGCACGCCTGAAATGCCTGGGAAAATACCATCAGGGCCGGTGGTCGTTCCTCCAAAAATACCGTTCCGAAGGCAAAAAGCAAGGCCAGTCCGATGAGCAATCGGGATTGGATCGAATGGATGTTCCTCGGGGTGCCCCGATAGTCTGCCAGCAACCACGGAGCGATCAGGACGATTGGGAAGATGGTAGAAAGCCCGGCCCCGGCAATCCCGATTATCAGTAAAAAGGCCGCCGCTTTTCCGCCTAACGGCTGGAACAGATGGATCATCTCAACGGTATTGTCGAGCTTCAATCCCGATACGTGCAGTGTCCCGGCGGCTACCGCCATGATCACCCCGCTCAATAGTAACATCATGGAAGCGGAAACCCGGGAATCGGTCTTTTCTTTTTTCAGGTCATTTATCCCCCAGCCCTTCTCGGCCACAACGGTACTTCTCATGATAAATACAGCCGCCGAACAGGTCGTTCCCGCTATGGCGGCAATCAGGCCAAGGGCTCCCGGGGTGTTGGGGATGCTAGGTATTATCCCCTCGGTCATTACAGAAAGGCTAGGCCTTACCATAAAGAAAACCACAATGAAGGATATTCCCATTAGGACAACCAGAAAAGTGAGCACCTTTTCAAATTGTTGGTAACGTCCGAACCAAAGGAAAAACGCCAAGATGACGACAAAGAAAAGGATGATCCAGATGCGCTCGATCATTGCCCCATCAAAGGCGAGCCTTATGCCTTCTTGTACCAGATCGGCAACGATACCCATCACGCCCATAAGTGCGAGCAGTTCCCCGATGATGAGCGCGATAATAATGTAGAGCGAAAGCACCCAGCCCCACTTGAACTCTTTTTTAAAATTAAAAAGGGCGGTCCTACCGGTAACCAACGTCACCTTGCCGTAGGCTACCATAAGTACATAGGTGAATATACAGGAAAGTACGAGCGCCCAGAACAGTGTCATGCCGTGTTCCGCACCCGTTTTTGCCATGGTGGTCACGCTTCCGGTACCTATATTGTAGCCGATCAGAAATAGGCCGGGGCCTACCGCGCTCAGGCCAAGTATGATTTTTTTGTGTAGGGATTTAATTTTCACACGTTTAAATTTTTGTAGTTATTTAATAATAAATTAATTAAAAAACCCGCCTGAATGACCAGTCGGACAGATTGGGAACGTATGTAACCACTTCGCTCCCTCCCGAGCGTACCCTTTGGTACGGGCGGGCTCAAATTAACCCCGAAGTTTCGGGGTTAAACTTCTTCTTTTGTGAAGTGATTTTTAATCCCTAGGTATTCGGGACTTAATGCTCGTTTCATTGACTAGTCTTTGGAATATACCAACCGACCTGCGACAAAGGTTTTTATGAGAACCATTTTATTGTCCTCCATCGTAAAAAGGATGAGGTCGGCCCGTCTGTCCAGTGCAATTTTCCCACGGTCGTCCAAGGAGAACATCGTAGCCGGATTGGTGCTGGCCATCCGAATGGCATTGGAAAGACCGCATTGGGTATAGTTCATGATGACCCCTACACATTTGCTAATGGGCGATGCGGCACCGGCAAGTACATTTTCCTTGGGGAGTTTCACTACGTTGGGGGTTAACAGAAGGGTGCGTTCCCCACGGGTATATTCCCCGGGGGACAGCCCGGCAAGGTCTAGTGCATCGGAGACCAGGATGGTGTTATCCACCCCTTTTGTCTTATAGAACGTCCGGACCTCTTCCCGGGTCAGATGGAACCCATCGGCAATGATGCTGGTGGTTATAGCATCGTTGGATAGTTGCGGCCATAGGGGATTGTAGTGCCTGTTGATCTCGTTGGCGCAGCCGTTCCCTAAATGGGTGGCCATTTTGGCACCGGCGTCCACAGCGAGTTGTACGTCCTTTGCCGAGCCGTTGTGATGCCCAAGGGAGACCACGACACCGCTGGCTACACAGTTACGGATAAATGGTATCGCCCCTTCCAGTTCGGGCGCCATGGTTATTATTTTTATGCCGCCATTGGCAGCTCTCTGCAGTTCTTGAAACTCCTCCCAATCCGGTTTTTTGATATACTTCTCCAAATGTGCTCCCCTAAAACCTTTTACGGGCGAAATGTAGGGTCCCTCCATATGGAATCCGGGAATCGATTTTCCGATCTCGGGATCCTTACGGGCCTCGGCAAGAATGGCGAAGTTTTTCTTCATCCTGTCTATATCGGAGGTGATCACCGTTGGAAAATAAGTGGTCACCCCCGCCTTCCAAAGCGCCTTGGTGGCTTTTCTTACCCCATCAACGGTCAGGTCGGGCCCGGAAAAATCGACCCCCATATATCCGTTGATCTGAATATCTATGAGCCCAGGGGCCACATAGATATCCGCCATATCCCTATCTTTATCCAAATGCTGTATTTTGGCAATTTTACCGTTGGCGATCGCGACCGTAACGGGCATGCCATCGGAATACAGAATTGCATGGATCACCTCATTTTCGTCAGCCGAATAGGGGGTTAGAAATTGTGACAGAATAATCATGGTAGCGATAATGGTTTTCATTGGTCTAGGTTGTTAATTGTAAACATGCACTTTTGCAAAACTTTTGGTTTTTGTGAATATTTGGAGTAATTGGGTTATTAAACGTCGCAACTAAATATCATAGTGACTCAATAACTCAGTAACTTCTATTAATTACCCTAATCTTGATATTCCTAAACCAAGCATCGTCCTTGTGGTTTTGCAGTATAATATGTCCGCTGCGCTTTTCCAAAAAATGGGGATATTCCTTGTATTTGCTTATTTTGTAGAGTGAATCGAGCTGCTTGGATCCGAAATTATATTCCACCACCTTTTCGCCGTTCAGCCAATGCTGTACGTGGTTGCCATCGATAATAATACGGCTTGCATTGTATTTCCCTACCGGTTTTAATTTGGTGTTTTTCGCGGGGATTAAATCATAAAGACTACCGGTATACTGTGAAGGCTTCAATTTTCCCGCATAGAGGGTATCCTTGTCATCCAACAATTGGTATTCGAAACCCAAGGCGGAATGATCGGAATACTTCTGGGAGAGTTCTTCGGAGACGTTATATTTTAATCCCGTATTTCCCGCTTTCAAAATTTTCCACTCAAAATAAAGTTCGTAATTATCAAAAGTTTCCACGGTCATCAAATCCCCTCCCTCCACGGGTTGTCCATCTGGAAGCGAAGGTACGTCCCCGCTGTTCACCTTATGGATTTCCCCGTTTTCAATTTTCCATAGTGCCGTTTGTACATGGTCCATTCCCAAATTGCGCCATCCATTGAACGTTTTACCATCGAACAACAGTTTCCAGCCCTCCCGTATCTCTTGATCGTTCAACGTGTTGTCCTGGTAATCGCTTAATTTCGCGTTTGGAACCTTTTTATCTACTTTGTCCTGGCATCCATAAAGAAAGAGGGAAAGCAAAAGGCCTAAGAAATAGAAAGTCTTGATATTAAATTGTCGGTTTGCCATATTATGATTGTACTTTTTCCCATTGTCCGCTTGCCACTGATTTTTCAAGGGCTTCCAATACGGCGACACCGTGGATTATACTGGAGTGACTACGAGGTTCTACCCCGGTTTGGAACATAGTGACCATATCGACATAATTTTTGCCGGGGGTCCTTTCCGGTTCGGTAGATTTGAGTTGTACGATACCATTGTGCGTTTCCACATAAGTTTCCCAACCGTATTTTTTGGTGGTAAAAATCAACGTTGCCAACATCCCGTCTCTAAAAATTAAACTAGCACTGCTATTTTCCCCGTTTTGTTGTACCTGCACTTTTTCTACATGGTCCCCGAACATATACAGTAAAGGCTGTACGAGGTGGGCCCCGTAAAAGAAAATGCCCCCGTATTCTGAATTGAGTTTGGCTGGGCCGTACCGCACCACTTGGTTGATTTTCTCCATCCCTGCCAACTGCTTTTTAATGTTAAAAGTTTCGTAGCTCTGTGCAATGGAACTATAAGAAGTTACTGGGGTACCCAATTTTTCTGCCAAGGCCAAAAATTTCTTGCCCTCGGAGACCCGGTAGCAGAACGGTTTGTCTATAAAGGTCGGAATTCCAGCCTTTATGAAGGGTATGGCAGGTTCTAGGTGGTATTTCCCGTGCCGATGATCGACGATTAGCGCATCTATTTTGCCCAACATATCGTTGGGGTCTTTTACCATGTGGGGAATGCTGCCTTTCTCCATGGCCGTTCGGGCAAATTCTTCCGTCTCACCCCATACATACTTTACGGACATGCCAGGAAATGCCTTATCCGCATTAAAAAGCTTTCCGTAACCAGCGGTATGGGAGTTTTCGGCACCGATAATACCAATGGTCATGGGCTTTAAGGCATTATTTTTAGTTGGGTACAACATTGCCGAAATATTCAGCGGAGTCGCAACGGGAATTACCGACATGGCGGCCAAACTTCCTATTTTTTTGGTAAAAGATCTTCTAGAATCCATAATTATTTAGTTTGATGAGGTTATGAAGGAAGTTTCATTTCCCACCCCGGTTCATAGGAACGGCTCCATAGTTTTTGGGCATCGGCATCATTTATGATATGTCCGTTAGATGAATCTATTTCCAGAGACCTGCCCACACGTTGCGAAATATTTCCCAATTGAACAAGAAGGGTACTTTTGTGCCCGGACAAAATACCTGCATTTAGTTCGCTTCCGTTATATATGGCGTCGAACATGTTTTGGATGTGTAGCGCATCCAATTGTTCGGCAGGGTTAGATTTGTTCCTCGGGTCGATGGCCATTTTTGTCTTTACTTCTTTTACAATGGCTCCATCCAGATCAAAGAGCGTATAACTATTACCTCCCGGGATCAATAGGCTTCCTTTTTCGCCATAAAACATTACCCCAACGGAACTGCCCTCTATCTTTTTTCCGTTACAGCTCCTGCCTTCCCAAGACATGGTTTTTTCTCCATCAAAATCAAGATTGATTACTTGGGTGTCGGGTGTTTCCCAATCATCGGTATAACGGTACCTACCCCCATTAGAGCTTACCCTTATCGGATAATCGGTTTCCATCCCCCACCGCAAAAGGTCGATCATATGGGTGCCGTTGTTCAAGGCCTCCCCAGTGCCCCAATGCCAGAGCCAGTGCCAATTATAATGTACAATATTGTCCTTGAAGTTCTGTCTGGGGGCCGGGCCTTGCCAAAGGTCCCAATCTAACCAGTCTGGCACCACCACTTCTTTTCCGATGCCAATGGACGGTCGATTGTTGGTATACCAGCCCTTTCCAAAATATACACGGCCGATAGCCCCGTTTTGCAACGCAGTGATTCCTTCCAAGACATTGGGCCAGGAACGGCGTTGGTTTCCCATCTGGACTACCTTGCCGTATTTCGCTGCGGCGCGGACCAAGATCTCTCCCTCGTTGGGATTGTGGCTACAGGGTTTTTCTACGTAGACGTGCTTGCCCGCTTCCAACGCCAAAAGTGCGGCAGGGGCGTGCCAGTGGTCGGGTGCCGCGATCACCATCAGGTCGACATCCTTACTTTCAAGCGATTTTCGAAAATCGGTATACCCTTTGGTCCCTTTCCGTTGCCGTTCCTTAACGGCCTCCATACATTTATCGATGGCACGGCTGTCTACATCACAGATATGGATTACCTGGAAATTGTCCTGACTCGCAAAATTTTGTGCCAATGCTTTTCCCCGGCTGTTGACGCCCATCATGGATACGTTTACCCGATTGTTGGATCCAAGGATATTGGAGTAGCTTTTAGCGCTGAAATGGGGGAGGACCCCACCGGCAACAAACAATGTGGAACAAGCGGCGGTATTTTTTATAAATTTTCTTCTGGAAGTGGTTGTTTTTTTCATTGGATTTGGTTTCTGGACTTACTTTTTCTGTTTGAATAGCTTATGGAATGAGATGCTAACCGGGATCAATCCTTAAATATATAAATATTATCGATCAAAATTTTAAGAATATATGAAACTCGCCTTGAGCAAATGGGCTATTAGCCATTGGGAGGATCCAAATTCATTAATCGAATGGGTAGATTGGTCCATAACAAAAAAAGTTGGATACCGAAACCGAATGTGTTTCTGAGAAATATGGAGAGAGATATTGGCGATAAATAGTTCGGTCCACTATTGTGATTACGGACCGTTTCAGCGTATTTTAAATGTGGGGTGCACCATACGTTCTACCAATTGCCGACCGTATTCGTACGGTAATGCGCAGGTATAATTAACTTGCCGTATACAGGGAGACCTCTGGGCCGGAAACCCAAAAACAACCCTAAATACCCGTATAATTACTGGGCGTAATCGCTTTGAGTTCTTTTTTAATAGCATCCGAAACTTCCAGCGTATCAATAAAATCGGCAATGGATTCCCGATTGATTTTTGTGTTGGTACGGGTCAATCCCTTCAAGGCTTCGTAGGGATTGGGATAACCTTCCCGTCTAAGAATGGTTTGGAGGGCCTCTGCGACCACCGCCCAATTATTTTCCAGATCATCTTCAAATTTGTCCAAATTCAACAGCAATTTGTTCAAGCCTTTTAAGGTCGATTGAAAGGCGATCAGGGTATGGGCAAAAGGTACTCCCACATTACGGAGTACGGTACTGTCGGTTAGATCTCGCTGCATTCGGGATACCGGAAGTTTTGCCGATAAGTGCTCAAAAAAGGCATTGGCAATCCCTAAGTTTCCTTCGGAATTTTCAAAATCGATCGGATTTACCTTATGGGGCATGGCCGAGGATCCTACTTCCCCTTTTTTGATTCTTTGTTTAAAATAATCCATGGAGACGTAGGTCCAAAAATCCCTGTCCATATCAAGTACAATAGTATTAATTCTTTTTAAGGTATCGAACAGCGCGGCCATATGGTCGTAGTGTTCTATTTGGGTGGTGGGGAAGGAATGGTACAAGCCCAGTTTTTCTTGTACAAATTTTTGGCCAAAGGCTTTCCAATCGATACTCGGATAGGCGACCTTGTGGGCGTTGTAATTTCCGGTGGCACCCCCAAATTTAGCTGCACTTGGAATATCGTTCAATAAATTGAATTGTTCCTCCAACCGAACGGCAAAAACATTGATTTCTTTCCCCAAACGGGTGGGGGAGGCGGGTTGACCATGGGTCCGGGCCAGCATGGGAATGGCTTCCCACTCCTTGCCCAAGGCACCAAGCTTGTTCAATAGTTCCAAATAATGCGGAACGTAGACCTCGTTTACCGCCTCTTTTATGGAAAGCGGAACAGCAGTATTATTGACGTCTTGGGAAGTTAGTCCGAAATGTATAAACTCCTTATAACTATTGAGTTTTAAGGCGTCAAATTTCTGTTTGATAAAATATTCAACGGCCTTTACGTCGTGGTTGGTAACGTTTTCAATGTCTTTAATGGCCAAAGCATCCTCCGCAGAGAAATTATTGTATATATCCCGAAGTTCTTCAAATTTAGAAGTTTCAAAATCTGATAATTGTGGCAATGGAATTTCGCACAGGGCTATAAAATATTCTATTTCTACCCGTACCCTATACTTTATCAGGGCTTCTTCGGAAAAAAAAGGAGCCAAGGCAACAGTTTTGCTCCTATAGCGTCCATCAACTGGGGAAATAGCGTTCAATTCGTTCAATGACATCTGTTTCGGAATTGTTTTGTTGGTTAATAAATTAGTCGGTTAACCAATAATGGTCAAAAGTAAATAATCACTCGTAATATCGAAAGATGCAAAGATAGTCAAAAGATGTGGGGAAATTTTGGTATTGTCGGATACGAACAAATGGTAATCTCGGTCGTTACGCTGAGCTCCAGAAAAATATCGATATCGTTACGGCAATTGAATCCGGGAGTAAATGGAATGACATTGTGGCCGAGCTAGAAAGTCTGAGAACAAGGCTTGCGAAGCCCACCCGACCGCAAGCCCGACAATATCATTCTGGCGGGGTACGGGCAGGTTTTGGAAACCAAGGAGTTTACTGGTGTATATGACTGTTCTCATAACGAGCATAACGCAGTTATCGGACTTTATAGGCGGTCACAAACTAAAAAGAGCCCCGTCTGTGAAGACAAGGCTCTTTTACGAGAACACTATATGAAAATGAAAAATTATTATTTCGTTTTTATTACATAGCAAACATACTGGAGCCAATATCCAATTGAAAATTATTGTTGTGAAACCTCCCAAAGTTGTGGTGTATGGAAGTAGGACGTATTTTTTGTGATAAACTAGTACATGATAGGGCCGTTTGGTGGAACGGCAACGGGGGGCAAATAAAATAAAAAGGCGGGCAATGCCCGCCTTTTCCCCAAATCTTACCATGAACTTAACCTACTTATGCTATGGTCCTACGAATATAAGGGACGGTTGAGGTTCGTTTGGAATATTTCAGCCAAACTCCCAGAAAATTAGGTCAAGGGTTCTTTTTAAGTCAAAATTGGGTGTTGGCGGAAAGAAGAATTCCCTTGTGGCCCGGCAAGATGATATGGGGACAAGGATTATAGGGATTTAAAAACCAGGGGGTTTACTGGGGCAAATGTGCTGTCCTGAGCCCCCGCTCGAAATAGTTGCGAGGGTAGTTGAAGGGGACTAGGTTAATATCGGGTATATCGCGGTTAACGGAACTTATAGATATATACAAACTAAAAAGAGCCTTATCTGTTGGGACAAGGCTCTTTTACGAGAACACTATATGAAAATGAAAAAATCTATTTATTTGATTATTACACGGTAAACATACATTGGAGACACACCAAAGGAAAATTATTGTTGTGTAATGGGGAAAAGTTGTTGTGAAAGCTATTTTAATAGATGAAAGATGTACTAAAATATATCAGAATCGCCCTGGAGTCTGAAAGGTATTTTTGTATGTATCGATGACCAAAACCCAATCGTTGCCTTTGCCGCTTGTGGGAGGAAGTATTTTTATGTTATTGGATTTCTCTATGTTTTCACCTTTATACGCATTGCCCGTACGGGGATCGTACCACCACACCTTTAGTTTATTTCCGGATAGGCTGCCCAGATCTAAAACGGTGGTTTTTCCCGTTGGAAAATAGACCATGGCGTAAGTGCCTTTTTCATCCCTTGTAGCGATGACGTAATCGTTATTCTCCAGTTGCGGGTCCACAACCATAGACTGATCTGGTATGCGGCCAAGGTAGGGTCTGGACAGCATAAGATTTTTTAGGTGCTGAACCTGATTCGCCATCGGGAGATCGAGGGCTATAGTCCATGGCCTTAAGGGACCGTTGATACCTTCCGCCCCCACATTGTACATTTGCCATACGTCATGGCAACCATAGGTTTGGCCACAGGCTCCTGCAAAGACGTTCCAATACATGATACGGCGGATATCCTCCGGGACGCTATAACCCAGTTCCTTGGCATTAAAGCAGTTGGGATGGTCTTCATATAAAGGTTCCCCATCCAAAACGGGTTTAATGGGCTTCAGTCCATAATCGTGTGAAATATGTTTGTAGGTGCCTTGGTTGGGGCAATGTCCGGTTTGGTGCATATTAAAATCCAACCACTTATCTTGTTGGAACCACGTGGAGGATCCGCCCCCTTTTTTTGGTTGGGGATGAAAGCTCATCAATGCATTTTGGTTGCCCCCAACACCTTCCACAACCCCTTCGGCCATTTGCTGCCACACTTCAACATCGTCCGTATTTTCACGGGGGTTTCGATCACCGCCCATTATCCAAATTACATGGTCGTAATCCTTATATCTATCCCCTATCCATTTTCCGTAGGCTTTGGCATTTTCTTGGTCGAAAATTACCGGTCCTACGCCCCAACTGTTTTTAAATACCTTGTCGCCCCAGGTCGGCAGTAAGGCAATATAGATCCCCAATTCCCCAGCTTTTTTGATTGCGTAGTCTACCTGCTCAAAATATTTGGGGTTGGGGGTTAATGGATCGTTGTCGATCAATGGGGTTTCCCCATAGGCGTTTGGGGTATTGAGACCATCCAATTCTGCCAAAGCCACGGCCTGTATCACATTAAAACCTTGTTCCGCCCTTTTTTTCAGGTACCTATCAACCGCATCCCTGTTGCAACGGTGGAACAGTTCCCAAGCCGTATCGGCCTGCCAAAAAAAGGGTTTGCCGTCTTCGGTGACCAAAAATCGACCGTTTTGGCTTACTTTAAGTCTTTGAGCATCTAGAGTTGTGGTAATATTTAGCGTCAATAAAGCTAGTAGGACGGTACGGATCATAATCGGAAACTAATTGTGGCAAGTTCAAAGATATGTAGAAAAAATCGAGATTTTGCTCAAGGAGTGTAACAGGGAAACGTTAAAAATTGCTTTTGTGATTTATCCTAAAGTCGATCCAGTTTTTATAGTATGTACTACGTGCTTCCAAATTTCATAAATGGGACTGGATACAAACTAAAAAGAGCCTTATCTGCGAAGACAAGGCTCTTTTACGAGAACACTATATGAAAATGAAAAAATCTATTTTTTTGATTATTACACGGTAAACATACCTTGGAGATACACCAAAAGGAAATTATTGTTGTGAAATGGGTAGGTTTTGTGGTGTAGGCGGATAATTGTGATATTGAAGGCAGAAAAGTTTGGTTCTAACCTATCATTTGGGTGTTCAAATTTTCGGGATAAAAAACCGTCATTAGCGGTTCGCCATACGCCATAAGCATCTAGACGCATGGCGCGAAGCGATCGGCGAAGCGCCAAAAAGATGTGGATGATGTTGTTTTTTATAAGCGTTGTAACCCATTCGCAAAAATAATGGCAGCCAGAATTCTTATTTAATGGCTAGTAGGACCTCTTTTAAAAAGCCATTGGCATCAAAGTCGGGAGCTTCGGCCAGGCCGGTTCTTACAATGACGAGATCCATGGAAGGGATAATAAAGACGTACTGGCCTTCGTAACCGTTGGCGGAAAACATATCTTTAGGCGCATCCGGGAATTTGCCGTGGTAGTTTAACCAAAAATGTGCTCCGTAGCCGCCGTTGGAGTGCGCTGTGGGTTTGGTAACATAATCTACCCATTGTGGGTCAAATAATTGCTCTCCTTGCCAATTACCTTTATGCAGGTACAGCAAACCAAATTTGGCCCAGTCCCTTGTGTCGGCCCACCCGTAGGAAGATCCCACAAAATTACCCGCCAGATCGGTTTCGAGCAACATGGAATGCATTCCAATTTTGTCGATCAGGGCGTTATAGGGAAAATCCAAATAATCTTGGTAGGACTTAAACTGCCTTCTCAGGATTCCCGACAACAGATTGGTAGTCCCGGAAGAATAGTTCCATATTTTTCCGGGCATGGCCAAAGCCTTTTTATTTTCCTGAACTTTACTCATATCCGTATCCAAAAACAACATTTGGGTGACATCCGAAATTGAGGTATAATCCTCGTCCCACGCCAATCCGCTCTGCATCCTCAAGAGGTCGTTCAGGGTTATTTTTTTGCGATCGTCATTTTGCCAAGAGGGGACAGGGGCGGGACCATCTATCTTTATTTTTTGCCGGTATTCCAATATCCCGAATAAGGTGGCCAAAATACTCTTGGACATGGACCATCCCAAAATTGGGGTCTCCTTTGAAAATCCTTCAATATATTTTTCAGCGACAATACGGTCCTTATAAATCACCAAGACGGTACGCGTCTTTTGTGAATCCGGATCGGCAAAGGCCTGGTCCAAGGCATGCTGCATTTGAGTATAATCTATGTTACTAAAAACCGTGTCTTTGGCTTCGCCATCTCCAAACGGAAAATCCAATTTATTTTCACGCACCGCCCGATTTGGTTTTAGGTGTGCGTCTGTTGGATCGTAATCCCCGTTGATCAAAACACTTCCCAATCCTTCCCTGTAAACGGCGGTTCGTTTCATCAATCCAAAAACCGTGGACGTAGCCTGTTTTTTTAAATTATCAACCTGTGAAGCGGCTAGTTTTATGAGGGGTACATCATTGTCGTTGGCATTGACATAATCCTCGGAATGATGGGCTATGAATACACTAGAGGCCATATTCTTAGCAGCGTAGCCAGAAATAATATTGAGCTTGGGATAATTGTAGAAGCCGGCAATAATTATCGCGATAACAAATACGGGAAGGATGAAGCGCTTTTTATTTTTCATCAAAGGAGTCGATTTATTGGTTTAAATTTATTGTATTTTGGAAGACTAAATTAACTAGATGTCAAAAACCATTGTAATTGCCCTTATTTTTGTACTGGTTTGTTGTTCTCCATCCCCAACAAAAGAGCGGGGAGAGCGCCTTTTCAACAATTATTGCGCAAGTTGTCATTTGGCACCA
The DNA here is from genome assembly GCA_022008415.1 of Cerina litoralis. Classification (GTDB taxonomy): domain Bacteria; phylum Bacteroidota; class Bacteroidia; order Flavobacteriales; family Flavobacteriaceae; genus Cerina; species Cerina litoralis. The sequence goes on from JAIRBC010000020.1 coordinate 62,171, forward strand.
TCGGTCAGCGATCTGCCTAGGAATATCTGGGCCACGTATATTCTTCCCGAAATGGGCGCTAGAATGGGGATACTGGATTCTGGTTATAATCCTTACAAGGGAATCTCATTTTCGGAACAGAGCGCCATTTTAAAAACCAATGTATACCCTAGCAGGCCTATCCTTTCTAAGGAGGATTGGGAATTGATCAAGAACTATGTGTTGGAGACAGCACCCGATTCCTTGGAAATTCGATACCCGTCCAATACTCCGTCCGAACTCGCCCGGTTTAACCCAGAGCCAATTTCGGTAGATAGCTTCCCCGGATCTTTTATTACCTTTATACGATATGATCAATCCTCCCAAAAGCTAAATTTGGGCGATATTCGAGGGAATCTATATTCATACGATGTAGAGGAGAAAAGGTCGTTGCCAATGGGTAGGTACGGGGTTGGTATTGTCGACTATACCGAGAAAGAAGGAGTGAAATATATTACAAGCGTTGGCCAGTTAAATCCCTCAGAATTAGCCTCGGGCCGAATTTTTATCAACGCCGACAACAAAACGACCCTTTTGCCACAAGTGCTCCATAGACCTGTAAACACCCTAGTTGCAGATTTGGACAAAGATGGAAGTGAGGAATTGGTGGTTAGTGAATTTGGAGACCTTACCGGGGAATTGGCCTTGTTTTCAAAAAATGGGAATACCCAATATAAAAAAGAGGTATTGCTCGGGCAGCCGGGTTCTAATAGGGTCATAGCTAAGGATATGGACCGGGACGGGATGGAAGATTTGATTGTGCAAACTGCCCAGGGCGACGAGGGCATTACCATTTTTTATCAAGAGGGCGGTCTTGAATTCCGAGCGGAAAAGGTAATACGGGTAAGCCCATTGTATGGCAGCAGTTGGTTTGAACTGGTAGATTACAACGGGGATGGTTATGACGATATCGTTACCGTAAACGGGGACAACGCCGACAAGTCTATCGTGTTAAAACCGTATCACGGGCTCCGCATTTATATCAACGACGGAGATAACCACTTTAAGGAATCCTATTTTTATGCCATGAACGGGGCCACTAGGTTGGTAGCCCGGGATTTTGATCAAGATGGGGATATAGATTTTGGTATTGTTTCTACCTTTCCCGACTACCAAAGACAACCAGAAATCTCTTTTGTTTATTTGGAGAATACCGACCCTAAAAATTACAAATTAGAACCCTACACATTTAAGGGTTCACAAATGGGACGTTGGTTTTTGATGGATTCCGCAGATGTGGACCTCGATGGGGATGAGGATATAATTTTGAGTTCCTTTACCTATAACTATAGTGACATACCAGCCGAGTTTTCCAAGTTATGGGATGAAAATAATGTGGATGTAATGATACTGAGAAACAAACTAAAAAATTGATGTTGGGGTCGCGCTGCATCGGATGTATCGCGATACTTGTGATCCTATTGTCTTGTCGTGACAAGGAAGCGCAAGGGGATCCTTATATCTGGAAATCTATCAAAGTGACCGCTACGGCATATAATTCTTTTCCTTCCCAAACTTCGTATGAACATCCTGGAATCACGGCCTGGGGGGACACTTTGATACCGGGGATGAAATGTATAGCGGTGTCCAGGGATTTAATATCCAAAGGACTTACCCACAACACCATGGTGAAAATTGATCGCATGGACGGCGTATATCTCGTCAAGGACAAAATGCACGGTCGATGGAGCAACCGGATCGATATTTATATGGGAGTGGATAGACAGGAAGCTTTGGAATGGGGCAGGAAAAAGGTGTGGATCAAATATGCCGTAAAAAGGGATAGCGTCCCTAAACCCCCGGAAAGCGATTGAATTTGTATTTTTAAGAATCTGTATTTAAACCAGTTCAAAATAAAACACCCAAGAATGCGAAAAATTACTGTTTTACTTATTGCGATTATTTTTATGTCCTGTACATCTACAAAATCCATAAAAGGGGTCGTGGATAAACCGATAATTTTTGATCAGGAACGAAAGGACCTTACGTTGGAATATTTGAAGGACCGCTATGGGCTGGTCCAGCAATCGCCCACAATTGAGCCAAAAATGATTGTGTTGCACTGGACCGCCATCCCAACGCTTGCAAAATCCTTTGAAGCTTTTGAAAATCCAAAATTGCCCAACTGGAGACCGGAAATTGCCGCTGCCAGTGCTTTGAATGTCTCTTCTCAATTTTTGGTAGATCGGGACGGCACTATTTACCGATTAATGCCGGAAACCACCATGGCGAGGCACGTCATCGGATTGAATTACTGTGCCATCGGGGTGGAAAACGTGGGTGGGACCGAAGATACTCCCTTGACAAAAGCCCAGGTAAGAGCAAATATTTGGTTGGTTAACCATTTAAAATCGAAGTACAATATTGAATATGTTATAGGTCATTACGAGTACACCAATTTTGTAGATAGTCCTTTGTGGAAGGAAAAAGACGATAGCTATAGGACTATAAAAACGGATCCCGGTCCTAAATTTATGGCTAAGGTACGGAAGGCCACCAAAAACCTTGGCTTTAAACCTGTGCCGGAACCTAAGTCAAAATGATAGAACATAGATAAAGAGCGCAAAGAACCTAGGGTATGGAATATAGAAAATAGTGCGCAGAAAAGAGAAATTAGAAGAAAGAAAATAGAAATGATCATTTATTGTTTTTGTAAAAAATGGTCTTTTGTCCTTGTTCCAGTTCTAAAAATATATTATAGTTTACACAAATGATGTTTAGATGAAAAGCACTGCGTTACGTTTATTCGTATTTTTTTTGATGGGTGTTAACGGTTATGCCCAAAAGGAACTGACATCCGAATTGTACAGGACCTATGATAGATATAAGGAATCTACCTTAAACGAACGGCGGATAAAACACAAGGACCTCCAACCGTTGATTTACAACATTGCCAAGGACACGCTTTTTACTGTAAAGAAGGTCGGGGAGTCCATCGAAGGTCGAAGTATTTCACTAATTAGCGTAGGAACCGGCAAGATCAACGTTTTGCTTTGGTCACAGATGCACGGGGACGAGCCGACCGCAACACAGGCCATTTTTGATATTTTTAACTTCTTGGAGAGTGATGATTATAGCGAAGAGAAGAAGGAAATCTTAAATAGCTTGACCTTGCATTTTTTGCCCATGCTGAACCCGGACGGGGCCGAGGTATTTCAGAGACGGAACGCACTGGGAATAGATATCAACAGGGATGCCGCAATGCTTCAATCACCCGAAGGGAAGATTCTCAAGAAAATGCGGGATAGCTTACAGGCCGATTTTGGTTTTAATCTCCACGATCAGAGTACCTATTACAACGCGGAACGCACGGAGAAACCGGCCACTATTTCGTATCTGGCCCCGGCATTCAATTATGAAAAGGATACCAATAGCGTTCGGGAAAATGCCATGAAGGTCGTCGTGTTTATGAACCGTATCCTCCAGAAATACACCCCGGGCCAAGTAGGACGGTATAACGATGATTTTGAGCCTAGAGCCTTTGGGGATAACATCCAGAAATGGGGTACGAGCGCCATTTTAATCGAATCCGGCGGATATCCCGGCGATGTGGAAAAACAGGAAATACGGAAACTCAATTACGTTTCCATACTTTCGGCCATTTATACGATCGCTATGGGCAATTATAAGGACATGCCATTGGAGGAGTACGGAAAAATCCCCGAAAACGACAGGAAGTTGTTCGATCTAAAAATAAAGGGGGCTACCTATCGGCTTATGGGGCATGATTATATTTTGGATTTGGGGATAAACCGCTTGGAAGTGGACAACAAGGACCATAGCGGTTTTTATTACAGCAGCCGGGTTATAGATCAAGGGGACCTATCTACCTACTACGGTTACGAAACGTTGGATGCCACCGGTTATACGCTTTGGCCTGGAAAGGTATACCCCTATGTGGTCAAATCTATGATGGAACTAGCCGAAGTGGATATCAACTTTCTTCTTAAATCTGGCTATACCTATATCCGAATGGCCAAGCTACCAGAGAGTCCCAATGAGGCCAACCTGCCCATCCATCTCTTGGGCATGGATTACAATGTTCCCGATTTTCACTTGGAGGTGGGGATCAACCCCACCTTTGTCCTAGAGAAGAACAATAAGGTACGCTATGCCGTTATCAATGGCTTTCTCATCGATTTGAGTACGGGGAAAGAGGATTTTAAAAATGGATTGATCTATCGCTAGTGTTATTATCGCCAATCGAAAAGTTTCGATCGTATTTTCTACTTTTACCGTACATAAGCCTATAGATGAAATTTTCCTTTCCGAAAAAAGAGAAACTAAAGCGCAAAAAACTGTTGGAACAGTTGTTCGAAACGGGCATGGGTATTAATAGTTATCCGGTAAAGCTTATCTACTTAAAAACAGAATTGCCCGAAGACGTCCAGGTTCAGGCAGGCGTAACCGTTTCCAAAAGGAATTTTAAAAAGGCGGTCCAAAGAAACCGGATCAAACGGTTATTGAGGGAAAGCTATCGGTTGAACAAACACCTCGTTTTTAACAACATCGAGGACAACTTTGCGTTTCTATTTTTATATATTGGCAAAGAAATGCCAGAATATCCCCAAGTTGAAGCGGGCATGAAAGCGGTACTTCTCAAATTTGTTGAAAAAAATGGGAGAACGTAGCGGTTGCCACCGCACTCAACCTGCCCGAGTAATCATTCAGACGGGTTTTTAAATTAATTTATTATCAAGTAATTACAAAAATTTAAACGTGTGAAAAAGTTCAACAAAAATCGGATCCTTGTTCCGATTCTCGCCATTACGATGTTGTTGGTGGGCAGTAGTTTTAAATCCGATTTTTTCGAGATCGCCAAACAGATAGAAATCTTCACCACCCTATTTAAGGAGCTCAACATGAACTATGTGGACGAAATCAATCCCGCGGAATTGATGGACACTGCGATCAAGAATATGTTGGACGATTTGGACCCGTACACCAAATTTTTGAACGAACAGGACGTGGAGGATTTCAAGATAAACAACGCGGGAGAATACTCCGGTATTGGATCTGTGGTACGTTCCTATAAGGACAAATTGTTAATTGTTGAGCCTTATCAAGGATCTCCGGCGGACAAGGCGGGCCTCAAGGCAGGAGACGAAATCATTAAGATAGGGAATATCGACCTATCTAACTTTAAGGACGATGCAAGTGATCTTCTTAAAGGCGCCAATAATACTAGCGTTGACGTAACTTATTTAAGACAGGGGCAAACAAAAACGGCAACTATAACCAGGGCGGCCATAGAGATCGATGCGGTGCCCTACTACCATATGGTGGATGCCAAGACGGGGTATATCGTGCTTTCCAAGTTCAATGCCAAGGCGACGGAACAGACAGAAAAAGCGTTGAAAGACCTAAAGGGCCAAGGTGCCGAAAGGCTTATTCTAGACCTAAGGGGCAATCCGGGAGGCCTCTTGTCCCAGGCGATCAATGTCACCAATCTTTTTGTGCCCAAAGGGGAACTAATCGTGACTACCAAATCCCAGGTAAAAAAGTTTAATCGGGAATATTGGACCAAGAACAAACCGGTGGATACCGAAATTCCTTTGGTGGTTTTGATAAATGGGAGGAGCGCATCGGCCAGCGAAATAGTTTCCGGTAGTCTTCAAGACCTAGATCGGGCAGTGATCATGGGAGCCAGAAGCTTCGGGAAAGGGTTGGTACAACGTCCTATGAAATTAACTTATGGTACCCAATTAAAGGTAACGATCAGTAGGTATTACACCCCTTCTGGGCGATGTATCCAGTCCTTGGATTATTGGCACCGCGACAACGAGGGTCACGCGGTTAGAAAGACCAAATTTAATGATTTTACCACTAAAAATGGCCGAAGGGTGCAGGATGGGGGTGGTATATTGCCCGACGTGGAGATTACCGCCCAAAAAACAAATGCGCTCACCCGCGCCATGCTGGCGGAAAATGTGGTCTTTGACTATGCAACCGATTACTACTATAGCAACGAGCTGGACAATCTGGAGGATTTTAGGTTTTCCGACGTGGACTTCAACGATTTTAAGGAATTTGTGGGTCAGAGCGAATTTAATTTTGAGACCCGATCTGAAAAAGCGATAAAGGAGGCTATGTCTGTCGAAGAAACCGATATTTTTGGCCCCGAGGTCCGGGAAGATTATAAGAAACTTTTGTTGGCCATTGATAAAAATAAAATTTTGGCGATGGATAAATACAAAAAGGAAATAGAAAAAAATCTGGAAGATGAGATTATCAAACGGTATTTCTATCGGGAAGGACTTTATGATTACTATCTGAAACACGACCAATCCATTTTGGTAGGCACAGCACTTTTGGCAGATGGGAACAAATATCGGAGCATCTTGAAGTAGATGGCAAGATCGCCAATTCAAAACCTCATTTTAAGTGAAATGAACCCGCGTTTTTTTTCAGTAAGTTTTTGTGGGTCAGGAATTAAATTTCGTTACCTTGCAACCTGCTTTGCGCAAGAGGCGATCAGCTATACCTGGATGCCCAACCCAAAAAGCTTCTTTAGGCTTTGATTTTTAATTTACACATTTATTTAAGAACGATTATGAGAAAAATTATTTTACCCATTTTTGCCCTGGCTCTTGCCGTTGTATTTGATAGCTGTTCCTCGGTAAAGGTGTTAGACTCCTGGAAGGGTGATAATGCCAGTACTATGAGGGACAAGAATATTTTGGTCGTTGCCCGTACCAATAACCCACAGGCGAGGTATGCCTTTGAAGATGCCATAACTGCCCAATTGATCAAGGAGGGTTTTAAGGCGACGGAGAGTTATAAAAAGTTTCCAAAATTGAACCCCGATAAAAAGCCTACCGAAGAAAAACAGGAGATGATAAGGTCTATCTTGGAAAGCGAAGGTTTTGACGGTGTCGTTATTAGCGTGGTTAAGGATTATCAGGAAGCAGAACAAACTACTACCAGTGGCGGGTATAATGTCGGAGCAGGCTACTATCCTAGCTACTATCCGCAATATTACGGTGGATTTTATGGGTTTTATGGTATGCCTTTGGCCTATTCTACATGGGATAGTGGGGTGTATATGCCCACAACCACTACAACAAGAACGGTAAAGACCTTTGTTTTGCAAACGCTGGTCTATAATTTAGATCTGCCACAAGACAAACAAATGGTTGCCATTGTGACCTCGAAAATGGAAGATCCGCAAAAGGCGAGTGTTGCAGCAAGTGACTATGCGCTTGCAATAACGAATGCGTTAAAGGATAAGAAGTAGTAGTTCTACTTTCAGAAATAATTTTTAGAGAGGTTCCGCAAGTTATTGTGGAGCCTTTTTTTTTATTTCTGAAAGTGCGTTATGTCAAAATTCCGTATCTTAAAACCTGATAACAATTTTACGGTGTACTATTAAGGCCCCGGCATGGAATTGACCTAATTATGAAAAACAGACCAATCATTTTACTAATCGGAGGAATATTGTTTTCGACATATGCGTTGGCCCAAGACCTGTCTGAGAAAGCCAATTCCTTTTTGAATTCCCTTTCCCCCGAGCTACGTTCCAAGGCCGAGTTTCCCATAGCCGATGCGGAACGTACCAACTGGCACTACACCCCTGTGGAGCGAAAGGGGCCCACTTTTCACGATTTTGACGGGGAACAGACCTCGGCAGCGCTCGGTTTGCTCAGAGCTTCATTAAGCGAGGAAGGATACAGGAAAACAGAGGAGATCCGGCAATTGGAATTGGTACTACAGGAAATTGAGTACGATAAACTAAAGATGCCCGATGGAAGTTCTATGCGAGATCCGCTAGATTATCACTTTTGTATTTTCGGGACACCATCCCCAAAAGAAGTCTGGGGATGGAGATTTGAAGGTCATCACGTTTCATTGAACTTCACCTCTGCCGATGGGTCGATATCTTCCTCTACCCCCTCTTTTTTGGGTTCCAATCCTGGAATAGTACCTTCTGGACAAGAGAAGGGCAAGGAAGTCCTAAGAATGGAGAGCCAATTGGGTCTTCAATTGGTCAATTCCTTTTCCAAAGATCAATTAAAGAGGGCTAAATTCTCGGATGAAGCCCCAAGGGACATTATAACCGGCAATCAGCGCAAGGTAGAGTTTATGGAACCCAAGGGTATTGCTTATTCGGAATTAAATGGAGACCAGAAGAGCCTGTTCCTAGAGTTGCTACATGTTTATTTGGACAATTATGAATCCCGTTTTTCCGAGAATTTCGAAGAAAAGATTACTAAAGCCGGAATTCGGAACCTACATTTTGCCTGGGCCGGGGGTATGCAATGGGGAACGGGACTATATTACTGTATTCAGGGACCGGTGTTGCTCATAGAGTACGATAATACCCAAAACCATGGCAACCACGTGCACACTGTGGTGCGCGACCTAACCAATGATTTTGGGGAGGATGTACTCCGGGAGCACTACGAAAAAGATCATCAACATTAAAAAAAAAGGGCTAGTCCCTTACCTGTCCATCGCCAAATACGTAGTACTTGTTGGTGGTTAATTGTTCCAATCCCAATGGTCCCCGGTGATGGAGTTTATCGGTGCTGATGGCCAATTCGGCGCCTACGCCCATTTGTCCGCCATCGGTAAAACGGGTTGAGGCGTTGTGGTATACCGCCGCATTGTCTACTTGTTCCATAAACTCCATGGCGGTTGTCTTGTCCTGGGTCATTATGGTTGCCGAATGCCCTCCGGAATACTTGTTGATTTTGTCTATCGCCTGGTTCATGTCTACCACCGTTCCGATGACCCCTTTCATCGCCAGAAATTCCTCGTACCAAACGGCTTCGTCCTCGATGACGTTTTCATCGGGTAATATTTTTCTCGTTTTTGTATCGACCAAGAGGGATACTTCCTTCGCTTTTAGCAGGTCGCCCAAATCCTTGACCCTTTCCCTGTAGTTGGGAAGTTCTTCGTTGATCAGAATTTTATCCAAGGCATTACAAGCCGAAATTTTTTGGGTCTTGGCATTTAGAATGACCTTTACGGCCTTGTCCCAGTCGGCATTTTTATCCACGTAGAGAAAATTATTGCCTCTACCACTGACGAGGACGGCACATTTTGCATGTTCTTTTACAAATGCGATAAGCTTATCTCCGCCCCTGGGGACAATAAGATCCAGTTTTTCGGTAGGGTTTTTAAGGAATTCCTGGGTCTCTGATCGGTCCATGGTAAGCAACTGGATCCAATCGCGGTTTAATCCGTTTTTCTCCAAGGCCTCGTGCCAGCATTCTACTAAGGCCTTATTGCTGTACAAAGCTTCCTTCCCTCCCTTGAGAAGAATTTTGTTATTGGCCTTAAAAGCGAGTACTGCGGCTTCTATGGTAACATCGGGCCTGGATTCGTAAATGATCATGATGGTTCCGAAAGGGGCAGTTTTGTTTACTACCATCAATCCGTTTTCCAGGGTTCTGGAAGTTTTTACCTGACCGATGGGATCCTCTTGTTCCCTAACTTCCTTTACGGACGTGATCATACTATCCACTTTTTTATCGTCCACAATTAGCCTGTCGTACATGGCCCGGTCATCCTTATCAAAAAGGTCTAGGTCTTTATTGTTGGCGTTTAAAATGGCCTTGCGATCACGGTCCAAGATCTCGATCATGGTTTGCAATACGCTGTTTTTAAGTTTTGTATCTAAAAGTTTCATTATTTGTCTTTTGTCTATTGTTATGTCAAAAATACTATAAATCAGATTGAAATTTTTGTCCCGACATTCTTTCCTTCTATAATATCCAAGATGACTCGATCCCTACGACCATTGGCAATAAAAGTGGGTATATTCTTGGCAGCGGTCTCCTTGGCAATACTCAATTTAGAACCCATGCCTCCCCGACCTACGGCTTCACCTTTATCCGTTTTTTGAATGTACTTTTCTACATTTTGGTTTACCGCGACATTTTTTATTATTTCCGTATTGTCATCCTCTGGGTTACCCGTGTATAGCCCATCGATATCGGTAAGAATAATAAATTTGTCCGCTTGGATCAACTCGGCTACCAAACTGGCGAGTTCGTCATTGTCGGAGAACATCGATTTGGTCACCGAAACGGCATCGTCTTCATTGGCGATGGGGATTACCCCTTCGGTGAGCAGTCCCTCATAGCATTTTATCATATTGTCCCTGTGTACACCGGGATTAAAATCCCTTTTAGTGGCCAAGACCTGTGCGCACTTGAGTCCGTAGTCGTTAAAAATGTTGTAGTATAGTCGCATCATCCTTGGCTGTCCTATGGCAGAATACACTTGCCTTCTTTGCGACTGGTCTGCGATATGGCTTTCGCCCAGGACCTCTTTTCCGGCGTTCACCGAACCGGAGGAAACCAACACGGTTATAATATCCCGATCGTACAGTTCCGCGATTTGCTGTACCAAATTTCGCAGTACCGGCCTTACGATCTTATTGTTTTTATTGGTCATTACGTTCGTGCCAACCTTGATGACTATTCGTTGCTTGTACATGCCTAAGTTTTTATATTTCGTCCCCGCTAGGGCGGGAATCCCCTTATTTTTCTTTGCCCAGCTCTATAGCGCGGTTAAATGCCGCGTAGGCCGCTTCTTTAATTAGTTCCTTGACGTTATTGTCTTCCATGGAATCCAGGGCCGCCCTGGTGGTCCCGCCCTTAGAGGCCACTTTTTCCATCCACTTGTTTGGGGAAAGGTCGGATTGGTTAAAAAGTTCCACTGCACCTTCAAAAGTGTGGCTGACCAATAATTTGGAGTCGTTGGCGGAAAATCCCATTTTTAGTGCGGCCTCCATCATACTTTGCATAAAATAGAACACGTATGCGGGACCACTGCCCGAGATTCCGGTAGAGGCATCAATATATTTTTCACTACTCACCTTAAGGGACTTTCCTGTGGTATCCAATAAATTCTCAATGGTGAGTAATTCTATTCGGGATACGGCATCCGACGCAGTATAGGAGGTTACCCCCTTCCCCACCTGTGCCGGTAGGTTGGGCATGGCCCGTACAACTTTTTGGAGCCCTAGGCCCTCCTGCAGGGTAGCAATGGTTACGCCGGCCATGATAGAGATGGCTATTTGCCCCTGTTTGGCCAAGGGTTTTATTTTTTGGAAGAGATCTTCGCTGTGATAAGGTTTTACCGCAAAAAAGATTAAATCTGCGAGGGGAACGCAATCTTCCAAACGATCGTAGACATCAAATTGTGAAATCTTTTTTAGGGATTGGAGCTTTTCGGGGGAATTGTCCAGAATCATTAAGTTTCTCTTGTTTAGAAGCTTAGATTTGGACATGGCCTGGGCGTATATCAGACCCATGTTTCCGGCGCCTATTACTAATACTTTCATTTAGGTTATTTTGGGTTTAAAGGCCACAATTGTACAAGAACCATGCAGGACTTGGAAAATGGGTATAGAGTTTATCTTGGTCATTCTTATTACTATAGATATTATCGATAAACCTCTGTCAAGGCTTGCTATAGGTAGTTTGGCACTATAATACCGTTTGGGGAATGTGGCCTATTTAGGAAAAAGGAGAAAATCTTAAAGTGAAGGCACCTGACAGTAACGTAATATTTCTCAATAAACATGACATTTTGGAATGGGCAAGAATGTTTTTAAGGGGTAAAAATATGGCTTCTTATGGCGTAAAGTACCAATCCTATCCGATTGTTAATTTTTAATTTTTCATAAATGGCATCCCGATATCCCTCAATGGTCTTTGTGCTTAGATACATGGTGTCCGCAATTTCCTTATATGTTTTTTCGGTACAGGCCAATTTAATAAACTCCATTTCCCGCTCTTTTAATTGGGTTTCCCTAGATTCATTGTTTAGCTGGTCGATCAATAATTTAGTCACTGTATTGGTATGGTAATACCCGTTTTCAATGACTTGTAATAAGGCCTCTTCCAGAATTTCCTTTTTGGTATCCTTCATTAAATATCCTTTCGCCCCAGCCCGTAACATTTGCAAAATAGTATCTTCGTTGACTTCGATGGACAAGGCCAGTACTTTTATTCTTGGATATGTGGCGTTAAGTATTTTGGTGGTTTCGATACCGTTTAGGATGGGCATGTTAATATCCATGAGGACTACCTCTGGCTTTTCTTCGTTACGCTTAAGGTAATCCAGGAGCTCTTGCCCATTTTTACAACAATACAGGGTTCTAAAGTTGTCAAAACCATCAACCAGCCCTCCGATGGCTTGGGTCAGCAATATATGGTCATCAACTATCGCAACGGTGTGTTCCATAAACCTAAAGATAATAATTACTTTTGGCTTAAATGAAAATTTTATGTTGTCCTCGGGCATGGGAGGTCCTAGTAGGAGCATAATTAAATTTCAATAAAAGGAATACTCCAGTCGAAGTGAAGTGCCCTGGTCCCTGATAGAAGAAATGTCTAATTTGGCGTGGATAAGTTGGGCCCTGCTTTTCATGTTTTTAAGGCCGATACCTGAAAAATTTGAACTGTCCAAAAATCCGACGCCATCATCCTTGGCAAAGATTTGAAGTCGGTTGCCACTATAGTGAAACGCTACATTTAGGTGGGTAGCTTTCGAGTGCTTAATGGTGTTGGAAAAAAATTCCTGCAAAATTCGAAAGAGTATAATTTCTTTTTTGGAATCTATTTTTTTGGGAAGTCCTTCCACGGCAAAGGTAGAGGTGATAAAATTGAGCCTGTTGAACCTTGCGATCTCCATTTCTACGGCCTGTGGCAGTGTAAGGCTTTTAAGGGCCTCCGGATTAATAAGTTTAGAAAGGGTTCTTAGCTCATGGAGCGCTGTACCAATGGTCTTAGCTGCCTCGTCGATGTTTTTAAGATCGTCTTGGCAAGATTGAACCTGGATTTTGGCCAAGGTCATCAATTGGCCAATATTATCGTGTAGTTCCCAACTTATGTTCCGCAGCGTCTCCTCCCTAATTTCTATTTGGCTTTCTGCCAATTCCTTTTCGAACTTTTCCTTTGTTTTGGCCTGTTCTTCCAGCAACTTGTTCTTTCGCTTTACAAATATGGTAAACAAAACAATAATCACTACGACAAGGACCAACAGGATAAGAACGGATATTAGTCCCGCAACCTCCTTTTCATCCATAAAAACCCAGTTATAAAACACCCGTACATAATAACAATCAAAATAAGGTGTACCCTTCGCAAATTCATGTAGACATCGACGTTTTCAATTGCAAAGAAGTATCTCGTTAACTTTATTGGAATGTATCCTACATAAAACAGCAATAGCCCTATACTGATCCAAAACAATAAATCTTCCTTGACATATAAGATTTTAGAACTTCCCAATATTTCAATAAAATACAGAATTATACAGCATATCAACAATACCGCACCAACAACATAGGAATAAAGCTGGGGTTCGATCACCAAATTTTGGAGGAACGGATTAACCAAGCTCGTAACCATAAATACAACACTCCCGATTGCAATGGATTTCCTATGTATTTTCTTCTCCAGGTAGGACCAAAAGATATAATAAAAATACAAAAAGAACACCACATTGTAGATATTGTAGATGACGATGTTATAATTGGAATACATATCCTGGAAGCTCAAGGAGTATATTGTGGAATCTGCGACTATCTCCCCCAACAGTTCGTTTAAGAAGGTATAGAGTAGGAGAACCGGCAAAAATTTCAAGGAGGTGTCGTAGTATTTGGAATATTTCCACAGGGAAATTAGGAAGGTAGCGCCATATAGAGGTATATAGCAATTTTCCAAAAAGGCATCCAGGATTTGAAAATTCATAAAAGATCTGATCTTTCACCGAGGTGGTTAACCACGTCATGTTTAAAAATCCGTTTTTTTACGTGGTGGTGGTATCATGCTGCCTTCATTTAAAATAAGGCTCTCCTCTGCAAAATAAGGGCTGGGAGCCGTGTTGGGAACAAAGGAGGCATAAGACTGGGTGCCAGAACCCACATTCCCCATTTTTTGCCCAGGGTCTTGGGGAAAGCGCTCCGTAATAAGCAGTGCTTCCTTTTTGCCATCCTTTCCTTGATTGATGTAAAAGCCGTAATCATCTGCTCCTTTTTTTAGGGTGGGTAAAATGAGAAAGGTGTTTTTTCTAGGATATTTTACCGCCCTGCCGTCTTCAAATTTTTCCTTCTCGGGATAATTGCCAAAATAAATACGCAACTTGGAAATTTTTACATTGGCGGCTTTGGCTTCGTGCTCAATAAAGGCCAAATATTGTTTAATGGTTTCATAGTCGTATTCCCCGTATCGCGAAGCATCAAAAGATTCTTGTCCTTCCCGGGATTCATATTCCTCAATGAGGTTCACTCTGCGTTCCGTGTAGTTGTCGAACAGTTCTTTGGCCTGGCCTAAGGTTATAATCTGTTCCGGGGCACCCCGATAGTCCTGATTATCATCTGTTTTACCTTCATCTTTTACAACGGGTTTACAGGCAGTGTAAACCAAGATGGCGAGCGTAACACAAAATAATACAATGAGAATTTTTTTAAGTATTTCCATGGTTATTGTTTTTGAGGTTTTTATAAAATTAGTAATATTTCCAGTGCAATTGATGATGTGAGTTTTAGCACGAGTACCATATTTTTCATAAGATTCTCATAATCAATGATATAAACACTAATAAATACAAATTTAGGGGGGGAAATCCCTGGAAAAAGGGGTAAATACCCCTTGCCATAGGGGAAGTTTGACTACTTTTTGGAAAACAAAAAATCCCAAGAGTTTTGAACCCTTGGGATTTTGGTCCCGATACTTCGGGAAGGATTGGGGATTTTTACTGACTCATCGTCATCAAAAACTCTTCGTTGTTTTTGGTCTGTTTTATACGTTGCTCTATAAATTCCATCGCTTCCACAGGATTCATATCTGCCAAGTATTTTCTCAAAATCCACATTCGCTGTATCGTGTTTTCGTCCAATAATAGGTCGTCCCTACGGGTACTGGAAGAAGTGAGGTCTATGGCGGGGAATATTCTTCGGTTAGATATTTTGCGATCTAATTGTAGTTCCATATTGCCGGTACCTTTAAATTCCTCGAAAATCACTTCATCCATTTTGGATCCGGTCTCGGTAAGAGCGGTAGCTATGATAGACAGTGAACCACCGTTCTCTATATTTCTGGCGGCACCAAAGAAGCGTTTGGGCTTATGGAGTGCATTGGCATCTACACCTCCGCTCAAGACCTTACCAGATGCTGGCTGCACGGTGTTATAAGCACGGGCAAGTCGGGTAATGGAATCCAAAAGTATTACGACATCATGGCCGCATTCCACCAATCGTTTTGCCTTTTCAAGGACAATGTTGGCCACTCGTACGTGCTCTGTTGCTTCCTTGTCAAATGTCGATGCCACTACTTCGCCCCGAACGTTGCGCTGCATATCGGTTACTTCTTCGGGCCGCTCATCGATCAACAGGATTATTTGGTAAACTTCCGGATGATTGGCGGCAATGCCATTGGCAATATCCTTAAGAAGCATGGTCTTACCCGTTTTTGGTTGGGCTACGATCATTCCTCTTTGTCCTTTCCCAATTGGGGAGAAAAGATCTATAATTCTCGTGGAAATATTGCTCTGGCGTTCCGCAAGTCTAAATTTTTCACGTGGAAACAATGGGGTTAGGTGTTCAAACGAAACCCGGTCACGTACCACCTGTGGGTCCAAACCATTAATTTTATTTACCTTGATCAACGGAAAGTACTTTTCCCCTTCCTTGGGCGGGCGTACGTTTCCAAGAACGGTGTCTCCCGTCTTTAGTCCAAAAAGACGGATTTGGGATTGGGAAACATAAATATCGTCCGGAGAGGATAGATAGTTGTAGTCCGATGAACGCAAGAATCCATAACCATCCTGCATGATGTCTAACACCCCTTCGCTTTCAATAATACTATCAAACTCAAATTCGGGCTCCTTGTACCTGTTTTTTAAGTCTTTGTCAAAATTGCTATTGCCCTTGTCCTGACCGTTTTTCTGGTGGTGGGAACCTTTCTTTTGGCCTTGGTTTTTGTGCTGGGGGTTACTTTTGGAATGATCTTTCTTGGGATTGTTGGTGTTTTGCGAATTGTTTTGCGATTGATGTGGTTGTGGTTTGTTTTCCGCAATTAATTCCTTTTCTTTCGACCCTTTTTTTGAATCTGCATATTTAGATGCGGGGTCGTTTTGGGGCTTATGGCTCTGTTTCGGAGTGCTTTTGTCTCTTTCTACCCTTGCTCGCCTCGGTTTGGGCTGCTCCTTTTTATCTGGTTTTTCCTCTGCGATTTTCGCTACCACCTTTGGCGTTGCAGCTTGAACATCCAAAATTTGATAGACCAAATCTAATTTTTTTAAGGTCTTGTATTTGGAAACATTGAGGGTTTTAGCTATTTCCTGAAGCTCAGGAAGCTTTTTTGATTTTAAATCTGAAATCTCAAACATTAAGTTTATGGATAAGTTATACTAGTAATCGTATTTTGAAGTATGTATTCTCTTGGGTATTTGCTTTGGGAATGGAATCCCTATCGGTAAGCGATATAGCTAATATCGGCACAATATTACAAATTTATTTTCAATAATGCATGGATTTCTCCCCAAATTATTTAATACAAGAACTATACTAGATCGAGAATACAGGAACAATACCCATAATTTTTAATAAATTCTTCGCAAAGTTTTAAAAAGACTTCTATTTTTGCATTGAAGTTATTTGAAACTTTCGCTTTGTGCCGGGAATGAAGGCTTCCCGTCCGTATCAGTTCGGACGGATTGGGAAATGAATTAGGTTTTTTGATAGCCGATCTAAGGGTATGGTCATCAAAAATAGCAAAATCGGGGTCCAAGATGTGTTCCGGCGGTTCGGGATGTTGGCAAAAGAAAAAATTGGAATAACTTTATAATTGTCGTTGACTATGATTCAAAGGATCCAGACCATATATCTAATAGTAGTTATCCTGTTATCGGGGGTACTGCCGTTTTGGATTAATCTCTGGTCCGATAATCAAGGTCGTCCAATTTTTGCCCAAAAGGAAGTTTTGGTGTCCGCCGTTTTTTTTAGTTCGGCTTTTTTGGCCGCTGCGGCCATCAGTTTATACAAGCATAGAAAAAATCAATTTGTTATAAACAGATTGAACATTATACTAAATCTTTTTTTACTGGGATTTTTCGTTTATCGATCGCTAAATTTATCTGGAGAAAGTAATATTTCGGAGAAGGGTATTGGGATGCTGATTCCTGTATTTTCTATCGTTTTTTTGGTCCTTGCCAATAGGGCCATAAAGAAGGATGAGGATCTTGTAAAATCTGTTGATCGTCTGCGTTAAACCAATCATCTTAGTAGTAAGTGTGCGTAAGGCCCCAACGGAAGCGTTGGGGCCTTTTTTTCTGGATACCGTTTTGGGATGGAAACTTCAATACGCCTAGCGACCTCCGTTGGATTTAAGATCGGCAAGGCATTTTTCACCAAGAACGGGAATTGAACTGTTCTTTGCCGACAACATTTTCATCATTCCCTGTCCAAATTCCAGCTCCGATTGCATCAAGCATCCTGAAACGTTGCAGTGGTTTGTGCGTTCGGCATCCTCATGGGGACTTAAAGGTTTGGTCCCCAAATCCACAAGCCCCAACCAGTGACAAAATTCATGGTTTAAAGTGGCGGCTTCTACGGTTGCGTTGTTTATAAAAATACTCTTTTTTGTCAGTTCCCTTATGGATGATTCATAAATGACCATGGAGGTGTTCCTATATACCGCTCCCAGGGTGACCAAATCTTTATCCTTGGTTTCCTTGCTTTTGGCCGGGGCATCGGCAAAAAAGATGTAGAGGGCCAATGTTTTGCCATCGTTGTATGCCGTGCGGTTTTCCGTCTCCAAATCGTCAATTTTATTGATATCGAGGGAGTCTACCTCTGGAGAAGGCAATTGCTTGTAAATAAGATCAATTTTTTCTTTATAAGTTCTCTCCTTTATAAATTCTACAAAATCGTCAATTGCTTTCTGTGTGGGTTGAAACCCTTCCACATAGGCGATCTGGATAAGTAGGTCGGTATGTTGGTTATTAGACAATATATCGTTGGCAGAATCCCCACTGGCCATTAAATTGGCCGACCTGTCAATTTTATCGCTTTCCCCCACGGAATCCTTGGAACAGTTTGAGGTGGTTAGGGTTAATAGGCAGAGAACTAGGATTTTGAATATTCTCATATTTTTTTTATTGGATTTATTATAAGGTCTTTAAGATAACGTAAAAACAAGTAATTTATTAATTGCAACAGTTCATTAAATAGTTATAAGTTGCGCCAAATAATCAAAATGCTCCCCTTCCATGATTATCTCACAATCTAATTCATTGGCATGGGCAGCCCGTTGCAGCGTGTTGTAGTCTAGATATAACCATGGAAACGGAGCGCTTTTTACTCCTTTATATTCCATGGTAAAATCTACTTCTCCATAATATTCCTTATCGTCCGGAATCCAGTAGCCGCCATCCTCGTCTGCATCGAACATATAGATGATATCACTGCTGTCCAGCAAAATTTGCCCCTTTGGATTTAAAAGTGATTTTAAATGGGTAAACAATCCATCCAAATATTGCAATTTTCCCGCTATCCCAATTCCGTTCATTTGAAGCAATAAAGTATCGTACTTCCCTTTTTTATAATCCATGACATCGGTTTGCACCACATTTTTTAGACCCCGCAATCTACAGGTTTCAACGGCTCCTGCAGACCTGTCCAATGCGGTGACGGTAAATCCATTTTCTTGTAAATAGAGACTGTGGCTTCCTGCTCCGCAGCCGATATCCAAAACAGTTCCCCTACAAATTTCCAATGCCTTTTGCTCCAGGGGCGGCATATCCTTAAAGTTCCTAAACAAATAGGGTATGGGGATATGGTCCTCTTCTTCAAGTGACGAATACGTGAGGATATCTTCTGTATATCGGCCTTGTTGAAAGTCGAGTAGGGCCTGCCCCAATACATCCATCATTATCATACGATATAAATACCCTGCAAATTTGATGCTTTTATTTAATTTTGTCTTTGTAATGGAGGAATTTTTAAAACAATTGCCAGGAATGGCGAAGGAAAAGCATGCCGAAAACAAAAAGTATTTCGTCAAACTGAAGAAGAAGCCGCCCAAGAATTTGGATTATGTGATGCAGGGATTGCACGATGCCGAGTTTAAACGAACGGACTGCCTGGAATGCGCAAATTGTTGTAAAACCACAGGACCACTGTTTACAACGGCCGATACGGAGCGAATTTCCAAATATCTAAAACTCAAACCCCAAAAGTTTATAGAGACCTATCTTCGGGTAGATGAGGACAACGATCACGTACTGCAGCAAGTGCCTTGTGTTTTTTTAGATTCGGATAATTATTGCTCCATTTACCATGTCCGCCCTAAGGCCTGTAAGGAATTTCCTCATACAGACCGAAAGAAATTCCACCAGATCGATAACCTCACTTTAAAAAATGTGGCTATATGTCCTGCGGCTTACAGGATCGTTGAGGAAATGAAAAAGAAAATCGCCTTCTAATTCCTAACGGCTAAAGCCCGCTAAACCCACTTAGAGCAACTCAGTACAAAGCACAGCAAAGGGGAAAACTATTATTCCGCCAGCTGTCTCTCTAATCCACTAACCCATCCAGAACGCCTGGTTAGGCTGCATTCTGGCGGGCTTATTGCGGAAGGAGCGTAAGTCGAATTGCGTTTGGCGTTAAGCCCAAGGTCAACATTATCGATAGATCAAATATTTTTCCCTGATTTTCTTAAAACTTTCCAAATCGGGTTGCCAGGTTTTTTTTATGGCTTCCTCCGTCATGCCCGCTTCGATCTGCTGCTGTAATTTTGCCGTGCCCGCATGTTTTGTAAAGCCACTGGTATTAAAGAATAGGCTTTTATCGGTGGTGTTATTGTAGGCGTTGATAAGCCATTTCAAGGAAATTTTTTTCAGATTTGGAATCTGGGACAGATCTTCCCCAAAGCATTTTTTGCCTTCCTGTTTTGGGTGTTTGGATCCAAAATTGGGTTCGGGAATATAGCTGTAATCGTACTTAGTACTGTCCAGGAATGAGGCTCCATACCGTTGAAACTGGAATTCTGTGCCACGGCCTGCATTTACATTCGTGCCTTCAAATAGTCCTAAACTGGGGTATAGGTTGATGGATTTGTCGTTTGGCAGGTTGGGGGAGGGTCGTATAGGCAAATGGATGGTAGATTTATGGGTGTAATTGACCATGGGTATCACTTCTAGATCTGCTTTGGCTTCTTTTTCCAACCAACCTTCAGAATTTATCATCTGGGCATATTCCCCAATAGTCATCCCATATACTAGTGGAATGGTGGTCATTCCCAAAAATCCGGTGTGTTCTTTTTCCATGGTGGGGCCGTCCACATAGCTGCCGTTGGGATTGGGTCTGTCCAAAACAAGAATAGGGATATGGTTTTCCGCACAGGCTTCCATGACCAACTGGAGGGTTGCTATATAGGTGTAAAAACGGGTGCCCACATCCTGAATATCAAAAACTACCACATCCAGATACTTTAACTGTTCCGCGCTGGGCTTTCTGTTTTTTCCGTAAAGTGAAATTAACGGCAATCCCGTTTCGGCATCCTTACCATCCTTAACGTGTTCTCCTGCGTCGGCTTCTCCACGAAACCCATGTTCCGGGGCAAATACTGTTTTAATATCAATATGGAGGGACAAAAGGGAATCCACCAAGTGAGTGTAAAGAACTGTATCACCATCCTTTCCCCCAGGTTCTTGGCTCTTAATTCTTGGATCTTTGAAGATAACACTCGTCTGATTGGCCACAACCCCTACCTTTTTACCTTTCAAAAAAGGGAGATATTGTTTGGTCTGGTTGGCGCCTACGACAATATGGGGAACAGGGACAGTTTTTGTTGTTTTGGAAATGATATCGGTTTCACGGATGTCCCCGTTGTTTGGGTTTCCACAGATGGAAAGTGTAAAAACCGACAATAAAACAGTATTTTTGAAACAGGATAAAAACGCCATAGGTTGAATTTAGAATTGTTTATTGCGAAGCGACTCATTAAGGGTGCCGCCCATAAAAGTAGTATTTCTGCCCCAATAATTAAAATAGCCATTGCGGCCATTGCCCTGGGTATTATTATGATGTTGATCGCCATAGCGACAGGCGTTGGTTTAAAATATAAAATCAGGGAAAAAGTGGCCGCCTTTAACGGCCACATTCAAATTTATAACTACGACAACAATCGGTCCGATGTCTCGGTTATGCCGGTTTCTTTGGAACAGGATTTTTACCCCACCTTTACCTCTGTGAGCGGTATTCGGCATATTCAAGCGGTAGCGACCAAAGGTGGACTTATCCGAACGCCCGATACTTTTGAAGGTGTAATAGCCAAGGGTGTGGGCAAGGACTACGATTGGAGCACTTTTAAAGAATATTTGGTAGCTGGCCGATTACCAGATTTTACAGGGGAACTCAACGATGAGGTTTTAATATCCCGTATTTTGGCCAATCGCCTCAAACTAAAGTTGGGCGATACGTTTCAAACTTTTTTTCCTAAGGATGACGACCCGTCCAAAACTCCCAACCAGCGCAAGTTTAAAATTGTCGGTATATATGATAGTGGCTTTGAGGAGTTTGACAGCACCTACATTTTCGTGGATATCCGGCATATTCAAAGAATAAATAAATGGACCAGTGACGAGGTGGGGAATTTTGAGGTCTTTCTTGACAATTTTGACGACATAGATCAAAAAACAAAAGAAATATACGGCAAGACCGTATCGGAATTGAACACCCAGAGCATTAAGGACAAATATTATAAAATTTTTGAATGGATTGGACTATTCGATTTTAATATAGCACTGATTATTGGGATAATGATCATAGTAGGTGGCATCAATATGATTACTGCCCTTTTGGTGCTGATCTTGGAGCGCACCCAAATGATCGGAATGCTTAAGGCTATGGGAGCCGCCAATTGGAGTATTAGAAAGGTGTTTTTATACAATGCCGTTTATCTGATTAGCATTGGTCTTTTTTGGGGCAATGCCATCGGTTTGGGATTTCTATGGGTACAGTACAAGTTTAGAATATTCAAATTTCCCAATCCCCAGGAATATTACATCGACTATATACCGGTCCATTTGGATTTACCCACCATTCTAATTCTAAATGTCGGAGTGCTGTTGCTATGTTTACTGATGTTGTTACTACCTTCCTATATCGTTACCAAGATAACCCCGGTAAATGCGATTAAGTTTGAGTAGGCAGTATGCGGTAATCTGGAATCAGTGTTATATTTCAAAATTATTTTCTAAACCTTTAAACTCTTAAAGTAATTAGTGCTTGTCCTTATAATAACCAGGCAGGATGGGAATACTGGCCACTATTAACCTTTAACAATTAACCGATAACTATTAGCGAACACCAATTCTGTATCTTCGAAAACCACAAAGTATAAAAATGAAGAAATTTTCCGCTCGTTACGCCTTTATTTTAGGCCTGTTGGCGTCTGTATCAATATCGCTCGCAAGCCATAGTTGTAGTAATGACAAGCCCACGGATCCCGGGATAGAGCCCCAGCCAACGGCTCCCGAGGTTCCCGTGATAAAACTGGAAGACCGTTTGCCCCAGATTTCTATTTTTACCAATGGGGGAACCATAGTGGACGAACCTAAAACAAATGCAAAAATGACCGTCAAAATGGTCGATGAGGTTGTTTTTGAAGGCAAGATTGGGATAGAGATCCGAGGAGCCTCCTCTCAAATGTTTCCTAAAAAAGCGTATGGTTTGGAGACCAGGGATGCAAGTAACGAAGATTTGGATGTATCCCTTTTCAATATGCCAGAAGAATCCGATTGGGTTCTTTATGCGCCGTATAGCGACAAATCGCTTATGCGGAATGTATTGATTTATGACCTTGCCCGAGAATTGGAAGATTACGCCAGTAGGACCGTATTTGTAGACCTTTCGATAAATGGGGAATACAAGGGAGTCTATGTTTTTATGGAAAAATTAAAAAGGGACAGTGGCCGTATCGATATTGACAAGCTCAAGGATGATGAAAATTCAGGAGAAGAACTTACCGGGGGCTATATTTTAAAAATAGACAAGGTGGCTGGAACCAATCTCGGGGACGGTTATAACCTATTAAACTCCTTTACATCAAATTATCCACCACCCGGTGCCACAATAGGACAGGAGATTAGGTTTTTGTACGAATATCCCAAGGCGAAGGACATAACCGCAGAACAAAAAAGCTACATTTCGGGTTATGTGGACCAGTTCGAGGCAACACTGGCCTCGGACGATTTCAATGATCCTGTACGAGGGTATGCTCCATATATAGATGTTACTAGTTTTTTGGATTTCTTTTTACTGAACGAACTTTCCCATAATGTTGATGGTTATCGCCTTAGCACCTATTTGCAAAAGGATAAAAATGGAAAGTTGAAAATGGGTCCCATCTGGGACTTTAATTTAGCGTTTGGGAATGTGGATTATTGCGAAGGCTCCAATACCAATACCTGGGCGTATCAATTTAATTCCGTTTGCCCGGAAGATTATTGGTTAGTCCCTTTTTGGTGGGGTAGGCTGTTGGAAGATCCAGCCTACGTGTCCCAATTAAAAACAAGATGGAAAACGCTTAGAGGAGGTGTATTGTCAGAGGCTGCTATATTGGCTAAGATAGACAACTATACCCAGACCTTGGAAAAGGCCGGAGCAATTGATGAAAATTTTAACACCTGGCCGGTTTTGGATACTTATATATGGCCCAACGAATTTGTTGGTAAAACGTATGGCGAGGAGGTAGGGTATTTAAAGAATTGGATCAAGGCCCGCCTAGTTTGGATGGACGGGGCCATAAACGGATTGTAGGAATATGCTAAAAGTATTCGGTAGGCAGTGGTTAGGGGGAATTAAATACGAAGTACAAGGTTAGTTCGTATTTGGACAACGGAAAATGGACGAAAAACGAAAGTTTATGGGTTTATGAGTTTATTTTTTATTTCAACCATCAGTTATATTGAAGTGCCAAAAACCAACACCAAAGAAATTAGAGAATAGACAAAAAAGTTTATAAAATTAGTTTTTCCTTCACCCTTGAATCACAAAGGCAGATCAATTAAACTCCGAGGTAAAGTGCAATTTCACGGAGGGATACTTTTGCTGGGTCATCTGTAGGGAAAAAAAGGAATCTGCAAGAAAGACCAATTGACCGCGCTTGTCCTTGGCGAGGAATTTTTGTTTTACACGAATAAATTCCATGTATTCCTCGCTTTTTTTGTCTTTTGGATCTACCCAACAGGCCTTGTACACCGGAAAATTCTCATAGGTGCATTTGGCCCCGTATTCATGTTCCAGTCTATATTGGATAACTTCGAACTGTAGGGCTCCGACGGTCCCAATGATCTTTCTATTGTTTATTTCCAAGGTAAACAACTGGGCTACCCCTTCGTCCATCAATTGATCTATTCCTTTATTCAGTTGTTTGGCCTTCATGGGATCCGCATTGTTGATATACCTAAAATGCTCCGGGGAAAAACTTGGTATACCCTTATATTGAAGAATTTCTCCCTCGGTTAGGGTATCCCCGATCTTAAAGCTCCCGGTGTCGTGTAAGCCAACGATATCCCCGGGGTAGGAGATGTCTACAATTTCCTTTTTTTCCGCAAAAAATGCGTTGGGGCTCGAAAATTTTAGATTCTTATTGTGCCTTACGTGCAGGTAGGGTTTATTTCTTTCAAACGTTCCGGAAACCACTTTCACAAAGGCGAGTCGGTCCCGGTGTTTAGGGTCCATATTGGCATGTATCTTAAAGACAAAGCCCGTAAAATCCTTTTCGTTGGCCTTGACCAAACGTTCTTCTGCCATTTTGGGCTTTGGGGTAGGCGCTATTTCCACAAAACAATCCAGTAATTCCCGAACACCGAAATTGTTTAGGGCAGAACCAAAAAATACGGGTTGTTGTTCTCCGGCAAGATACCGTTTCTTGTCAAAATTGGGATAAACACCGTGGACCAGTTCCAGATCGTTCCTTAGGGACTCGGCCGCTTTGGTGCCAATTATTTTTTCGAGTTCTGGGCTTTCAATGTCGTCGAATGCAATTGTATCCTCAATATTCTTTTTACTATCTCCGCTAAATAAGTTGAGGTTCTTTTCGTATATATTATATATTCCCTTAAAATCATAGCCCATTCCTATAGGAAAACTAAGCGGGGTAACGATGAGCCCTAATTTTTGCTCCAGTTCATCGAGGAGGTCAAAGGCGTCCTTGCCTTCCCGGTCCATTTTATTTATAAAAACGATGATGGGGATGTTCCGCATTCGGCAGACTTCCACCAATTTTTCGGTTTGTTCTTCTACGCCTTTTGCCACATCAATGACAACGATTACACTATCTACCGCGGTAAGGGTCCTAAAGGTGTCTTCGGCAAAATCCTTGTGGCCTGGGGTATCCAAAATGTTTATTTTTTTGTCCTTATAAAGGAATGCCAATACCGAAGTAGCCACGGAAATCCCGCGTTGCCGTTCAATTTCCATAAAGTCGCTTGTCGCCGATTTCTTTATTTTATTATTTTTAACGGCCCCCGCTTCCTGAATGGCTCCCCCAAAAAGAAGCAATTTTTCGGTCAGGGTGGTCTTGCCGGCATCCGGGTGCGATATGATTCCAAAAGTCCTTCGCTTTAAAATCTCTTTTTCAAAACTCATCTACAACAAAAATTTTGGCAAAAATAAGGTGAACTCATTTAAGCATCTTGGATTGAAGCGAAAAATTAGACATTTTTTTTCCCCAATTGAAGACTTTTTTAAGTTGCATGACAGGGAGGCCGCCAGAACAATACCAAATAAGAAGAAAATCTTGCCCGGTTTTTATATAATGCAAAACCGTAATGTCTTGGCTGCCAAGGTAAGTAAGTTTTCGACGGACTACCCGGCTTTGTAAGACGTAAGCCCAAAACTGCATGGATGGAGATGTTATTATTCGGCTTCGGTTCATTTCTTAAAACGGATATTGTTTTCGCACGAGACTTCAAAATCTGTCCAAAATGGATAGGATTGTGAGGAGTTGTCCTTTCAAAATGAATCGATTAAGTGCAAAAAACATCGATTTCGTTTTGGGATAAATTGATATTTTTGTATAAGTTACATTCGTTTTATGATTGGAAAAAATGGGAATTTTACCTTTTGTCGAGGATTTCCGATTGTTGAAAGATCTTTGTTAATAAAGACCTCCGAATCCATTTGTCGATCAAAATTTTAGACCTAACTTGCATCTTTAATTGAAAGGAGTTCCCCAACTTCTTACGTTTTGAAAATTCCTACAAGGCCATGGTGATTAGTTTGGACCAAAACTATCATTTATGGAAAACTCTACTATTCTAAAACTCAATAAAAAGGCATTTTATGGTATTACCGTAATGCTGTCCATTTTTATTTTCCCACTTATCACGGCTTTTGGCGAACCGTCATTTCCGGATACGGTGATTATGGCCCATAAGGATACGGATGGGGACGGTCACCCCGATTCCTGCGATATTGACGATGATGGAGATGGTATTATTGATACCGTAGAAGACGCCAATTTGGATAAGGATTGCGATCCCACAACAAACCCTACCGATACGGATGGGGATGGGATACCGGATTATTTGGACCTTGACAGTGACAATGACGGTATTTTGGACAACGTAGAGGCCCAAACGACCGCAGGATATATTGCACCTAGCGGCAAGGATGTGGATTGTAATGGATTGGATGACATTTATGAAGAGCATCCAGGGGATTGCGGTGGATTGATTCCAGTGGATACCGACGGGGACCATACCCCCGATTACAAGGACCTCGATTCCGATAACGACGGGTGCTATGATACGATGGAGGCTGGTTTTGTGGATGCCTTGGTAGTTGGGGATAGGGATGGGTTGTTAGGAAATACCGCTCCACCCCTTATTGATGCCCATGGTTTGGTTACATCCGGACAAAATGGAGAGGGCTATACTTGGCCAATAGACGCTAACAATAATGGAATTTTGGATTTTAGGGAAGCCGGTTGTTCCTATGCCTGTTCCGGTCCCATGACTGTCGACGATACTGCCTCTACGCCCCAGGACACTGCCGTAGTGATCGATATCTTTGACAACGACAGTGGAATCCCGGCCGACGGGACGATAACGATTTCTGATCCTTCCCACGGCATGGTAACGAGAAACGACAACGGCACCCCGGACGACCTTACGGACGATACGGTGACCTATACCCCGGCACCGGGCTACAACGGTACGGATTGCTTTAAATATACGGTTTGTGACACCAATGGAAACAGCAGTACCGCAACGGTTACGGTAAGGGTGGGAACATGCCCGGTAATAGATGTGGTAGACGACTATGTCACCACCCCTAAGGATACCCCGGTAGACATCGACATTCTGGACAACGACAGCGGTATCCCTACCGATGGTGAACTGACGGTAACCCAGCCAGACAACGGTACGGTAACGGTAAACGACAACGGCACCCCGGACGACATCACGGACGACACGGTGACCTATACCCCGGATCCGGACTTCGTCGGCACCGATGATTTTGAATATACGGTCTGCGATACCCACGGCAACTGTGATACCGCTACTGTAACGGTAGATTGCGGCCTTCCCGATTTGGAGGTGGTAGACGATTACGCCAGCACCCCTAAGGACACCCCGGTAGACATAGACATCTTGGATAACGACAGCGGTATCCCTACGGATGGTGAACTGACGGTAACCCAGCCGGACAACGGTACGGTAACGGTAAACGACAACGGCACCCCGGACGACATCACGGACGACACGGTGACCTATACCCCGGATCCGGACTTCGTCGGAACCGATGATTTTGAATATACGGTCTGCGATACCCACGGCAACTGTGAAACCGCTACTGTAACGGTAGATTGCGGCCTTCCCATTTTGGACGTGGTAGACGATTACGCCAGCACCCCTAAGGACACCCCGGTAGACATAGACATCCTGGATAACGACAGCGGTATCCCTACCGATGGTGAACTGACGGTAACCCAGCCGGACAACGGTACGGTAACGGTAAACGACAACGGCACCCCGGACGACATCACGGACGATACGGTGACCTATACCCCCGATACGGACTTCGTCGGAACCGATGAATTTGAATATACGGTCTGCGATAGCAAGGGCAACTGTGATACCGCTTCTGTTACGGTAGATTGTGGTCTTCCAGGCCTTGACGTAGTCGACGACACGGCCTCGACGCCAGAAGATACCGCGGTGAACATCGACATCCTGGCCAACGATACGGGCATCCCGGCCGACGGTAC
>JAIRBC010000021.1 GCA_022008415.1 Cerina litoralis
CTATACTGTGGCTTGAAACATAAGAAATCCGCCAAGTATTTTCACTTGAGCGGATTTTTTTGTTTTAAGGCACCTGGACCGAAGGGACGGATAGCTGTATTTACAGCACGGGAACCAATTGGGAAAACCGCAGGTAATCCCTCCGGCTCCACCTTCGTTCTCCGAAGCTCGAGGTTAACAGAGAGCGCAGGAGGGCTTTTCTATATCTACCGAAGCCTTAGTGCAACATTTTTTTCTATCTTATATCCATATTATTCCGAACATCCTATTGGATATTAATATGACTCACAGGAAAATCATGAACAAACCTTTGTACCATTTCTTTACCGAAGACCACCGACGGCTGGACGATATTTTGGAAAAGGCCATTGCGGACCCGGAAGAAATCCAAATGAATTACTACCAGCAATTTCGAACGGGATTGCTCACCCACATTAAAATGGAGGAAAAAATACTATTCCCGGCGGCCCAAAAAGCAAATGGCGGCGAAATAGTACCCTTGGCGGCGAAATTGCGACTAGAGCATGGGGCGATTACCTCCCTTATGGTGGTAGAACCGACCCAGGAGGTTATTAAAGTGATCCGGTATGTCCTCGAAAAACACGATACGGCCGAGGAAGAGCCCGGCGGTATGTACGATATCTGTGAAAGGCTCACCCATGACCAGACCCAATCCTTGCTTGAAGAATTGGCAAAGGTCACCGAGGTTCCCCTAAATCCCATAAACCCAAAATCTTATGCGCTAGAAGCCGCAAAAAGATCCTTGAAACGGGCAGGTTTCGATTTCGGCGAGATATTGGCATCTAAATCCCAATGAACTTTCCAGTTGGACCCCTTAGATAGTAGAGTACATCAATTCTATGGTAATGGGGATATGGCGGTTTTGAGGGAGATGTAGGCAATTGCGTTAGCGTAAAGGAACCATCAAAAAAACAACAACACGTTGCAGCTTACCAGAGTAAACTAAACCTTGAGGAAGGAGGATTGTTTAAAACTAGAAGCATGGAACACAATTATTCTCAGAGAAACAACCAATATAACATTCCATTCTCCGAACAATGCAATTGTGCGGCCTACATTTAATTAGAAGGGTGGGCCAATACTCCGTTACTATTTCTTAAAATTCATAATATCCTCTTCGGAAAACTTAACAAAAGTAAAGCATTCGGGCATATGCGAATCCCACACTCCATGTGGACTCCAAGCCCAACCACCTGAATCCTTTGCAGGTTTGGCTTCCTTGTATTGATTGAATCTTGAGAAATCCATCCTCCAAATATCTTTGTGCCGAGGTGGGATACTTCTGTTATCTCCTTTAGCTAGAACGGAAATACTTGACCATGGCAAAGCAAGTTCTACGGTCCATCCCCGGTCTCGATCTCTGTCATCATTAATAGTTCCATCGGCAAAGACTGCACTCCGCAGTCCTTTGAGATCCCAGTTCCAAAAACCTATTCTCAACCCTCGCGGATGTGGTTTGTAACCAACGCCATTAAATATTCTTCTTCCGGGCTCGTCGATCCCAAAGTCGGTCATAGTATCATAGCCCCCGGTTATATACGCTTCTTCCCAAATGAAGAATACTTCATAAATAGTTCCATAGGCATTAATTTCGAATTCGTAGTATGCATCCTGTCCGGCGATGAATAGTTCCACATCATTATCCTGATAAATCAGCCCATCCCGTTCTGTGATACTGGCCTGTAAATTTGGCTCCTCGACCCAATAAGCCACGTAAAGAAATTCATCGTCCCATAGTACCGCGGCATGCGTATCGTGGATCGTCCCAGAGCCCGAAATCAGATCTCTGAAACTAGGTGATCGCGGAGCAAGTTGCCATTCAAGTTCATCAAGACGGCCATCTATTTTGGGTGCGTTTGATATCTTGTACGCCTGATAATTGGGGATTTCAAATTGGGCACATGGACTGTATTTGATCGTATCCATTGATCTAGGTACATACTCTATATTACCAAAACCTTTTCCCAAATTGCCCAAAGATCCCCACGTCAGAAGATAGGCTATGCCAAAGGTAGCGAGTGTAATCAATGGAACATGAAAAAATAGTTTGTTCATAATAAATTGATCTACTGTTAATTTTAAAGATGTATGACCATTTTGATTTGAACTCGTTGCAATTGATCGATCGACAACATGAAATCGAAAGAGTTAAATTTACTGAAATAAAAAAGTGAAATACCGGTTTTGGGTAAAATATTCAAAACTGATGCGATTAACTGGTTTAAAACGATATTCATACTGTTTTTGAGCGTCGTGGGCATTTCCTAATCTAACCGAGTTTAAACGCAGGAGAATTCTTTCCATATCCCAAAATTCCATAAATTTAAGCGAACCATATGACCATTTAAATGAAAGGAGATAAAAATAACACAGTGGATTAATAGCAAACAATGGGCACATTTTAAAGATATAAGATCTAAATCGGGAAAGGATTTATCGCGCTGTAGATCCAAAGTGGCGGTGCCATTAAAATTCGTGGTGGAAGATTTGTACCTTGAAGAATTATAAACCGGTGGTCGGTGCTCTCAATCCAGAGTGGAATTGTGGCCAATACTATAGCTTAGACCTGCAGCAATGCCAACAAATTTATTTATTAACGCCTAAAATTATACATGATGGAACAAAACACAAACAATTTGCGCGTCCTTGTAGTGGGATGTGGCAACATGGGATCATCGCATGCAATGGCTTATCATACGCTGGATGGTTTTGAAATTTGCGGGCTTGTTTCCCGGGGGGCAAGTAAAGAATCTTTAAACAAAAATTTAGGTGGCGGTTACCAATTATTTGATAATTATGAAGAATCACTGAAGGTTACGAAGCCCCACGCGGTGTGTATTTCCACCTATCCCGATACCCATGAAGACTACGCTGTCAAAGCGTTGGAAATGGGTTGTCATGTGTTTATAGAAAAACCGTTGGCCGATTCGGTAAAAGCAGCCGAACGGGTTCAGCAAGCAGCCCAAAAAGCTAATAAAAAATTAGTGGTGGGCTATATCCTTCGACATCATCCCTCCTGGCAACGTTTTATAGGGATTAGTAGGGAATTGGGAAAGCCATTGGTAATGCGAATGAACCTCAACCAACAAAGTGATGGTGATATGTGGACGCTTCACAGAAACTTAATGGAAAGCTTAAGTCCAATAGTGGATTGTGGGGTTCATTATATTGATGTAATGTGCCAGATGACACGCTCCAGGCCTACCCAGGTCTATGCTATCGGCGCACGCCTAACGGAAGAAATTCCAGCTGGCAATTATAATTATGGGCAATTGCAGATTCGTTTTGAGGATGGTTCCGTGGGTTGGTATGAAGCAGGCTGGGGACCTATGATGAGTGAGACCGCCTTCTTTGTAAAAGACGTGATCGGGCCAAAAGGCTCTGTTTCTATCGTGGCGAAAAAATCAGGAGGCGAAGGCAAATCGGACTCCATTGAATCCCATACAAAAACCGAATCCCTCAGACACCACCACGCCGATCTGGACAAAAACGAAAAGTTTGCTAAAGAAGATACCTGGATCAACCTCGAGGATGAACCAGACCATCAGGAGCTATGTAACCGGGAGCAACGCTATTTTCTGGATGCGATCATTAACGATAATGACCTTACAGATCATATGGAAGACGCAGTGAATAGCCTAAGGATAGCATTTGCCTGTGACGAATCTGTGAGAACTGGAAAAGTAGTAATGCTATAAGCTATTCGTCTACAATGAACAAATCTAACCTGAATCCCGAAGATATACCTGCATCCGTAGTAGGCTTGGGTATAATGGGTTGTAGTATCACGGCCTGCCTGCTAATGGCGGGCCATCCAGTTGTGGCAATAGCTCCGATCCCCGATGATATGTCAACCGCTAAGCCACGTATCCTTGAACATCTTAAAAAGTCTTTGCAGGAAGGGATCACAACCAAGAAACCTGAAGATCTCCTTGCCAGGATTATCATTACCGAAGATTATGGTAAGTTGAAAGAATGCAAACTGGTTATCGAGTGTACGTTGGAAGATTTGGACATCAAAAAAAACGTATATGATAAAATAGAGAGCCATTTAGGCGATAATACCATTATTACCAGCAACACATCGGCCATACCCATTAGTATTTTGCAAAAGGACACTAAAGTTCCTTCCCGATTTTTAGGATTGCACTGGTCAGAACCATCCCATACCACCCGTTTTCTTGAGATTATCTGTGGCGATTTCAGTGATATCAAACATGCTGAATGGCTTTATAAACTTTCTTCTTTGTGGGGGAAGGAGCCCACCTTGGTGCGAAAAGATATCCGTGGATTTATTACCAATAGGTTGATGTACGCGATGTATAGGGAAGCATTTCATTTGGTGGAGAACGGCTATGCCAGCGTAGAGGATGTAGATCGTGCCTGTCGCAACAATGCTGGTTACTGGATGACATTGGTAGGACTTTTTCGTTGGATGGACCTAACAGGAGTCGCAGCCTATCACAATGTGATGAAGGATTTATTCCCTACCCTCACCAATAATACCAAAGTGCCCCAACTAATAGATGATATTGTAAAAGCCGGTGGCAAGGGCATCGCCAATGCACATGGTTTCTATAAATATACCCCCGAAGAAGCAAAGTTGTGGAAGGAGACTTTCGAAGAATTTAGTTATGAAATACGCAGGTTGGCATTAAAATACCCTGCAGATGTAGTAAAGAAAAAAATGGCCTCCAAAGAAGAAAAGTAAGTGAGGACGGTTATTCCACCTTCGTAAAAGACCTGAATTCCATCACTGGTCTGAACAAGGTGAAATAGGGATCCATTTTTATCGGCGGAAGTCGATTCCCTTTCCTTTTTTGATTTAAAGCCAAAAGACATAAAAGGCCAATTAGTACAATAAAAATTCTAGCCATGGTTACTTATTTTGTTCTCGGTTTATAAAGCAAAAACCATCCAATCCTCAAATTCAACGTTTTAATTGGCATCAAACCAATCAATCCTCTGGCCATTCCGTATCGATTCCCTGGGTTCTGACAAATTCTTGGAATTCACGAATAACTTCTGGATTCTTATACATTTCTTGGGGAGTCAAATTCTTATCCATTAGAAACGGAACCAACATCCCCACAGCTTCCCCGATACCCCACTCCACTGGGTGAAGCCGATAACAGCCGTTGGTTATATGGGTAGTGCCGATATTCTTATTGGCTGGTAAAAGGTTTTCCATTTGTTGGGGGATCAATGCTCCCAACGGAATTTGGAAACGCAACGAATTAAAATCGATGTAATTATCGCCGGCTGTACTGGGATGCAGATCAATATGATAATAACCGATGCCCACACTATCTTCAAAAATTTTCGCTTTCAGTTCCTTATCATTGGCGCCAGTTATCCCCTTCCTTTGCTCGGCCCCAACGTGTTCCTCAAGGACGGTAAACAATGCCTTGATCCTTCTGGATTCCCTGATATATGGATATTTGGCCAATCCGTCTTCGGTCCCCATGATATCATTTCGCAGCCGCAGCCCTGGCCACCCCCGCCCTCCATCGGGTCTGGGGACTTCGGTCTGGAGCCAATAAAAAAGCGAAAGGCTCAATTGCTTACCCCTATCAAAATGATGGTCAAAATCCTGTCGGTCCACATCGACGATATTTCCCAAAAAATAGTCGTTCTGAGGCCAGTTTACTATACTGATATCACCCTGATAAAAACCGGGGACAAAATTTTCCTTGTCTATTATTCTTCTGTAATTCCATAGGTTTAAGGTATCTCCCATAGGAATACCTTCGGGGTGGAAGCCCAGCGTTTTCTTATGTAATGTTTTTGGATTGGAATAGCTAAGATCCAAAAGTCTGCCGGACCAGGGAGGGGACATGTTGGGAACAAAATCCCTCCAAAATTCATACTCCTCGGGTTTTTGTATCACCCAATCCTCGCCTTTTAGATAATCCATGGCAAAGCATACCGTAAAAGCCTGGTTATTGTTGGCATTCGTCTCTTTTGCAGCGTGAAGTTCTCCCGTTTCTCGATTCGATTCGGCTCCTGTAACATAGGCGGTTCCGGTCATCGGCAATAGGTCACCAAGTTCGGTAGCATCGACAAAATAACCGCCTTCCAGCCGCTTTTCACTTCCATTCCTGGACGATGCAACCAATAAACTCCTAACCACATTGCCATTGGTTGTTGCTTTGACGGCTCTATATTCTCTCAGGATCATCAACTTTCTCGCACTAATATAGGGAGCGAACATCTGTTCCAAAACCATTAAAGCCACTTTAGGTTCATGACTTAGTGCGGAAACCATTGCATTTCCGGGGTTTAGAAGCGGTGCGGCGGCGGCTTTTCCGCTTAGCGGGTAATTATCTCTATAATAATTTCTAACGGCGGTTCTAAATTCCCTGTATAGTGAGGTTGCCCCGTATTTTTCGATCCATTTGTGCTCATCCGGTGGAACACCTTGCTGGGTAAGTTGACCTCCTATCCAATCGGTTTCTTCGGTCATTATCACCGTTAGTCCGTTGCGAAGTGCCGCATGTGCCGCGGCGCAACCGCCCAAACCACCTCCGGCGACGATCAGGTCGGCCTTTAGTAGGTTGGGAGAGGAAATCAGATCTATACAGGGTTCGGTTGTGTTAGCAGGAATCAAATCGGCCGTAAGCGGGTAGACGATAAACGCACCCCCACCAGCAGATATATTACCTATA
Organism: Cerina litoralis; assembly: GCA_022008415.1. Taxonomy (GTDB): domain Bacteria; phylum Bacteroidota; class Bacteroidia; order Flavobacteriales; family Flavobacteriaceae; genus Cerina; species Cerina litoralis. The sequence continues at coordinate 6,690 of JAIRBC010000021.1, forward strand.
AAATTTCTTCGTTTCATTTTTTGAGTTTTTTATGAGGGAGTCGCAAATATCCCAATACCCCTTCAAAGGGGGAATTGAATCCAATACTAACTAACAATATCAACCCATTATAAATTCAAAATACCTTCAACCTTGGCTATTCTCCCCCATCCAATATTCCTCGATTTCTTCCAATGATTTCCCGGCGGTCTCGGGGATGTACTTCCACATAAGAAACAGGTACGGCAAACACATAAAGGCGAACAACAAAAATGTACCGGCCGGACCCAAATTTTCCAGTAGCCATGGGGTCAATTGTCCGATTAGGTAGGTACCCACCCAAAGGGAGAATCCGGCGATGGACATGGCTATTCCCCGGATCCGATTGGGGTACATCTCGGACAGCAATACAAAAATGACCGCCGAGATACTTATTGCCGTTGCAAAAACATAAAATAGGAAGAGGATCAGAAGAAATACGCTTCCTATGCCCAATTCTTCTCCGTATACAAAATAAAAACTGATCAACATCAAAGAGATAATCATCCCCGACACCCCAAAATATACCAGTTTCTTTCTCCCTAAGCGATCAATAATGAGCAACGCAATAACGGTGGTCAATACGTTCACCAAGCCGATCCAGACTTGATAATACAGGGCATCCCCGCCAGATATTCCAGCTTGTTCAAATATCCTCGGTCCATAGTATAGCACCGCATTTACCCCCATAAACTGGCCCAAGATGGCAATTGCCACCCCCAGGAGCACAGGTTTTAAAATTTTAGGGTTGCCCAGCAAATTTAGTGCGGTAGTATTAGGCCGCTCACTAGTCAAAAGGACTTCTTTTACCTTTGCCTTGCCAATTTCCACGGATCGGTAAATCCGCGCAAATATAGCCTCGGCCTCAATTGGCCTGTGCCTAACAATAAGCCATCTTGGACTCTCGGGGATGGCTAGAATAATTACCAGAAACAAAAATGCGGGCACGAACTCCATCCCGAGCATACCCCTCCAAACCTCTTCTTTAAATATCAAACTAAAATATAGTGAATCGGTTTTAAATTCAGTGGTCGAAAAATTCAACAATTGAAAATTCATCAGATAGGCGCCCAAAAAACCTATGGTGATGGCGAGTTGATAAATGGCCACCAAGCCGCCCCTGAAACGGGCTATGGCCACTTCAGAAATATACATGGGGGAAACAATGGAGACCATTCCTATCCCAATGCCCCCAATGATCCTAAACCAGACCAGGGAAGTAAAGCTGAAAGAAAGAGCGCAACCGAGCGCGGAGACCGAGAACAGAAGTGCCGACAACATGAGTACCTTTTTCCTTCCCATAAGGTCGCTGGCCCAACCAGCAACGGCCACCCCAAAGATCGATCCCGTCAGGGCACAGCCTACGTACCAGCCTTGTTCCAATGAATTTAGCCCAAATTGGTCGGCAACGGCTGAAATGGTCCCTGATATTACGGCCGTATCATAGCCAAACAAAAAGCCTCCTATCGCTGCCACTATGGCCAGAAAGAGCACATACCCTAATCGACTAGTGTCTTGCATACAAATAAATTGATATTAACACATTGATTCTCAATTATATAAACAACTAGTTTCGGTGCCTTGGAAACTAGACCGCTGCGCTTCTGGAATCTAGAAACAAGACCAAAAATCTTGTTTTCTTGGACAAGTTCAGGTCTAGACTCTTGGTTCTAGGTTCTCAAATCTAATGACATTATATCCCAAAATATTCCCGGTATCTATTGTACAAATGGCCAGCTTGGAGATAGGCGGATTGTGGGCTCATGAAATGTGAAAATTCAAAGGTGATGGCCTTATCGTAATTGGCCCGTTTTGCGGCTTCTAGCTTCATTCGCAGTTTATCGAATTTTATGGGTAAAAACTTTATCGGCATATCCCTACTAAAAGATTCCGCATTGGTCCAACATTTCATGTTGTAACGATCGGCCAACCTTTTGTTGACCTCGAAGAAGGCATCGAGTTCATCGTAATCAATATGCCCGTCCTGGAAGGCACAAGCGTCCACAACCTCGTGGATACCAGAAAATATCTCGTCCCATTCCTTTTCGTGCTCTTGGACCGATACCGCTTCGGCCTTGCTTAAATTGCCCGAGGCAGCGGCAACCGCTTTTTTACCATCGATCCAAGGAGAGATAAAGGTCGGTAAGCCACCGGACACATCCTTACACTGCTTCCCTAGGGTATAAAAGGAATCTATGGCTCCTTTGGTCTTCCTGCTAATTTCGCCGCTCAGATACCACCCCTGAAAACTTTTGTAACGACTGCCATAATTCTTCCAAACCTCATCGATCACAAATCGGTTGGACTCAATTTCCTTGGACAAGTCGCCCGTATCCCAGTATTCCCCGGAATCGTAGAGTCCGAAATAAAATTTCATGTCATACTTCTCCGCCAAGCGGAGAAATAGATCCAACAAATCTATGGAGGGCATATAGCAACCTTTGGAAAGAAGGTATTTGGAGGGGTAGGTGATGAATTTACGATACCCGGATCGGATCATGATGACCGTATCTATTCCGATGGCCTTCATATGCTGAAAATCGAGTTCCCATTCCCTTTCCCCCCAGTTTTGGTGGGGAATATCATGGGAGATCTCATCTAAAAAGGTTCCGGTAATTTTTAATCCCTGCTGTTGAGGGACCAGCAATCCGGAATCTTGATATTCAAATTTTTCTTCCACACCTGAGGCATGGAGGTTAGAAACGGCAAACGCCGACATTCCCGCCAACGTAGCTTTTTTAATAAATTCCCTGCGTTGTGATTTTTTTTTATCCATGGACAACCGTTTAGGATGGAAACTGACCAAAGATAACAACAAAAATCGTTCTCCCCTAAACAATCTCCCTTCCCATAAATGGGTCGCTCTTGGAAGGTTTACCTGTTTCTACCCGGCCTGCGTATCGTCTTTCAAAATTGGGATTTCCATTAACCTCAATTGAAAAATCATACCAACCATAGCTTTTAATAGTGTTTACCACCACGGGTACCGAGGTTCCTTTTTTTATGGTTACCGTCTGATCTGGATTGCCATAGGCACGGTCCACTATCGAAATAATAAAATCCTTGTTCTTTGAGTCATTGGATATTTTGATTTCGACATTACCTGAAGGGATTGTTGAGAATCCTCTCTTTTTTTGATAACCGCACGAAAGCCGTAGCTCAGGATCAGAGGCGCTACCCAACAGTTCCCTATAAAAACCGTTGGGACCGTATACCCGCAGATGATAGGCACCCTCTTTAAAATGATCCAACGGCCATTGATAAGTAAGGGTGTCCCCCTTTTGCACAGCGATCGGCCAGGTCTTTACCGCATTAAATTTCATTTCACCATCCTGGTCCTCCTGCAAATAGTCGCCCGGGGCATACACATTGAAGGGTGCCCCAACGGCCGATTTGCCAAAAAAGTCGTCCGCGGCATTAAAGGTAATCCCAACCGATTTTTTATCGGCATCCAATTTGCCGTCCACATATAATTCATACCCAAGGGCACAGGAATTCCGGATTCCGGGCTCCTGCCGTGTCATAAAGGAGGTCTTATACAGGTCTTCCTTTGCCAGCGCAATATCCGTTTGGGCAAGCGGACGAAAATCCTTGGGCAGCTCCTTAAAGCTGGCGTTGTACACCTGCTGCATAAAAGGATCCCGATCGATAAATTTTGGCAGGTGAACGGCCTCCCCGTTATAGGGTCTAAAGCCTGAGACAAGGTTGCCACTGATCGCCCGGCGCCAACTACTTATATTGGTCTCTACTATTGGCTTTCCCGTTTTCCTTTTCAGAAACTCTTCCATAAACATTAAGTTAGAGGTTATATCGCAGACCTCGGAATTTACCCAGCCACCCTTGCTCCAAGGAGAAGCTACAACCAGGGGCACTCGATATCCCAGTCCAACTGAACTTTCCCTGACATCCTCGGGGTCCATATCTTCCTTGGCCATTTCTTGCTCTCTGGTCACATACTCTTCCGAGGTATCCAAATCTTTGGAAAAGGCATTTTTATCTTTGGGATTTGGTGCTACGAAAGGCGGAACATGGTCAAAATAGCCGTCGTTTTCGTCATACGTAAGTATAAATATGGTCTTCTTCCAAACTTCCGGGTTTTTGGTAAGGATATCCAATACCTCGGAAACGTACCAAGCTCCGTACCAAGGGGCACTGGGGTGGTCCGAAAATTTCTGGGGGGCCGCCAACCAGGAGACCGTCGGCAGTTTTCCTTGGTCCACGTCCTGCCTAAACTGGTGTAAAATATCTCCTTTGGGGACCTTCAAGGTACGCTCACTTCCGTTATCATGGTACTCCAGCATTTCCGTTTTATGGTAATCGGGGTCACCACTATTGGTCGTAAAGGCCTTATTGTGTAGGTTTTTTTGAAACTCGGTAAGTTTTTCAAAATTTGATTCGTCCCAACTACCAAGGACTTCCTTAATTTGTTCCAGTTGCTCCTTTTTCTTTGATAAGACCTTTTGTTGTTCCTCGACTTGGTCGCTGGGCAGTTTCTCCATATTTGCTTCCAGATCTTTAATTTCCGAAGGCAGTTCCGTAAGCCTCTTTTTTATAAAGCTTTGGAACGCCTTGCTGTACCGTACATTGTATTGGGAAAACCACTCCAGGTTGTTATCCGTAAAATTGGCCAACAGGGATTCGTCCTCCACACCTGTTGGTAAGCTGATTTCGTTTTGATATACCCTCCAGGAAATCCCGTTTTCTTCCAACCGTTCTGGAAAGGTTTTCCAACTTCTTTCACTGTCGTACGTCACCTCATGGTTCCGGACACAGGGTTCATTTTTTACGCTATCCCATGATTTCCCCGTCCAAAAGAAATTTCTGTTGGTGGTGGTCCCCGTCAAGGCGGAGCAAAAATGCTGATCAAAAACGGTAAAAGCATCCGCAAGGGAGTAATAGAAGGGAAGGTCTTCTCGGGTATAATGGCCCATGGTGAGGGGCATATTGCCGTATTCCTCATCTGCCGCTTTTGCTATCAACCATTGATCGTACTTACCATTGTTCCTGGCATCCACCTGATTTTCCCAAGAATGGGGCAGACCACCCATCCACGTGGCCTGTGTATCCTTTATATTCAATCGGAAAGGCACATAGGTCTCTCCATCCCTATTGCTTTGCAGCCATACGGGAATTTTGTTAGGCAAAGAAATGGCACGCGGGTCATTGTAGCCCCGTACGCCCTGAAGGGTGCCAAAACAATGGTCAAAGGAGCGGTTTTCCTGCATGAGGAGTACCACGTGTTCCGCATCGTAGAAGGTAGTCCCTTTTTCCGGATTAATTTCCAATGCCCGTTGTATGGATGGTGGCAAACCGGTGGTCAGTCCCATTCCCCCGGCCAACATGCCGGCTTTTTTCAAAAAATTTCTTCTGGTGTCCATTGTCATTTATCTTAATATTGAACTCATTTTATAAAATTTTCTAGTCCTTATGAGATTCTTAAATGGTATGATTTTGGTTGAACAAAAGCTCTTATTCCTTGTGATGATAACGTAGATCCCAAGCCCGAGTTTCTCCGACCGGACCAAGGAACATTGGGACTTACCCTATCGCAACAGTTCCAATAAACCGTTCCTGTATCCATTTTGTTCAATATGTCCAAAGCCCGGATTTCACTGGATGAATAAACCGAAGCGGTTAGGCCATATTCTGTATCCTGCATTAGGGTAACGGCTTCTGCATCCGAAGCTACTTTTTGAATTCCGATGATGGGCCCGAAAGATTCGTCTTGCATTACTCTCATACTGTGATCGCAATTGATCAGCACGGTCGGCAAATAATAATTTCCCTTCTCTTCAATTGGGCTTCCTCCCACTTTTAAAATGGCTCCTTTCTTCACGGCATCTGCCACTTGATCGTTTAAAACGGCCATTTGTTGTTCCCTAGTCAAAGGCCCTATAAAGGTCTCCTGGTTGTTTGGGTCCCCAAGGATATAGGAGTTGACCTCCGTGGTAAATGCATCGACAAATTCATCATAAATTTTTTCAGCTACATAGATGCGTTCCACGGCACAGCAACTTTGTCCGTTGTTATAAAAGGCGCCCTCCGCAGCATCGATGGCCGCTTGTTTTACGTCTTGTACGTCATCGGCGACAAACAGCGGGTCCTTGCCGCCCAATTCCAGTTGCAAGGGAACCAATTTATGGGCTATTGACGTTGCAATGTACCTGCCTGTGTTATAGGATCCCGTAAAGAAATAACCGTCACAATCCAGTTCCAACAAAGTTTGCCCGACCGAGCCGTCGCCAACTACGCATTGAAAAACATTTTTAGGTATTCCCGCCAAATGCAAGTATTTCTCAAACTGTTTTCCGGTAAGCGTGGCGTATTCCGAAGGTTTGTACATTACGGCATTACCCGCCGTCAAGGCATATAGAAATACATTGTACCCCACATTATACGGAAAATTCCAAGCGGAAATATTGGCAATGACCCCAAGGGGCTCGTACCTAATTTTTTCATGGGTTGCTCCAGAATCTACAAGTACCTCCTCCGCAAGCCATTTCTCAGCGTTCTTTTTTAGGTGGTCGATCCTATTTTGTGCCCCTTTTATTTCGTTGCGGGATTGCTGTATGGGTTTCCCAGTCTCCTTGGTTAAAATAACGGCAAGTTCCTCCATATTTTGAAGTACCAATTCTCCAAAACGAACAATACACGCTAACCGCTCCTTGACCGAGCGTCCGGCCCATTTCACCTGGCCTTGTCGCAAGACTTTAAACTTGGTTTCCACCTCTTCCTTGCTGTCCGATACGAGTTCAGCTATGGTTTTCCCAGTTGCAGGGTTCTTTATCTTCATTCCGATGGTATTATTTTAATACATGTTCTAGGAAGGCATCGTATAGTTTGTCGGCATCGATCAATTCCTGCTTTAGGGTATGGGAAAATTCTGGATGCCATTGCACCCCAAAAACTTTCCCTGCCGGTTCCTTTGTGTAGCCAAATGCCTCTATAAGCCCGTCCTTTGAGAAGGCATAAATTTCCAGATTTCGACCCAAGGTTTTTATAGCCTGATGATGGACGGTATTTACTTGAGGGTTTTCCACGTTGCCGTATAGCTCGTCCAAGAATGAACCTTTCGTAAAGTTTATGCCATGTTTGACGGTGTCGTACAATTGGGCAGATCGATGCCGGTCTGCCTCCGGCTTTTGTGTTTCAATGTCCTGATAAAGTGTGCCTCCAAAATATACGTTCATCAATTGAAATCCCCGACAAATCCCGAAAACGGGTATGTTATTGGTAACCGCGAAGTCCAATATCCCTAATTCGTATCGGTCTCTATGGGCGTCTCCTTTCCATTTACCTATCGGTGTTTCCCCATAGCTCCCGGGCGCCAGATCGCTGCCGCCTTGTAAAACGAATCCGTCCATCTCGGAAAGTATATCGTTTAAACGGGAGCCATCCACATCGGGAATGAGCACTGGAAGGATTCCTTTTCGTGTAACATAGTTGGCCATATCGTTTTCCATATAGCTCAAGGACTTGGGGCCAAAAACGGTCCTGTCTATGTCCGGATACATAAAACAGGATGATATGCCGATTTTCTTCATTTTCGAATAAATTGATTTTTTATAGACTCCTAAACAAACTTTAAAAACATTCCCCAGTCCCTGTCTCAACGGCACGCACGGGCTTTCAAAGGGAAATCAACACGAACCCGTAAAAGGCAAATGAAATCGGTTTTTAACTCGCATTTCGATTAACAGATATACCCATAAATTCACCGATAAATATTTGCAAAAGTCGGTAATTATGAATCCGAGGGCCGAAAAGTGTGCTAGGTTCTTAATTTTTGTTTCGTTTACTGCTAACTATAGTGCTTCTATATACAATCTTTTAAAATCTTTCCTACTTACGGGTTTTGGGTTGTTGGGGTGGCAAAAATCTGCTTCCGCCAAAGCCGAAAGTTCTTCGATATGCGATTCCATCACTCCTATTGCCGACAGCTTGGTTGGCAATCCCAATTTTTCGTTCAGATCGAAAAGGTATTCCACTACCAGGTTGCCTTTGCCATAGCCAAGGCCAAGTGCTAAAGCCATTCTGTTAAATCGATCTTCAAAACCTCGAAAGTTAAATTTCATGCCATAGGGCAGGTTTACCGCATTGGCCAAACCGTGGTGGGTATCCAGCAAACTGGACAACGGATGCGCCAAACTGTGTACGACCCCCAATCCTTTTTGAAAGGCCACAGCGCCCATAAGCGATGCCAACAACATTTTGGCCCTGGAATCCACATCGGGATCTCTTGTTGCCTTCTCCAAGGATTGCGCTATCAAGGCCATGCCCTCCAGTGCAATTCCATCGCACATAGGATGAAAGTTTTTGGCTAGATAAGCCTCCATGTTGTGGGTAAGGGCATCCATCCCGGTAGCCGCTGTTATAAAGGCGGGCAATTCCATGGTCAACATGGGGTCTGCAAAAACAATTTTGGCCATTAGCTTAGGGCTAAAGAGTATTCTTTTCCTCTTGGACACATCTTCCGAAATAATGGCACTTCGGCCCACCTCACTACCGGTGCCGGCCGTGGTAGGTACCGTTATAAAATGCGGCACTTCTTCGGTAACATATTGGTCCCCCCCAATGAGATCGTCATAATCAAACAGATCCCTTGTGTGGTTTACACGTAATACAATTGCTCTGGCAACATCGAGGGCAACACCCCCACCGATACCAATAATTGAATCGCGTTCGGTTTGGTGAAACATTTCCCCGCCTTGGATAACATCGGTCTTCACCGGATTTTTGTGCATCTCCGAAAATACCTCCACACTCAACCCACATTGCTCCAAATTTTTCTTGATCTCCTTAAAAAAGGAAAGGCCGGCCACATTGGGATCGGTTACCAAAAGAGGTCTTTGGAGTCCATGGTCCTTGAGATAAGGGACCAGCTCCTCGATCACCCCTGCTCCAAACCTGATGGGAGTGGGAAAGTTATACCCATATGCTTTATTTATATCCACTATTCCCCGAATTAAATAATTTCAAAATATCGTTTTATCTCCCAATCGGTTACCGCCGCTGAGAATTGTTTCCATTCCCATTCCCTGGTACATGTAAAGTGATCAACAAATGTTTCGCCAAAGAGCTCTATGGCAATATTGGAGGTTTTCATTTTGTTGGACGCTTCCAACAGATTTGAAGGAAGCACCCCATTCATTAAATTTTCATAGCCATTGCCGCTCGTGGCTGGAATGTCTAATTTTAAATTGTGTTCTATTCCATAGAGTCCGCTCGCCAAGCAGGCGGCCATAGCCAGATATGGATTGACATCGGAGCCTACAACCCGGTGTTCTATCCGGGTAGATTTTTGGGTCGGGGTCAATACCCGAAGCGCACAGGTCCTATTATCGTATCCCCAGGTAAGGGTTGTAGGTGCCCATGCACCTTCCACCAATCGCTTGTAACTATTAATGGTAGGGGCGAACATGGGCAGGATCTCGGGCAAACAACGAAGTTGGCCTGCCAAGTAGTTTTGCATAATAAGGCTCATCCCATCTTTTGAAGCACCGTCGTAAAAAAGGTTCTTCTTCTTTTTTAAATCCCAAAGGCTTTGGTGTATATGTCCTCCATTTCCGGGAAGCTTATTGGTTTGTTTGGCCATAAAACTGGCTACCACATTGTGTTTTTTGGCGATTTCCTTTACGCCGGTCTTGAACAGGACGGCCCTATCGGCCGCTTCGAGAATATCGCTGTACTGGATAGCCGCTTCGGTAACACCGGGACCAGTCTCGGTATGCAAGCCTTCCAAGGGCACGCCAAAAGCTTCTAGCTGATCAAAAAGAGTGTGAAAGAAATCCTTGTTTTCGGACATCCTCAAAATGGAATATCCAAACATACCGGGAGTCAACGCCAAAGGTGCCTGGAAATTTTTTCCTTCCAGAGAACTTGAGGTTTCCTTAAAATTGAACCATTCGAACTCTTGGGAAAACATAGGGGCATATTTCATGCCCTCGGCTTTTGCGATACTGTTTTTCAGTAAACTTCTGGGGCAGATCGATAAATTTTCGGACTTATCCGAACTAAAATCGGCAAGTAGAAACGGGGTTCCCTCCTCCCAGGGAATAGATCTAAAAGAATTTAGGTCTAACTGGGCATCAAAATCTCCGTAACCCATATGCCAACCCACCATTTTGGTATTGTCATAGGCCAAGTCGCACATATCCCACCCAAAAACCACGGAGCAAAATCCAAATCCGTTCTCCAATGCGGAAATTAGCTTTTCCAAATGCATGAACTTCCCCCTAAGCACCCCGTCCATATCGGTAACGGCTACCTTAATTTTACGGTGCTTACTCTCCTTTAACCTTGTTGTTAATTCTTGTTTGTCCATAGGGATTACATTGTTTTATTGAGGAACACTAAGAAATAGAGATAAGATAATCCAATTATTCCTACAAAAATGAGGGCTATCATTGGATTGTATATGACCATAGACACCAGCGCAATGATAGCAATGGTGAGCGCGACGGCCGGAAACCAAGGAAACAATGGTACCTTAAAGGGGCGTTCCATATTGGGTTCGTTTCGGCGTAAAGCAAAAAACGCGACCATCGAAACAATATATAGACAGAGCGCACCAAAGCATGCAATGGTTATGATCTCACTGGTTTTTCCGGTAAACAGAGCAATAATTCCGACCAACATATTTACGATCAAGGCATTCGCCGGGGTTCTGAATTTAGAGTTCACCTTTCCCAAGACCCGGGGTGCATAACCTACCCTACCAAATTCGAAGGTACTCCTGCCTCCTGCCAATATTATCCCATGAAAGGAGGCCACCAATCCCAACAGTCCAATGCCAACCAACATCTTGTACATGATATGTCCGCTGTGCACTACATACGACAAGGCCAGTGGTAGCGGGGAATCGGAAGCAATTGTGCTGCCCTCAGGGTAAACCACGGCTTCCCATCCTGCCACCCCTACTGCGGAAACAAAAGTGAGTATACAAAGTAGGACCAAGGTTAAAATCGCCGATCCAAATCCAATAAGTACGCTGCGTTGTGGATTGATAGCCTCTTCTGCAACATTGGCCACACCTTCGATGGCCAAAAAAAACCAAATAGCGAATGGGATGGCCGCAAAAGCACCAGAAAATCCATGGGGCATGGGGTTTGACCGCAAATTGGCAAGTTGAAATTCCGGTAAGGTCACCCCCGCAAAAATGAGCAGTTCAATGACGGCCAAAATCGTAATGACCAGCTCGAACGAGGCGGCAATCTTTACGCCCAAAATATTGATAATGGTAAAGATAAGATAAGCGCCTATGGCAAAAACCATCAAATCTACGGACGGGTACAACAGGTTCAGGTAGGCCCCAATGGCGGCCGCAATAGCAGGAGGAGCAAAAACAAACTCAATATTCTGGGCTATTCCGGCAATAAATCCCAAATGCTTTCCCAGTCCCCTGTTGGCATATTCAAAAGCTCCACCCGCCCTCGGTATGGCGCAAGCCATCTCGGTATAGCTAAAGGTGAAGGTAAAGTACATGATGATGATAAAAAAGGTGGCTATTGCCAAGCCATAAGTCCCGCCTTCGGCAAGGCCCAAATTCCACCCAAAATACATTCCGGAGATTACGTATCCCACGCCCAGGCCCCATAGCATCAGGGGACTGAGCACCTTCTTCAATTGAACTTCAGCCATTTATCATATTTAATAGCGACTTAATCGAATTCCGAAGATTATTAAAATGCACAGTGTACAATTGGGTTCCAAAAAGCTGCTGGTTGATTATATATAATTAGGTTAATAGTATTGTAAATTACATATAAATAATCATTTTCTTCTACCTAAATTCACATTATAGATATAAAGTAGTATTATTACATTATAAATAGCATAAAACATCTGTATTTAAATTAATATTGATTGATTTTAGCTTAAATGTACTGATATAATGAAATTGGATAAAAAGGACCTAAAAATACTGAATCTTTTACAGGAAAACGCCAATATAAGCAACAAGGAAATTGGGGCGGCAACATACCTTACCTTGACACCGGTATACGAACGTATTAAAAAACTGAACGCCCTGGGGTTGCTTAAGAAAAAGGTGTTTTTGCTGGATAGGAAAAAACTGGGGCTCAACGTAATGGTTCTGGTTTCCGTTAGCATTGAAAAACATTCCGGGGAAGGTGCCCTGGCCTTTATGAACGAAATTAAGAAGATTCCGGAAGTGGTGGAATGTCTTCACGTAACCGGAGCTTTCGATTTTCAGTTAAAAGTATACGCAAAGGATATTGATCACTACCACGAGTTCAATTTTAAGAAATTGGCATCCATAAAAAATATAAGGCATATGGAAAGTTACTTTGTTATGAAGGAAGTGATAAACACAACGAAGATTCCATTGTTTCTATAGTTACCTAGGCAGCATCGGGAAAACATGAATATTCCACGTACAATTCCGTGACGTTAGTTCACTTAATCGGGGTTGGAAGGAGCCCCCAAAACGTGCCGCTCCAATACACCACAAACCTCTGTGGCATCTATTTCCCCTGGCAGATTTAGTTCCGTGTTGTTGCTAATCAAGATTGGATAGTCCTCCTTGATCTCCGGGATTCTTCCGTGGGAACCTTTTATCAAAGTGGCATCTAACGGGATGATATTCAACACCGTTCTAAAGCCCAGCTTCTTTTTCAGCAGTTTCCAGATTACCTTGAGCATTACCAACTTGTCCTTGGGGTCGGTGAGCATTTCCACGGGATCATAGCCCGGTTTTTTATGGATATCGACCATTCGGGCATAATCTGGCGCCTTGTCATCGTCCAACCAAAAATAATAGGTAAACCAAGATTCCTTGTCGGCCACAACCACCAAATCCCCACAACGGTCGTGGTTCAATTTTGCCTTGACGATATCGCTGTCCGCAAAAACCTTTTCAACCCCCTCCACCTTTTCCAATAAAGCCTTCACCTTTGGCTTTGAGGTTGGGTCTTTGATATAGATATGGGCCACTTGGTGGTCGGCAACCGCAAACGCGCTGCTGGCACCCGCATCCAATAGCTCTAGCCCTCTTTCTATCCGAATATTGATATAGCCCTCCTTTCTCAAAATTCGATTTAAATGGATGGGCCGATTTACATCGGTTATACCGTACTCCGAAAGCAAAATGATATTTATATCCTTTTGCTGCTGATAATAAGCTACCAATTGTTTGACCACCCCGTCGATTTCCTCGAGGTCCTTCGCAATAAAATCCATGTTCTTCCCATGGCGCTGCATATTATAATCCAAATGGGGCAGATAGACCAAAGTCAGGGTAGGATCGTGCAATTTATCGGTCTTAATCGCAGCATTGGCAATCCACTGCGAAGATTTTATGGATGTCTTTGGTCCCCAAAAATGAAACAGTGGAAAAGTACCCAATTCCCCTTGGAGGCTGTCCCGAAGTTCCGCAGGATGGGAATATACGTCGGGTATTTTTCGGCCATCGGCCAAATAATTGGGCCTCGGAGTTACACTAAAATCGACCCCAGAATACATATTGAACCACCAAAAAAGATTGGCACAAGTAAAATTACTGTTCATCTTTTTTAGTTTATCCCAAATTTTATCTGCCTGGATCAGGGTATTGGATTGCCGCCAGAACTTCACTTCGTGTTCCTCTTTAAAATACCATCCATTCCCAACGGCCCCGTGTTCTGCCGGCGCTTTTCCCGTAAGATAGGTAGCATGGGCCGTACAGGTGACCGCTGGAAGTACCGGGGTAATTGTGGCTGATTTCCCTTTCTCTAAAAACGATTTTATAAACGGGGTATGCTCTCCGATTAGTCCGTGGGTAAGCCCCACCACATCGAGTACTACGGTCTTCTTCATAATCTCCTTTACAACTTATTTTTTAACCACTGAATTTCCCTGATAATCGATCGATCCAAGGGCGCCTTTAGATCGGGCGGAAGGACGTCCCAGGTATAGGTCTCTATCTCCAATTGGTCGGTAATTTTATAATCTTTTAAATACGCGATGACCTTGAGAATTTGGTCCTGGGTGGATTGTAGCAAACCGAATCGATCCAAAAAGATAGGGACATGAAAATGCGCCCTCAGTTCCTTAAAATCCCTTTTTTCTTCCAAAACGACGGGAAGGTCGCTATAGGTCCTGACCTCGTCTCCTATCTTTTCGGTTACCTGATGCAGGTACGTAGGCTCATTGAACTCGGCCAGGGCTTCCCATATTTTCCCCTTATTATCGGCATCAAAAATTATCTTAAGAGCGGCGCTTACCTGAATTTTTCCGACTTGGATTCCATGGTTTGCCAATTTTTTAAAGGTGATTCCTGGCTCTTCGTAAGCCAACGAAAAATGGCAGACGTCATAGCAAACGGCAATGTATCGCAATACCATGCTTTGTGCCCTGTCCCCATCAATCCCTTGTTCCCTTGCCAAGATAACCTTGGCCATCGGGATCAGATAGTTTTCAAAAAAGTGGATTACCTCGTCGCTATTTTCCAGAAGGCCGTCCGGCTCGGGCTCAATATCCAAGTGGAGGTGCTTCCCGGTTCTTTCTTCGACCTCCCACAAATGAACAACAACTTGCACCAAATGCTCTGCACCCAGGGTAAAGGCCAAATCCAAGGCCCCGAACGAATTATGCCAATGCTTATAGCTTATGGGCGAGGTAGAAATACCGCCGGACATCCCTTCGGGCAATAAAAATGCCAATTGGTCGAACAGACGATTGGTATAGCGCAACCTTTCCTCAGTGGTCCAATCGGGAGCGTGCACCTCTTCCTTTACCCGTTGGTTGTGAAAATTACCGTAGGGAAACCCGTTCATGGTAAACACATACAGGTTGTTTTCGTCTAGCCATTTTTTAAAATGTTCTAGAATATATCCCTTTGTGAGTTCCTCACTGGCAGTATTGGACAAGCGCAATCCGATCCCGAAAGGACGGTCCGGTGAAACCTCGGCCTTTATCCGTGGAACGTAACTTTTAAGGCTCTCTAAGGTACGCTCCCAGTTTTCTCCGGGATGTATATTGGTACAATAGCTTAGATGGTAATTATTATCGACTAACATATTTTGGGTTGACAAAGGTTGTTCAGCACATTAATGGCATCCCTCATTTTATCAAGGTCTATCTCGTGTACATCGTGTTTGAAACCAATATTGGAAATAAGCGTAATGGTCAACTGACCCCCCAAATGCTCCCTAAACTCCTCTATCCCGCCCAATAATACGTTCCATTCGTCTTCGGTCTCCAAAGGAATATGAAGGTCAAAACCAATGGTTTCCAGAACATTAAGAACCCGCTTAAGGGTTTGTTCATCTATAAGCCCTATTAAATGGGCATACGTAAGGTCTAGTGCCATCCCTACCGCTACCGCCTCCCCGTGCCGCATTTTATAATCCGTCATGTATTCCAGCTTGTGGGCCGCCCAATGTCCAAAATCTAACGGACGGGATGAACCGGTCTCAAAGGGATCGCCACCTTGGGCTATATGTTCCATATGCATTTCGGCACAACGATATATAAGGTATTCCATGGGCTCCATTTCCCTATTATAGAGGGTAACCGCGTTCTTTTCCAAAAATCCAAAAAACTTGTCATCCTTGATAAGGGCCACTTTTACCGCCTCGGCCACTCCCGAGATCCAATCCCGATGTTCCAAGGTTGGTAAAAAGTCGATGTCGTTGATTATTGCGAAAGGGGGTGCAAACGTGCCCAAGAAGTTCTTCTTATTAAAAATATTGATACTGTTCTTTACCCCAACAGCGGAATCGTTCTGCGATAGTGTGGTAGTGGGAATACGGATCAGTTTAACACCCCTATGGGCAATGGCGGCTGCATATCCCGCCATATCGATAACGGCGCCCCCACCGACCGCTACCACAAAGGAATGTCTATCTATATGGTTATCGTTTACCCCTTGCAGCACCTTCAATACGTTGTCGTGATCGTTCTTGGTCTCCTCTCCTCCGGTGACCACCAATATTTCGGTAAGAACTATTCGATCTGCAAATTTTTGACAGTAGGAGATAATCTTACCCTTCAAGGTCGGGTGCGCTTTTATGACTCCATCATCGACCACAAATAGTACCTTTACCCCACCCTTTTTCCGGTAGTTGGCAAAGATATCATGGAACAGCGGGTTATCGGTCCCGAACAGATCTTTGGTGAATTGCAATTGGTAGCTATATTCTACCTTAAAGGTTTGCTGGATAGCATTAAACTTTTTCATCTGACAAAATTGTTATCCGGCAAAAGACATAAGACCGCTTCGCTACTAGAACGAAGACAAAAGACTTGACCCAACCGAAGTGAAAACCATTTTGAACTATTATCTAAGAATCGCTCAAAATTTATGTGACCGCAAATAATCTTGACAGGCCCAAAGACAAAGGTAATAATAGGATCATCAACACCCCAATCCACCAATGGGAAAAACCAACGGCTATGGCCGAATCGAGTAAAATAACGGAAAGTACCCCTGCGACCACGGCTTTTTTGATGTTTTCTGGTGAATTTTCCCGATATGCTTTAAACAGCGGCAAAAATACTGCTATGGCAAAAATCGCTAAAAAGGGAAGTACCCGACCCAAATTTCTATCACCCAAGTACAATAGTCCCAGAACCAATAAAATTACAACGGCGTACAAAACTGCCGCAAAAATTATGTGTTTTTTATTATTTCCGTGAACTTCCCCCCTACTTATCAAGGTAATGGATGCGATATAAACAATAGGGACAAAAGCAAACCACCAATAGGGCAACGTACCCAAAATGCTAATTCCCAACAACAAATTAAGACCCCTACAAACCCCCATGTTCAACGGCCCAAAAATACTGTGCTGTTTGGCTATCGCATCATAAAACAAAATTGATACCGCCAAAAGAAGTGCCACAATTCCGCTTAAACTATTGACTAAAAAAGCCAATAAAATCCCAAGCAACAATAAAATAGCACCATAAATGGCGGCGGATCGTAAAGAAACCATCCCAGAGGGAATCGGTCTTTCCGGTCGCTCAATTTGATCCAGTTTAAAATCGAATACATCGTTGAGAATAACGCCAGCGGCGTAAAGAAATAAGGAAGATGCCACCAACAATAGAAGGGAATCTATTTGGAGCTCCCCCATCTTTCCTTGGTCATTCAAGATAAAAGTCCCTGCGATTGCCGCACCCGCCAAAATATCGGCCGCAGCGGTAGGCAGGTTTGCGGGACGGGCAAGTTGGGCGTAGGCTTTAAAGTTCATTGCTGCTTTATCTTAACACTAGAGGATTTTTTCGGAATCCTTCCGGGGTTGTTGGCCTCTAAGGACACTGTTATCGTTAAACAGCTGGGATTGATCAACCCCTTTGGCCTCCAACCAATCGGATTCTTTCATCCTGCCGTTATGACCAAAGATATCGAGAGCATTCTGGTAACAGGTCTTTACCACGTCTGCCCTGTCAATTCCGCTTCTCAGCATTAAGGATGCCGTTTTGGGTACCGCTAAGGGATCGCTTACCCCCCAGTCGGCGGAACTGTCCACAATAATGCCCGTACTTCCATATTTTTCAACCACCTTTACCATACGTTCATTTCCCATTTTGGTTTTCGGATAAATGGTAAATGCTGCCCAAAAACCGCGATCCAAAACCTCTTTTACGGTTTCCTCGTTGTTGTGATCAATGACCACCATAGAGGGATCAAGGCCGTGTTCCAAGCAGACTTCCATGCTCTTGATAGTTCCCGCTTTTTTGTCCCTGTGGGGCGTATGGACCTGAACCACCATTCCCATTTCCTTGGCCAGCTCTAACTGAATTCTAAAATATTTATCCTCCGCCGGGGTCTGGTCGTCATAACCAATTTCCCCGATTGCCACTACATTTTCCTTGTGAAGGTAAAGGGGCAATAATTCTACCACCTGTTCGGCCAGAGCCTCGTTGTTGGCCTCCTTGGAATTGAGCCCTATGGTACAGTAGTGCTTTATACCAAATTGGCTGGCCCTAAAAGGCTCCCATCCTACCAGGCTACTGTAATAATCCTGAAAAGAACCCACTTGGGTCCGCGGTTGTCCCAACCAAAAAGAAGGCTCTATAATAGCCACTATCCCATTAGCGGCCATGGCCTCATAATCGTCCGTGGTCCTGGAGGACATATGAACGTGCGGATCTATAATCCTCATTTTCTCTTCCATAACTATATAATTAAGGCAATAAACTTAATGACTTATTTTCTTATAAAAAACTTAATCTACTTTTTTGAACACCAATAGTACTCCATTGGGATTGGAGAGCGTTAGTCTGTTGTTTTCTATGCTATAATGGGTGACGGCGTTTAACGCCGTCATGAATTGGACCTCCCGAGTATCTTGGCAGGCCATAAGGGTAGTAGCCGCGGAAAAACGCAACAATTCCCTTTCGGCAAAAATAGTCCCCGATATTTGATTGCAACCGCTAAAGCCAAAGAAGGTGTTGTCTTTAGCGTTTATTTCCAAACTAGGAAATTCCCTGGGAAAATCGGAAGTCGTTACCATCTCCCCGTTCAATTTTTCCAACACCCAGATATCGTGCAGCCGATAATCCGCAATATAATCGCCACAACCTTCAAAGTTTCTAAAATCGGTGTCGATACCCCTTTTTATTTGGACGGTTACCTTGTAACCATAGTTTTTATCGGACATGCCGTCGGAACAGTCCCCTTGGGTGATTTGCACACTTAGCTCACCTCCCTCGGTATGGGCCCTGTACCTTTTAACGTCGGCATCTGCGGCCCTAACGGGTTCCACGGCCGGAGTGGAAAACGTTTCCAAACCTTCGGACAAGGAGGTGAATTTTATTTTTTCCCCAGAAATTTCTACGCCCCAAAAGGGCTCCGTGCCAACCCCCTTAAAATAGACGGTACTAGAACCGGGACCAATATTATCGATTTTCTTCTGGCTATTTCCCATTGTTGATCCGCTTTTGGCTGGAACCCCGTCCGCCACTTTTTTGGAAGCACTTCCGGTACATCCAGACAAGGTAAATACCAAGAGTAAAAAGGGAGCAAAATATTGTTTCATCTGTTTATTTTTATTGCTTTTTATAGGTCAGATGTAATTCGCCAATATTCATCTCGGTGGGTATCAAAGATGGTTATGGCTCATTTCATTACCATAATAATTGATTGCTTAGCAAAAGACAAAAAAATCAAATTTCAATAAAACAATTACTCTTGTTGACCCCCTCCGCTCGCGATAGTTGTCGGGACGGCACCCCGCCAGTCCGCCCGTGCCATTCGCATGGGAATGATTGTCGGGCTGGGTCCCCTTGCCAATTAGGGGAGGACCCATTAAATCATATTATTCGCACAGTTGAGCTATTAATCTATCTACTAACCTCTATAATCGTTTATAGTTTACAAAGAAGAAACCTTGAACAAGGAACTTTGAACGGTTATATTATCAAAAATCATCACTTTACCAGAAATACTATCTGCAACCTGCCTACCGTAAACTGCCTTATTGATACACTTCTGTGTCTGAACTAGAGGGTTCGAGAACAAGGCTAACGAAGCCCGAACGACCGATACGGGCAGGTCTTGAAAATCATGGAGTTTACTTGTGTAAACGACTGTTTTCATAAACAAGCAGAACGCAGTTATCGGACTTTATAGAAAGACATCACTTGATCAACCCTTTATCCCGGTAGATTTGAATATAATGATTGCTCAAACTGTCCGAGTCCTTGTATTTTTCCCGGATATCCTTCAATTTTTGCTTCATTTCCTTAACTACAGGTGCATAGGAAGGATCATCGTAAACATTGTGGATCTCCAAGGTATCCTTTTTTCGGTCGTAGAGTTCCCATTCGTCCACATCAAAGTAAAAATGGATTAGCTTGTAATCTTTTGTGGCAATTCCGTAATGCCTTTTTACAGCGTGCTCCGCCGGATATTCGTAATAATGGTAGTAGACCGCATCCCGGTCCCACTTGTCCTTTTCACCTTTTAGCAATGGCACCAAACTCTTTCCCTGCATATCACTGGGAATATCAACACCGGCTATATCGAGGAAGGTCTCGGCAAAATCCAGGTTTTGGACCAGCTCATCCTCTGTTATTCCAGGCTTTATCACGTTTGGCCATCTGATCAAAAGCGGAGTCTTAAACGACTCATTATACATAAAACGCTTGTCGAACCAACCGTGTTCCCCTAGATAGAACCCCTGATCGGAAGTGTAAACAACGAGGGTGTTTTTGCTAAGATCGTTT
The DNA here is from genome assembly GCA_022008415.1 of Cerina litoralis. GTDB lineage: Bacteria > Bacteroidota > Bacteroidia > Flavobacteriales > Flavobacteriaceae > Cerina > Cerina litoralis. Next base: position 26,883 of record JAIRBC010000021.1, read on the forward strand.
TTATCCAAATAATCCAACAACCGGCCCACATTCTCATCTACGGAGGCAATGGTACCCAGATAATCCTGCATATATCGCTGGTATTTCCATACGGTAAGCGTAGAATCGTTCATCGATGGATATAGCTTCTTAAATTCCTCGTTAATCGGGCCATACACCGAATCCCATGATGCTCTTTCCGCCGGGGTCAGACGGCCAAGGTGGGGAGGCAAATCGTTCCAATCCTTTAGACCCAGCACTTTCATGGTCTCCGGGGTCAGTTTATCATCATAGACCAGGGTCATGTGTTTTAGGATACCCATTTCGGCCGTTCTTGCCGCGGTACCCCGAGTGCTGTAATCGTCAAAAAGTGTCGCCGGCAAGGGAAAGGTCTTCTTGGTGTATTCCTTATAATATTTTTCCTTGGGCAGCCAAGATCGGTGCGGAGCTTTGTGGAGGTACATCAACAAAAACGGCTTGTCCTTTTTTCTGCGGTTCTTGAGCCAATCCAACGTAAGGTCGGTCGTTATATCTGTCACGTAGCCCGCAATGGTCGTGTCGCCCTTTTGTGTTATGAACTCGGGATTGTAATAATCCCCCTGTCCGGGCAGGATCTTAAACTCGTCGAACCCTTTGGGATTGTTGCCAAAGTGCAATTTCCCGAACATGGCGGTCTGGTAACCGGCCTTCTGAAGCAACTGGGGAAAAGTTACATTAGTGGTATCAAAAGGGGTAAGGTTGTCTATTTTCCCATTGATATGCGAATGCTTTCCCGTAAGGATCACCGCGCGGGAGGGCGCACAGATAGAATTGGTGACGCTGGCGTGGGTAAACAACATACCCTCGTTGGCGATACGGTCTATATTGGGCGTCTGGATCAATTTATCGCTGTACGCACTAATGGCCTGATACCCGTGATCATCGGACATGATAAAGACAATGTTGGGTCGGGTGTCGGGGCTGGATTTGGGGTCCGGTTCTTTGCAGGAAAAGACCAGAACCAAAATCGCAGCTACAACGCCAAAGGACCTTAAAGTTCTCATAATATTTGGTAATTTATAATTTAGTTTAGTCTATTGTTAACCCGTCTTGAATTCATTGCAATCCGTTAACGGCATTTCGCAGGGCTACCAAATTGGTCAACAGTTTTTCAAGATGGTCCAGGTGTAACATATTGGCGCCGTCGCTTTTCGCGTTGGCGGGATCGAAATGGGTCTCCATAAAAATTCCGTCCACCCCGGTAGCGATACCCGCCCGGGCAATGGTCTCAATGAGTTGCGGCCTGCCCCCCGTCACCCCACTGCTCTGGTTGGGCTGTTGCAGGGAATGGGTTACATCCAACACCACGGGGGCAAACTGCTTCATAGTAGGGATACCCCTAAAATCGACGATCATATCCTGATAGCCGAACATGGTACCACGGTCAGTGATCACCACCTGCTCGTTGCCCGAGTCGAGTACCTTTTGCACGGCATGTTTCATGCTTTCCGGGCTCATGAACTGCCCCTTTTTAAGGTTGACGACCTTTCCTGTTTTGGCTGCGGCGACCACCAAGTCGGTCTGGCGCACCAAAAAAGCGGGAATCTGCAGTACATCAACGTATTCTGCTGCCATAATGGCATCGGAAACCTCATGAATGTCCGTTAAGGTCGGCACCTTAAAAGTATCGGATACCTTCCTTAAGATCCTCAGGGCCTTTTCGTCACCGATTCCCGTAAAAGAATCTACCCTACTGCGGTTGGCCTTCTTAAAACTACCTTTAAATACGTAGGGAATCCTCAATTTTTGCGTTACCCCGACAACTTTCTCGGCAATACGAAGGGCCATTTCCTCTCCTTCGATGGCACAAGGACCACAAAGCAGAAAAAAATTACCGCCTTTAGCGTGTTTTATTTGAGGAATTAAATCTAACTGCATATAAATCTTTTTTCAAAGATAAAACTTCTGGTCCGATTTTTATCCAGATTGGAAATTGGACTCCTCTAGGACTATTCTTTTAACCATATAATAGACAGTATTCAGCCCAGTTTTAGTAATTTTAGGGTATTTCATTAACTAAAACACATATCATGGACATTATCGAAGAACTTCAAAAAGAACTAAAATCGGAATATGAAATCACCAAAAAGTTTTTGGAACACTATCCCGAAGACAAAAACGATTGGAAACCGCACGACAAATCCATGAGCATGAAAACCCTTGCGGTCCACGTTGTTGAAATTTTCGCCTGGCCAGATTTTATCATGAAAACGGAATATCTCGATTTTGAGAAAACACCCTACAAACAGCCGGACCTAAGCACTAGGGCGGAATTGCAAAAAAAATTGGAGGAAGATTATAAAAAGGGAGCGGAAACGTTGAAAAACTTAACCCCGGAACAGTTTGATGGTACTTGGGACATCCGCCAAGGCGATATGGTATTCCAAAAATGGTCTAAATACGGTGCTATCCGGCATTCCTTTAAGCAGATAACCCACCATAGGGCACAGCTGGGCGTTTATTACAGGCTGAACGATATTTTTGTGCCCGGGAGTTATGGGCCTTCCGCAGATGAGCAATAGATAAAAATAGTGTTGTTTTATGCTCACTCCAGAAAATAGCAGTATCTTTGCGCCCGCCTATCGCAGAACCGATAAGCAAATAATAGCCTAAGTGCTTAAATATCAAGTATGTCGACAACAAAAAATATTGCTATCATTGCCCACGTAGACCACGGTAAAACCACCCTGGTAGACAAAATTATGTACCATTGCCACCTGTTCCGTGATAACGAGAACACGGGCGACCTTATCCTGGACAGCAACGACCTGGAAAGGGAAAGAGGTATCACCATTGTCTCCAAAAACGTTTCCGTAATCTATAAGGACACCAAGATCAATATTATCGACACCCCCGGACACGCCGACTTTGGCGGGGAGGTAGAGCGGGTGCTGAACATGGCCGATGGCGTACTTTTATTGGTGGATGCCTTTGAAGGCCCCATGCCACAGACGCGGTTTGTATTGCAAAAAGCGATCGACCTGGGGCTAAAACCCTGCGTTGTAATCAACAAGGTCGATAAGGATAACTGTACCCCGGAAGAGGTACATGAAAAGGTCTTTGATCTGATGTTTGAATTGGGTGCCGAAGAATGGCAGCTTGATTTTCCAACCGTGTACGGCTCTGCAAAACACAACTGGATGAGCGATGATTGGAAAAAACCAACCGATTCCATTGAACCGCTCCTGGACATGGTTATAGAACATATCCCTACTTTTAAACCAGAAATTGGGAATACGCAAATGTTGATCACTTCCCTGGATTATTCATCCTTTACCGGACGTATCGCCATTGGCAGGCTGCTAAGAGGGACGCTCAAGGAAGGTCAACAAATTTCCTTGGTAAAAAGGGATGGCCGAATCGTAAAAACTAAAATAAAGGAGCTCTATACCTTTGAAGGATTAGGCCGGGCAAAAGTTACGGAGATCGTCGCTGGGGACATAGGTGCAATTATGGGACTGGAAGGGTTTGAAATCGGCGATACCATTGCCGATTTCGAAAGTCCGGAGCAACTGAAGACCATCGCCATAGATGAGCCTACCATGAGCATGTTGTTTACCATCAACGACAGTCCATTCTTTGGAAAGGACGGTAAGTTTGTTACCTCTAGGCACATTAAGGAACGCTTGCAAAGGGAATTGGAAAAAAACTTGGCCCTAAGGGTAAACGAGACCGATAGTGCGGACAAATTCTTGGTTTTCGGCCGTGGCGTACTGCATCTTTCCGTATTGATCGAAACGATGAGAAGGGAAGGGTACGAACTCCAGATCGGCCAGCCCCAAGTTATCATAAAGGAGATCGACGGGGCAAAATGCGAACCCGTTGAGCAACTTACCATTGATCTGCCGGAAGAAGTTTCGGGTAAGGCCGTGGAAATGGTATCTATCCGAAAAGGGGAAATGATCAGCATGGAATCCCGTGGCGAGAGAATGATATGTGAATTTCTAATTCCATCACGTGGAATTATCGGACTTAGAAATCAGTTGTTGACCGCAACGGCCGGCGAAGCTATCATGGCGCACCGCTTTTTTGAATACCAGCCTATGAAAGGGGATATTCCGCAACGGCAAAACGGCTCCCTGGTTTCCATGGAAAACGGAAAGGCCATCCCTTATTCCATTGATAAATTACAGGATCGCGGTAAGTTTTTTGTAGATCCGGGCGAGGATATCTATGAGGGGCAGGTCATTGGGGAAAATTCCCGAGGGGACGACATGACCATCAATATAACCAAGACCAAAAAACTGAGCAACGTACGCTCTTCCGGTGCGGATGACAAGGCCAAGATCGTGCCCGCCATAAAGTTCTCCTTGGAAGAGGCATTGGAATACATTCAAAAAGACGAGTACGTAGAGGTTACGCCAAAGCATTTACGTCTTCGTAAAATATATCTGAAGGAAGTAGATCGCAAACGCAACAAAATAGCTTAACCCACGAATAAATGAGCACTGATAAAAACTTGTCCGGCCCTATAGGTCTGGCAGGTTTTTTTTATCGGCCTACCGCAGTTGCAGCCCCGATTATGCCTGCATGGTTCAACATTTCCGCCGGTATTACAGGGGTTTCAATTGTAATATAATCGGCAAATTTTTTTAAATCACTAGAAGTCCCACCTCCGAGCACGATCAGGTCCGGGGATATGATCAGGTCCACGTATTTGAGAAATTTATTAAAGCGCTTGCCCCATTTTTTATAACTCAAGTTTTCCCGTTCCTTGGCCGATGCGGCCGCCCACAATTCAATTTTATCGTATTTCTTGTAAGGAATCTGGCCCAGTTCAAAATTGGGAATCAATTTACCGTTAAAGAATGCCCCGCTGCCCAATCCTGTGCCAATGGTGATCATAACTACAAACCCTTCCTTACCCTTTCCTGCACCGTACTGTATCTCGGCATAGCCCGCAGCATCGGCATCGTTGATCACGGTAAATGGCAACCCGGTGGTTTTGCTAAACAGGTCTGTTACATTCACATTAAACCATGATTTGTGAAGGTTTCCCGGTGATTTACAGATCCCCCTTTTTATAACGGTAGGAAAACCGCAGCCTACGGGACCAGAATAATTGAACTCCTTTACTATTTGGTGCACCACTTCCGCCATCTCCTCGGGTTTTCTGGATTTGGGGGTCGGTATCCGAAATCTTTTCGTTACCATTTCCCCAGTTTCTATATTTACCAAGGCTCCCTTTGTGCCAGAACCACCAATATCAATACCAAGAACTTCCATTGAACTATTTTAATTTACATTTTTTTTATTTCTCTCCTTGCGAAGGTAGCTGATGCGTTGGAAAGTACAAATTATTTTTTCGGGAGCATTGCGGGCCCAAGCAGCGTTAATTGATCCATTTACCAGAAATGTCTGCTGCTATCTGTGGATTTAAGTAACACCCATGTCAAAAAAATCGCCCTAAACCATTTAGGTACTGATCTTTGGTCGCTCCAAACGAAAGACGGCCCTAAGGGACTGTCCCATTCGATGGCCTTTAGGACGTCGCTACGCAAAGACCACTAACCCCTCCGCCACAATGGGCGAGCCCTTTTTTAGGGAGCTCCCGGAAGGGAACAAGAATATTAACATCAAAAAAAATAAATAGAAACAAAAGGTTTGATATCAATACGGTAGGCTTCGGTTGCCTGGTTAATTCTACGTTGGCACCACCTTAATAAGATAAATGGAAATGTTCGTATTCCACACGGCGAAAGTCCTTGATTATGGTTTAAATAATCTCACAATATTTTGTTATGTTTTAATACAATATGACGATTATCACCTACATTTGCAGGCCGATTTGGATCCTTAAATTATAAAGGATGACGATCGCTTAAAACAAACATTATGAAAAATATCATTATAGCTCTGGCATTGCTAATGGGTACCGTCGGCACAACGAAGGCACAAGACGTACAAAAGGCGGTAATCGTAATAGCCACCTACAGCGGTAATTCTACCGATGGCTACTATTTTACGAACGATCTAGATCAGAGAGGTATTCTGTTCGCCCAAATAGAACCCGAAGTCTTAAACAAGTACGACCTCAACAATAATACCTTCTTAAACAAGACTTTTCGGGTTACCTATATCATCGATACGGAAGCGGGCAAGGCCCCGGATCCAAAAGGTCCCAAAAAGATCATCGATCTGACCCTGATAAATCAATCGGACGACGAGTAGTAGTTAGTTTCGGTCTTTGAGGCCCGATTTTGTTGAACTCGACGATTCGGTTTTTAAGGGAGTTGTTAAATAATGGTAGGGCATGGGATAACGCTTTTCGCCCTAACCGGTCTGGAACAATAGGTATTGACATGCTGTTCTACCGGTATTTCTGGCAATAGTTTAGGTATCCATCACGTATTCCAGTTTGTCTTTAAACGTGCCCGATACCACTTCAGAAAGGATTTGCACCATTAAAAAATGGCAAAAAACTGCAATAGCAAATAGTTACAATGGGTGTAAAAGGGTCCACCCTAGAGCTACACCGCCTTTTGTATTACCTCAAAGACCTTGTTTCCGTCACATTTTAGCGTCTTGGAGGGATATTTTAGGATCAGGGCGTAATCGTGGGTGGCCATCAAAATTGTTCGACCATTTTTGTTGATTTCCTGTAGCACCTTCATAACTTCTACACTAGTCTGCGGGTCCAGGTTCCCAGTGGGCTCATCGGCCAGGATAAGTTCCGGGTCGTTCAGGAGGGACCGGGCAATGGCAATACGCTGCTGCTCCCCCCCGGAAAGCTCGTGCGGAAATTTAAAGCCCTTGGTCTTCATATCTACCTTGGTCAATACTTCTTCGATGCGTTTTGCCATTTTGTTTTCGTCCTTCCAGCCGGTAGCCCTAAGTACAAACCGCAGATTGTTGTTGACGTTCCTATCCAGCAACAATTTAAAATCCTGAAATACAATGCCGAGTTTACGGCGCAGAAACGGAATATCGTTTTCCTTTAGCTTTTTAAGGTCGAATCCGACGATACTGCCCTCCCCTTCCTGTAAGGGCAGGTCTCCGTACAGGGTCTTCATAAAACTACTCTTCCCGCTACCTGTCTTTCCAATAAGGTAAACGAAATCCCCGGCCTTGACCTCAAGGTTAATTTCATTGAGAATCAGGTTTTCCTTTTGAAAAATTGCCACTTCCTTTAATTGCAATATATTTTCTGCCATATTTTCTATTCTTGGGATTCTACAACGTATTTAATTTGTAGGCGTCTTTTCCAAATTGCACTTGCCTACCGCCGTTCGCCTGTCCCTATCTACTCCATGACCAGCGGCCCTACGGACAAAGGTGCAAACCAAAGACATATAGGGGATCGAAAACCCATGGAAATATACCGGTGCCAGACCACAAGATGCCCTCTTGCGGCTGCGTAAAAGTACTAACTTCTTGTTAAAGCGAATGGGCGGTGGTATGAAATTTTTTTATCTTTCGGGTCATGCAAATACTTAATTGCCGCAATCAACGTTAACGTAGTAAGTTTTTGAAGCTTTAAAGAACACTATAGAAAACTATGTATAAGAAAATCTCCGCCTTTCTCCCTTTTTTCTTGGGGGTCCTTTACTATGGGCAAGCCCAGGAATCCAAAATCTATACCTATCACCAAAAAGCATATCAAAAAGGACTGGAACTCTATCACAGCGAACAGTACCAAGCTGCCCAAGTCGTTTTTGAAAAAGTAAAATCCAAGGCCACCGACGTGGAGACCAAGGCCAATAGCGCCTATTACGAAGCCAATTCGGCCATTAGGCTCAACCAATTGGGGGCCGATAAGCTGATGGAGGATTTTGTGGCCAACTATCCCACCTCCACTAAACGAAATTCTGCCTATCTGGATGTTGCCGATTATTATTTTGAGACCGGTAAGTATCCCTATGCCCTTAAATGGTACAACAAAGTAGACCAAAGTTCAATGGGCAGAAAAGAACAGGAACGGTTTAATTTCAACTATGGGTATTCCCTATTTTCGTCTAAAAAGCCCAAGGAAGCCGAAACGTATTTCAACAAAGTGTCCACATCGCCTACCTACGGTTCACAGGCTAAGTATTACCTCGGCTACATCGCCTATCAACAGGACGACTATGCCGCTGCCAATGAACGGTTCGACCAGATAACCGACCAGAAGGTATTGGACGAAAAGCTCTCCTATTATCAGGCCGATATGAATTTTAAACTGGGCAAGTTCGAAGAAGCTATCGCCTTAGCAAAAAAACAATTGCCCAAATCTGATCGGCAAGAGGTTTCCGAACTCAATAAGATTATAGGCGAGAGCTATTTCAACCTAAAACAATATGCCAACGCCATCCCATATCTGGAAGGTTATAAGGGTAAAAGAGGCAAATGGAGCAATACCGATTATTATCTGTTGGGCTATTGTTACTACCAACAACAGGATTACGCCAATGCCGTACAACAGTTCAACAAGATAATCGATGGCACCAATAGCGTTTCCCAGAACGCGTACTACCATTTGGCGGAATGTTACTTAAAGCTCGGAAAAAAACAGGAAGCCCTCAATGCATTCCGAAATGCTTCCCAAATGGATTTTACCCCAGAGATCCAAAAAGACGCCTACCTCAACTACGCCCGGTTGAGCTACGAGATCGGCAACCCGTACGAAAGCGTTCCTCAGGTTTTGACTACTTATTTGGACAAGTATCCCAACGATAGCAATACCCAGGAAATACAAGGACTGTTGGTAGATTCCTTTATTACGTCCAAGAATTTTGAAGGGGCCATGGCTCTTTTGGAAAAGAACAAAAATTACGCCAGCAAGGCCACCTATCAAAAAGTAGCTTTTTATAGGGGGGTGGAGCTTTTTATCGATAACAACTACCAAAAGGCCATCGATGTCTTTAAAAAATCGTTGTCCAATGCCGAGGAAGGGGTCTTCAAGGCAAGGGCCAATTACTGGAAAGCGGAGTCGGAATACGCCCTGAACCATTTTGATGATGCCCTTGTTGATTATGTGCAGTTTCAACAAAACCCAAGCGCAAAATCTACGCCCGAATACAATGATTTGAACTACAACCTGGCCTATACCTATTTTAAATTAAAGGATTACAACAACGCCATCACCTATTTTGGCAATTTTACCGGCTCGAGCCCGTCGGATACCGATCGGTTACACGACGCCTACCTTCGGTTGGGCGACAGCTATTTTGTGACCAGCAAATATTGGCCCGCGATCGAGACCTACAACAAAGCCTTGGCCCTAAAAGGACCGGAGCAGGATTATGCCGCCTATCAAAAGGCGCTGAGCTATGGGTTTATTGACCGTTCGGATACTAAAATCGAAGAGCTTAACAATTTTATTTCCAACTACCCAAATTCCCCGCTGAACGACGATGCCCTTTTTGAACTGGGCAATTCCTATATCCGCGCCAACGACATAGACAAGGGGATGCAGACTTATGATCAATTGATCAGCGGACGAAAATCGAGTCCGTTGGTGCCACAGGCGCTTATGAGGGAAGGGCTGGTACAATACAACGCCGGCCATAATGAACAGGCGTTGGCAAAGCTCAAAACCGTGGTGCGCGATTATCCCAATACCCAAGAGGCCATACAAGCGGTCGCAACCGCTAAATTGATATACGTAGACATGGGCAGGGTGGATGAATACGGCCAATGGGTAAAAGGGTTGGATTTTGTTGAGGTAAGCGATAGCGAACTGGACAATGCTACCTATGAGTCTGCCGACAAGCCTTTTGTAGAAGGCAACAAGGAAGCTGCCATTAGAGGTTTTGAGAAATATATAAAGCAATTCCCCAACGGACTGCATTCCCTAAAGGCCAATTTTAATCTGGCGCAGTTGTATTTTGGGAAGGATCAAAAGGAAAAAGCGTTGCCGCTATATAAAAATGTGGCCGACAAGGGAGCCAGTGAATACGGGGAGCAGGCTTTGACAAGGATTTGTGAGATCTATATTGGAAAAAAAGATTACACGACCGCTATTCCTTATTTGGAGCAGTTGGAAAACACCGCACAAATACAACAGAATGTCACTTTTGCCCAATCTAACCTAATGAAAGGTTACTACGAGCAAAAGAATTATGACAAGACCATAGAGTATGCCGAAAAAGTGTTGGCCACTTACAAGATAGACGATCGTATAAAAAGCGATGCCCATGTTATGATCGCGCGTTCGGCCATCAAGACCGGAAACGAGGCCCGTGCCAAAGAGGCCTATGCCCAGGTACTCAAGATCGCCCACGGTGAACTAGCTGCAGAGGCCCTGTATTACGACGCCTACTATAAAAATAAGGAAAATAACTACGAGGCTTCCAACGCATCGGTTCAAAAATTGGCCAAGGACTATTCCTCCTACAAGGAATGGGGCGGGAAAGGCCTTGTCGTCATGGCAAAGAACTTCTATGCCCTGGGCGATGCCTTCCAAGCCACCTATATCCTGGACAGCGTAATCGGAAATTTTGCGCAATTCCCGGAAATCGTGGCTGCGGCCAAGCAGGAATTGTCCGTTATCAAAACCAAAGAAGCAGAAAGTAATTCGTCCGTAAATCCATCCGGAAACTAATATCGAGAGACAAAAGAACACGCTATGCAGAAGCACATCCCTATAACCCTCCTTGCCTTGATCGGTATGTTACAGATTACAGTGGCGCAGGATAAGGACAAAAAAGATCTGGGTACCCAGACAGTGACCGTGGTTAAGGCCTATTCACCTACCATCTCCGACGCGTTTAAGATCAAATCGGTCCCTACCCTGAACGACAGCATAGTTCTTCAGAAGAAGAACATTGAGTACAGCATTAATTCGGTTCCCGTAGCTTCGACCTTTACACCGGCCAAAGGAAAGGCAGCGGGAGTGGAAAAAACCCCTCCACCTACCTTGTACAATTCCTACGCTTCCGTCGGAGTTGGTAATTACTTTAATGCTGCGGCCGACTTTTACACCAGTAGGGCATTGAACAGGGACGAACGCCTGGATGTCGGATTAAATCATCTCTCTTCCAGTAGCGATATCTCCGATGCCGATCTGAGCACTAAATTTTATAACACCAAATTGAGCGCCGACTACACAAAAACCGATAGAGATCTGGTTTGGGGAGCAAATATTGGCTTTCAACACCAGCTTTATAATTGGTACGGGCTTCCAAAGGATGTTTTCAGCCAAACCGTCATTGACGGTATCGATTCCAAACAAAATTATTTTATGGGCGAGGCCGGGGCACATATGAGCATGGACAACTCCTTTTTTAAGGGAGGAGAACTGCGGTATAGGCGATTTTGGGATGCCGTAAAATCGGGCGAAAACAGGGCGTACTTTACACCGAAGTTTGAATTTCCCGTCAATGATGAAGTTGTGGCACTCGATGTTAAAATAGATTACGTGGGTGGAAGCTTTAAGAATGCAAACCTTAATAATACTGCCAATGATGCGGGCATCGACTACGGTCGGTTGCAGTTTGGGATAAGCCCCAGTTTACAAATGTTGCGGGACGACCTTACGCTTAATTTAGGCGTAGGATTCGTTTATGGTTTGGATATGGAAAATAGTGATGGCAATTTTTATATTTATCCAGAAGTAACAGCTTCTTATCGTTTGTTGGATGAGACCGTTATTGCCTACGGAGGTATTGAAGGTGAGCTTGATCAGAATTCCTACTACGGTTTCGTGGAGGACAATCCATACGTATCCCCTACCCTTGGCATACAGCCAACGGATAAAAAATACAACGCATACGTGGGCCTTAAGGGAAGGTTAATGCCCAATCTTAGTTATAACGTCAAGGGTTCCTATATAGCGGAAAACCGTAAACCTTTGTATCTGATGAATCCCGAAAACCAGTTCCGGAACGACGCAAAAGGCTACTATTATAGCAACTCCTTCCAGGTATTTTATGACGATATAAAAACCCTGGGGTTCTTTGGGGAGTTAAACCTGGATGTGAACCGGGATTTTACCTTGGGCATTAATGCCGAAGTTTTTAATTACAACACGGAGACCGATAATCCGGCATGGAACCTGCCCGACCTCAAAGCCTCCCTGTTTATGGATTATCAAATCGGCAAACAATGGTTTACGGGCGCGAACCTCTTCTATGTAGGAGAAAGAAAAGACCTGATGGCACAGGCCGTACAGAACGTTCAACCATCGGATTTTCCATCGGAAATCGTCACTTTGGATGCGTATTTTGATATCAACGCCCATGTGGGGTACCGATGGACGGATCAATGGTCATTTTTCCTAAACTTCAATAACATCGCCAACAACAACTACATGCGGTGGGCCAATTTTCAGGTTCAGGGCTTTCAAGTCTTGGGAGGGGCCGCGTATAAGTTCGATTTTTAGAAATGCAATACCGGGTTTATGTCATAGAGTTGTCTAAACGGGTCTTTACCGAGAACTGGAAATTTAGGGCTGCCAATCCCCAGTTCAACGGCGTTTTGGAGTGCCTCTACGTGGGCATGACGAGCAAGGCCCCCAAAGAAAGGTTTCTTCAGCACAAGTCTGGCCATATCAGCAAAAAAGGCCATAAAATCTCTTCCAATATAGTTCAGAAATACGGAATGTACCTCCGCCCAAGCCTATACAATCACATAGACCCTATAACCACTAGGACCGAAGCCCTTAAGATGGAGCAAACTTTAGCATTGGAGTTGAGGCGGAAGCGGTATGCGGTCTGGTTTAATTAAGCGTTTTGACTGGCACCTAATTAATAATTTTCTTAAAAATGGTCCTTTTGACGGCCTAATAAGATTCAAAATCACTATTTTGGTTTTTCAAAATCTTGAAGTGATTGCAAGCCTCAATTCTCTAAAAATTTCTTCTGTCATTTTTCTGCTCTGCAGCATTTTTGCATGGGGCCAGAACCTAGTGAGAAACCCTAGTTTTGAGGATTACAACGCCTGCCCGGATAATCTGGGTTCTTTTAATTCGGATCTGATCTATTGGTCCACTCCCTCTCTTGGGTCCACCGATTATTTCAATGCTTGTAGCTCTTCCATGGGAATCCCTGATAATTTTAATGGGAGCCAGGCTTCCAAATTTGGACATGGATATGCGGGTATGTATCTCTATGCCCCTGGTGACTATCGGGAATATATGCAGGCAGAACTTACCCAAAACCTGATAAAAGGAGCCAGATACACCTTGTCTTTCTACCTATGTAGGGCCGAAAAGTCAGATTTTTCCATAACCGATCTCGGAGTAGTATTTTCCGAGGAAAAAATAGACCTGTCCATAAAAAAAGAATTGTCCAAAATGCAATTGTCCCGAATTAAGGAGAATAGATTCCATTGGGTCAATATCGCAAATACCAAATTCTACTCTAATAGCGATGAATGGGTTTTGGTTACCACTGAGTTTACCGCCACGGGAATCGAAAGATTTATGACCCTAGGAAATTTTAAGAGCAATAGGGCTACCCGCCTCAAGAAAATCAGGGGCGGCTCCAACAAAGGAGCCTATTACTATGTGGATATGGTCTCCTTGGTAAAAATATCCGAAAAAGGATACTTGGTAGACAAACCCCAAATACTTGAGACCCTATTTTTTGAATTCGACAAATACGAATTGCCGGAAGCATCCATTGAGGAATTGAACGATCTATATGCTATCTTGCAAGAAGATACCTCAATACAGTTAGAAATTAATGGTTATACGGACAATGTGGGTTCCGACAGCTACAACGAATCCCTTTCCAAAAAAAGGGCAAAGGCGGTGGCAACCTATCTCTTGGGACTAGGACTCAAGGAAAATAGGGTACAGTGGAATGGACTCGGAGGTACCAACCCCATCCATAATAATGATACCCCAGAAGGAAGGAAGAAAAATAGACGGGTTGAATTTGTATTTACCAAACTGCCCTAAATTGGACGGGGTTCTATCAATATTGTTTCGGCAACTAAACGGGGCCTTAAAAAGCAAATTGAAATAGCTTGACGGTACGAAAAACCTAAGCCCACCTGAACAATTTTTGGGAAGGGACACAAGGATAAGGCCATAGTATTCTTACGAGCATTTTTTTATGAATGCCTCTATTGGGCAACAGCTACTTGGAACTATATTTTTTGTCCGCGGACATTCCCTCTTTAAATATTTTATCCCACTTTTCGGAGTTCGAAATTTTAAATATTTCACAACAATCCTGGTATTTCGCCTTACATTGAGATGTATTCTGTGCCACGTCTCCAAATATTTTGATTCCAACGCGGCTTACACTAGGTATTTTTGTTAATTTTATGGACGGATGCCCGTTAAATCGGACCCGGGTCGTAATCGCTAACCGCTTAAAATTAATTCAAAATGAAATTACATCAATTAAGATCGAGCTATTTAATGGTATCGGGTTTACTATTTATTTGTTTTCCTGCCTTAGCCAATGTACTGGACATTTGCCCCCAACAAAAGGATTTAACAATAAAATCGGAGTGGTTCAAAAACGATATTTTGGGAGTCTGGGAGTATACCGCAGAAAATGTCCCGTACGAATATTCCACAGGAATCATTTATATTACCAAGCCAGAAAAGGAGCTCAAGGTAAAAGTAGTGATAGGCGAGAGTTCCTTGGAAGGGATAAACGTAGTGGAAGACAAGAACGAAGTACGTTTTCAGGTGTATGTTGAAGGACAGATGGTAGATGTCAATTTATCCGTCAGGGGAAACGACCTATCCGGACAAGGCAGTACCACGGATGGTATTTTTCCATTATCGGGTAAGAGGAAGGGTTAAATAAAGGGTTTGGGTTTCTGTTTATAGATTCATGGCTCAATTAGGCTCTAGTATCAAGTCAAAGCCAAAACAACGCATAATCCAATTGTTCCCCTGCCCAAATATGTTCAGTCGGGGTTTCAGGGTAAGAGCAAAAACAATCGAATTTTCGGTCTTTTGTTGTCGCCTCGATCCTAAGGGGAATCAATAGTCCAAAAATCAGTGGGTTAAGCCATCATACCTATTCTAAACTAGTGCCCTTAATTATACTAGATATATAATATGTTAACCTTAAATGTGCACAGATGAAAAATAAGTTAATAATACTCGTATTTTTAGGCGTATTCGCGAATGCGCAGGCACAATCATCATTTGTGGTTGTAGAAAAGCCCCTGCCCTTTAATCATTGGGCAACCTCTTTTTCTACCGATATCATTGGGGTCAACGAAACGTTTGTGTCCAACTATTGGGAAAAATTCATCGAAGACCATAAAGGACAAGCATTGCTGAGATCCATGGTAGAAGGAGACGTAGAGTATGAGTGCGTCCATGTTCAAATTCCCTTTTTGAACAACGAAAAAGGTACCATTTATACCCAATTGTCACCCAATGATTCCATGACGGGGGTATTGCTCACCATTTGGATCAGAATGAAGGATGGGACCTTTTATTCCGCTGAAAATGACCCCAAGTCTGCCGACAACGTAAAGAGCTGGTTATTGTTATTTAATCAGAAATTGACCGAAGCGGATAGGGACTGATCTGCATATAGAAAGATTTATTGTGCCTAGACAGTTGATGTACCGAAAGTCCTATTTCAACCTTTCCTTCGTTGCTCTAAAAAGCGAATCTGCGTTTAACCTATCAAAAAAATAGGTAGAACAAAAACTTTACGACCATGTTGATTTTAAACGGTTACCTTGTATTAATTTTTGTTTGTTTTGGACAAAACCTTTCTGTTTCAAAAGAAAATATAGACCTGTTGGTCGTAAATGCCAACATTTATACGGTAGATGACGCTTTTTCCAAAGCCACGGCCTTTGCCGTCGATGAGGGAAGGTTCGTGGCCGTTGGCACTACGGGCGAGCTGGAACAACGGTACAACGCTAAAAAAAGGATAGATGCCAAAGGGAAAACCATAGTGCCTGGGCTGATAGACGCCCATTGCCATTTTTACGGCTTGGGATTGACACAACAATCCGTCAACCTTGTTGGAACGGAGAGTTTTGAGGAAATATTGGAACGGGTAGCAGCTTTCCAAAAGAAAAATCAGTCGTCCTTTATTCGAGGATCGGGATGGGATCAAAACGACTGGAAAATAAAGGATCTTCCTAACAAGAAAAAACTGGATAAACTATATCCACACACCCCGGTAGTGTTGGAGCGCATAGATGGTCACGCCATGCTGGTAAACCAAGTAGCCTTGGATCTTGCAGGTATCGATATCAATACTAGGGTAGACGGCGGGGAAATCGTTGTTAAGGACGGCAATCTAACCGGGGTCTTGGTAGACAATCCAATGGGGTTAATAAATAAAATAATTCCGCCAACCCCATTATCAACTAAGATCCAAGCACTTAAGGAAGCTGAAAAAATATGTCTCGGCTACGGTCTCACCACGGTGGACGATGCGGGACTTGATCGGTCGATCATTGAGCTTATAGACAGTTTGCAGCAAAACGGAGACCTATCCATCCGAGTATACGCCATGGCCAGTAACAGTCGATCAAATTTGGACTATTATTTAAAAAGGGGTATACTGAAGACCGATAAACTCCATGTACGCTCCTTTAAAGTGTATGCAGACGGGGCGTTGGGATCCCGAGGGGCGGCACTCAAAAAGCCCTATTCCGACCGGCCAGGCCACTTCGGTGCCATGTCGACCCCCGTTGCTACCATCAACGCATTGGCGGATCGTATCGCCAAATCGGACTATCAGATGAATACCCATGCCATCGGGGATTCGGCAAACGCAGTGGTGCTTCGGGCCTACAAAAAAGCTTTAAAGGGGCAAACAAACCGTCGTTGGCGGGTAGAACACGCCCAAGTTATAGACCCAATCGATTTTAAATATTTCAAAGAGGGGATTATTCCTTCCGTCCAACCCACACACGCTACAAGCGATATGTACTGGGCCAAAGACCGATTGGGATCGGTACGGGTCAAAGGTGCATACGCGCTAAAATCGCTGTTACAACAGGCTGGATTAGTAGCCTTGGGGACGGACTTCCCGGTAGAACAGGTAAATCCGTTTATGACTTTTTATGCCGCAACTTCACGTAGGGATTTAAAAGGATACCCCAAGGACGGATTTCAGATGCAGGACGCCCTAACCCGAAAGGAGACCCTAAAAGGCATGACCATTTGGGCGGCGTATTCCAATTTTGAGGAAAGCGAAAAGGGGAGTATAGAGATAGGAAAATGGGCCGATTTCGCAGTTTTAAGTGGTGATATCATGGAGATTCCCCTAGACCAAATCCCGCAACTTAAGGCCGAGCAAACTTTTATTGGGGGGATCCAGGTAGGAAATAAGGCTGCAAATCAAAAATAAAACGCATACGAACCGTTTAAAAGCAATCCTTAACGGTACTTAAATCCTAAAACAAAATCTAAATTCCCCTCAAATTTTCCTTAACAAAAAATAGAAGGCAAGGCAAATATAAATATATCAAATTGAGCGGTTAAAAACTGATAGGAACCGTAACCCTAGTCGTTCCCCAGCCCAATACCATATTAACATCATCGCCTTTCCCGTCATAGGCAATCGAAAACGCCTCCAATTTTGCCGAGCCCTTGCCCACTTTGGCCGTAGTCCGGATAACATCCGCCGCTTCGTCATAAGAATAGGCGCCCCATTGGTTGAGATTGCTGTTCAGTATAATAGTCCATTCGTTCGGTCCCGGTATCGTAAATAGGGAATAACTACCTGCCTTAATATCCTTATCGCCAAACTTGGCATCCTTATAAAAGACTATTTCGTCCGCCTCATTGGCACCGGTACGCCAAACTTGGCCCATCGGAGCAAGTTCGGTAAGCGAACGGCCCTTCAACTGCGGTCTACTATAGGTAATGCGGACCAATGCTTCCTTTTTGCTATGTGCATCGGGATACAAGGCCTGATCCATTGGGCTTTTGTCCAAGCCACTAAATTTTTGAGCGGTCGCAGTGGACGAAAAAACCAAAGTCAAAAGTAAAATTCCAAGTTTCATCAAATTTTTCATACGTTTAAATTTATTTCCGAGTGTAAAATATAAAATTTCTCAAAACCAACCATCCCCGAAGCAGGGTAAACGGGGAACCTTCAGATCGAAACAAAGTAAATTTACGTCCGTTTAAAAGTGTTCCTTTTATTCCCTGAAGGGGTTTAAACAACTTCCTTTCAAAACTAATTAGTATTCCGCTTATTCTCTAATAAAAGTCGAAATATTTTACCAGGCTTACAGAAGACCCTCATTTTTAAAAATATTCTTCTTCTTAATTACATATTTATATTTATTTGTCAATTTATGTTGTATAAAGTAATCGTTTTATGGATTTATGTTTTATAATTAAAACTTAAGATTCATATTTGCATACTTATTAGAACTAAATTAAACGATATGTGTGGAATAGTTTGTGCCTTCGATGTTAAGGAAAGTACCGAGGTCCTTAGGCCTCAACTATTGGAAATGTCCAAAAAAGTACGGCATCGCGGTCCTGATTGGAGCGGTATCTATGCCGATGAAAAGGCTATTTTGGCCCATGAGAGGCTGGCTATCGTGGATCCGGCATCCGGCAAACAGCCCTTGTTGAGCCCAGATGGAAAGCTAATATTGGCAGCCAATGGTGAAATATACAACCATAGGGCCTTGCGAAAACAATTTGAAGGGAAATACAACTTTCGGACCGAATCCGATTGCGAGGTTATCCTAGCGCTATACCAAGAAAAGGGAACGTCCTTTTTGGATGAAATGAACGGGATTTTTGGTTTTGCTATTTACGATTCCGAAAAAGACGAATATTTTGTGGCCCGGGACCATATGGGAATCATTCCGCTGTATATGGGTTGGGACCAGAACGGTACTTTTTATGTGGCTTCGGAACTGAAAGCCCTTGAAGGTATCTGTACCAAGATAGAACTATTTCCTCCGGGACATTATTTGCACAGCAATGACGGGGAACCCAAAAGGTGGTACACTAGGGATTGGATGGAGTACGATGCCGTTAAGGATAACGAAACCAGTATAAAGGCAGTAAAAGAGGCCTTGGAGGCGGCCGTACACCGTCAACTGATGTCCGATGTTCCTTATGGAGTATTGCTTTCGGGCGGATTGGATTCGTCCGTTACTTCGGCCATAGCTAAAAAATATGCACAACGAAGAATAGAATCCGACGATACCTCCGAGGCTTGGTGGCCCCAGTTGCACTCCTTTTCCGTTGGACTGGAGGGGTCCCCCGATTTGGCCGCGGCTCAAAAAGTAGCGGACCATATTGGGACGGTGCATCACGAAATAAAATTTACGATCCAAGAAGGATTAGACGCCATTAAAGATGTGATATACAACTTGGAAACGTACGACATTACTACGATCCGTGCCTCTACACCCATGTACCTAATGGCCCGGGTAATTAAATCGATGGGAATAAAAATGGTACTATCCGGCGAAGGGGCCGATGAGCTTTTTGGAGGGTACCTATACTTTCACAAAGCGCCCAATGCGCAGGAATTTCATGATGAGACGGTTAGAAAATTAAGTAAATTGCATATGTACGACTGCCTACGGGCCAACAAGTCTTTGGCGGCATGGGGAATCGAGGGACGGGTCCCTTTCTTGGACAAGGAATTTATGGATGTGGCCATGCGTATTAACCCACAGGACAAAATGATCAACGGCGAACGCATGGAAAAATGGGTAGTACGGAAGGCTTTCGAGGATATGTTGCCAGAAAGCGTAGCCTGGAGACAAAAGGAGCAATTTTCTGACGGGGTGGGCTACAGTTGGATAGATACCTTAAAGGAGTTGGTAAAGGCAGAGGTCACGGACGAGCAATTGAACAATGCCAAATATCGGTTTCCTTTGCAGACCCCGACCAGTAAGGAAGAGTTTTACTATCGTTCTATTTTTGAATCCCATTTTCCTTCTGATGCGGCCGCACTTTGTGTGCCACAAGAACCGTCAGTAGCCTGCAGCACCAAGATAGCGCTAGAATGGGACGAGGCATTTAAGAACATGAACGACCCTTCCGGTAGGGCCGTATCCATGGTGCATGCCGATGCCTACGTAAAATAGCTGCGACGATCCCTATCCCTTCAACGTCCCGAACATGCGAGATACAGGGAGAGTTATCGGAATGGACCTAAAGCCCTGACGAAATACTGTCAGGGCTTTTTCCATTTAAATGGGCCCCATATCATATTTTCTATTGGGTCCATTTTTTCGGTAGAATTCCCTACTTTTGTCAAACGAACGCATTGACTGCCGAGAATATGAGTCAAAAAGTATTGCTTTCCTCCAAAGAGATCCATATTATCCTCCACCGTTTGGCCTGTCAGCTTTTGGAAAACCACCTCGATTTTAAGAATACAGTACTCATTGGCATACAGCCCAGAGGAATTTTTGTAGCCCAAAGACTCGCCAAGATCCTCAAAGAGGAATACGGAGTAAAACACATACACCTCGGATTTTTGGATATTACCTTTTATAGGGATGATTTCCGACGGGGCGAAAAAACCCTGGAGGCCAATAAGACAAAAATCGATTTTTTGATAGAGGACAAAAAAGTGGTCTTTATAGATGATGTATTATACACCGGCCGTAGTATCCGGGCTGCCCTTACCGCCATACAATCCTTTGGAAGACCCATGGAAATAGAACTGCTGACCCTGATCGATCGACGGTTTAGTAGACATTTGCCCATTCAGCCCAATTATAGGGGGAGACAGGTAGATGCGATCAACGAGGAAAAGGTTAAGGTGATGTGGGAGGAGAACGATGGAGAGGATGTTGTTTATCTGGTAGGGAGGTAGGTTTGGTTCAAGGTTCAATGTTGAAAATCAAAACCTGAATCTAGAAACAAAAATGAGATTCAGAAAGCTCGGTTAGAAAACAATAGCAATTAACTTAATTACATAGTAACTCAATAACTCAAAAATCAATGAGCGAATTAAGTGTAAGGCACTTGTTGGGAATAAAATATCTGAACGAAGCGGATATCCAGCTCATTTTTGAGACCGCGGATCATTTTAAGGAGGTCATTAACCGCTCCATTAAAAAGGTACCTTCGCTACGGGACATAACCATTGCCAATGTTTTTTTTGAAAACAGTACGCGTACAAAACTGTCCTTCGAACTTGCAGAAAAGCGGCTTTCCGCAGATGTCATCAATTTTTCCGCAGCACAATCCTCGGTAAAAAAAGGAGAAACGCTTATCGATACGGTAAATAATATTCTATCTATGAAGGTCGATATGGTGGTGATGCGCCATCCCAATCCCGGAGCCGGAATATTTCTGTCCAAAAACGTCAAAGCCTCCATTGTCAATGCGGGTGATGGCGCACACGAACATCCTACGCAAGCCCTGTTAGATTCCTTTTCCATCCGCGAAAAACTGGGTGATGTGGCAGGAAAAAAGGTGGTGATCGTGGGAGATATACTCCACTCCCGGGTGGCGTTATCCAATATTTTTGCCTTGAAGTTACAGGGGGCAACCGTAAAGGTCTGCGGACCAAAAACGCTAATCCCGAAACATATTGAATCCCTTGGGGTACAGGTAGAGACCAATTTAAGGCGTGCCTTGAATTGGTGCGACGTGGCCAACATGTTGCGAATCCAGAATGAACGGATGGATCTCAGTTATTTTCCTACGACCAGGGAATACACCCAACAATTTGGGGTCAATAAAGCCCTATTGGACAGTCTTGACAAAGAAATTACGATCATGCACCCCGGACCCATTAACCGGGGAGTTGAAATAACCAGCGATGTAGCCGACTCCAAACAATCCATAATCCTGAACCAAGTAGAAAATGGGGTGGCAATTCGCATGGCGGTTATATATTTATTGGCCTCAAAAATTAAATAGCAGACTTGTTTTAGAATCGGTCATCTACAAGACTTATGCCCGTCATTTTCAAAACTTTGCAAGTTCTGTTTCCAAACCGATCATCGGGCCGAAAAGACGAACCTTTAATACAGCCATATGATATTTGAAAAGCAAGACAACACCACCATCGTGTATCAAGAAGATATTTCGCTGGGAAAATTTCTTGAAAACCTTGAAGGTGCCTATCCCAAAATAAAAAGCGATCATATCATTGTCAATCTTTTTTCTTTCTCAAAACTCACCGCCAATGATTTGTTGGAATTCCTAAAATTGTCCAATTCCCACAGGAAGGCCAAAAAATCATTTGTCGTAGTGACAGACAAGGTCACCTATGACGAGGCCCCGGATGAGATTTGTGTGGTCCCCACCCTACAAGAAGCCAAGGACGTTATAGAAATGGAAGAAATTGAACGGGATTTGGAGTTATGATGGAACTCCACATTCTCGGTTGTTATGCAGCTACTCCGCGAACGATAAGCAACCCAAGTGGCCAGGTGTTGGAGATGAAAAATCATCTGTTCCTTATCGATTGTGGGGAAGGCACCCAAGTACAATTGCGCAAAAACAAGATACGATTTTCCAGAATAAGGCATGTCTTTATTTCCCACCTCCACGGGGACCATTTTTTTGGGCTTCCCGGACTCGTCTCCACCTTCCGGTTGCTGGGCCGGGATTTAGAACTCCACATTTACGGACCTAAAGGAATTAAGGAAGCCATTACCCTTTTGCTGAAATTGGGCGATTCATGGACCAATTATCCATTGGTTTTCCACGAGCTGGAATCTAAGGAACCAGAACTTATTTTTGAGGATGATCAATTGACCGTTGAGACCATTCCTTTGAACCATAGGATATATACCAACGGATTTTTGTTCCGTGAAAAATTAGGAGAGCGAAAACTGAACATAAAAACGGCAACCGAGTATGGAATTGATAAGTGCTATTACCAAAAAATAAAAAGCGGGCACGATATTGTGATGGGCGATGGCACTGTAATTCCCAACCAAAAACTCACTTTTGATCCCCCAAAGCCAAAAAGTTACGCGTATTGTAGTGATACGGCTTTCCTTCCTTCCATAGTGCAACAAATAAAAAACGTAGACGTATTGTACCACGAATCTACCTTTTTGGAATCAGAAGCGCATCTGGTCAAAAAAACCAAACATAGCACCGCTAAGGAGGCAGCTACAGTAGCAAAGGATGCCGATGTCGGAACTTTGGTGCTGGGCCACTATTCTACCCGATACAAGTCTATCCAACCCTTTAAGGACGAGGCTCTGGAAATATTTCCCAACGTAGAACTGGCCGATGACGGCAAAGTATTTCGGTTTTGGCAGAACTAATTCCTTTATTCCCTATAAAAACATAAAAGTCCTTTCGTGTTTTCCTTTCTTTTGTGCAACTTTGTTACGCTAGATATTATGGAATAGAAATGCAGAAAGACCTAGGAAATTACCGAAAAACATACGAAAAAAGTGCCTTGTCGGAAGAATCCATTTCGGATAATCCTATGGAACTTTTCCAAAAATGGTTTTATGAGGTAGAAGCGACAGAAGGGGTGGACGAACCCAATGCTATGACCGTTTCTACAAAGGGACTGGATGGCTATCCCAAAAGCAGGATAGTGCTTCTAAAAAAGTATACAGGGGAGGGGTTTATTTTTTACACCAATTACGAAAGCGAGAAGGGCAAGGCAATAACGAACGACCCTAAAGTAGGTCTTTCCTTCTTTTGGCCGAACATGGAACGGCAAGTAATCGTAAAAGGAAACGCCGAAAGGATTGCCGCCAATTTATCCGACGGCTATTTTGAATCCCGTCCGGAAGGCAGTAAGCTGGGAGCTATCGTATCCCATCAAAGTACAGTGATACCGTCCCGTGAGGTCCTGGAAGAAAAATTGAAACAGTTGGAAAGGGAATACCAAGGCAAGGAAATCCCGAGACCCGATTACTGGGGCGGGATTTTGGTGAGACCGGTGTCTATCGAGTTCTGGCAGGGTAGGCCCAATCGCCTGCACGATAGAATTAGATATACTTTACAGAAAAACTACGATTGGGAAATGGAACGGTTGGCACCTTGATCGGTATTCAGTTACCAGTACCCGGTATTCGATGGTCTGTGTTAAGTGTTCAGTAAGCAACCCATCAAATGTTCAAAGTTCAATGTTTAAATTGTCAGCATACTATTACTTGTTAACTTTTACCGATCAAATGAATAACCCAATAACCCAGTTACCCAATAAATGAAAACACTCATCCTAATGCGCCATGGCAAGTCTTCATGGGACTACGAGGTTAACGATCGGGACCGACCTTTGCAAGAGCGGGGAATAAACGATGCCCTTTTAGTGGCGTCCCGGTTTGTCTTTGAAAGGGGTTCCATAGATGCCGTTTTTTCTAGTCCTGCCATCCGGGCATTGCACACTTGTACCATTTTTCTGCGACATCTAGGATTCCCGATAGAACGTTTAAAGCTATCGGAAGAATTGTATGATTTTTCTGGCGGCAACGTCCATCAATTTATTAAAAGGTTGGACGATTCCATGGAAACGGTCATGATTTTTGGCCACAACAATGCCTTTACCTATATTGCCAATTCCCTTGGAAATAATTCCATCGACAATGTCCCCACGGCCGGATTGGTGCAAATTAGTTTTAGCATCAATAATTGGAGTGCCATTACCCAAGGAACAACGGAAAATATTCTTTTCCCAAAGCACCTCAAGTAGCGAACCCAAGTAAACTTTTTAAATTGACCAAAAAATCGATTTTTTCACCCACACTTCGTCTTTTTCCCTTCCGGAACAACGTTGTGCAACTTAAAAAATCCTTCCATTTAGCAAAAAATATCCAATTTTCGTTTCGATCCAAATAGATTAAATTAGTTTAAAATGATTAAATCCAAATATCAATATATAAACCGGGAAATCAGCTGGTTACAATTTAACGATCGTGTTCTTCAAGAAAGCGCCGATAAAAATGTCCCTTTGATCGAAAGATTGCGGTTTTTGGGGATTTTCTCCAATAATCTGGATGAGTTTTTTAAGGTTCGATATGCCACGGTAAAGCGCATTTTCGATGCCGGAAAGTCGGGCAAAAGCGTCCTAGGGGGTGAAAAGGCCAAGGATTTACTCGAAGAAATTACCGAGATTGTAATTAAACAACAAAGTGAGAGTCTGGAAATCCTGAGTGCAATTGAGATGGAGCTCGAGACCAAGAATATCTTCATTATCAACGAGACCGAAATCACCGCGAAGCAAGCAGAATTTATAAATGCTTATTTTATACAAAAGGTGAGTCCGATGTTGATGACCATTATCCTCAACGACCTGATGGAGTTCCCTATGCTAAAAGATACTGCGGCCTATCTAGCGATTAAAATGGTGCTCGGTCAGGATAAGGACGGAATATTCGCGCCCCGGAAAAACAGGTTGCGCTATGCCCTGATAGAAATTCCAAAGGACATAGATAGATTCGTGGTTTTACCCAAGGAGGGCGACAAGGACTTTATCATTATTTTGGACGATTTGATCCGTTTCTGTTTGGGCAAGATTTTTACAATGTTCGAGTACGATTCCATTTCGGCCCATATGATCAAGATTACTAGGGATGCAGAATTGGATATAGACAACGATTTGAGCAAGAGTTTTATAGAAAAAATATCATCGAGCGTAGAGCACCGAAAGATTGGCGACCCCGTGCGGTTTGTATATGACCAGTCTATTGAAAATGATACGTTGACCTTTTTAAAGGAAAAAATGGCCATTCAGGATGCAGACAGTGTTATTCCTGGCGGTCGCTATCACAACCGACGGGACTATATGAGTTTCCCCAGCCTGGGCCGCAACGATTTGATGTACGAAAAAATTAAGCCGCTTCCGGTCAAGGGATTTACCTTGGAGGGCAGTTTGTTCGAACGTATTGCGAACAAGGATTACCTACAGTATACCCCTTACCAAACCTTTGCCTATATCATAAAATTTTTAAGGGAGGCCGCCTTGGATCCCAAGGTGAGAAATATCAAGATTACCGTGTACCGACTGGCCGACAACTCCCAGGTTGCGGCATCATTGATCAATGCCGTCAAGAACGGCAAACAAGTGACCGTTCAGATAGAGCTACAGGCCAGATTTGACGAACAGGCCAATATTGAGTACGCCGAACAATTGCAGTCCGAAGGGGTAAAATTAATTTTTGGTGTACCCGGATTGAAGGTGCACAGTAAAATCTGTGTTATCGAGCGGGAAGAAAACAACACGATCAAGCGGTACGGTTTTATCAGTACGGGAAATTTTAACGAAGATACAGCGCGAATCTATACCGATTATACATTATTCACCGCCCATGATGCAATTTTGAAGGAATTGGCCAAGGTCTTCGACTTTTTCGAGACTACCTATAAAATAAACAAGTACAAACATTTGATCGTGGCGCCCCACTATACCCAATCCGTGTTTAAAGCGCTAATCGACAAAGAAATAGCCAATGCCAAGGCTGGTAAAGAAGCTCACATCAAAATTAAGATGAACAGCTTTACCTCTTATAAGATGGTAGATAAACTCTACGAGGCCAGTAATGCAGGGGTAAAGATCCAGCTGATTATCCGGGGAATCTGTTGCTTGGTACCCGGTATCCCGGGGATGAGCGAGAATATCGAAGCCATCAGTGTGGTGGATAAATTTTTGGAACATCCAAGGGTATTTATCTTTTGCAACAATGGTGAACCCAAGGTATACATCTCCTCTGCCGATTGGATGACGAGAAATTTGGACTACAGGGTAGAAGTGGGATGCCCCATTTATGACGAGGACATTAAACAGGAATTGTTGGATACTTTCGAAATTTCATGGTCCGATAATGTAAAGGCACGTGTCTTTTCAGCACTACAGGACAACGCCTATAAACGGGATGACAATCCCAGGATACGATCCCAGTTTGCCACCTACGACTACTACGTAAAAAAATTGGAAGAAACGTCTTAAAAAATTGACAGTCGGCATCCCCATAGGTGTCTGGAGCAGTTTTTAGTTGGCAGTTGCAGTTTGCAGTTTTCTAGGGAACCGTTTATAAGTTAAAAGCCTATGGATTTTTAAAATAATCCCTAGTATTTACATTTGCCTTTAACCTATTACCCTTCACCATTAAACCATTACCCATGGATACTTTCCCGGGTGCCCAAATTTTTCATTATTTCGGCTTCGTACTCCAACAAAGCGTTCCATTTTTTATCCACTTCGGCACGATCGCCATATTGTCTTGCAAACCGGAGGAACAGCGTGTAATGCCCCGCCTCGCTAACCATTAATTTTTGATAAAAATCTGCCAACTCCCTATCCTCCAATTCCTCCGACAACAGCCGAAAGCGTTCACAACTACGCGCCTCGATTAGGGCTGCATATAAAAGTCGATGGACCAATTGCACGGTCCTATTACCTCCCGAAGGAAAGAATTTTAAAAGTTCGAGCACGTAATAATCCTTTCTATCGCGTCCCAAGATCTGGCCCCTAGCAATAATTCGGTCGTGTACCATTTTAAAATGCGCCATTTCTTCCCGGGCCAGGGCTGTCATTTCCTGTACCAGATCGGTATATTCAGGGAAGGTGACTATAAGGGAAATAGCCGTGCTGGCCGCCTTTTGCTCACAATAGGCATGGTCTGTCAGGATTTCATCGATGTTCTTTTCCACTATGTTCACCCATCTAGGGTCCGTTGGGAGTTTTAAGCCTAGCATATATTTATAGTTTTTTGCAAAGTTAGGAAGAAAAGTCAAGGGTCAAGGGTTGATAGTTGATAGTTGATAGTCGATAGTTGATAGTTGATAGTTCAAATAAAAAAGTAAACCCATAAACTTGTCTATTTTCTATGCTCCATTAGTCTTGGCTCTAAGTTCTTGATTTGTCTTGGCCCTAGGTTAATGATTCCTATCCCACTAACCTACTATTTCACTATCGCACTATTTCACTATCAAACTAATACAAAGAATCGTATTTTTGTATACGGCATAAATATCAAGCGCATGGAGACAAATAAAAAACTAAAGTCCATTCTTAAAGTGAATCTCAATGCTGGGGATTTTGAATGGTTAGGGCAACAATTAGATCGTATAAAAAAAGAAAAGTCGGGCAAGGATCTTTTTCTGACCTACAGTATAATTGGCTCACGTATTTCGGACGTCCCGTTGGATCAATTGCATCTAGAAGACGCTGAATTCCAAGAGTATTTGGAACTTCAAGGTGCCGATAAACGCCAGATGGCCCGTATTTTTTTGCTAGCCGATGTGTTAGCGGATGATGCCGATTTCTTTGGCCCAAAAGTGAACAACATCATTCAAGTTGCAGATACGTCCGAGCTTGTTACCTTCTTAAAATTTCTTATCCTCCTACCGGATGCAGGCAGCTTTAAAACCACTGCGGTAGATACCTTAAGGACCAATATTTCCACGGTGTTTGATGCCATTGCCCTGAACAATCCCTATCCGGCCAAATATTTTAATGACCAGCAGTGGAACCAGATGTATCTAAAGGCCGCGTTTATGCAAAGGGACCTCGGCAAAATAGTGGATATAGAGAAACGGGCCAATCCGGATCTAGCCCGTATCATTTCCGATTATGCCCATGAACGTTGGGCGGCATCACGGGATATAGACCCCTATTTTTGGAGGCCGGTCGGTCAATTTTTAAAAGGCCAATTGCTATCGGACATGGACCGGTTGCTCCAAAGCGATAATGTAACCGAAAGAAAGGCTGGGGCACTCTGTTGTTACCGTTCCAACAATGAAAAGGCGCGAGAGCTGTTGCAGCAATATCCGGACTTACACGGGCAGGCAGAAAGCAAAAAAATAAGTTGGAAAACCCTAAAAGCAAATTAAAGGGGGCGGAGAGGTGTTGGTTGATAGCAAAATTCTTTAAGAACTGGTTTAAAATTTAAAATGGAATTCCAATCGGAAAATAATCCTATTTTTGAGAAAAATTAGAACTACATGATAACAACAGATCGATCAAAAGGTCTTTTAGAACGCCTTGGTGCGTTAAGGAGGTATCTTTGACTTGGATGCCAAGCTTATAGAAATAGAAAACGAAGAGGAAAAAACCCTGGAACCCACTTTTTGGGACCATCCCCAAGCGGCGCAAGCCCATATGAAGTCCATTCAATCCAAAAAAAAGTGGGTGGAAGATTTTGATGCGGCCCAAACTTTGGTCGACGATCTGGAAGTTCTCATGGAATTTCAAAAAGAAGGTGAGATCACCGAAGCGGAAGTAGAATCCCAATTAGGAAGGGCCGAAGAAGCCATTGAAAAGCTGGAGTTTAAAAACATGCTTTCCAATGAAGGGGACGAACTATCGGCCGTACTTCAAATCACGGCAGGTGCCGGCGGTACGGAAAGCTGTGATTGGGCCTCTATGTTGATGCGTATGTACCTCATGTGGGGCGAAAAGAATGGCTATAAGGTTAAAGAGCTCAACTATCAGGAAGGCGATGTGGCCGGTATAAAAACGGTTACCTTAGAATTTGACGGAGAATATGGCTTTGGATGGTTAAAGGGCGAAAACGGGGTACACCGCTTGGTGCGCATCTCCCCTTTTGACAGCAATGCCAAACGGCACACCTCGTTTGCTTCGGTATACGTATACCCATTGGTAGACGATACCATTGAAATCGATATTAATCCTGCCGATATTTCCTGGGCTTTTGCGCGGTCTGGTGGTGCCGGCGGCCAAAATGTAAACAAGGTGGAGACCAAGGCCATCCTTACCCACCACCCCACTGGAATAGTCATCCACAATTCCGAGACCCGGTCCCAGTTAGACAATAGGGAAAATGCTATGAAACTCTTAAAATCCCAGCTATACGAAATTGAACTTCGGAAACGCCAAGAAGCCCGAAACGAGATCGAGTCCTCCAAGATGAAGATCGAATGGGGGTCTCAGATCCGCAATTATGTAATGCACCCCTATAAATTGGTGAAGGATGTCCGCACCGGTGCGGAAACCGGGAATGTAGACCCCGTTATGGATGGTGAAATAGATATGTTCCTAAAGGCCTACCTCATGATGATGGGGCAAAAGGAGGAGTAAATTAGTGGGTTAGTGAGCTAGTGGTTAGTAATCAGTTTGCAGTAATCGGTGATTTAATCCTCGACACCCGCTAAAATTGTATCGAATATTTAGAGGTCAATGATAACCTCATAACTAAATTATTCTAAAAACAAGATAATGGGTCCTCCCTTTTTTTACAAGGGGAGCCAGCCCGACAATCATTCCCGTCTTAATGGCACGGGCGGACTGGCGGGGTGCCGTCCCGATAACTATCGGGAGCGGTGGGATCTCATCAGGCACCATGAAATTTTAAAAATATTACAAAAACAAACAACTCGGAAAAGATTAAGATTCCCGCCTTCGAGGGAATGAAATTATAAAGTACTATGATAAAAATATACCACAATCCACGATGTACAAAATCCCGTCAGGGATTGGCCCTGGTCGAGGCTTCGGGAAAACCGTTCGAGGTGATCAGATATTTGGAAGATGTACCTACAAAGGAAGAATTAAAACAGGTATTGCAGTTATTGTCCATTGCCCCGGTAGATCTTGTACGTAAAAATGAAGCGATCTGGAAGGAAGAATTCAAAGGGAAAACCCTTTCCGATGAACAAATTATTGAGGCTATGATAGCTTATCCCAAGCTTATAGAACGGCCAATCGTAATCAGCGGGAATAAAGCGGTAATCGGTCGACCGTCGGAAAGAATTATTGAACTGTTGGGGTAGGGATAAAAAGAAGAACAATGGGCAACCGCATCACGGTTTCACGGAAAACGAAATACAAAATACGAAATACGAAATTGGAAGGAAGTTAGAAGTTGATGGAAAATATAAAAAACTTATAACTCTGAACTAATAACCATACTTCAAAAACATCCCCCTACCCCCTTCAAAGGGGGAATCAATACTGACATTCAAAAAAACAATCAAACTCTACATAGAATACTTATCCTTTATAATTCTGAACTCATAACCCATAACTTTTGTCTTTCGTCTTGATTCTTGACTCTAAGCTCCATTCTTTTTGTGCCATAGGGAATTATTCCTTACAAAGTCAGGTCCCCGGCCAATTCCTTTAACGTAATTTCAGAAAGTTTGGCCTGATATACGGCGTTGTAATATCGCACCTTTGCGTTGATATAGTTAAGCTGTGCGGTTCTAAACTCCACCGTGGTGATAATACCAATTCGGTACTTATCGACGGTTATCTCCAGATTTTCCTTGGCAATGGCCTCATTTTTTCCCTCCAGGTCTATAAGACTTATATTGGTGGTATAGGTTTGATAGGCAGTGCCAAGTTGGGACAGCAACTCTTGGGTTTGTTCCGCAATTGCCAATTCGGCGTTTTCAATCTGTATCTTCCCAATCTTTTCGTTGCGATTTTGGTTAAAACCATCAAAAATATTCAGGCTTACATCTATGCCGTAGTTCCAACCATGGGAATCCGAACTGGTGGAAAAGCCAAGGTCAGATTTCGTATGCCCAAAATTATACCCGGTTCCCGCAACGATGGAAGGGTACCTATTGGCAACCGTCTGTTTTAGTTCCAGTTCGGCAATTCTTTTATTGATCAGTTGTGCCCTTAGTTGGGGATTCTGTTCCTGGACCAATTTTTCCAGTTCCGGTAAGAATAATTTTTCGTCGACCAATATTTCATCAATTACCTTAAAGTCGATTTTGGTATCCCTTGCAAGGCTCTGATTGAGTTTTATCTTGGTATTGGCATATCGTTCCAATTGGCGCTGCATCAAGGTTTGATCCGTGTTTAGGTCTACTTTGGCGTTTAGCACATCCAGTTTTGAAGCTTTGCCAATAATGAAGCGATTATGGGCAAATTCTACCCTTTGGTTAGAAATCATCAGCGTCGTATCTAATGCGGAAAGCTGTTGCTGCTGTTGTACCAGGTCGTAATAGGTAATCATAACATCACTGACGGTAGTGAGAATGGCTTGTTTTAGTGATGCTTGGCCCAATTTTTCCAATTCTTTTAATTGATCATAACGGGCAAACATTTTGAACCCGTCAAAAATGGTCCAGTCTAGCCCCGCCCCATAGTTCAAGTTGTTATTTTTTGCATTGTCCTGGGATACTTTGCTGCCATCGGACCGTACTTGGGTGAGATTTTGAACTCGATTTTGATCACCTAGGGTTCCGGTGATTTTTGGAAGCATACCAGCCCGTCCAGGACTAACAGCCGTTTCATCGACCTTTAGGTCATTGGCTGCCATCCTGATCTGATAATTATTCTTCAAAGCTAGTTCTACTGCCTCTTCTACCGTGAGTACTTGCTGAGCCACGGCTTTATGCACAAAAAATATCAGAACAAAGGATATAAATAAAAATATTCGTCGGTTCATTTTCTTCTACTCAAATTTTTTTTGATATGATAATAGTTAAAGTAAACATGTTCCGCACAGATCAACCTGTGCGCTCCCGTATAATCCCTGAGTTTCGGGATAATTATTAGGGTAGGTATGCAAAAAATTAATTGCGTTTGTACTCATCTCACGCTCTTTCCAAGAAGTCAAATTCGGGCCGGTGCTTCTTTTCCCTAGACCATAAATAGTATAAGGCGGGTATTACAAACAGCGTTAGTATCAAAGAAAACATGGTACCGCCAATGATCACAACACCCATACCGATACGACTGGTAGACGCAGCTCCTATGGACAAAGCAATCGGCAAGGCGCCCAGGGCAATCGTAAGGCTCGTCATAAGAATTGGCCGCAGCCTGGATACCGATGCCTTCTGTATGGCTTCCATTTTTGGAATTCCCTCTTCACGAAGCTGATTGGCAAACTCCACGATAAGGATCCCGTTCTTGGTAACGAGGCCAATTAGCATAATGGTCCCGATCTGACTAAAAATGTTCCAGGTCTGCCCAAAAAGCCAAAGGGAAAACACGGCTCCCGCAACAGCCATTGGCACGGTCAAAATGATGATAAATGGATCGACAAAACTTTCGAACTGAGCTGCCAAAATCAGGAAGATAAGCAATAATGCCAAACCAAATGCAAAAAGAGTATTGCTGCTACTTTCCACAAAATCCCTGGATTCCCCACCCAAATCGGTCGTAAAGGAATCGTCCAACACCTTGGCCTTAATAGATTCCATGGCGTCTATCCCATCACTTATACTTTGGCCAGGAGCCAAACTTGCCGACACGGTGGCCGACATATACCGGTTATTATGGTATAATTGTGGCGGACTACTGTGTTCCTCAGTATTCACCAAATTATCGAGCTGGATTAAAAGGCCGTCCTTGTTTTTTACATAAATGGACGTAAGGTCCATCGGGGTGCTTCGGTCTTTTTTGTCAAATTGTCCAATGACCTGATATTGTTTTCCATTCATAAGAAAATATCCAAAACGCTGTCCACTAAAGGACAATTGTAAGGTCTGGGCAACATCGAGAACGGAAACCCCTAAGCTCTCCGCTTTCTCCCGATCTATGGTAACGTATATTTCGGGCTTGTTAAACTTGAGGTTTAAATCGCTATTGGAAAAAGTGGGATCCCTTTCCACCTCGTTCATAAATTCCGGGATTTTTTCCTCCAGTTTTTCAAAGTTCGGTGCCTGGATAATGTATTGTATGGGCATCCCTCCTCGACGGTTTACAGCAATAGTGGGAGATTCGGAAACATTTACCCTAGCCCCGGTATACTTCTTTGTCCAACGGGTTAAATCATTCGCAATTTCGTGCTGGGATCGTTCCCGGTCATCTGGGTCTATGAGTGAAATAATGGCCAATCCACTGTTGACCGAGGACGACCCCCAGCCTGGAGAAGTGATAATAAGACTCACTTTCTTTTCGGGTACGGAATCGTTAATAAGTTCGGTCATATCGTTCATAAATCGATCCATATAATCGTATGATGCTCCCTCCGGACCCGTAACGGACACCCTAATATAACTTCGATCGTCATAAGGTGCCGTTTCTTTTTTGAGCAAGCTGTAAAAAAGGCCGATCATGCCTAGACAAGCGAACAATATTGGAAAACTGAGCCACTTCCTTTTCATAAACTTGCGGAGACCGTCTGCATAAGCATTGTTCATACGGACAAAATACCCTTCGGTAATTTCATAAAACCTAGACCTTTTTTGTTTTCCAGGTCTTATCATATACGCATTTAACATAGGGGTAAGGCTCAAGGAAACAAAGGCGGATATCAGTACTGCGGCACCAAGGACAACCCCAAACTCCCGGAATAGCCTTCCCACAAATCCTTCGAGAAAAATTACAGGGAGAAAAACGGCGGCCAAGGTAATGGAAATGGAAATTACCGCAAAAAATATCTCGTTAGAACCCTTTATTGCGGCCTGAATGGGGTGCATGCCCTCCTCTACCTTTTTATAAATATTTTCGGTCACCACGATACCGTCGTCCACAACAAGGCCCGTGGCCAGTACAATGGCCAAAAGGGTAAGGACATTGATGGAAAAACCAAAAAGCCACATGATAAAAAAAGTAAAAATAAGGGACACAGGTATATCTATAAGCGGTCTCAAGGCCATGGACCAATTCCTGAAAAAAAGATAGATGACCAGTATAACGAGAATAATGGAAATAATGAGGGTCTCCCCAACTTCCTTGATCGCCCGTTTTACAAACAACGTGTCGTCCATGACGACGTTCAACTTGAAATCGGCAGGAAGGTCCCTTTTAAGTTTATCGTATTCCTTATAAAAAGAATCAGCAATGTCCACATAATTGGCACCAGGTTGGGGCACTAAGGCAACCGCGACCATAGGCTGTCCGGAATCGCTTAGTTTGGTCTCCATATTCTCGGCCTCCAAAGTGGCCTTGCCGATGTCGCTAAGCCGCACTACCCTTTCCTCATCGGCCCTAATGATGATGTTGTTAAATCCCTCCACCGTAGAAAGGTTTCCTATAGTCTTTACGGCCAATTCCGTATTGGCACCCGTTAATTTACCAGAGGGCAGTTCTACGTTCTGGGACAGCAACGCCCGTCTAACATCCGCGACAGTTACACCATACGAGGCCAATTTTGCCGGATCGATCCACAATCGCATAGCATACCTTCGTTGGCCCCAAATTTGAACTCCACTGACCCCCTGAATCGTTTGAAGCCTTTGAGCCAAAACATTTTCCGCATAATCGGAAAGTTCCAACACATTTCTATTGCTGCTTTGAACCGTCATGGAAATGATGGCCCTGGAATCGGCATCGGCCTTGGAAACCACTGGTGGAGCATCTATATCTTCCGGTAATCTGCGCACCGCTTGGGAAACTTTGTCCCTAACATCATTGGCAGCCTCTTCTAGGTCCTTGTCCAGATTAAATTCTATATTGATCCTACTGGAGCCCTGGTTACTGGACGAGGTAATATTCCGAATACCGTCTATCGCATTGATCGATTTCTCCAAGGGCTCGGTGATCTGCGATTCGATAATATCTGCATTTGCACCACTATAACTAGTACTTACCGAAACTTGGGCGGGGTCTATGGCTGGAAATTCCCGGACCCCGAGATACGTAAAGCCTATAACCCCAAAAAGGATTATGGCCAGATTGATGACGATGGTCAGGACCGGTCTCTTAATACTTAAGGTGGACAAATTCATTGAGCGGTGGAGTTTTGTCCTGTTTCTATTAATTCAATACTAACCGGCGTTCCATTTCTAAGCGCCATGACACCCGAGGTTAAAATGGTATCCCCTACCTTTAATCCCGAAATCACACGAACGGAACTATCTCCCCTGGCACCAGTTTCTACCACCACCTCTTTGGCCGTAGATCCACTGGACACAAAAATCATTTTGCCGTTCTGGATAGGAATCAAGGCTTCGGCCGGGACCAATAAGGCATCGTTCACAACCTGTAAAGGAAGATTGACGTTCGCAAATGTCCCAGGGTACAACTTTCCTTCCGGATTTTCGGCAATGGCACGCATTTTTAAAGTCCTTGTAGCCACATCGATCTCGGGCTCAATGGCATATATTTTTGCCGTGTTTACAGTCTTGGATCCCGACGTCGTAAAAGTCACTTCATTACCCACCTTTACTTCGGATGCGTATTTTTCGGGAACGGAAAAGGTAATTTTTAATTTGTTGGTATTGATCAATTTGGCAATTAGCGTCGTTGGTGTAACGTATGTACCTACAGAAATGGACCTTAAACCTATTGTTCCCGAAAAAGGAGCCCTAACGGTAGCCTTGGACACTTGTGCGGATATCAGGTCCGATTCGGCTTTGGCCGACTGAAAATCGGCTTGCGAAATATCGTATTCTTCCTGACTGATGGCCTGTTTCTCCAACAACAATTTTGCCCTTCTTTTGTTTTCGGCGGCCAATCGCTGCGCAGTCAGTACCTTGGACAACTGCGCCCTTAATTCAATATCGTTAACCTTGAACAAAACCTGACCTTTGGAAACCTTACTGCCCTCGCGAAAATTAATAGCCTCCACAACCCCAGAAACCTCGGACCGCAGATCTATTTGCTCGTTGGCCTCCAAGGAACCCGAAAGGGACAGATAATCCTCAAATTTTTGGGGCCTCAACACCATTCCCGTAACGGATGTAGCGACATTGGCCCGATCCACATCGATTTTGTTTCCTTTATTATTCTTAATAATCCTATAGGATATTAGACCTATTATAGAACCTATCAACAAGGCATAAATCAAGTATTTAATTTTCACAAGCTTAAGTTTATTCAATCAACTAAGACAACTATTCACCCAAGAGCCGAAATGACCTGTTTTAATCGACCGGTGAATTACCAACTAAGAGACCGCTTTATTTTATGACAATTTAATTATAAAACCTGTCCGAACGTAATGTCAGACAGGTTAACCACAATGTTACGCAAAAACCCAATAAGTTTCAGGGTTTAATATTTTTTTCATCCATTTATTATCAGCCCTCAAAATTCATGTCCTCTCCTCCGCCCCCGCCTTCACGTTGGTTGTTTTCACCTCTTTGGCTTTTCTTTTGATTAAACCGGTACAGGAAGGTTAAGTTTATCTGGCGTTCCCTCCATTGAAATTCACTGTAGGTATAGACATTTTCGGTCCTGGTTTCCGTCCTTCGTTTTCTAGAGTTAAAAAGGTCGCTCACGTTAAGGGACAAGGTGGCCTTCTCCTTAAGGATATCCTTGCTAAATGCCAAACTGGTATTGAGTGCACCCTTGTTTATATTCTGTGCATCGATTCTCCTGCCCCGGTAGAAGACATTGGTCTGGAAATCAATTTTTGCCGGCAACGGAATTTTGGCGCTCAGCCTGGTAAACCAGGAAAAATAGTCCGAATCAAAATTCTGTGTAATTTCATCATCCAAGTAATTGGTGTAGGTATAGTCTCCCCGAAGGCTTTGCTGATACAGGTTAAGGTTCCAGGTCAATCGCCAATTAGTTTTAGGCGTATACGTTGTGGTAAATTCAGCTCCCAGCCTATTTTCATCGGCAAGATTTATAGGGCTTCGTATAATTACCGGGACCAACACCGGATTGTCGGGATCATCCGGATTCTCGATTTCCACAAAATCACCCGTTTCCCGGGCGACAAAAAGAAAGACCCCCGATGACTGGTTAAAATAGGCCGAGGTATTGAAGGTCACTTTATCCCATCTTTTTAAATACCCAAGGTCAAATGCGTTGGTATAGGTTGGGTCCAAGTCCGGATTTCCCTGAAAGATATTGGTATTGCTCGAAAGAGAGGGAAAAGGGTTGATAAATCGGGACCAAGGCCTTCTCAACCTTCTGCTGTAACTCACCGTAAATTGATCGTTGTCGTTTATTTCATATCCCAAAAAAAGGGAAGGAAACCAATCTACATAAGATTTATGGGTGTTCTTGTTCGTGGTCAGCAGGTTGATATCTATATTGGTGGCCTCCATCCGAAGTCCGGCCAAAACACTAAAACGCTTTATCTTGGTGCCCAATTGGGTATAGGCGGCATTTATATATTCCTTATAAAGCAATTCATTGGTAATGTTGGGGTCATTGACAAACTCGCCATTTGGTTGTTCAACACTATAGACATAATCCGTGTCGTAATTGTTGAAGGTACCCCTATATCCGAGTTCAAACTGGGATTTGATACTGTCCTTGCCAAACGGCAGCACATAATCGGATTGTACCATCTGGGTTTTTTGTCCCTCATCATTATAGATAGCCTCCGAAGGGAGCGGATTGACCTCGCTTAGGACCATTTCTTCAATAAGGGAATTTTCTATATCGCTACCGGAAGAGTATTGGTAATCAAAGGTCAGTTTGTGCCCATCGTCGTTGAACCTCTTTTCGTAGTTAAGGGAATACTGCACGTTTTCCTCGTCCTCGTCCTCCGTTGTAAACCTATTCCTTTGAATGGTTGGGTCATAATTGGCATCAAAATTATAAAAATCGACATCAATAGTATTTGTACCTCCCGAATTTCGATAAACAAACGAGTTTGTAATACTACTGGTTTCGCTGAGAAAATATTCAAATCCAAAATTTGTATTGAATCCGTCCTGTTGTCTTTGATAATCCCTTATCTCATTTTGATAACTAACGATACCCCCGGAAGGACCATAGTTTTGTTGTTCGAACTTTGCGTTCCCCGGGGCGTTTCTATATCGGTAGGACGTGTTCGTAAAGAGGTTGAAATTTTCATTTCTTAGGTTTAGATTCACCTCTGCTCCATAATTGTCGGGATGTCCGGCATAAACACTAAGGGAACCGTTTAGCCCTACCGTTTTGTTTTGTTTAAGGACAATGTTTATGATCCCTGCCGTTCCTTCGGCATCGTACCGGGCGGAGGGATTGGATATAACCTCCACTTTTTCGATGGCATCCGCGGGCAGTTGCCTAAGGGCATCGGGATTGAGTCCGGACAGTGCCGATGGCTTACCGTTGATCAGGATACGGACACTCTCGTTCCCCCTTAAACTGATGTTGCCTTCCACATCGACGGTAACCGATGGAACGTTGTCCAGAACATCGGTCACCGATCCTCCTTTTACCGTCATATCCGTACCAACATTGTATACTTTTTTATCTAAATGGAGTTCTACCGTCGTCTTTTGCCCCACGACTTCTACCCCCTTCAACTGCGCCACGTCCAAGGTTAGCTTTACGGTTCCAAGATCGGTGTCCGAAGTAAGGTTCTGATCCGGCAACTGGTGTGTTTTGTACGAGATGTACTCTATCCGCATATGGTACCTCCCCGGGGCGGCCTCGACGTTAAATTTTCCAGACTCATCTGTGATTCCCCCGGTGATCTTCTCCGGATCTGCAACACTTTGCAAGACCAGCGTAGCGTATTCTAGCGGTTCATTGGAGTCCTTGTCCAAAACGGTACCGGTAATTTTTATGGGTTCCTTTTTGTTTCCTTGAGGGCGTTGGGCGAAGGTCAGGGTAGTTGTTAGAATCAGGGCAAGCAACAATAGGTGTTTCATGAATAGTATTTATATTAATCTTTCTTCTTCTTTTTTCTAGCTTTCTTCTTTTTCTTTTTGGCCTTTTGTAATCCTTCTTTCTGAAGTTCCTTGAACGCGTTATACTTATCTTCGGGAAGACCGGCCTTTAGTTCCGCATCCTCGTTCGTCACAATGTCGTCCAACGCTGCCCGGGTCTTATCCTGATCCAATTGGAGTATCTGAAGCTCGATACGTTGTTGAATATACTTGGTCAAAATAGAGCTCATTACGGCCTGTTCAAATTCGTTAAGACCAATGGTCTCCGTTATGGCCGGCATTTGGGAATCAACAATTTCCTTGGCCGTAGGGGGATCCTTTTTTTCAGGGGTTTGATCCGTTTGGGGAATCCCACTTCTCTGCCTCCCGTAACCATAACCATTGTAGCCTCTTCCGTATCCGTATTGGGCCATTGTTGTTGAAACCGATAAAATTAAAATCAATAAGACCCAAAGCAACTTTTTATTTACTTGCATAACATCATAGTTTATTGGATTTCAAAAATAGAGGATGGTTTAACCGCCCTTGGTTAAATGTATGTTAAATTGAAGTTCTCACTTTAGAGATAGGGTGAAACTGTACTATATAGCATTAGAAACCTTATTTTTGCAATGAAAAACGTATATTGATGTTCCATTTTTTCGGTAAAAAAAGATTCTTGGCAGACTACCTGGAGAATTTTGTGGATATCCACAACCACATCCTTCCCGGGTTGGACGATGGCGCCCAAACGATGGACGACTCCTTGACCATACTCAAGGGATTTCAGGAATTGGGTATCAAGAACTTTGTGGCCACGCCACATATCATGCAGAATTACTATCCCAATACACCCGAAACCATTGGCAATTCCCTAAATCAATTGCAAAACGAGCTCTTAAAAAACAATTGGAAAGACGTATACATCGAGGCGGCAGCGGAGCACATGATCGATGCCAATTTTGAGTCCCTTTTAGAGAATAAGGAAGTTATGCCGTTGCGCAAGAACTATTTGTTGGTAGAAATGTCTTATCTGCAGCCCCCGCTTAATTTTGAGGAAGCCATCGCCAAAGTGGCTTCGCAAGGGTTTTTCCCTATACTGGCCCACCCGGAACGCTATGGATTTTTGCATCACCAGATTAAAAAATACGCCGGGTACAAGGAGAAAGGGATACTTTTTCAAATGAATTTATTGTCTTTGGGCAATTACTACGGGAACGCCGTTCCCAAGGTGGCACGCAAACTATTGGAGGAGGGATTCATAGATTTCGTGGCCTCGGATGTGCACAACATCCAACAATTGCAAACCCTTAAAAATCTTACGGTCTCCAAAAAAACCTTGGAACTGGTACTGCCGGTAATCGACAAGACGATTGGGCATTTTTATTGATCCCGCCGTCGGTAGAAAGTTAAAGAATACGGTACGATCCGTGTTTTCAAACCCTCCGTCTTCCCGGCTCGGGCCGTAAAGCCACCTCCCTTTGTCCAAAGGGAGGAGCTATTTTATTATACATTTTTACTAATCTCCAAACCAAAGAATGCAATTATAAAACGATAAAGAAAGAGACACTATACGTATATCGCATCACACTTTTTGTTTTGGGTAACGAGAGTAGCCAAGATGTGTGGTTTAAGCTCTAAAAAACATCCCCCAACCCCCTTCAAAGGGGGAATTGATTCGATTATTCAATAACAATATTAACCAGCTATGAAGGACAACTGACAGGCTTTCAAATTTCCAGCATCCAACTTCTAACTTCGTACCTCTAACCTTGCACCTTTTACCTTTTAACCCTTTACCTCTTTTGCGCACAGCGTAAAGCGCAAAGCGTAGCGCTTAAAACTTCCACCATTTCTTTAATGACTTCCCGTAGCCGTAGCCGTATTTGCCGCCATATCCCAGGTTGGAAGCGCTTACATCGTTTACCACAAAGGATAGGTTGGGCAATTTTCCCTCATCCTTTAGCTTTAAGGGATAGTTTAGCACTTTCTTTTCGGTCACATCGGCCCTAACCACATAGATTATTTGATCCGCATATTCACTGATCAAAAGGGTATCGGTAACCACCATTAGAGGGGCGGTATCCACGATAACATAATCATAAAGTTCGGACACCTCCAATAACAGCTCCTCCATCCGTTTTCCCATAAGCAGTTCGGCGGGGTTGGGCGGTATCTTCCCGGAATAGATCACGTCTATGGTACTGGAATGCACCAACATGGGGTTGATAATGTTTTTTACGGATAGGGAATCGTCGTTTAAAAATTCGGATAACCCCGTGTCTTTATGAACATGGCTGGAAGTTCCCAGTTTGTCCACGTCCTTACCGGTAAAAAAGGTGTGCAATTTAGGATTCCTGATATCTGCCCCTACCATCAGCACCTTTTTGTTGGTGCTGGCAAAAATAGTCGCCAGGTTAGACGATAAAAAGGTCTTTCCTTCCCCTGGCACACTGGAGGTGATGTAAATTAAATTTCCCTTGCCCCCGGTCTTCTTATTTTTGATCAAATAATCCAAATTGGTCCTCAGGATCCGCAAGGACTCGGCCAATACCGACCGATCGTTGTTACGGACCAATTTATGGTCTTTTTTGCTCAATTTTGGCAATTCGGCAAGTACGGGGACCCCGTCTACCTGTTTTTCCAAACCTACTTTGTTATGAATTTTATTATCCAAAAGATCCTTGACATAGATGATGGAAAATGGGACCATAACGCCCAAGATAAAAAAAGCAAGAAAAACAATGTTCTTCTTAGGAGATGCAGGCAGAAGGCTAACATTGTATGCTCTATCGATAACTTTCGACTTTTGGGCAGCTGAGGCATAGGCAATCTGGGATTCCTCCCGTTTTTGAAGCAGATATAGGTACAATTGTTCCGTGGTCTGTTGTTGCCGGGTAATATCCCGTAAGGCTCTTTCGTTTTTAGGAGCAGAATAAATCTGGGAATTGATACGTGACAATTGACCACTCAGACTGTTAAC
Organism: Cerina litoralis; assembly: GCA_022008415.1. Classification (GTDB taxonomy): domain Bacteria; phylum Bacteroidota; class Bacteroidia; order Flavobacteriales; family Flavobacteriaceae; genus Cerina; species Cerina litoralis. The sequence goes on from JAIRBC010000021.1 coordinate 69,065, forward strand.
CTGCAAGCTTAAGGTGTTTTCTACATTCGCCAAGCTCGATCGCACATTTTGCTTTAAATTGTCCAGTTCTTGGTCCAAACTTTGAATCACCGGGTTTTTTTCATTGGAACTCTTTAGCAACCTTTTACGTTGTTGTAGTAATTCGTTATACCTAGCTGTGGCATTAGTTATCGACCCGTCCGAAAGTCCAACATTGGAAGGAATTATGTCATAGCCATCTAGGTTGTCCACATAATCCTTCATAGAAGAAGCAATATCCAATTGAACGGAGGCGTTTTGAAGTTGTTGTCTATTCGTAGCGCTTAAATTAACATTTATGTTAGATTGTGAGGCCAAATCCGTAAGCCCCTTCCCTGCTTTGAATTCTTCCTCGGTTTGGTCGACCGTAGAAAGGTTAGAGTAGATTTTGGCAATCCGATCATCTATAAATTCCGACGTTTTATCCGCTATCTGCTTCTTATCGTCAATTGCATTATTATTATAGGTAGCTATCAAAGTGTTTAATATATCCCGAGCCTTAACCTGTATGGGATCGTCAAGAGAAATATTAACTATGTTGGAAAATTCTTCAGCTTGTACAATCACAATTTTTTTCTGATAAATTTGGGCCATCAAATCAACAGGTGTAATACTTATTTTAAATTTGCGATCAAAATTATCTTTAATACGCTCGGTATTCGGAATGATGATAACCCCACCAATCGAGGAGGAAATCATTTTTCCATAAGAATAGACCTTGAAGGGAGCATTCTCATCTTCCGAAAAACCAAAAGTCGACTCTGAGGATAAGTTAATATAAAAATCCAATTTAGAATTGTATACCACGGAATCCGGAGCCATGAAATTGATACTAAAGGGTGGGTTTTTATAAAGTTCCGAATTCTTTACATTTCCTAATGCGACAATCTGGATATTTAATCCCAATTTCTTTACAACCTCCACAAAGTTGGATCGGGAACCTAAAATTTCGATCTCATCCTGCACTTTATTCGTGCCCTGGGAAAGAATTTTCATATCTTGAAACAGGCTGAGTTCCGAAGACGAATTGGCATCGGCTAAAATTTGGATTTGTGCCTCCGCCGAATATTCCGGAGTTGAATATCTAATATAAACAACGGCAATCGAAAGAGCCAAGATTACTGAAAGAACAAACCACTTCCAGTGTTTGGAATAAGTTCTTAATATTTCTTTTAAATCCGATTGTTCTGATTTTGAACCTTGGGTATTCAAATTCATCTTTATATAGCTTAAAAACAATTAATTCCTTGTAAGAAGGATTACTGTCGAAGTAATAATAATAGAGGCAATGGAAATAGCAATGGTGGCCCGGTTGTCCAAACTGGAAGCCGTAATGGCCGATTTATTGGGCTCCACGTAAACCACGTCGTTTTGCGTAAGATAATAAACGGGAGAATTCATCGCGTTCTTATCCAATAAATTGATCCGGGTATATACTTTAGTGCCGTCAAAATCCCGTATTACCAATACATTCTCGCGCATCCCTTTTATGGTCATATCCCCAGCAAGTCCTAAAGCCTCTAAAATGGTAATTTGTTCCCCGTTTACCGTATAAGTGCCTGGGTTGTTAACCTGGCCCAGCACCGTAACCCTAAAGTTTCTTAGCCGAATGTTAATAATCGGATCCTTTAAATAATCCGACAATTTTTGGCGTAACAGCACCCGGAGTTCCTCCTGCGAAAGGCCTGCTATTTTTATCTTTCCTATCACGGGAAAATCTATTTCACCGGCTTCGTCCACCAAATAATCTACTTGCTCCATTCTAGTGCTCCCACTATTTTCCTCGGCGCCTCTATATAGATTAAAGGGAGCACTGGCCTGCTTGTCGAAGGTAGATACATAGATGCTCACCACGTCGTCTACCTTATACTTTGTCGTAAAACTGTTCTTGTTAACCAAGGTTTCAAAATTACTGGCGTTCTGAAAATACACAACATCTTCTTTGGATGCACAGGAAGTTAAAAGAATGGCTGAAAATAGGACAGCGGATGTAAAGAAGGTAAGACCTCGGAGTTTCTTAATCATGGTTAGAAAATTTAGAGTACAATGATAGTAAAAATTATGGGTTGTTTTTTCCAAATGGTTTGTGAATTCGAGATAATGAAGTAGCTAAAATTAAGATTATACATTTAGTTCGCACCAAAACTGCATTTTTTTCGCCTGCTTACCAATTGTTTAAAATAGCCCTGGTTCCCATTGGGGTGCGGGTGGAACAGAACTATTTACAGCTTCCCTTTCCGGGACGGGGCAAAGAAATTGAATTTTCGGCCCTTTGTTTTTGCCCCATCCCTAAAGGGTGCCAAAAGGCCGAAAATTATACGTTCTTAAGTACAATAGCTTTTCTTTAAGTACATATCTAATTTTTACAAAAAAAACTTTTTGCTCGGGTACCATTTTGTAAAAAATACTCAGGGAGTCTTGCGGTCTTTCCAATTGCCATCTATGATTGCAAAATCTTAACGCTTTTTGTGTCAGCGCTTTTTTCTTCATTGTCCTTGGCATCGTCCAATTTACAAAATTCGGAATTGTTGGAGATAAATTCGGGTACAATCTCCTTCATAAGGCAAACAATATCCGTGTTAAAAAACATATTGGAAACGCAGAGTTCATCTACTTTAGATCTTACACTGACGTAGTTAAGCTCCCTAACCTTGCTGATCATTATTTTTTCGTGGTAGGTGGGCAATGTATTCTCTCCGCTGGCCAACAATTCCTCGTATAATTTTTCCCCTGGTCTAAGGCCGGTAATCTGAATATCTATATCCTCCGGATAACGCAAGCCAGAGAGTTTAATCATGTTTTTGGCGAGGTCGAAAATCTTGACACTTTTACCCATATCAAAAATAAATATTTCGCCTCCCTGCCCCATGGCGGCTGCCTCCAATACCAATTGGGAAGCCTCGGGAATGGTCATAAAGAATCGAGTAATACCGGGATGTGTCACGGTTAGCGGACCTCCCTTTTCTATTTGTTTTTTAAATAAGGGAATCACGGATCCATTAGACCCAAGGACGTTCCCGAAACGGGTGGTTATAAATTTGGTCTTCTTTTGCTGCTGCATGCTAGAGATATACATCTCTGCGATCCGCTTTGTTGCTCCCATCACATTGGTAGGGTTTACGGCCTTATCGGTAGATACGAATACAAATTTATCCACGTGATGGGCCAGAGAAAGATCAACCAACATTTTTGTGCCAGCTACATTAATTTTTATAGCTTCGTAGGCATTGTATTCCATAAGGGGAACATGCTTATAGGCTGCAGCATGGAAAACCATGGTAGGCTGATGTTCCTGGAACAACATATTCATCCTATTCTTATCCCGGATATCGGCCACGATCGGCACAAAATTATGAAACCCGTTCTGTTTTAGTTCCTGCTGAAGGTCGTAAAGAGCCGATTCTGCCTGATCTATAACTATTAGGGATTTATAATCGTAATGGGCTATTTGCCTTACGATCTCACTCCCGATAGATCCCGCTCCTCCCGTAACGAAGACCACCTGGTTCTTTAGGGCATTGGAAATCTTGGATTTCTTAATATTGATCGGTTTCCGGTTTAACAGATCTTCAATTTGGATTTGTTTAATTTGGGAAACCTTAAGTTCCCCGTTGATCCAATCCTCGATAGGAGGTACAATTTTTACCTGAACGGGAAAATCGACCATGTTCTCAACCAATTCCCTCAATTTATTGCTATCTATGTTGTGAATGGCAAAGATAATCTCCGAAACATCCTTTTTGTCCAGAAAGAATTCGTTCAATTCATGTCGGCCATAGACCATGACCCCGTTGATACTTTTTCCTATCTTTTTATGATCATCGTCTATATAACCGACAACCGCCGCATTACTGCTGGTATGGTTGCTAATGGCGTTATACGTTAAAATCCCCGATTCCCCGGCCCCATAAATCAATACATTTTTGGTGATTTTGAATTTCCTTACCAAGTTATGGTAGAGGGACTTAAACAAATATCGTGAAGCGGTGAGGGCCAAAAAGGCTATTAAACTGTGAATAATGATTATGGACAGCGGGATGGTGAAATCGTCCATCATGTCGTACTGCCTATTGGTAATCACCATAAAAATGGACAGAATACTGGAGAGGCAGATGGCGTTAAAGATGTTGTATACATCCCGTACCCCGGTATGCCTTACCACCCCCTTATAGGATCCCGTTATCAAAAAAGAGACCAAGGCGATAAAAGCAACTACAGGCAATTGAACAAGCAGCTTACTAACCTCAAAATCCAAGGTAAGGTTAAAACGGATCAGATAAGAAAGGACAAAAGATATGGATATGGTACAGACATCAATAGCCAAAACCAACCATTTGGAGGCATATCTATGCGCGTTGTTGACCAAGTAATTTTTAATCATTTTTAATCGCTTTAAGGATTAGGGCAGTCGTTCTTTCCAGATCGGCCTCTTCTAAATTCGATCCGCTGGGCAAACAGAGCCCGCGTTCAAACAAATCTTCCGAGGTTCCATCGGTATAGCTCTTATATTTTTCAAAAATAGGTTGCAAGTGCATGGGTTTCCACAAGGGTCTGGCCTCAATATCGTCTTCCAGAAGGGCCAAACGAATTTTCTCTCTAATCTTTAGGGTTGGGGTAAGGACACAGGTTAACCAGCGATTGGAAAAATACCCGACGGGCTCTTTTAGAAATTCCAGTTGGGAAAGATGCCCCATCCTAGACCGATAATACGCATAGTTGGCACGTCTTGCAGCCACCCTATCGTCCAACACCTCCATTTGTCCACGTCCGATACCTGCGAGCACATTGCTCATTCGGTAATTATATCCAACAGACGAATGTTGGTAGTGGGGGGCCTCATCCCTGGCCTGGGTAGCCAAGAAAACAGCTTTTTTCTTAATCTCCAAATTCTTTGCCAACAAGGCTCCACCACCCGAAGTGGTAATGATCTTGTTACCGTTAAACGACAGTATTCCGATATCCCCAAAACTTCCACATTTAATCCCACCATAGCTACTACCCAAAGCTTCAGCGCTATCCTCCACTAGTGGGATATCATATTTTTGGGATAGGACGGATATAGCGTCAACATTATAGGGCATTCCATATAAATGTACTGCGACAATAGCCTTCGGTTTTCTCCCATGCGAAATCCTATCCACAATTGCCAGTTCCAAAAACTCGGGCGACAGATTCCAGGTATCCCTTTCACTATCTATAAATACGGGGGTAGCCCCTAAATAAAGAATTGGATTTGCAGATGCGGAAAAGGTAAGGCTTTGGCAAAGAACCTCATCGCCTTGTGATACACCAAGTAGCTGCAACGCCAAATGAATGGCAGCGGTACCGGAACTCAACGCGGCTACGTGCATCCCGTTACCCACATATTCTTCCAAGGCCTGTTCAAATAAATCGACATTGGGACCCAATGGCGCTACCCAATTGGTGTCAAAAGCTTCTTTAACATATACCTGTTCGTTATTCCCCATATGGGGCGAAGAAAGCCAAATTTTGGTTTGGGTTATCAATGGGTATTGGGTTTAAATCGTTTCAGGGTATAAATTTAACCATAGTTCTGCTTAATTAATAATATACATAATTTATTTCGTTTAAGATTTAAAATGATCGGTTAACTGACGTCTATTCGGTATTTTCCAGGATTCACCCAAATAAAACTTGTATTTCGACCATAAAAAGGGCCATTGAACTACAATAGTCCATTTTTAAAATAATTATATGATCTTTGTACGTTCAAAAAAAATAAAATGACTAGAAAGATAACTAAAATCTGTTGTATCGGTGCGGGCTATGTCGGTGGACCCACCATGTCCGTAATCGCCAAAAAATGTCCCGAAATCACTGTAACTGTAGTGGATATCAACCAAGAACGCATCGATCAATGGAACGATTCCGATTTGAGCAAACTCCCCATCTATGAACCTGGACTAAGAGAAATTGTACAGGAAACCCGAGGTAAAAACCTTTTCTTTTCAACAGATGTCGATAAGGGTATTGAGGAAGCCGAAATGATTTTCATTTCGGTGAATACCCCTACTAAAACGTATGGAAAAGGAAAGGGGCAAGCAGCTGATTTAAAATACGTAGAGCTCTGCGCCAGAAACATAGCCAAGATTGCAAAGACGGATAAAATTGTGGTAGAAAAATCTACCCTCCCCGTTAGAACCGCAGCAGCGATTAAAAGTATTTTGGACAACAGTGGCAACGGGGTAAATTTTGAAATTCTTTCCAATCCCGAGTTTTTGGCCGAAGGCACTGCTATCAATGACTTATTTCACGCCGATCGTGTTTTGATCGGGGGCGATGACACCCCTTCAGGACAGGAAGCAAAGGATAGTCTAAGCAGTATTTACGAACACTGGTTGCCCAAAGAAAGGATATTGCAAACCAATGTATGGTCTTCGGAACTTTCCAAATTGGTCGCAAATGCTTTTTTGGCCCAAAGGGTGTCTTCCATCAACTCCATTTCGGCCCTTTGCGAAAAAACGGATGCCAATATCGAAGAAGTTTCCAAGGCTATTGGTTATGATAGCCGTATTGGCCCCAAATTTTTAAATGCCTCCGTAGGTTTCGGGGGATCCTGTTTTCAAAAGGATATTTTAAACTTAGTGTATATTGCCCGCAGCTTTGGCTTGCAAGAAGTAGCAGACTATTGGGAACAGGTGATCATTCTTAACGATTATCAGAAAAGTCGTTTTGTTGATCATATGATAACCACCCTTTACAATACAGTAGCTGGAAAAAAAATCGTGATTTACGGCTGGGCCTTTAAAAAAGACACCAACGATACCCGAGAATCCGCTGCCATTTATGTGGTCGATGCGCTTTTGGAGGAAAATGCGGAAATCACGGTCTACGACCCACAGGTTTCGGAGAATAAAATATATGCAGACCTCGATTATTTAGATACGAGATCTCCTGAAGAAAATAGAAAATTGCTTACTGTTACCGACGAACCCGTCAAAGCAGCCATGGAAGCCCATGCCATTGCCATCCTTACCGAATGGGACGAATTTAAAAACCTCGATTGGCAAGATATTTATAAGAGCATGCTAAAACCGGCGTTTGTATTTGATGGTAGGCGCTTGTTAAACAAGGAGACCATGGATGGCATTGGGTTTAAGTACTATAAAATTGGGCAGAAGTAATTTTATTCGGGATACTTTTACCCTAAATCCAAGGGAGAAGGAAATTCTCAGAAAATTAAACTAGTTAAGGCTCTCTAATCGAACGTTAAGGTTTTCGTCGAGCACCTAGAAACCCAAAGAATCCTCGGTTCTTTGAGACATGTCAAATCTTTGAGACATGTCAAAGTCATTTGTTTTTCTTTAGAGTGCCCAGTCAGGAAAGATATTCGCATGGATTTGAAAAATCGATTTCAGAATATTTCTATCAAAATTGGAATCATTTCTTTCCTCCCCCTCCCAAACGGATAAAGTAAGGATTTACGTACTTTGTCGGTTTTTTCCGCTCGTCAGAACCAATGCAAATAGATTGAATATTCGGCAAGTTATCATGGCCATTCCTAAACTCTGGCTAGAGCAGACAATTGGGTATCGGTTTATATTTTTAGAGCTAAATTTGTGCTTTTGAATCCATTTTTTGAGAACGTACTAGATTTCATCTCTAAAAACCTTTATCAATTTATCCTGTTTTCCGCCCGTTAGGTAACTTTCGCCCACAAGTCTTGGTCGTACAACACGGGCCGGTGAACCATAAGCCATTACAAAACTGCCGATGTCTTTTAACACTAAGGATCCGGCTCCAATAACGGTATGTTCCCCAATACTTGTATTTTCTAAAACTGTGACCCCGAGCGATACTGCAGAAAACTCACCCAAACTAAAATTACCCCCGGTACATACACCAGACGCCAAACTGGAATAGTTCTCCATGCGGCCATCATGGCCTAATGAGGAATTGGTATTGATGATACAAAAATCGCCCACGATAGCATTGGTATTGATGACGACTCCTGGCAAAATCACCGATCCTTTTCCAATTCTAACATCCTTACCAATTACGGCACTAGGATGCACAACTTTGATAAGATTAAAAGAAGGCACTAATTTCGTTATTCTTTCCACCACGCGTTTTCGGGTCCAATTGTCACCAATAGCTACTACCCCACCATGGATTTGAAACTTATCTATTAAGTACGGAAGGTCTAGCTCACTTCCCAGTACCTGGTATCCATTCTGCATGGCGCCTCTTTTCTTAAATGAATCGAGAAAGCCGATTACCTTATATCTGCCAAATTTTTCTATGGAATCCAGAATTACGCTCCCGTGCCCTGAAGCACCCAAAATCACTATATTTTGCATTTCATCGGGGTTTTTATGCATTTTATCTATGATTCAAATATAGACAAAGTTAATACACCCCTACAAAATTATTTGCTTAAATCAATAAATGTCTAACTCAATAAAGAAACTCCTTTCGGTATAATACGTCAAATCCTGCTAAAAATTCAGGAAATTTATGAATTCCATTTTTTTAATACTCCACTTTTCTCCTAAAAAAAGAGCCTATATTTTCCGCCTCATCCAAAATGTTTTTCTAATAATTAATTGCAAAGAACATACCGTTCATCGATTATTTTCACAAAAACCTGTTAAAACAATCGACAAAAGAATCTAAAAATCCGTTTAAAGACGTATAACCCTCCAATAAAACGGTCGGCACAAATATTAACCCAATCGATCAAAAAGATGACACTGTTAATAAATATGTGTACAACTTTAAGGCAATCAAGGCATTATAAACCGTCTTTTTCACGTTTTTTGCTAAAATTTTGTGCAGTTCATCGAAAATAACATCCTTTTTGTCGATTATATTGGATTTTGAAATAATATTGCAGCACCCAAGTTAATATATCAGAACATTTAAAATTTAATTTACTTATGAAATTTAGCCCCACAAAGATCATTAATTTGATCGTAGTTATTATTGTCCTATTTCTAAATTATTCCTGTAGCAAAGATTCCGATTTACTGGCCGATTACGTGGTCGATGAAAACGCAGGGACCCCCGGAAATATAGTCAACCTCGAAAATGGCACCATTATCACCTATGAAGATAAGATGGTCGCCATTAATATTCTAAAGGATATCCAGTCTGGTGTAATACGCCAAGGCACGGTACTTAAGAAGGTTACCCCACCGAAAAATGGCACGACCGAAATTAAAACGGACAGCACCATCGTTTACACTCCCAATAAAGATTTTACCGGAAAGGACGATGTTGTCTATACCGTTGAAGAAACCTCTCCGGACAACACTACTGTTGAAAAGGAAAATACGGTTACCGTTGCGGTGAACCCCACCTTGGAAACGAAAAATGACCAGGCACAAACCACCGCAGACAAAAATTTGGTCATCCCGGTATTAAATAACGATACGTATTCCGACAAAAATACCGCCACGGTGACCCAGACCACCGCTCCGGCAAAAGGCACCATTGTAATCAACAACGACAACACCCTTACCTATACCCCGAATGCGGATGCTTCTGGGTCGGATACCTTTACTTATACAGCCAAGGTTGAAAATACCGAAAAGACTGCTAGTACAGAGGCTGAGGGTACAGTAATTGTGGATATCGCCAAAAACCAAAATAAGGGAGATATTACCATGGGTGAATTACTCGCTTTTCCTGGAGCTGTTGGCCACGGAAGATTTACTTCCGGAGGAAGAGGAGGTAGTGTTTATGAAGTTACAAACCTAAATGATAGTGGACCGGGCTCGTTTAGAGACGCTGTTAGCAAAGGGAATAGAACTGTAGTTTTCAAGGTTGGTGGAATAATTAGAATAAAATCTAGGCTTTATTTTGGTGGGGATAATATAACGGTTGCTGGACAAACTGCTCCTGGAGAAGGTATTGCAATTTATGGAAGTATGACCGATACCAATCAACATGAAAATATTATTGTACGGTATGTCAATTTTTTAGTCGGTGATAATGGAGTAAAAGGCGATGATGATGCATTTAGAGTTCGAAAAACCACTCCTGGAACGGCAAGTAATTTTATTTTTGATCATTGTGGGTTCTTTTGGGGTAAGGATGAAGTCTTTTCATGTGAGGCGAGTTCCGATGAATCCTCATCAATCAAAAATGTAACCATACAAAGATCTATAATTGGTGAATCGTTTTATTCAAAAGGTATGATACTCTGGAGACAAAATTATAATATTTCGGTTATAGCCAATCTATTTTCAAATAATGGTCAAAGAAACATCAGAGCATCCACTAGACACTCAACTTTTGAAATGATTAATAATGTTATATTTGGATATGATTGGGCTACCAATCCTAGTTACAATAATGAATTTGATGTAGTTGGGAATGTTTATCAATCCTCGAGTACCAATAACATAGTAAATTTAGAACCAATATCCGTGGCTAATTCGCCACAAGGAAGTATTACTCTTACGAAAGCTTATATCTCCGACAACACTTTAAATGGCGGAAAAGGCAGTATATCGTCTAAACTTACCCCTTATTTACAAGGTTCAAGACAAGTTAGTAGTGGGTATACACCGATTTCAAGCTCGTTAGTTAAAAAGGATGTTCTTAATGATGTTGGTGCCAACATTAATGGGAACAACAAACTGGCACAAAGTCAAATAAACGATGTATACAATAATTCTATGTCGTTAATAAAAAGCGAATCGGAAAGCGTTGGCATTTCCCTATCTGGAGGAAAAGCATATCCAGATTCAGATAAAGATGGGATAGATGATGAATGGGAAACTGCCAATGGTTTAAATCCAAAGAATATTAGCGATGGCAAGGAGTTGGCTAACAACGGCAACGGTTATACCAATTTAGAGGTTTTCTTACATTACCTAACCATAAATTGAAAAATAAGAATATCGCAAATTTTGAAATTAAAGGAGGCCACATAGGCCTCTTTTTTTTGACTTTCTTTTAACCTAGTTTGTAATTATATGTGTAATATTCAAGTTAACGTCTTTGTTAAGTTGTGAGTCGTAATTAATATACTTAATTTGGTCCGAAGGAATCAAAAAGTGGTTTTTAACAGTTATATGGCCTTTAACGTCTTTAAAACTAGTAAGTGTTCCCAGCCGAGATCCTCGAATCTTTACTACAGGAGATGTACTAGAATATTCCAAATATAAATTATCAAAAGTAAAGCCTCCAAGAGAAGAAGAAATCGTTTTATAATCTGGTACTTCAAAACTGATTGGTGAGAACTTCTTGTTTTTGCAAATATTAATTGCAGCACAATTTCTAAAAATTACATTAAATGCATCACTTCTTTTTCTACTGTACAGTATTCCCCAATTGCTATTCTTGACCATACATTGATCAAAAAAAACATTCCCCTTAACGGGACTCTCTTTGTTCGCGTAAATATTAATTTCCGCTGCCGCATATCTATTAGTCTCCACATGGTTATTGCTTAAATAGCACTCTTTCAAAGAAATACTTATAGGTATTGAATTTGCATCCAATTTTTCGAGGGCTAACAATAGCCCTGAATGATTGTTATTGTTAAAAGAACAATGCTCAAAGTTTACATTTACAATTCGGTTACTAGAATTGTTTGGTTCTATATCCACTCCCGCCTCAGGCAAAATTCCCTTAGTTTCAGTAAATTCTGAATTCTTAACAAAAACGTTTTGAGCACTTATAATACTCATTCCCTGACGTTTGTTGTTTATGGATTTAACATCTTCTATATAAATATTTTCACAAAACGTTCCTTTAGCTCTACCCGCAATATAAATACCATCTCCACCGCTTTCACGAATTTCAAACCCCTTGATTGTTACATTTTTGCATTGGCGCAAACTCAAAGCATGACGCCATCCTCCTTCAACATATTCCCTTTTATTCATTTTCAATGTTGCGCCATTACCTAATAATTCAATGTTATTGGAATTGAGTAATTCTATTAGTGGCGCATGAATATCATTGAATTTACCAGGTAAAGCACTAATAACCACACCATCTTCAAAAATAATAGTCTTATTGGAAATGTTTTTTAGAGAAAGGGGTGCTACTTTCCAATCCGTTGTCTGTTTTGTTATCACAATAGTATCATATCTAGATGAAAAAGCCCTTAATAAACATTCCGTAGCGTTGTTGGGATCATAACCAAAACTGGAAACTTCTATCTTTTGGGCTGAAAGAATATTGCTGAGGAGTACTAACAACGAAAGTATTTTGTTAAACCTGATCATGGAGTAAGATATAAATAATTGAGTTACCCAATCTACCAATAGCCATCAATGGGCTAATTTCTGCATATCACAAATTAATTCCAAACAGTTGCTATGATCTAAACTTTATAAACATGATTCGTTCAGAGATTTAAATATCGAAACCATTAATATAATCAAAAATTAAGGCATAAAACTTTTACACCGTGAATTTCAACAGAAATAAAGGTCATTTAGAATATGTATTTTGTGTTTCTATTAAAATATACCAAATTTGCAACGCATTACAAGTTACAAGTTATATATATATGAAACCGACATGTTTAAAATTTTCTATTAACACACAGAGGAGTGATTATTTTTTAACATCTCTGTTACACTCACCAGAATGACTTTGTCGGGCTGGTGTACCATTGAAAAACTATAAGTATAAACATATGAAAATTCTCGTTACAGGAGCGGCCGGTTTTATCGGATTTTATGTTTCCAAATTTTTGAGTGAAAGAGGTCACGAGGTGGTTGGTTTGGATAACATCAACGATTACTACGATGTAAACTTAAAATATGCACGCCTAAATGAACTTGGGATAAACCAAGGCCAAGCGGAAAAATTTAATCAATATGATAATACCCGATCTTCCAATTGCTCATTTAAATTTGTTCGGATGAATCTGGAAGACCGTCAGGCATTGCCAAAGCTATTTAAACTGGAAAAATTTGATGTTGTATGTAATCTAGCGGCCCAGGCGGGGGTCCGGTACAGCCTGGAAAACCCGGAAACCTATATAGACAGCAATATCGTAGGCTTTTTAAACATTTTGGAATGTTGCCGAAACTTCAATATTAAACATTTGGTCTATGCCAGTAGTTCCAGTGTTTACGGTCTAAACGACAAGATACCCTTTGAGATAAGCGACCGGGTAGACCATCCTATTAGCCTTTACGCTGCCACCAAAAAGAGCAACGAGCTGATGGCTTACACCTATAGCCATCTGTTCGGATTTCCCACAACCGGTCTCCGATTTTTTACCGTATACGGACCCTGGGGCCGTCCGGATATGGCCATGTTTCTATTTACCGATGCTATAGTCAAGGGAAGACCGATTAAAGTCTTTAATGAAGGGAAGATGGAAAGGGACTTTACCTATATAGACGATATATCCGAAGGAGTGGTCCGAATTCTCGAAAAAGACCCAAAAGAGCGGTCAACGGACAATTGTCTGTATCGCATTTATAATATCGGCAATAATAACTCGGTAAAACTTTTAGATTTTATTGAAGCTATTGAAAAAACGTTAGGTATAAAAGCAGAACGACAATTATTACCTATGCAGCCCGGTGATGTGGAAAAGACCTGGGCCAATGTGGACGATTTGATCAAAGACTTCGATTATCGTCCAAATACGTCCATCCAAAAAGGGGTTAATTCGTTTATTAATTGGTATAAGGATTATTATAAGGTGTAATAGATTTGGTCGGTTACTATTTCATGGTGTTACTAGTATAAAGTTAGTAATGACAGTGATCCGTTACTCCAATTAAGGCGAGATCAAAAGAGAAGAGCAGAAATTGAATTGTTTTGCCCAGTTCCTGAAGACAAGTGGATAAGTTAAATAAACGTAAAAACGGCTCCTCCCTTTGGAGCCAGGGAGGTAGTTTGCCCGAAAGCGCAATGCGCAGGAATTAGAGGTGCGTGTTTGTATAAGTAATGAAACTTCGTCAATTAATTTCCAAGTATCCGGTTTTATTGGGACTTAACATAAAAAATAGGTCATTGTTGCACGTTTTCTGCATCTTTGCAACTCTAAATCGAAATCAATGGATTTAAAAAACATCGATCTCAATTCCAAGTATCATATTTTGGTCACGGGAGGTGCCGGGTTTATCGGTTCCAATCTCTGCGAAACCTTACTAAAGAACGGAAATACGGTAACTTGTTTAGACAATTTTGCCACTGGAAAAAGGGAAAACATCGACCCTTTACTTGACGATTCAAAATTTACATTGATAGAGGGGGATATCCGAAGTTTGGAAGATTGTAGAAATTCCTGTGTTGGTGTGGATTATATTTTGCACGAGGCGGCACTAGGCTCTGTTCCAAGATCTATTAATGACCCTATTACCAGTAACGACGTAAACGTTTCCGGGTTTTTAAATATGTTGGTCGCTGCCAGGGATGCCAAGGTAAAACGCTTTATCTATGCCGCCAGTTCCTCCACCTATGGGGATTCCGTGGCATTGCCCAAGGTAGAGGACAATATAGGAAAACCGCTATCCCCCTATGCCATTACAAAATATGTAAACGAACTATACGCCGATATCTTTAGCAAAACCTATGGCTTGGAGACCATTGGCCTCCGCTATTTTAATGTTTTTGGCCGAAAACAAGATCCCAATGGGGCCTATGCCGCGGTAATCCCCAAGTTTGTAATGCAGTTTATGCAACACGAATCTCCGGTAATCAATGGAGATGGTAGCTATTCCAGGGATTTCACTTATATAGACAATGTTGTGCAAATGAATCTGTTGGCCATCGTAACCGATTATAAAAAAGCCGTTAATACCGTTTACAACGTGGCTTATGGGGAACGGACCGATTTAAACGAACTTACAACCCTTTTAAAAAAATATTTAAGTGAGTTTGATTCCAAAATTGCCCAAGTTGCAGTAAAGTACGGCCCTGCCAGACAAGGGGATGTACCACATTCGCTGGCTTCTATAGACAAGGCAACATCTTTATTGGGATACAACCCCAAATACGATATTGATACTGGGTTAAGGGAAGCGGTACGGTGGTATTGGAAGAACTTAAGGTGAGGTAAGAAGGACAAAATTAGAAATACGAAGTACGAGTTATGAGTTATGAGTTATGAAAATACGAAATTTAAAAGGTTGTGAATTATAGCTTTGTTTGCAATATTGTTCGCATCACCGTATCACCATATCACGGCATAACCGCATAGCTAATACAAAAGTTCGCAATTAAAAGAAAAGTACACGAAATTTCACCAAATTATAAATAGAAACAAAAACATATTTATCTAAGAAATGAGCCACATAAAAATAGCAGTAGTCGGATTAGGTTATGTAGGATTGCCGTTGGCACGACTTTTTGCCACCAAATATCCAGTGATCGGTTTTGACATCAATGAAAAAAGAGTTGCGGAATTACAAGCAGGAAAAGACAACACCCTGGAAGTGGAAGACGATATACTTCAGGCTGTTCTGTGCGATACTCCTAATATGGACAAGGGCTTGTATTGTACCAATAACCTGGAAGAAATCAAAGATTGTAACAATTATATCGTTACCGTCCCCACTCCGGTAGACGGTACCAATAGACCAATATTAACCCCATTGTACAAGGCCAGTGAAACCGTGGGAAAGGTATTGGGAAAAGGAAATATTGTGATATATGAATCTACGGTTTATCCGGGGGTCACCGAGGATGAATGTGTACCCGTTTTGGAAAAAGTAAGCGGTCTAAAATTTAATGAGGACTTTTTTGTCGGTTACTCTCCCGAAAGAATAAATCCCGGGGATAAGGAACATACGGTAGAAAAGATATTAAAGGTCACGTCGGGATCTACTCCGGAAATCGGAAAAAAGGTAAACGACTTATATGCCTCCGTAATTACTGCAGGCACCCATTTGGCACCGAGCATTAAAGTAGCCGAAGCGGCCAAGGTAATCGAGAATTCGCAAAGGGATATCAACATAGCCTTTGTCAACGAATTGGCTAAAATATTCAACTTAATGGACATAGACACCCATTCGGTCTTGGAAGCTGCCAGTACCAAATGGAATTTCCTACCTTTTAAACCCGGCTTGGTCGGGGGGCATTGTATCGGGGTAGACCCCTATTATTTGGCACAAAAGGCCCAGGAATACGGCTATCACCCAGAAATTATATTGGCTGGAAGACGTATGAACGATAGTATGGGAAAATACGTCGCCTCCGAAGTGGTGAAATTAATGGTGCAAAATGATATCAAGGTAAAAGGAGCTAATATTTTGGTACTGGGAATTACCTTTAAAGAAAACTGCCCGGATGTCCGAAACACTAAGACAGTAGATGTAATTAGAAATCTGCAAAGCTATGGCACAAACGTTGATGTTTATGACCCTTGTGCTTCTCCAGAAGAGGTGAAAAATGAATATAATTTAACCACCACTTCCCAACTTTCAGCTAAAAAATATGATTCCGTTGTATTAGCTGTAGCACATAACGAATTTTTAAAATTAGATATAAGTAAATTATTGGTGGAAAACGGAATCATTTATGATGTAAAAGGAATTCTGCCAGGCATTATCAACGGACGGCTTTGATTTATTTCAAATTATTTTGAATGTTAAAACATCTTCAACTTAATTCAGATAACACATAAATTGAATGGGCAATTTTAACCCTAACATATTTTTTAGTAAGTTTTTAAGAATGGGTAAAAACCCAATGTTGAAAAGTATGCTATTGGTAGGTGGGATATCCCTGCTTGTAAAAGCATTAGGCTTCTACAAGGAGACAATCGTTGCCTCATCCTTCGGTCTTTCAGAATTATTGGACACATACTACATTGCTATTCTCATCCCAACCATTATCCAGACTGTATTTATCGGTTCCTTAAAAAATCTTTTCATTCCAAATTACATCACAGAGCTTATTACTACAAAACAGACAGGAAATTTTCAAACCTTTACCCTAAGTCTTATCTCTCTTATTGTACTGATTTTAATAACATCAGCTTTGATTTTTTCGAAATTCTTCTTGGAAAGTGTTTTTCCAGGACATACTGAGAGTTTTTATTCCTTGGTTAGGTACCAGCTATATTGGGTTTTACCCTGCTTGCTATTTTGGGGATATACCGGTTTTCTTAATGGTCTACAGGAAATCAATAATAATTATTTTGCTTCTACTATCTCGCAAGTATTTTTACCGATCGGGATAATAGTTTGTCTGGTCTTTTTTAAGGATTCTTTTGGGAACTTAGTACTAGCAATTGGTATGTTAGTAGGTAGCTTTGGGGGATTCTTGTTTACACTTTTTACGAGTTTATATAAAAAGATTATTGTGTTCGGCCCACTGAAAATAAATGAAAATATGCGAATAATGTTAAAACAATATCCAGCTAAATCAATCTCAGGTTTACTGACAGGGATCAATCCATTTGTGGACCAATTTTTTGCAGCACAACTGGTAGTTGGGTCTATTGCTGCGTTGAATTATGGCATTAAAATACCCGCGTTTGTGGTTGGGATTTTGATTTTGGCAGTTGGAAACGTATTACTTCCCCACTTTTCAAGGCAAATAAATGAGGATTTAAACAAAGCTTACCTTCAACTTTTTAAGATTTTAAAAATTATCTTCATTGGTAGTTTAATAATCGTCGCATTTACCATCATTTTTTCGAATGATATCATCCGGATATTATTTGAAAGGAAAGAATTCACTGCCCAGGACACCTTTGTTGTTTCCAATATTCAAAAAATTGCATTGGTTTATGTCCCGTTTTATTTATGCACCTTGGTTTGCGTCAAATTTTTAACGGCAACTAATAAAAACAAGTTTATGGCCTGGACTTCGTTCTGGAATCTATTATTAAATCTAACAATGAATTATATCTTGGTAAAATATTATGGGGTTTATGGTTTAATGTTGGCTACCACAATAGTTTATATTTTAGCAAGTCTAATATACGTCGGGTATACCTATAAACAGTTTAAACTTCACTTAACTAAAAACTTTTAAATTGTTCTAGTAATCCAGTTTTTATCGCTGAGGATATAACTACAAACTTAACTATCATGAAGATTGACTTTATTTCTAATTCCATTTCTGGTGGCGGTGCAGAACGGGTTATGGTGCTATTGGCCAATGAATTTGCCCAAAAGAATAACACAGTTTCTATTATTACATTCAATGAGGGACTAGCTTATGAATTAAATCAAAAGGTTAATCATATACAATTACACGGAGGAAAATTAAAAAACCATACGCTACGCAGCTTTGTTAATCTATTTAAATACTATTGGAAGAAACCAAGAAGGCCGGAAGTTGCAATTGCTATGATGCCCAAGATGAATTTTATCTCAATAATAGTATGTAGAATATTAAGGGTTAAAATAATTGCTTGCGAGCATAATAATCATCTTAGGAAAACCGAAAAATTTGAACGCTTTATATGGGGTTTTTCATATCGTTTTGCCGATCAACTTAACGTGTTAACCAAATTCGACAAACCATTTTTTGAAGACAAAGGAGCGAAGGTTACTATAATGCCAAATCCTTGTTCATTTACACTTTTGGATAGTGAGAATCCCCATAAAACAAATACTATTCTTGCAGTTGGCAGTTTAAACAGAATTCATCATAAAGGATTTGATAATTTAATTAAACTCATAGAGCCAGTGTTGGTAGAATTCCCAGATTGGCAATTAAAAATTGTTGGGGGTGGTGATGAAGGTGAAGAAGTGCTTAGGCAGCTTGTAGAAAAATTTGAAATCAAATCCCAGGTAATATTTACGGGCTTCCAGAACAATGTTGCAGAAATTATGCAGCAGTCTAAAATTTTTATTTTATCCTCCCGTTGGGAGGGCCTTCCCATGGTCCTATTGGAGGCTATGTCCCAAGGAATGGCATGTATCGCTTACGATTGCAAAACAGGGCCTTCAGACATAATAAAGAACTTTGAAAATGGGCTTTTAATCGAAGACCAAAATATGGAAGCCATGCAAAATGGCCTTAAAGCATTAATAATTGATGAACAATTCAGAAAATCAATAGGTGAAAATGCTTTAAGAAGTTTAGACTATTATTCCATGGATAACGTTTTGTTGATGTGGCAGCGGCTTTTTGAAAAAGTAATGACCAACTAAGATGAAAAGAATAGTAATTGTATTTTTTATTATACCCTTCATAGTCAGTGCATTAAATTTACAAGCCTTTGCAGGAAAATTTGTCTCTGAATCTATGGCCCAAATAGTGGCTTACTCCAATGTGCTTTTAATATTTATCGGTATTGTTTTATCAATTAAAAATAGCAGAAAGATTCCATATACCATTAAATTATGGTTTTGGTTTTTTGCAATTTACTACTCATTTGGACTAATAGGCAATTTTTTACACTATCCTGATGCACCATACGTAAAAACATTGGTTCCAATAATTTACTTTATCGGATTTGCATTTTTTCTAAGTTACGATAAATATCTTAAGCTTTTTTCAAAGACTGTCGCATATACTTTCCTTGTTTCGAATTTATTGCTAATTTATTTTGAAAGAATAAATTTCTCTATGGATGTGGGTGGCATCTATGAATACTCCCTGAGTCGAGCAGGAGGTGTTTACGGGGATGCTAATAATGCAGCCGTGGTATGTTTATTGTCGTTTATCTTTATACACAATGTGTTTGACCCGATTAATCTTCTACAAAAAGTTCTCAAAACTCTGGGTTTAGTAATTTCCTTATATGCTTTATTTTTAACTTTTTCCAATACAGGCTTTATAGCGCTATTAATTGTATTGGGATTGACATATCATAAATTTTTCAATCCCAAAAGAATTATATTATTAATACTTTTTGTGCCCATATCCGGTTTTTTGCTGATACAAACCGCATTAAATAGTCCAAATTTAGATCGCGTACAAAAAAATAGAATTGAAAATGTAATCAATGTATTGACCTTGAGAACGGATAAGGTAACTCTGTCAGAAAGGGATATCCTATTGAAAAATATGCTTAACTATGTGTATGAAAACCCGTTTATTGGAAATGGAGTTTATTTTTCTACGGATATAAGAGGGCATAATACTGTTATTGGAGTATGGGCAGATGCAGGAATCTTTACCTTTTTGTTTTTTCTATTTGTGCTTTTTCAATATTACAAAAATGCCGTTCTCGCTCAAACCAAAATACGTTATTTCACTTTGTCAATACTTGTTGTTTTATCAATATTCATGTTAACCCTTCAAACAATAATAAATCAACCTTATCTTATAGTCCTGTTTGCTTATTTGAGTTATACGATGGTAAAAGATCATCTAGTAGAGCAAGTTTATTAAAATTGTTGATAATTTAAATATAGAAAAGATTCGTCGCCAAAATACTCTTAATTACGAAGTAGCTAAAATATTTTGGATAATATCCAGAAAGATGCAATTCACTTTGACATTATCTAGACATAAATAATTAAACATATTTCTAAAATGAAAATTGATTTTCTTATTAACAAAATGAGTGGGGGCGGGGCCGAAAGGGTTGTTAGTTTGGTAGCCAACTATTTAAACCAACAAGGCTATGAGGTAAGAATTATTACTTTTCAGGGAACCGACAAATATGAGCTTAATAAAGAAGTAAAAAGGATTAAATTACACAAACATCCTTTTTTTCAATCTGTGGTAATTAACGGGTTTTTTAGTTTAATTTATTTCTATAGAAAAAAAAGTAATAGACCAGACATTATTAGCTCCCACATAAATCTGTTGGGTTATTTGACCATCCCAATTGCGAAAATATATAGCCTCAGAATTATTGTTTCGGAACATATAAATCATC
>JAIRBC010000022.1 GCA_022008415.1 Cerina litoralis
GGTGATACGGGAGCGCAAGGTCCTCAAGGCCCGATAGGATTGACGGGAGCTCAAGGTCCCAAAGGGGACAAGGGAGATACGGGAGCGCAAGGTCCAGCAGGTCCGGCCGGTGCCGATGGTGCTGACGGAGCCGATGGAGCAGTTGGTCCCCAAGGTCCGGCCGGTGCAGATGGCGTTGATGGTGCAGACGGAGCTCAAGGTCCCAAAGGTGACAAGGGGGATACGGGAGCACAAGGTCCGCAAGGCCCACAAGGTCCTCAAGGCCCCGCGGGAAACCCTGCTACGGATGATCAAACCTTATCGACAAACAGTAGTCCTGGTTACATCGCTATATCTGGAGGCAATAATGTTACGTTAAATGTAAACGATGCGGACTACATAGTTGGGAACGAGGTAACGAATGCGACAAATGGTACCTTAACCCGTTCCGGTTCGGGTACTTCCGCAAGTCCATATACATTAGGTGTATCGACAAACGGAATAACATCAACCCAGTTGGCCACAGACGCAGTTACCAACGTAAAAATGGCAGATAACTCCGTAAATACCGCTGAATTGGTCAACAATTCAGTGACTACGACAAAGATTTTGTCCGGAGGCAACAATAAAGTGTTGACTACAGGACCAACAGGAACCGTTAGTTGGACAGATAGGGCCATACCGTCAAGAGTATTCTATCCACCATCAATCGCAGTGGATGCGTCCTCTACTGGTACTGGGCGTACAATTAACCTATATACCCAGTATACGGCCCAATTTGGATCTCCTGCAGTAAGAAGTGGGGGTGCCCCAGCGGCAATACCAACGTATGCTTCGGGTGACTTATATTACTATATTACGTATTACGATACAGCGGTATTCGCAAATGTAAGCATCTCAGCGGCCGGAGTTATGACCTATGATGTTATTGCTACCCCAGTGGATTACAACTCCTTGATCAATGTGGTCTTTGTAGTAAAATAAACGATTAACCGAAACCAAGGATTTGAAACCAGCTAACATATATAAGTTTGTATTCATCGGTCTTTTCCTGACCCTGCTGGGTACGCAGACAGCAAGAGCACAATTTTTGCTCCAAGCTCCAAATACTACCGATGAGAACAACTATAAGTGGTACGAAGCATCGGACAGGAATACGGTATTGGGTACCGATTTCTATTATGAGGTTACCCAACCCGGAATATATTTTGCTACCTACGACGGCACACTTTGTGGACATAATGCGACGGGTTACTTCATTGTAACCAATTGCAATGCCCCGTTTAACCAGGTAAACCTAGATATTTCGGCAAGTGTTCCGGCAGGCGCAACGATCGGCTGGAACCCGGCCGTTTCTGGAGACCCATTGAACCCAAAGGTGACTGCTACGCCTTCGGTTGTAAAATATACCGCTACTATAACGAAAGTTGGCAATAGCAAAAGTCTACCCAATTTTACCGTGGTCTGTATGGACCAGTCTGCCAATTTGGTGGACGATGTGGCCACAGTAGACGAGGACGACTCGGTTGTAGTCCCTATTCTTGATAATGATAGTGATCTACCCGTTTTGGGATCTTTGACCGCATCAAACCCGACCAATGGAACGGTAAGTATCGATGAACAAGGCACTCCCAATGAGCCATCGGATGACGCAGTGACTTATACTCCAAATCCCGACTACAACGGATCGGACAGCTTTACCTATACGGTGTGCAACACCTTTGGGGACTGCAGTACGGCTACCGTAAATGTAGAGGTGCTTCCCATTGTGGACGCATTGGATGACGCTGTGGCAACCATAGAGACTCAGTCATTGGAAATCGATATGTTGGCAAATGACAATGACCTGTCGACGGATGACGTTTTAACAACGACCAATCCGTCCAATGGGACAGTTACAATTAATGACAACGGTACTCCAAATAATGTAACCGATGATACTATAACATATACCGCGGACAACGGCTTTATAGGGACTGATACATTCACCTATACCCTTTGTGATATCAATGGAAATTGCAGTACGGCCAAGGTAACGGTTGTAGTAAATCCCAACGGAATTGTAGATAGTGACGGCGATGGCATTCTCGACAGTTTTGAAGACCTTAATTTGGATAGCGATAGTGACCCATCTACCAACCCTACGGACTCCGATGGGGACGGGATTCCAGATTACTTGGATATTGATAGCGATAACGATGGCATCCCTGATAATGTGGAGGCGCAGACGACCGATGGCTATATTCCGCCGAGTGGGGTTGATGCCAACAATAACGGTTTGGACGATGCTTATGAACAAGATGGTAATTTCGGTTTGTTCCCGATCGATACCGATGGGGATAGCCTTCCAGATTATCTAGATGATGATAGTGACGGCGATGGAGTTCCCGATGCCATTGAGGCCCATGATCATGACCATGATGGCATCCCAGATGTAGTTGCCTTGGGAACAGATCAAGACAATGATGGGTTGGACGATGGGTACGAGGGTACTTCCCTAAGTGATATAGATGTCAACGACGAGATGGACGACCCCTTTAGTTACCTTCCCAATACCGACGGTGACGAAGAGTCCGATTATCGGGATACCGATGACGATGGAGATGGCTTGTTGACAAGGGATGAGGATTTAAATGGGGATGGCAATTACGCCAATGACGATTCCGATGGGGACGGTATTCCAGATTACTTGGATCCCGATGCGAATCCGACACCACCATCGGATGGAGTAGAGGTATTCAATGTAATTACCCCCAATGGGGACGGTATTCATGACGTGCTTACTATAACTGGTTTGGATAAATTCCCTAGCAACAGAATTAGAATATACAACAGATGGGGGGTATTGGTATTCACAACTAAGGCATATGATAACCGCGGTAATTATTTTGACGGTACTTCCCAAGGAAGGGTAACGGTCGACAAAGATCACAAACTACCAACGGGCACTTATTTTTACCTTTTGGAATATGGCAACGACGATGGGTCTAAAAAGATCAGTGGTTATATATACATCAATAGATAATGAAGCAATCAATCCAATATAACTCTATTTTTAAACAATTTCGGTTTTGGGCTGGGATAGTACTACTCTTTGTGCTGGAGGGATCCTATGGGCAACAGGATGCCCAGTATACGCAGTATATGTACAATACGGTATCGGTGAATCCGGCTTATGCAGGATCTAGAGGACATTTGAGTATTGCAGCGCTATACCGATCCCAATGGACCGGCCTTGACGGTGCGCCAAAAACGCAATCCCTCAATGCCCATTCACCTATTGGATACAGAGGTGTTGGCCTTGGTGTCAACGTGTTTAACGAACAGATAGGTCCCACCTCGGAAACCAATTTTGAAGCCGATTTTTCCTATACCATATATACTTCACGTGAAGGAAGGCTCAGTTTTGGTGCCAATGCGAGCGGGAATTTATTGAATATCAATTTCTCTGAGCTTAACCAAGATATTAACCAAGGACAGGATCCAACATTGCAAGACGATATACACAATAGGTTTACTCCTAATTTTGGCGCAGGGGTATATTTCCATACTGATCGGTTTTATGCGGGTATATCGGTTCCACGGATATTGCAGACCACCCATTTTGACAATTCAAACCTTTCTACTGCAAGCGAACAGATGAATTTTTATTTTATTATTGGCTATGTTTGGGATTTGAACCCATGGGTGAAGTTTAAGCCTAGCTTGCTTACTAAGATGGTCATGGGCGCACCGTTGCAGGTTGATGTTTCGGCTAATTTTATGTTCAATGATAAATTTGTATTAGGCGCTGCATACCGCTGGGATGCCGCGGTAAGTGCAATGGTGGGCTTCAATATTTCAGACGGCCTTATGATCGGCATGGCCTACGATAGGGAAACTACCGCCTTGGGGGCCGCAAGTTTTAATGACGGATCTTTTGAGATTATCTTGAGATATGATTTTATAAGCAACAAGAGCCAACTAAAATCGCCCCGATTCTTCTAGCAAAAATCAAACGGATTTACTTCAAAAACGGATTTCTGCTACCTGGTACCGACAAGCAAAAATCCTAAGGACATCAAAATCCTACTGTAGCAGCTTCCGCACAACGTTCCCCGTCCATAGCGGCAGAAACGATTCCTCCCGCGTAACCACCTCCTTCGCCACAAGGAAATAATCCCTTAATATCCGGATGCTCCAGTCGCACGTTCCGTGGAATGGTGACAGGCGAGGAAGTACGCGATTCCACACCAACTATATTGGCTTCGGAAGTATAGTAGCCATGCATCTTCTTCCCGTATGCCTTAAAACCTGTCCGTAGCCTACTGCCGATTAGTTTTGGCAAGAGTGAGTGCAGGGGAGCTGGTTTAAGCCCTGGCTGGTAGGAAGTGGGGTTAAGGTCGCGTGATATTCTCCCTTCAACAAAATCGGTCAATCGCAGAGCGGGGGCAGTTTGGTTACGTCCTCCCGAGGTGTATGCCAATTGTTCCAGATTTTTTTGATATTCCAAACCGCGCAAAGGTCCGAAATGATCGTATTTGGGAATATCTTCGAAAACATTGATTTCTACAACTACCCCAGAATTTGCAAATTCGTTGTTTCTTCTAGAAGGCGACATTCCGTTTACCACCACTTCACCGGGAGCTGTCGCAGCAGGAACAATAAACCCTCCTGGGCACATGCAAAAAGAATAGACTCCCCGGCCGTTGACCTGATGCACCAAACTATAGGAAGCCGCAGGAAGCAGTTGGTTGCGCAGGCCTTGACAATTATATTGAATGGAATCTATAATTTGCTGTGGATGTTCCACACGAACCCCCATGGCGAAGGATTTAGCTGCCAGAGCCACTTTTTTATCGTGCAGGAGGTAAAAAATATCCCGTGCGGAATGTCCGGTGGCCAGAATAGCCCTTTCTACAGATAATTCGGTTCCATTTTTTAATCGGAGCGCCTGCAGCTTATTATCTCTGATTACAAAATCGACTACCCTACTTTCAAAGTGGATTTCTCCTCCAAATTTTAAAATGGTTTCCCGGATATTCTGTACTATTTTAGGCAATTTATTGGTGCCTATATGGGGATGGGCATCGATTAAAATCTGTTCCGTCGCCCCGTGAAATACCAGGTTTTCGAATATCCGTCGTACGTCCCCCCGCTTAAGGCTACGCGTGTATAATTTACCGTCCGAATAGGTGCCTGCGCCTCCTTCGCCAAAACAATAATTGGAATCTTCATCCACCAAATGCTCTTGGTTTATCGCCCTAAGATCTCGTCTTCTTTCCCGAACTTTTTTGCCTCTTTCCAAGACAATGGGCTTATATCCCAATTCTATACAGCGCAAAGCCGCAAACATTCCCGCTGGACCAAAGCCTACAATATGTATCGCTTTTGAAGTCGATACATCTTTATAGATAAATGGGGGAGGGCTAGATTGGGGCACGGCCTCGTTTACATAAGCCTTTATCTTATAATTAAAATAAACGGTAAATTTTCTGGCGTCGATCGATTTGCGCAATAAGACGATACCGGAGATATCTTCTCGGGCAATACCCAATCGGTTGGCTACCTTTTCTTTTATTAAGCCTGGTCTTGATTCCTCTTCCAAAGTCAGTTTAATCTGAAGGTGATGTATCATGGATCAAAATCAATAATTTACGGCCTATCTCTTACTGAATACTTAGTACCGAATACTGTTTACTTAGTACTGAATACTGCTTACTGAATCCTAGCTCTTTTGTTCCTTGTTAAAATAAACCAAGTAGTAGTACATCTGCCTATCTTCATCCCAACCTTTTTCTACAAATTTATCGGCGGACTCCGCATTGATAAAGTCCAATTTTATTTGGATGTTGGTGTCCAGGTTAATTACATTTCTGATTTTTTTCCTAGCGACGGAAACCGCTTTATTCGCGATATCAAAATTGGAAACGTCCTCAACGCTGTACTTTGGGCCTTTTTCTACCTTGTAGTGTTTGAACTCGGGTATGAATTCTGGATTTTCCATGACCTCGTTTAGAAAATTGGTCTCCTCGAATTTGTCATTTTTAGCGAAATGATTTACCGCCCTGTTCATAAACAGTACTTCTTGTTGCTTGTCTTCGGCGGGAAGAACCACATCCTTGGCAAAATTCTGGCAGAATTTCAAATAGTTTTTAGTATAGAAATTCTCATCGGCCAAGGGATCGACCTCTAGGAAATGCTCCAACCAATATTTGGTATCGTACCTGTTGCTGTCTATAGATAGTATCTTATATCCTTCATCTTTATGGGAGTTAAGTATAAGACAGCCTTTGTCCAGTTTATTGATATTGATACCTTGTTGGATTACGATGTCCAAGTTATTTCCCTTTTCTTGAAATTGGAGAAAATCGTGCTTTAGTTCACTTTTAAAAATGCCGACGGCATCAACTTTGACATTGTCCAATAGCACATCGGTAAAATGGACTACATATACTTCCCCACTTTTAATATGGGGATGGTTGGATTGCTCGAATAAATGTGTCGCTATTTTTTTGGAATTGACGTGCAGGCTACCAGGGTCGTTAAAAATCTCTGAAACAATTTTGTAGAGTTCATTGAATTCCACATCTACTTCGTTGGTAAACTTATAGTAGTTTTCTTCCTTTTCGCGGAAGGGCTTAAAAAAGTATTCCTTTAGCAGTCCGGTGGTCTCATCGTTTAGTGCAAAAGGGCTATCGGATAAAAAGATGCCCTCGTTCTTGTTCTTGTTTCCAACGCGGTGAAGGGATATGCTTTCAATATGGGTGGGATATAGGTTTATCATTTTTAAATGTGAATTAGGAATTAAGAATTAAAAGTTAAGGCGTAAAGGTTTGAAGGTTGCCTGTTGAATATTCACAGCGAACCGATAATTGGGGACTGAAAACTGACTACTGGTATATCAGTTCCAGTTTTCGTCAAAATCCAGGTCTTCGTAGCTATCAAGGGGCTCTTCGAAATTAAATGTAGGGTCGGCCTCGAACTTTTTCTCTGTGGGAGCGTCTGGCAGTTCCCCAAAGCTAAACAAGACCAAGGGATAGGTTACACCGTTTTGTCTTTCTTCAACATCGGCCAATTCTACAAAGAAGGTCCACATACTCAAAAAGTCGTATACATAAATAAGTTTGGGGGAATCCTCGGTCAGTTGGTCTTCAATTAGGATTTCATTCATTAGTCGGATTGACGAATCTCCTTCACCCAAATCAAAAAGAGCAATTTCCTCATCTTGGTTCCAGCGTTCATCACAGGTATAAAAGGAAGCCATTTCGTTACCTAGAAAACCAAATGCTTGGGTTATGGTATTGTGAAAATCCTCCAAATTATTTTGGCCCTCTATGGCTATATCCCTAAAGATATCTTCTTCGGCATCCAAAATCACCCTTATCTTGTATATCATAATCCCGATTTTTTAAACGGGGCAAAGGTACAAAGATTGCGAGCCTGATAAAGAATTTGTGATTACAATTTTTATAGATCAATGAACGGTGAATTGAGAAGGCAGCATTTTTATCAATTTTATGGGGCTATTCGGTTTTAACCTCAATGTCGGTGAAAGAGAGTTTAAAATCGCCAGTTGCATCTTTGTGCATGGTCGCGATCTCAATCCCATTTTTGTCTACATAATCCTCCCAAGTAGTGTACATGGAAGGCGATATGCGATTCCCTTTTCTATAGATCCATTCCCTAACGATATAATCGTCCCCAAAAAAGAAATCATAGGCGTCGCCAGGTGTATATCCTCCCTTATCGCCATATACAATGGTGAGTTTGTGCATTTTCTCCCCGCTTATAAGCGTCTCGAATTCATCGGTGTAATCCTGTTTAAAGCTATTTTGATCCCAAACCAGATTAAAAGGGGCCAACAGCCAATACTTATCGTTAATAAATCCCCTATCGGTCTTAATTGCAACGCTATCCATGTCGGACCGGTTGTACGTTAAAGTATCCGTTTTGGTTATCGCGGTTACCTCGTTAGATTTGGGTTTCCATATCCACGTACGGTCAAAGTGACCATCCGGGCGATCCACGTTAAAAGTAAACTTAATTTCATTTACATTTTTCCACTGTTGGTATCCGTTTGCGTCGGCAATCCTCTGCATTATGGAGGTCTCTTCGGTCGTTGTCGGCGGGGTTTCTTTTTCTTTGTCCGTTTTACAACTAAAGAATAGGACAACACCTAAAAATAGTACGTAGATGATATTTTTCATTATACTTGACTTTTTACTCCTACCAAATATACGAGGTTTTCAAATAAATTTTTGGATACTTGGGGGTCGTTTGCCCTCAAGATTTATAGAATGGCCAAAAAAGTAGATAAAGATCGATACGATTATTCGATATATTTAGGTGGTTGGCGATTGATGTATGGTCATTGAACCCGTAAAAATCCCGTAAAATTTAAAGCAACAGTTGGCTTAAAAATTCCATAAAATTAATGGGTTAACAAATCCCGATAAAATGATTAATTTTGGAAGCAATAATCAAATGATAAAGATGGGTTCAAAAAAAGGAAAGATACAAGAAGCAATTGATGAAAAATTGTTGAGCGAAAGAAAGGTGTTTTTATGGGGTATGGTAGATGACGATTCCGCAAAGCACGTAATCGAAAGGTTGCTTTATTTGGATATGCAGGACGACAAGGAAATACAATTTGTAATAAATAGCCCAGGAGGTTACGTAACCGCTGGCTTTGCGATTTATGACACCATTAAATCCTTGAAAAGTCCCGTGTCAACGGTGTGTTCTGGTCTAGCGGCCTCTATGGGTTCCATTTTATTGTCGGTTGGGAAAAAGGGTAGGAGATTTATCCAGCCCCATGCACAGGTTATGATCCATCAGCCTAGCGGTGGAGCTAGGGGACAGGCATCCAATATTGAAATCCAAGCCAAGGAAATCATCAAGACCAGAGAGTTAAGTGCCAGGATCCTGGCCGAGAATTGTGGGCAGGATTTTGAAAAGGTAATGAAGGATTTTGACAGGGACTATTGGATGAATGCCAAAGAATCGTTGGAATATGGAATAGTGGATGGCATTTTGGAGTAGGTAAATGGCGCAAACTCCAAAGAACATAGCGATCGTAGGTTCGGGATTGGTAGGGTCGTTATTGGCGATTTATCTAAAAAAATCGGGGCATTTGGTCACTGTTTTTGATCGTAGGCCAGATATCAGGACCATCACCTTTTCTGGGCGGTCCATCAATCTCGCGATGAGCAATCGGGGATGGAAGGCGTTGCAAAAAGTTGGGATAGAGGATGAAATAAAAAAAATTGCCATCCCTTTGTACCAACGCGCGATGCACGTCATTGGTAAACCATTATATTTTCAAAAATACGGCAAGGAAGGTGAAGCTATCTGGTCTACCTCCAGAGGTGTACTTAACAGAAGGATGATCGATTTGGCCGAAGCCGCGGGGGTGGAATTCCGATTTAACGAAAAGGTGTGGGATGTGGATTTGCCAGATGCTAAAATTTACACCGGGAATTCGGAAAAAGGAGCGTGGAAGGAGTATGGTTTCGATATGGTTTTTGGTTGCGATGGGGCCTTTTCCCGGGTTCGTCACAAAATGCAGCGCCGTAGCCGATTTAATTATTCCCAAAAATTTATCGATGTCGGCTACAAGGAACTCACCCTACTTCCCAACGAGGATGGCTCCCATAAAATGGACAATCATTCTTTTCATATTTGGCCGAGGGGAAAGTTTATGCTAATTGCCATGCCCAATTTGGACGGCAGTTTTACCTGTACCCTTTTCTTGCCTTTTGAAGGGAAAGATTCCTTTGAAAGTATTACCACCAAAGAAAGGGCCGAAACCTTTTTCAGCACTTTTTTTCCAAATGTTTTGCCCGATCTGGGAAATGTGATCGAAGATTTCTTTAAAAACCCAACAAGTGCCATGGTCACCACCAAATGTTTTCCATGGATCTATTGGGACAAAGTGGCCCTAGTGGGCGATTCTGCCCATGCCATCGTACCTTTTTTTGGGCAAGGCATGAACGCTGGTTTTGAGGATATCCATGTGATGTCCGAATTGATGGAAAAGCACGGGGATGCTTGGGAAACCATTTTTACCGAATATCAAGAACTGCGAAAGCCCAATGCCGATGCCATCGCAGAACTTAGTTATCGCAATTTTATTGAAATGAGTAGTAAGACTGCGGATCCTAAATTTCTGTTACAGAAAAAAATCGAAAAACGTTTTGCCGAGAAGTATCCCCAAAAATGGATCCCGGTGTATTCGCGAGTTACATTTTCGGACCGGCCGTATGCCGAGGCACTAGCCATTGGTGACGCCCAGGAAAAAATAATGCAAGAGGTAATGGGAATGCCTCGTATTGAGGAAAAATGGGATAGCAGGGAAGTGGAGGACAAGATATTGGGATTGTTATAAAAAAAGCCATACAAATCAATGTACGGCTCTTGTCCTATAAATTTTTGGATTTGTCTTAGACCGGCTCTAAATTTAACCGAACAATTTGCTCATTTTTTCTTGTTCTTCCTCTGCCAATACGGGATCGACCAAGATTCTTCCACTGTGTTCGTCCGTTATTATTTTTTTTCGGGTAGCAATTTCCACTTGTACTTGTGGTGGAATGGTAAAAAATGATCCCCCGGATGCACCCCTTTCAATCGGAACAACGGCCAATCCGTTTTTAACGTTGTTACGGATGCGTTTATAAGCTTTTACCAATCGTTCTTCGATTTGATTTTCGAATTCGGCGGATTTTTTTAACAAGGCTTTTTCTTCCTTTTCGGTCTCGGCCAAGATGGCATCCAACTCTCCTTTTTTATGCTTTAGATGGGTTTCTCGTTCGGCCAATCGCTCTTTGGTTTCGGCTATTACCTCTTTTTTGTGCTCTATTTGGGCCTTGAATTCCTTGATATTCTTGTCTGCCAATTGGATTTCCAGTTCTTGAAATTCCACCTCTTTGGTCAATGAATTGAATTCCCTGCTGTTTCTTACGTTTTTTTGTTGTTCTGCGTACTTTTTTATGGCAACCTTCGATTCGTCGATCAGGTTTTTCTTGGCGCTGATTTCAAAATTAACGGTTTCCATGTCGGTCTTTAGTTTGTCCAATCTGGTTTTAAGACCAAGAACCTCGTCTTCCAGATCTTCCACTTCCAAAGGCAGTTCCCCGCGAACGCTCCGTATCTCATCAATCCTAGAATCAATCAATTGCAAGTCGTACAATGCCCTTAATTTGTCTTCTACCGTGATTTCTGTTTTTGTTGCCATATTTAAAAATACTTGATGGGATTTGTTATACTCTCCGATAAAGAGAGTGCAAAATTAGGAAATTTTTCGGTAAGAAAGTCAACTAATAAATTTTTTGTAAACTGCTCGCTTTCATAGTGCCCTATATCGGCAATGACAAACTGGTCCTCGGCCAGATAAAATTGGTGGTATTTGAGGTCCGAGGTGATAAAAACGTCGGCGTTAGAGGCCCTTGCGGCATTGATGGCGAACGCACCGCTGCCTCCCAAAACGGCCACCTTTCGTATTTTCTTGCCCAACAGTCTGGAATGCCTAATGCACGATAAGTCCATTTTATCTTTGAGATATTCTAAGAAATCTGTCTCCTCCATACCTCGTTCCAGTTCCCCTATCATGCCCATGCCTATGTTTTGGTTTGTATTATCCAGGGTCTGGATCTCATAAGCGACTTCCTCGTACGGATGGTTCTTGAACAGGGCCTTGAGCACTTTTCCTTCGTTGGAGGCAGGGAAAGTAATGTTGATCTGGGCTTCCTTCTCGAAATGGGTACGTCCTATTATTCCTTTGGTTGGATTTGCATCTTCTCCAGCCATAAAACTTCCCGTTCCCACCACGGAAAAACTACAATTACTATAGTTTCCAATGTTTCCGGCTCCTGCAGAGAATAGGGCTTCCTTCAATTTTTCCGATTCTTCCCTGGGTACGTAGGTAGTCAGTTTTTTGATGGTGGCTTTTTGGGGAATCAGGATTTTTGTGTTTCGTATACACAGTATCTCGCAAATTTTGGCATTTACGCCATCCTTGGCATTGTCCAGTGCCGTATGCATACTGTAAATGGCGATATTGTTTTTAATGGCTTTGATTACGCTTCTTTCTACGTAGGTAGAACCGGTAAGCTTTTTGAGTCCACCAAATATGATAGGATGGAAACTTACAATAAGGTTGCAATTTTTAGCGATGGCCTCGTCCACTACATTTTCTAGGGTGTCCAAGGTGACGAGTACGCCCGTGAGCTTCATGCCGGCATCGCCCACCAAGAGTCCAACATTGTCAAAATCCTCGGCGTAGGACAGGGGAACCCATTCTTCCAATACATCCGTGATGTTCTTTACGATCATTTTTTTTGTTTGTTAAGCGTATAAAGTTATACGTATTTCAGATAAGCATTCGGTAATTTTGAAAAATTCAATTTTTTCTTCATCAAGACAACCCCGAGCCCTCGGGATTAACGAAGGGAAAGGGAAAAAGAAAGATACAAAAAAACGAAAGTTTATTTGGAAGGAGTATTATATATTCTATTTTCGTTCCGATGGAGCAGATAAGAAAATTGGGATTTCCCATTGCAATGGTATATGGACTGGTGGTACGGTTGCGCAACTACCTTTATGATATTGGAATTTTTAAGGCCAATACTTTTGAAACCCCTACTGTCTGTGTGGGGAATTTAAGCGTTGGCGGTACGGGAAAGACCCCTATGGTAGAATTTTTAGTATCTAACTTAAAGGAAACGAATAAAATAGCGGTTTTGAGCCGTGGTTACGGTAGGAAGTCTAAGGGATGGGTTTTGGCAGAACCCAACACTTCCGTGGAAGAATTGGGTGACGAGCCCTTTCAGATCTTTTCCAAATTCCCCCAAATCACCGTTGCTGTAGACGCTGATCGAAGTCATGGCATCCGTATCTTGGAAGATACTGTTAGTCCCGACCTTATCCTCTTGGATGACGCCTTTCAGCACCGTAGGGTAATCGCCAGTTTTTCGATCCTGCTTACCGCCTATGGCAGTTTATACCCGGATGATCAATATTTGCCCGTGGGAAATTTGCGGGATCACAAGAACGAAGCGCGTAGGGCAGACGTGATCGTTGTCACCAAATGTCCTGCAAATTTGGAAACGATGCAGCAAACTAAGATCAAGAATAGGCTAAAACCCAATAAAAACCAGCTGGTGTTATTTAGTACCTTGGTGTACGACCCAATGGTTAAAGGTCTGGAAGGGCAATTTCCCCTTACCGCATTGAAGGATAAAAAGGTTGTTTTGGTAACGGGTATTGCCAACCCCGGACCGTTGTTGTATTTTTTAGCCGAAGCGGGGATAGCAGTAGAACACTTGCCGTATGGGGACCATCACTTTTTTACCGCTAGCGAAATCGAACTTTTTAATACCAAGGACCTGGTGTTGACCACCGAAAAGGACTATTCTAGATTACAGGGAAGGGTCGGGAAACTTTATTTTCTCGGTATAAAACACCAATTTCTATCCGACGGAAAAGCGGTTTTGCTCAATTCCATTTCCACCTTTACGAAGCCTGGCCGGTAACCTTAGGCCCGAAAATATTTTCCCCGATTTTTTGGTAGAATACTTCCGGCTTAAATGGTTTGGTGACCACGTCGTTACATCCGGCTGCATAGAAACTTTCCAAGCTATCATCCATTGAGATTGCGGTAAGGGCTATGATCGGTATTTCTTTATCGAATTTCCTGATCTCTATGGTTGCTTCCTCTCCGCTTATTCCTGGCATATGGATATCCATTAATATGGCATCGTATTTATTCTTTTTTGTCATTTCTATGGCTTCGGTACCGTTGTTGGCAATATCGGAGGTTATTTCCTTTTTAGCCAACATTTTCTTGGTGATGACCTGGTTAATCCTATTGTCCTCCACAATTAGTAAATGAAGACCACTAAGGGTATGTTCCTGTTCCGTTATCTGGAAAGTGATATCGTCAAGTAGTTCATCTTTGGACTTTAAATTGATCTCGAAGAAAAATGAGCTCCCTTTTCCAGATTCACTTTCCAAATGTATTTCGCTGCCCAAAAGTGCCAAAAGACTTTTAACTATGGTAAGGCCCAACCCGGTTCCCCCGTATTCCCTATTGATCTGTACCGATCCTTGGTGAAAACTATCAAAGACATTTTCATGTTGATCTTTTGGGATTCCGATGCCCGTGTCCCTTACTTCACAATAAATTGTGGCATCGTTATCTTCCAGTCTCTTTAACTTGGCAATTAGGGTAACCTCACCTTGTTTAGTAAACTTAAGGGCGTTGCCGACCAAGTTCATAAAAACTTGGGATAATTTAAGGGGATCTCCAAGCAGATGAACGGGGATTTCTTTATCATAGTCCAAAACAATTTTTGTGTTGTCCGATTTAATACTTTGTTTCATGGAATCCTTGACATCCATCAACACCTTTTTTAAGTTGAACTCAACATTGGAGGGCTCCAATTTATTGGCGTCGATTTTGTTGATTTGGAGAATGTCGTTGATAAAATTCAAGAGATAATCCCCTGAGAATTTCAAGGCTTTTAGATGTTCTTTTTGATTTTCGCTTGGGTTCTCTTCCATAAGAAGATGCGTGAGCCCGGTTACCGCATACAGTGGGGTCCGGAGCTCATGGCTTACGGTAGATAGGAAGGTTATTTTGGTTTCCATAGCTTGTACCGCTGCATCCCTGGCTGCTTGCAATTCATTGTTCTTGGTGAGTAGTAGGTCGTTGGTCTTTAATTTTATCTGATTGTTTCGATATAGCGAAATTGCCAAAAGCGAGATAATCATCATAAAAGTAGACATCAGGATTGCGGTAATTTCCGATCTGTTGGCAGATTCGTTCAATTCGTCGATCTTTTGATCTTGTTTTTTTAATTGATCGCTCATAATATTGAACTGAATATTATCCGCGGTTTTTCCTTCAACCTTTAACTTTTCTATCGTAAAAATTGAATCTTTGAGATGTAGCAACCTTTTGTTGTATACCAAGGAGGAATCATAAAGTCCCATTTTTTCATAATCCGAACTTAAAATTTCATTGGCTTCCAGAACTTGCTTGTAGAACCCGTTTAAGGTTGCTAATTTTAGAGCTTCGGATGCGTTTTTGATACCTTCCTCCAAATTATCGTTCTTTTTTGCCAAATTGGCCAGACCTAGGTACGCCTTGGTCGTCAGATAATCCTTTTCGTATATATCACTGTTGACCACCAAGGAATTAAAATTCTTCTCGGCACTATCGTATTTTTCAATTTTTAGATAGATGTTGGCCTCGGCCAGGCTTATTAAATTGAGTAGGTTTCGGTCATTGTTCAACTGCTTGGCCTCATTGAGCATATAAATGGCCTGAAAGTTTTTGCCGCTTCTAAAGAGCAAGAGAGCTTCGATATACTTGTGAACAGCCGTGCCATAGGGATATTCCACATCCTTTAGGAGCACATTCGTGCGGTCCCAAAAGAACTGGGTGTTGTCCTGCTTGTCCATTTCTAGATAGAGAAGCGCAAATTGATTGTAGCAATCGATGAGTGTTTTTGCATCCTCGTTTTTTTCGGCAAGGTC
This sequence comes from Cerina litoralis, assembly GCA_022008415.1. Classification (GTDB taxonomy): domain Bacteria; phylum Bacteroidota; class Bacteroidia; order Flavobacteriales; family Flavobacteriaceae; genus Cerina; species Cerina litoralis. The sequence continues at coordinate 15,499 of JAIRBC010000022.1, forward strand.
GGAGGCTTTTTTCAAGGCCTCCAGTGCAAGGTCTAATTTGTCGTGATTCCTAAATACGCGCGCATCCGTCAAGTAGGTTTCTACATTAATTTTGGGAGCGGAATCCTCTTGGGAAAACAGTGCCAGTTGACAAGTTAAAGATGCCAACAGCAAAACTAGGGGCCTGATATGTGACAAAAATCCAATCAAAGATAATTTTTCTTGTTGAGTAGGTCGATAAGATCAATTAGCCGACTGCTATACCCGGTCTCATTGTCGTACCATCCTATTATTTTGACCATTCTGCCAATTACAGAGGTCATCTGTGAATCAAACGTACAGGAATAAGAACTATTGTTTATATCCACCGAAACAATCGGATCTTCGGTATAGAAAAGGATGTTTTTCAGTTCATTTTTTGATATTCTCTCAAAAGTATCATTAATTTCCTGAATTGACGTCTCTTTTTTAACATTGAAGGTAATATCGGTCAAGGATCCGTTGGGTACTGGGACTCGTATGCCACAGCCACCGATGACATCGGCAAGATCGGGAAAAATACGGGTCAAGGCTTTCGCGGCCCCCGTTGTAGTAGGGATGATGGATTGGCCAGCGGCCCTTGCCCTCCTCAAATCGCGATGTGGCTGATCGTGAAGGCTCTGGTCGGTCGTATAGGAATGTATTGTGGTTATGTAGGCCTGCTCTACATGGCAGAGATCGTCTATGACCTTGATCATTGGAGCCGCATTGTTGGTCGTACAGGAAGCGTTGGAAATAATGGCGTCTTCTGGACCAATAAAGGATTCGTTTACCCCCAACACAACCATTTTTATGTCCTCGTCCGCTGGAGGTACCGAGAGTATTACTTTTTTTGCGCCATTCGTGATATGGTGTTCCAAAACTTTCCTTGTCTTGAACTTGCCCGTGGCTTCCAAGACTATATCTACCTGGTAATTATGCCATGGGATTTCTTCGGGGGATCTATGGTTTAGCGTTGCAATTTTATTCCCATCTACGGTAAGGCAATCACCCCCAGCAACGATTTTCGATCGGGATATACCATGAATACTGTCGTATTTCAATAAATGGGCCAGGGTATTTGAGTCGGCCAGGTCATTGATTGCGACCACCTTTAGGTGGGGGTGGTCCGCCAATAATCTAAAAAAAGTTCGACCAATCCTCCCAAAACCGTTGATCCCGATGTTGATTTGTTTCATATAATAGGTATGCTATTTGTTTATCCTTTTAATAGAAGAAAATTGAGCTGGTACCATCCTTAAAAAATGACCCAAAGGCGAGGGTTAACGTACAGATCCAGAATGAAAACACATTTATCGGTATTTCCAGGTTGCTTCACCATTTGCTGACTGTTGATCAATGGGGAACGACCATTGGTCTTAGGGCAGTATCGCGGCGTTCAATCGTCTGTAACCATACAAGAATTACAATAAGTGTTTGTGCGCCTTGTAGGAAGACCTTACCAACGCGCCGCTTTCTACGTGTCTAAAACCCATTTCCAGCCCCAATGTTTCGTATTTTTTAAACTGGTCGGGGGTGATGAACTCTTTCACCGGCAAGTGTTTTTTGGAAGGTTGCAGGTATTGGCCTATGGTAACGACATCTACCTCGGCTTTTCTCAAGTCCTTCAGGGTTTGGATAACCTCTTCCTCCATTTCGCCAAGACCTAGCATGATCCCCGATTTGGTTCGGTTGACCCCTTTGGATTTTAAATATTTTAGCACCTCCAGACTCCTTTCGTATTTCGCCTGGATCCTAACTTCCCGGGTAAGTCTTTTTACGGTTTCCATATTGTGGGAGACAACCTCTGGCGATACCGCAATAATCCGATTTAAGTGTATATGGATACCTTGAAAATCGGGAATTAAGGTTTCCAAGGTCGTATCCGGATTCATCCGTCGGATGGCTTTGACGGTTTCGGCCCATATAATAGATCCCATGTCCTTTAGGTCATCCCGGTCTACCGAGGTGACCACTGCGTGTTTTATGCCCATGATCTTTATGGACCTCGCAACCTTTTCCGGTTCTTCCCAATCAACATCCATAGGACGCCCTGTCCTCACCCCGCAAAACCCGCATGACCTCGTGCAAATATTTCCCAAAATCATAAAAGTTGCGGTACCTTCTCCCCAACATTCACCCATATTGGGGCAGCTGCCCGAGGTACAGATGGTATGCAGGTCGTATTTGTCTACCAGCCCTCTCAATTGGGTGTATTTCTTGCCAGTAGGGAGTTTAACCCGTAACCATTTGGGTTTGCCTTTTGGGGGGTCGAGTGTTTTGGCGTCTTCCATTCGCTAGATAAATTTTACACAAATATACAAACTAAATAAAGTACAGACTAGGTGTAGAAGAACGTTTTGGAAAGTGTTTTTACGTTTCAGGTCGTTAGGTTTAGATCATGGACCAAAGTTTCTAGGCAGAATCGTTTACGAGTATTATAGGACCGCAATAGCGATAATTTTAAAGAGTGTCTTTAAAGAGTGTCTTTTGCCCACTGCCAAGCATCTACTGTTTAAACTAGTCGTCGTTTTTGATTACTTCGGCCAGCAGTTTTTTGGCGCGTAGTAATTTTACTTTTACGTTATTAATGGGCTCGTGGAGCTGATTTGCTATTTCCGCATAGCTTAGTTCATTGAAATACCGAAGATTGATTACTTTTTGGTAATGGGGCTTTAACTTTTTAATGTAGTACAGGAGGGTCGCCAGATTCTGTTCCTGGATCAACTGGTCCTCGGGACTTGGGGATTCATCCAATACTTTTTTTATTTCATCGGTTTGGGCAATGCCCGGACCGTCGAGTACGTTTCTTTTTTGCTTGCGGATTAGATCTATGTGAAGGTTTTTGGAAATTGCGATTAACCAAGTCCTAAACTCGTAGGCATCGTCATAGGAATCCAGTTTGTCGAACGCCTTGGAAAAAGTTTGGACCGTAATGTCCTCTGCGTCGTTTTCGTTCTGGGTCCTAATGAGTTGAAAACCATATACATCGTTCCAGAAGGTATCCAGAAGGGTGCTAAATGCTTTTTGATTCCCAGATTTGGCCCTGTTTATTACGGACGTCAGTGTATCTTCGGTTTTGTCCAATTCGTTTTTGGTGCTAAGGGTATAAATTTAGAATGTCGAAAATCGTATTCAGATTTTCAAACGCCCGCTTGCGCCCTGTCGGAAAATTGCTTTTGGGCTGGTATCGGGACGTGGCTCCCATGTATTTCCAATAGGTATCGGGATGGGAGGGGCGTAATATTATCATTGAAATGTTTATTGGACCTCCTGCACGGTTTCTTTTTTGCAGTCCTGTTCATCGGGAAGCTTTCCACAAAAACCGCAGGGCTCGTTGCCGCTATTTAGAAATGGACTTTGACTGGCGCAGGTGCCTGCAAACCTACCGTCTTTCTTGGACCATATTTTTATAGCGATCCCTGCGAACGCCAATGCCAGTAATCCAATTGTCAAGAGTAATAATTTCATAACAAATTGCTTTGTACAAAGGTACAAAATTAGGAAACCAGATGTTCATTTTTAGAAGTACTTTATGAATTTAATGCTGCAGTTTTATTAAGTTATTACGTCTATTGAACCTGGATTGTAAATAACCCGGTAACCAAAAAACCCAATAACCCAATAACTCAATAAGAAATATTGGCAACGATGTTCTTAACAGTGGGCTTATGGTTGCCACCTTTGGGCTCTATGGTGATATATCCAACGGCGTTATCGGCGTACGGCAAGGCCAAGAGGTGATCTTTATCCGAGAAATCCTTTATCACCCCGAGATTTACCATTTTTCCGTTGACCTCTGCCCACATTTGAAAACATTGTTCCTCGGGAAGATGAGGAAGGTTCTTGACATTGATGTAGGACAATTTCTTTACTGGGTTAACATACGCAACGGCCTTGAGCTCTTTAGCTTTTTTATTGCCGTTTACGGGGTATTTTTTGGTCTGGGGATTGTGCAAGACGATAAACTGGTTCCGTATATCCTCTAGCTGTTTTCTCATATCCTCCTCCATACCCTTGATTTTGTTGGAAACAATAACATTTTTCTCAACAAGGTTTTGATTCTGGTTGTAAAAGAAAAAGGCCGTTCCCGCAAAAAGAAAAGCGATGAAACTGGCGGCAATAGCGTAAGTAAGGAAGTGCTTTTTGACGGGTCTTTCTTTTCTTATCATTCCTAAAATCCGATTCTTTAGCCCTGCGGGGGTTTGTAAGGCGTGTAGTTTGGCATAGGTTTCCAGGTTTTCCTGAAGTTCTATATAGGTTTCCCTAACTTCTGGATACATGGCAATATAGCGTTCTACCTGCAGTGTTTCTTCTGAAGTAGTGCTGCCGATCAAATATTTTTCGAGCAGATCGCTTTCCAAAAACAATTTTATCTTCTCTTTCATCTGTTGTTATTTATTTGCCTTAAACGGCCCTGGGTAATTCTTCAATTAACATTTACCCACGAATATTTTATCTTTAACTTTGGTGTACGTGAACCGCGATTTCTGTTGATTACCAGAATGTCATGGCCCGTTTCGTCCCAGACATGTTTGGCAAAATCAAATTCAATTTAAAAGGACCTCGAAAAGTAAGGACAACACAAAAGGGCCGTATATTTTCCTTAATTCCCTAAGTCCGATTTTTAATCTGGATTTGATAGTGCCCAAGGGGATGTCCAGTTCATCACTGGCCTCCTGTTGGGTCATCCCTTGAAAAAATAGGGCATCTAGCACTATTTGATACTTTGGTTCTATTTTTTCCAAATTTTCACGAACGTCCAAAAACTCCGGGACGGTGCTTTCTACACCTATCGTATATACGTTAGAAATATCCATTTGGATTTCCCTATCCGATTTTGTATTCGCACTTCTGAGCTTGTCGATTGCGGTGTTGCGGGTAATCCTAAAAAGCCACGTGAACAACTTGGCCTTGGAGGAATCATAAGAATCCGAATTTTTCCAGATTTTGACAAAGCTTTCCTGCAGTACGTCTTGGGCGAGCTCCTCGTTCCGCACCACTTTGTTCGCCACACCGTAAAGGGTGTTGCCATAGTGTTCGTACAACAGGGAAATTGCCTTCTCGTTACGCTCCTGAAGTAGTTCTACGATATGTTTTTCCAGGAGGATACTCATGAGGACTTGGAATAATTTACATATTTCAAAAGAGTCTCTAAGGTAAACGTTATATTCTTAAATTGATTGTAGAACAAAATATTTCCCAATGTTTTGATTTTGAAAACTATAACTTTTTCTTCGCAATAATCGACAATTTTGGTTGGTATCTATTCAAATACTCGGATGTCCGTGCTAAAAATTTCGAGAACAAGTCTTGCCTTACGGGGTTTATCCAGGTATATCTAGTATCCATTCAGGAGAAACGCAGTTATCGAAGGTAGCACTAGTTGATAATATTGACCTCAGGACTAATGTTTATTTTAAACCTTTTGAAAACATTTTCCTGAATAGAGACGGCCAAATCCATGATTTCGGCTCCGGTGGCATTCCCATAGTTCACCAAAACCAAGGCTTGGTTTTTATGCACCCCGGCATCTTCGAATCTCTTGCCCTTAAACCCGCATTGTTCTATTAGCCAACCCGCGGGAATTTTAAACTCGTTTTCTGTAATTTTATAATACGGAGCTTCGGGATGGCGATTGGTAAAAATATCAAATTCTTTTTTGTCGAGGATCGGATTTTTAAAGAAACTACCGCTGTTGCCAAGTACTTTTGGATCTGGGAGCTTGCTTCTTCGAATAGATATTACCGCATCTGAAATGTCTTTTATTGTTGGGTTATTTATGCCGTTATTTTTTAATTCGACCTCAATTGCCCCGTAGGAGGTTTGGAGCTTGTGGTTTTTCTTGGTGAGTTTTAATGTTACGGAAATGACTATGTACTTGCCTTTCCCTTCTTTCTTAAAAAATGAGTCCCGATAACCGAAACGGCATTCCTCTTTGCTAAAGGTCCTGATTGCCAGGGTTTCTGTGTTCATGGCTTCGCAACTAACAAAGACATCCTTGAGTTCTACACCATAGGCACCGATATTTTGTATGGGAGCGGTGCCCGTATTTCCAGGAATCAAGGATAGATTTTCTAGCCCACCATAACCTTGTTCCAATGTCCAGAGGACAAGGTTATGCCAATTTTCGCCCGCCATGGCCTTTATGATGGCCACCTCATCGTTTTCTTCGACCATATGGATGCCTTTGAGTCCGATATGGATTACCAGGGCCTCAATATTTTTGACGATTAGCATGTTGCTGCCACCGCCTAGTATAACTTTTTTTTGATATTCCTTTAAGCGCAAGGCTTGCTCCAATTCCTTTACAGTGGTAATTTCACAAAAAAACCGGGCTTTTGCAGCTATGCCAAAGGTATTGTAGTTTTTTAGGGCTACATTATTTCTAATTTTCATCGACCTAGCGAGATTGTTAAAACAATTTTTTATATTCCTTAAGGGCTTCGTTTAGAATATGGACAGCCCTTTTTAAGCTTTCCTTCTCCAATACATAAGCGATTCTGATCTGGTTTTTTCCCAACCCTTCGGTAGCGTAAAACCCGGCAGCGGGCGCCACCATCACGGTTTCTCCGTTTAAGTTGTAATCTTGCAACAACCATCGGGCAAAGTCGTCGGCATCGGCTATGGGTAGCTCCACTATACAGTAGAAGGCCCCTTGTGGACGTCCCCATTTAATACCGTCAATTTTATGGAGCTCATCCAGCAATATGTTCCTGCGCGACTCGTATTCCCGGTTTACCGCATTAAAATAGCTATTTGGGGTATCCAGGGCGGCTTCGGCCGCCATTTGTGCAAAAGTGGGAGGCGACAACCTTGCTTGGGCAAATTTTAACGAGGCCTTTACGACCTCCTTGTTTTTGGAAACCAAATACCCTATTCGGGCACCGCACATACTGTATCTTTTTGAAACCGAATCTACGATAATGCCGTATTCGTCCATTCCTGGTTCTTGCAAAATGGACCTGTGCTCCTTTCCGTCATAGGTGAATTCCCTATAAACCTCATCGGAAATCAAGAAGATATCGTGCTTTTTAACGATATCCGCCAGTTTCTTTATCTCTTCCTTGCTGTAGAGATACCCCGTAGGGTTTCCAGGATTACAGATCAGGATGGCCTTGGTTTTGGGGGATATCAATTTTTCGAACTCCTCGATAGGGGGAAGCGCAAAATTATTGTCAATCTGTGAAACAACGGGCACTACAATTGCTCCTGCTGCCGTCGCAAAGCCGTTGTAATTTGCATAGAATGGCTCCGGTACAATTATCTCATCGTCGGTATCCGTTATACTTCCTATAGCAAAGGACAGTGCTTCGGAGCCTCCGGTGGACACAATAATGTCTTCGGCTCTTATCTGTAATTGGTGTTTGTGGTAGTATTGGGAAATCTTTTCCCTATAAGTTTCAGATCCCTCGGATCTACCGTAGGCCAATATTTCCAAATCGTGATCCCTTACCGCATCCATCGCTATTTTCGGGGTTTTAATGTCGGGTTGGCCGATATTGAGGTGTATTACCTTAATGCCCTTTTTTAGGGCATGCTCCGCAAAAGGTACAAGTTTTCTAATTGGGGACTCGGGCATGGAGCGCCCCTTTTGTGAAATAGACGGCATAAATGCAATTTTTTACAAAAATGGTGAATCAAAACGGAGAAAACAATAATTGAACGCGTTCATTACTAGTTTTATTTAATACCCAAATAAGATGTTAAATTTTGTGGGTCGACCGTTTTTTTTATTAAATTTAGAAGTCACAAACTTTTAATAACCAATCAGTTGTGTAAAATGAAGGGATGGGCCATTACAGTTTCTAGACGCTGACAGAAATGTTAAATGACGAAATTGGCAATCCACGAACACGCATTGGAAATTAATTATTTAAGATGCGAATAATTACATCTGACCAATTTAAAGTAAATTATTATTACCTGATGAAACGCGTTGTCCTTCTTTTATGGTGTTTACCCTTTTTTTGCGGGGCGCAGAAATATCACCTGCCCAAGGGGGAGAAATATCAAAAAATAAGGTTCGAATTGGTCAACAATCTCATGATTATTCCTATTGAGGTCAACGGAACCGAACTCTCGTTTATTTTCGATTCTGGTGTGAGCAAACCTATTCTTTTTAACCTTTCCAATCAGGATTCCATTCAATTGAAAAATGTCACCGAAATTTCCTTGAGGGGCCTTGGTACCGGTGAGCCGGTCAAAGCGTTGAGTTCCAAGGGCAACACCTTCAAAATAGGGGATGGTTGGAACAACCGGCAAATGTTGTACGTGATCTTGGATAAGGAACTCAACTTTTCGCCAAACTTGGGAATTCCCGTCCACGGTATTATCGGATATGATCTTTTTAGGGATTTTATTGTGGATATAGATTATGCCAGCCGGGTTATTAGGTTTTATGATCCCGAACTTTACTCCTATAAGAAGAGGAAGAACAGCGAAACGCTGCCCTTGGCAGTACGGAGCAAGAAATCGTATATTGAAGGAACGGTGACCTATGAAGACCGGGATCATGTTCCCGTTAGGCTTCTCTTGGATACGGGGAGTAGCGATGCTATATGGCTCTTGGAAGACGAGGCAAAGGGATTGGAGATACCGGATAAGCACTATGAGGACTTTTTAGGGCGCGGACTTAGTGGAGAGGTGTACGGCAAGCGTACCAAGATCAACAATATTCAAATTGGACATTTTGTGCTGAATGATGCCAAAGCGGCGTTTCCACATTTGGGAGCTTTTGATCTTGTGTCCAATTTGGACGACCGAAACGGTAGTCTGGGTGGCGAACTTTTAAAAAGATTTAATATTGTGTTCGACTACCCAAATGGAAAGATCACACTTAAAAAAAACAGGTATTTCAACACCCCTTTTCAGTACAATATGAGTGGACTGGACTTACAGCATAACGGATTGCGTTATATAGCGGAAAAGATTACCAACGGTCAGGGGGTGTTGTTGGAAAAGGAAAAATCTTTCGGCGATGTGCAGATTCTATTTGAGAATACCACCAGGCTTAGTCTAGTACCGGAGATTATTGTTTCGGGTATCCGGGCCGGCAGCCCTGCAGATGAGGCCGGTCTTCAGGAAGGGGACGTTATTTTGGCTGTCAACGGCAGATCTATCTACAAATACAAACTTCAGGAGGTCATGAAAATGCTGAACGAAAAGGAGGGCAAACGTATACAGGTGCTTATCGAACGTTATAATACCAGTTTAAAATTCAGTTTTGTGTTAAAGGATATCTTCAAATAAAAAAGGTCCGCACTTTCGGCGGACCTTTTTATCACAATTAATAATTACTGCTATTTTGCGCCAGAGGTATCTTTTACCTCTCCTTTAATTTTTAACACCTTGGTAGGGGTGTCCGCGTTGGAAATTACGGTTATTGCCTTTCTAATGGGCCCAACCCTGTTGGTATCGTATTTTACCTCTATCTTGCCCACTTTACCGGGCATTACAGGGTCTTCTGGTTTTTTAGGGATGGTACATCCACAACTGGAGCTTACTTTACTTATGATCAGAGGTGCGTTCCCTGTGTTGGTAAATTCAAAGACTCTTACACCATCACTGCCCTTGGCCACTTCGCCGTAGTCTACAGTTTCGGATTTAAATTCAATTTTAGCTTTTTTCTCCTGTGCTTTCAGGCCAAATCCTAGTAATCCAACTAATAAAACTACTACTATTTTTTTCATCATTTTATGTTTTGGGTTAAATTAAATGCGTGAGTATTTTGGAGATTGGTACAAAATACTTTTGTTATGTAATAACGTTACTTATTTTTGTTTCGTATTTCCCATATCTGGAAAAACTGCAAGTTACCGCAAAATTACAATATTTATCATAATTCAATAAAAATCGCCCAATAGGGTAGTCAAAAACTGTACCAAATTATGGATATCCCTTCAAAATATGAGCCTCAACGTATAGAGGACCACTGGTACGCCTACTGGATGGATAATGGGTTTTTCCACTCTGTCCCCGACCATAGGGAGTCCTATACTATAGTAATTCCGCCTCCCAATGTTACCGGGGTTTTGCATATGGGGCATATGCTCAATAATACTATTCAAGACGTATTGATCCGAAAAGCGCGGCTTATGGGCAAGAACGCTTGTTGGGTACCGGGAACGGATCATGCGTCCATAGCTACGGAAGCCAAGGTGGTAGCCAAATTGAAAGAGGAGGGTATCCCAAAATCTGAGCTTTCCCGGGAACAATTTCTAAATTATGCTTGGGAATGGACCCATGAGTATGGAGGTGTTATCCTGGAACAGCTCAAAAAATTGGGATGTTCTTGCGATTGGGACCGCACAAAGTTCACGATGGATGACAATATGTCTGCCTCGGTCATCAAGGTTTTTGTCGATTTGTTCAACAAGGGATTGATCTATAGGGGGTACAGGATGGTAAATTGGGATCCAGAGGCCAAAACCACCCTTTCCGACGAGGAGGTGATTTATGAGGAAAGGCAGGGGTTGTTGTACTATTTGTCCTATGCCATAGAGGGTTCGGACGAAAATGTGATTATAGCGACCACACGGCCAGAGACCATTTTGGGCGATACCGCCATTTGTATCAATCCCAACGATGGGCGATATAGGCATTTGAAGGGAAAAAAAGCCATCGTACCGATCTGCAACCGCGTTATTCCCATTATTGAAGACGAATATGTCGATATCGAATTCGGTACAGGCTGTCTCAAGGTTACTCCCGCTCACGACGTAAATGACAAAGCATTGGGCGATAAACACGGCCTGGAGACCGTGGATATTTTTAACGAAGACGCCTCCTTAAATTCTTATGGATTGCACTACGCCGGTAAGGACCGATTTGTGGTGCGGAAGGAAATAGCCAGAGAACTGGATGAAAAAGGCTTTTTGGTCAAGACCGAAAAACATATCAATAAAGTAGGTACCTCCGAACGTACCAAAGCAGTGATCGAGCCTAGGCTGTCCGAACAGTGGTTCCTTAAAATGGAAGAATTGGCCCGGCCCGCTATCGAAGCGGTATTGGAAACCAGTGAGGTGAAATTGTTCCCCAAAAAGTTCGAAAATACGTACCGTCACTGGATGGAAAATATACGGGACTGGAATATTTCGCGCCAGCTGTGGTGGGGACAACAGATTCCCGCGTTTTATTTTGGAGACGGTCAGGAAGATTTTGTTGTAGCAGAAACGGGGGAAGAAGCTTTGAATCTGGCTCGGAAGAAATCGGGAAACCCGTCCTTGACATTGACCGATTTGCGGCAGGATGCCGACGTATTCGACACTTGGTTCTCATCATGGCTCTGGCCCATCAGCGTCTTTAATGGAATATTGGAGCCCGAAAATGAGGATATAGAGTATTATTACCCTACCAATGATTTGATTACCGGACCGGACATCCTTTTCTTTTGGGTGGCCCGGATGATTATCGCCGGATATGAGTTTAGGGACAAGAGACCATTTGAGAATGTATATCTCACAGGGCTGGTACGCGATGGACAACGCCGTAAAATGTCTAAATCCCTCGGGAATTCTCCCGATGCGTTAAAGTTGATTGCCGATTATGGGGCCGATGGCGTCCGTGTCGGTCTGCTATTGAGTTCGCCTGCCGGGAACGACCTGTTGTTCGATGAGGCTCTCTGCCAACAAGGAAAAAACTTTGCCAATAAGATTTGGAATGCCTTTAGATTGGTACAAGGCTGGGAAGTGTCCGACCTGCCCCAACCCGAAGCATCACGATTGGGAATCGATTGGTATTCGTCCAAATTTAATCGGACATTGGCCGAGATCGAGGATCATTTTAGCAAGTACCGGATTTCCGATGCCCTGATGGCGACCTATAAGTTGGTATGGGACGATTTTTGCTCTTGGTTGCTCGAAATTGTAAAGCCCGCCTATCAACAGCCTATCGATAAAAAATCTTTCGAATCGGTCATCCGATTGTTTGAAGGGAATTTAAAATTGTTGCATCCCTTTATGCCTTTCTTGACCGAAGAGATTTGGCAACACATGAAAAACCGGGCCCCGGAAGAGGCCCTGACGGTATCCCAATGGCCCAAGGAAGGATCGGTGGACGAAAATTTGATCGCAGGGTTCACTTTTGCTTCGGAGGTTATCGCCGGAATTAGAACCGTCCGCAAGGAAAAGAACATCCCCATGAAGGAGGAATTGGAACTCTCGCTTTTAAATGAAGAAGGAGTTTCCAAGGATTGGGACGTTGTCATAAAAAAGCTCACCAACGTAAGCCAAATTTCCTATGTAAACGCGGCAGTAGATGGCGCCCTGTCTTTCCGGGTAAAATCCAATGAGTATTTTATTCCGATCACTGGTGCGGTGGACGTGGAGGTAGAAAAACAAAAGATCAACGAGGAACTCAAATACATAAAGGGTTTTTTGATGTCTGTACAAAAGAAACTCTCCAATGACCGTTTCGTAAACAATGCCCCGGCAAAGGTGATTGAGCTGGAACGCAAGAAACAGGCCGATGCCGAGGCCAAGATTGAGACCTTGGAAAAGAGTTTGGCGAGTTTGGAATAGGCAATTATAACTTTAAAAGAAATTGAAAATATACCTTAGCCTACACTAAATTTAAGATATGTTCACAAGAAGATCTTTTTTGGAGAAAACAGCCTTGGGCACCTTAGCCTTGACCTCAACACCAATTTTGTCGCAATTGGCCAAATCCGTACTCCCTAAATCCAATAAGTCGGAACTTAAAATATCCTTGGCACAATGGTCCTTGCACCGTGCCCTGGTAAAAGGAAAAATTAAAGCCGTGGACTTTGCACAAATTGCTCTAAATTCATACGGTATTGGAGCTATTGAGTATGTAAATCAGTTTTATGTGGACACGGCAACCAGTTCAAAATTCTGGTCGGAGATGAGGAATCGGGCAGAAAATGAAGGTGTAAAAAGCCAATTGATAATGGTCGATAACGAAGGTAATCTGGGAAGCACGAACGCCGCCGACCGAAAGATAGCCGTAGAAAATCATTATAAATGGATCCACGCGGCAAAGATTTTGGGCTGCCATTCAATCCGCGTAAATGCGTTTGGCAAAGGAACCAAAGAGGAACTACATGGAGCTTTAGTCGATGGTTTGGGCAGTTTGGCGGAATACGGTGGAAAGGAAAACATCAACGTCCTTGTCGAAAACCACGGTTTTCATACCTCTGATGGTAAATTTATGGTCGGTATTCTGAACGAAGTAAACAATCCATATTTAGGAACCTTACCCGATTTCGGTAATTGGTGCCTCAATGCCGAATGGGGAAGTACGCAGAACAATAAATGCACGGATTCGTATGACCCCTGCGAGGGCGTAACAGAATTTCTGCCATTTGCAAAAGGGGTAAGCGCAAAATCCTACGCCTTTGATTCCAAAGGAAACGAAACCGTAATCGACTACAAAAAAATGTTGAAAATAGTTAAGGATTCCGGTTTTGATGGGTATATAGGTATCGAATTTGAAGGAGAGAATATGGACGAACCCGATGGTATTAGGACCACAAAGGCATTGATCGAAAGGGTTTGGAGTGAGCTGGGTTAAAGGGATAATATCTTTTCGGGGCATTATTGCGCATAGCCACAGGATTTACGATTGGGTTACATTAGGAACTATAATTAACGGATTATCTATTTAGCTTAACAGTTATTACCGATAACAATATGGGCCGGCGGTAGCCGTGAATAAAATTATCGTTTAAACAATATCCTTCTTCACATACATCCCATTCGCAATAGAACCCAGTATATAAAAAGCAATGATCGCCGGAACTGCCAAGAATTTAAGGGTAATTAAGAGTATCAGGCTTACCATAATAAAAGTATAGCGCATGGCATTGTCCTGAAAGCTCCAATTTTTAAATTTTAGGGCGAAGAGTTCCAGGTTTGAATTTAAAAGATACGAACAGAGAAAGGTTAGCCCTGTGAGAAACCAAGGGTTTAGAATTATACGGTTTAGAATGTCGTTGTTGTGATAAAAAAGGATCATGGGGAGCGAAAGGACCAGTAAGGTATTTGCGGGTGTGGGCAGACCGATAAAGGATGAGGTCTGGTTCTCGTCCAAATTAAATTTAGCCAATCTATAAGCCGAAGCCAAAGTGATCAGGAACCCAAGGAAGGGGAATAGTTCTACCATTGAACTCGATTCCTGCACTCCTGGGATTTTTCCAAACTCCATATTCCAACCACCTGCAAGCGACATGCCCATCAACTGGAACATAACGATGCCCGGAACTAGGCCACTTGTAATTACATCGGCCAGGGAATCCAACTGAAGGCCCAACGGACTCTGAACATTTAGGGCACGGGCCGCGAGGCCGTCCAAAAAATCAAAAATGATCCCAAGAAAAACAAAAAGCGCGGCAAGTTCCAATTGGTTTAGCACGGCAAAGACCGTGGCCACGCAGCCGCAAAAAACGTTTAATAGGGTAATCAGGTTGGGGATATGCTTCTTCATCGAATGCAGATTTACGTAAAAATAATATAATTTTTAGTGAAAGGGGAAAGCTAAACCCCGATGAACCATAATTTATTTGGATATTTGTCCCTTGTAGGAGTTTACAGATTCGTTTTATATGCCGTTTAAAAAGATCATTTTTTTTGCACTCCTTTTGTTGGTCCGTTGGGGCTATTCCCAAATTCCCGAATTATCGGCACGATCACAAATAAGTGTGCTGACCTGTGGTGCGGGGGAAGACCTATATACAACTTTTGGGCATAGTGCGTTTAGGGTCCATGATCCATCGCTCGGGATAGATGTGGTTTACAACTACGGCACTTTCGACTTTAATCCTCCAATGTTTTACGTGGATTTTGCGAGGGGAAATATGATTTACAGTCTTAGTAGGGCCCATTTTGACGACTTTCTTTTTGAATATGAAATGCAGAATAGATGGGTAAAAGAGCAGATCTTGGATTTAACCCCCAAAGAAAGCAATGAGTTGTTCCAATTTTTGGAAACCAATTACTTACCGGAAAATAGGGACTACAAGTACGATTTTTTGTTCGACAATTGCGCCACTAGAATATTAGCGGTACTCAAAAAAGTTTACGGGGAAGGTTTGGAGTTTCAAGATGATTATCTCGATAACCAATATACCTTTCGGGAGCTCATCCATCAAAACCTGGTTGCCAACTCTTGGTCCAGTTTGGGAATCGATCTGGCATTGGGTTCGGTGATCGATAAAAAGGCAACTCCCTATCAGCACGCCTTTTTGCCGAATTATGTATTTAAGCAGCTGAACAACAGTTTTTTGGACAATTATCCTTTGGTCCAAAAGGAAGTTGTTCTATTGGATTCCAAACCTATGAATACCGGATCCAATTTTTTATGGACTCCCTTATTTTGGATATTGCTTCTTTTTGTTTTTGTAATGTTGCGCACCGTTTTAGATTTTAAAAACAGCGTCCGAAGCCGTAGGATGGACTTTTTCCTTTTTTTGATCACCGGGTTGGTCGGGCTTTTAATTTTCTTTTTATGGTTCTTTACCAATCATTCTACCACGGCCAATAATTTTAATATACTTTGGGCCTTCCCGTTCAATTTGGTCGCAGCGATCTATATCTTTAGGAAAAATATCCTTCCCCTGTGGATGAATTACTACCTATGGGGGCTTTTGGGGCTTTTGGGGTTAACTTCCGTTCTTTGGATATTTAAAATTCAGATTTTTTCGCCCCTAATCATACCCTTGCTGATCGTGTTGGCGGTGCGATATGTTTATCTTTTAAAATGTCCTAACCGAGAGTCGAATATGCAATAGGCAGATGTTTTCTGGTTTCTAATTTTATATTGTCTCAGCAATGAATCAATCCAAAACCTGGTAACCTGAAACCCTATATCTGAAACCTGAAATAAAAAAAGTAGCCAGTCGCAGTTGGCAATAAGTTTAACCAGCAGCAGGAACCAACACCTAACAACAAACAAATAAACACCCGCATGAATCTCCTTACGGTAGAAAATATTGCCAAATCTTATGGCGAACTGGTTCTCTTTTCGGAACTCTCTTTTGGAATCAACAAGGATCAAAAGGTTGCACTTATCGCCAAGAATGGTACGGGCAAGACCTCGATACTTAACATTGTGGCAGGGCTGGATACTCCCGATACCGGTCAGGTAAATTACCGCAAGGGAATCCGTGTTTCCTATCTGGAGCAGGAACCGGAACTAGATTCCAATTTAACGATAGAGGAGACCATATTTGCATCGGACAATGAAATCCTTCAGGTTATCGGGCGATACGAAAGGGCTTTGGAGAACCCTGAAGACGAGGTTGCCTATCAGAAAGCATTCGAAGCCATGGAGCGCCATGAGGCGTGGGACTTTGAGACCCGGTACAAACAGATATTGTTCAAGCTAAAATTGGAGGATATCCATATGAAGATTGGGTCTATGTCCGGAGGTCAAAAGAAGCGGTTGGCCCTTGCCAATGCACTTATTAACAAACCAGACCTTTTAATTCTGGACGAACCGACCAACCATTTGGATCTGGAAATGATAGAGTGGCTGGAGCAGTATTTTACCAAAGAGAATATTACCTTGTTTATGGTTACCCATGATCGTTACTTTCTGGAACGTGTATGTAACGAGATCGTTGAATTGGACAAGGGTCAACTCTATTCCTATAAGGGCAACTATTCCTACTATTTGGAAAAGAAGGAGGCCCGTTTGGCGCAGGAGGCGGTAGAGCGGCATAAATCGCAGATCCTATTTAAAAAGGAACTGAATTGGATGCGTAGACAGCCCAAAGCGAGAACAACGAAATCCAAGTCGCGTATCGATGATTTTACGGCGATCAAAGAGAAGGCCAGCAAGCGCAGGGCGAACCACGAAATACAGCTGGAAATCAATATGGAACGCATGGGAAGTAAGGTGGTGGAGTTCCATAAGATATCCAAATCCTTTCCGGGCAAGCCTATACTCCAAAAATTTGAGTACAATTTCCTGAAGGGAGAGCGCATCGGGATTATTGGCAAGAACGGCACCGGAAAATCTACTTTTTTAAATATTATAACAGGGAAGGACCGGCCAGATTCGGGAAAAGTAATCGTAGGGGATACCATTAAATTTGGCTATTACACCCAATCTGGGATCCAAATTAAGCCTGGCCAAAAGGTAATCGATGTCATTCGGGAGTTTGGGGACTATATTCCGCTGATGAAAGGCAAGCAAATATCGGCCCAACAGCTGTTGGAGCGCTTCTTGTTCGATAGGAAAAAACAATACGATTTTGTTGAAAAATTGAGCGGAGGGGAGCGCAAGCGTTTATATCTCTGTACCGTTTTAATTCAGAATCCCAATTTTCTGATCCTGGATGAACCTACCAATGACTTGGATATAGTTACGTTGAACGTGCTGGAGGAATTTCTATTGGATTTTCCGGGCTGTCTCTTAGTGGTTTCGCACGACCGTTATTTTATGGATAAGATCGTAGATCATATTTTCGTATTTCGCGGAGATGCCGAAATCGAGGATTTTCCGGGCAATTATTCCGATTTTAGGGCGTACGAAGACAGCAATGCAGTAGAAGCACGCATGGAAAAACAGCAGAATCAAGAGAATAAGGGTTCCAAAATTTCTTGGAAAAGTGAAGACAAGACAGTGAAATTATCCTTTTTGGAACAAAAGGAATTCAATAAATTGGAGAACGAAATTCAAAAGTTGGAAAGGAAAAAGGAAGAATTACAACATAGGTTTGCCGATGCTACGCTCTCTGGCGATCAGATAGACAAGCTCGCCATCGAACTCAAAGATCTTATCGGAACCATTGAGGCCAAAACGGAACGCTGGTTTGAGCTTTCGGATAAAATCTCCGTCTAACTTCCCTTACGGAAGGGTAGCTGGGAAGTCTTATTTTTAATTTATAAAATACCCTCTCCCTTCCGTTGAGAGTGGGGACTTACAAGGTGTTTTCCCAAAATCCCGAGTCTGTTCCCGTACAACTGCCATAGTTAAACGCAAATGCATCGTATAATTTCACACTTAAAATTCCTTTTGTCATCTACCGACCAACACGGCGTACATTCTCCATTTGTATATGACTTTGTCACACAATGTCTATATCAAAAAAGACTTTCCAGGGAAGGAAAGGTTATGGATGTGCTACTGAAAAGTCTGGCGTACTTTAAATCTAAAAATGTATTGTTTGTGGGAGTCGACGCGCGATTTCAGGATGAAGTGCTAAATAGGTTCCCATCCTTGGAATTGAACCTTGCGCCATATGACTTTATTTATATCGATATACTGACCGAAGAAAATATGGCTACCTATATCATCGATAAGAAAGGGGTTCTAAAGAATACCGTGGTTCTTGTTAAAGGGATCCATGGGAAAAAGGAGGTGGAAACCTTATGGGAAGGTATTAAAAATGCTGGCCAAACCCGGGTAACTCTGGATTTTTTTTATGGTGGATTGATATTTTTTAGGGAAGGCCAGGCCAAGGAACATTTTAAAATTCGGATTTGATTCCCTATATTGAAGTCAATTGACGTTGGTGTAATATGCAATGGATTACAAGATCTACATACTTTTAACCGTACTGGTGTTGGTTTTTATTTTCAACCTGATCAACATCAGAAGGAGAAGGAAAGGAAAAAAATCCCGTAAGTTTCTGGATAAAAAATAAACGGGCTTGGCTTGTTCTGTTTGCCTATAGTTGGTAGTAATATGCGGTGGAATTAAATCGGCGTTATTTGCAACCTGCCCGACTAGCGATTCCCGTCCGAACGCCGGCCCTACAGTATCATCGTCCAAACGGTATGGGTAGACTGGCTGACCGGCAATTTTTTTATTTAATTTGTTATTAGGTAATTTTAAAAATTTAAACGTGTGAAAATTTACACCAAAACGGGAGATAAGGGTACTACGGCCTTGTTTGGAGGCACTAGAGTGGCCAAACATAATATTCGCATAGATGCATATGGTACCGTAGACGAACTCAATTCCTGGCTGGGCCTAATACGCGATCAGCAGGTTGACGAACATACCCAAAAGACATTGATTTTTATTCAGGACAGATTATTTACCATCGGGTCCGAATTGGCAACAGACCCAAAAAAGGCCGTTTTAAAAAGTGGCAAGGAGCGTTTGCAGATCGATAAGATAAGTGGGGACAATATTGAACTTTTAGAAACGGAAATGGATCAAATGAACGAAGAACTCCCTCCGATTACCCATTTCGTACTTCCCGGGGGCCATACCACGGTGTCATACTGTCATATTGCTCGTACCGTTTGCCGTAGGGCAGAACGCATGGTTTCCAATCTTTACGAAAAAGAACCATTTGACCCATCCGTTTTGTCATATTTAAACCGACTTTCCGACTATCTCTTTGTATTGGCACGAAAGTTGTCCAAAGACCTAAAGGCAGAGGAAATTAACTGGATACCCAAAAAAAACGACTAATATTTTCGATGTTTTTCCGTTATCCAATTATTACGGCAAGAATAATTGTTGATAAAATGGTCTAATTAAATTCATATTTGCTTGGCTATTTGGGTTAAAAAATTACTTTTGCAAAAAATTAAAATAAATTCATTGCGATGTATTGGACATTAGAATTGGCTTCCTATTTAAGCGACGCACCTTGGCCCGCCACAAAAGACGAGTTGATTGACTACGCGATCAGAACAGGTGCCCCGTTAGAAGTGGTCGAGAACCTTCAATCCATGGAAGAGGAAGGCGAAGAAATCTATGAATCCATAGAAGAGATTTGGCCAGACTATCCAACCGAAGAAGATTACCTTTGGAACGAGGACGAATATTAAGAATATTAACGGAATTACAACAAAAAAGTCTCATACGAGGCTTTTTTTTTACGTAATTTTGCCCTGGCAGAATTGGTTCCCAAACAATTGGGAATTTGTGCATTGCGCCCATCTTGTGCTTTTGGATCGAACCAAAAAATCTGGTTGCATTAGACGGTTTTGCAGGAAATTATTATTGCTCATGAGGAGTTCTGAAACTTCTGGAAATACGTGCTTGGTATGAAAGTACTACGACATATCAACGGTGACAAATTCGAATAATATAAAATATAAATATGGATTTATTAAATTCGGTAATTAAGGTTTTTGTAGGGGACAAGTCCAAGAAGGACGTAAAGGAACTACAGCCGGTTATCAATAAGATCCATTCCTTTGAAAAGGAGTTGGAAGGAATAGACAATGATGCGCTGAGGAACAAGACTATTGCTTTTAAAGCAAAGATAAAGGAAGATGGAAAAGCGATATTTGATCAGATAGAGGCACTGAAAAGCGAGGCAAAGGCATCAGCCGATATCGATAGGAACGAGGATATTTATACGGAGATAGATAAACTTCAGGAAGAGGCTTATAAAGGTATGGAGAAAACGCTGAACGAAATTCTCCCAGAAGCTTTCGCCGTAGTAAAGGAAACCGCTAAAAGATTTGTCCACAATGAAACCCTGACCGTTGCCGCCAGCGAATTCGATAGAAAGCTTTCCGGAACCAAGGATTACGTAACCTTGGACGGGGATACGGCAGTTTGGAACAACTCCTGGGATGCGGCTGGAAAAGAAGTGACCTGGGATATGATCCACTACGATGTACAGTTGATCGGAGGAATCGCTATGCACCAGGGGAAAATTGCAGAGATGCAAACCGGGGAAGGAAAGACCCTCGTAGCCACCTTGCCACTCTATCTCAACGCCTTGACCGGCAATGGGGTGCATTTGGTAACGGTCAATAATTATCTGGCCAAAAGGGACAGCGCCTGGATGGCCCCGATCTTTGAATTTCACGGACTTTCTGTAGATTGTATAGATTCCCATCAACCCAATTCCGAAGGGAGAAGGGCGGCTTACAATGCCGATGTTACCTATGGTACCAATAACGAGTTTGGATTTGATTATCTAAGGGATAATATGGCCCATACCCCTGGTGATCTGGTACAGCGGCCCCATAACTTTGCCATAGTGGATGAGGTAGATTCGGTTCTTGTGGATGATGCCCGTACCCCGTTGATCATTTCGGGACCCGTCCCCGAAGGCGATCGCCATGAATTTAATGAATTGAAGCCCAAAGTGGCAGATATCGTGCATAAACAACGACAACATCTAACTGGTGTACTTGCCGAAGCCAAGAAGTTGATCGCGGAGGGCAATACCAAAGAAGGTGGATTCCTTTTGCTTAGGGTACATCGTGGCCTTCCCAAAAATAAGGCGCTAATTAAATTCTTGAGCGAGGAGGGAATAAAACAGTTGCTTCAAAAAACGGAGAACTTTTATATGCAGGACAACAATCGGGAGATGCCCAAGGTAGACGAAGATCTGTTGTTCGTAATAGACGAAAAAAACAACCAGATAGACCTCACCGACAAAGGGGTCGATTATATTTCTGGTGAAGGCGACAAGGATTTCTTTGTTATGCCCGATATTGGTGGGGAAATCGCGAAAATTGAGAACCAGAATCTAGATTTGGAAGAAGAAGCCAGACAGAAAGAAGAACTTTTTAAGGATTTTGGAGTAAAGAGCGAACGCATCCATACCCTGAACCAATTGTTCAAGGCCTATACCCTTTTTGAAAAGGATGTAGAATATGTGGTCATGGAAAACAAGGTGATGATCGTGGATGAACAGACCGGTCGTATCATGGATGGCCGCCGTTATTCGGACGGACTCCATCAAGCCATCGAAGCCAAGGAAAACGTAAAGATCGAGGCGGCTACCCAGACATTTGCCACGGTTACCCTACAGAACTACTTTAGAATGTATAAAAAGCTGGCCGGGATGACGGGTACCGCCATTACCGAAGCTGGGGAATTTATGGAAATTTATAAATTGGACGTTATGGAAATCCCTACCAATAGGCCGATTGCGAGGGATGACAGGAACGACTTGATCTACAAGACTAAAAGAGAGAAATACAATGCTATTATAGACGAGGTTACCCAATTATCGCGGGCGGGAAGGCCCGTTTTGATAGGCACTACCTCCGTTGAAATCTCCGAATTGCTTTCCCGGATGTTGACCATTAGAAAAATTGACCACAATGTCCTGAACGCAAAACTGCACAAAAAAGAAGCCGATATTGTAGCGGAAGCAGGGAAATCGGGTGTTGTGACCATCGCTACCAACATGGCCGGTAGGGGAACGGACATTAAATTGTCCGATGCGGTAAAAGAGGCCGGTGGGTTGGCAATTATTGGTACGGAACGCCACGATTCCAGAAGGGTCGACCGGCAGTTAAGGGGTCGTTCCGGACGGCAGGGCGATCCGGGAAGTTCCCAGTTTTATGTGTCTTTGGAGGATAACCTTATGCGGTTGTTCGGTTCCGATAGGGTTGCCAAAATGATGGATAAGATGGGTCTGGAAGAAGGAGAGGTAATCCAACATTCCATGATGACCAAATCTATCGAACGGGCACAGAAGAAGGTAGAGGAGAACAACTTTGGCATTCGTAAGCGTTTGTTGGAGTACGATGATGTGATGAACGCCCAAAGGGAAGTTGTCTATAAAAGAAGGCGGCATGCCTTGGAGGGCGATCGTCTTAAGGTGGATATCGCCAATATGATCTACGATACTTGCGAGATTATTGCGGATACCAACAAGGGGGCAAATGATTATAAAAACTTTGAGTTTGAACTAATTAAATACTTCTCCATTACATCGCCGATTTCGGAAAATGATTTTGGAAGGCTGACCGGTCAGGAAATTGCCAATAAGACCTATAAGGCCGTTTACGAGCACTATCTGAATAAAATGGATCGTAGTGCCTCAACTGCATTCCGGGTTATAAAACAGGTATATGAGGATAGCGCAAACAAGTTTGAACGCATCGTAGTTCCCTTTACCGACGGGGCCAAAACCCTGAACGTAGTTACCAATCTAAAGGATGCCTACGAAAGCGACGGAAAGCAATTGGTCACCGATTTTGAGAAGAATATTACCCTGGCCATCATCGACGATGCCTGGAAAACGCATCTCCGAAAAATGGACGAACTAAAACAGTCCGTTCAATTGGCGGTGCACGAGCAAAAGGATCCATTGTTGATATATAAATTTGAAGCTTTCGAACTTTTTAAAGATATGATCGATAAGGTAAACAAGGAAGTGGTCTCCTTTTTGTTCAAAGGTGAGCTGCCCAGTGGTAATACCGACGAAATTCAGGAAGCGAGAAACTTACGCCGTCCCAAAGAAAATATAAAGACCAGTAAGGAAGAAATTCCCAACAGCGATGAAATGGCGGCGCAAAGTAGGGCGGTCGGTCAAAACCAAGGAGGACGGCCCCCGGTAACGGAAACTATCGTACGGGAGCGTCCGAAAATTGGAAGAAACGAAAGGGTGACCATTAAAAATGTATTGTCCGGAGAAAGCAAATATCTTAAATATAAACAGGCCGAGCCACTAATCGATAAAGGAGATTGGGTCCTAACAGAGGATAATTAGGCCTTTTTTCAAACCAGTTTGGTTACACGTGCCAATACAACCAGAGCAAAAAACGGCGATCAATTCAAAGATCGTCGTTTTTTGATTTTGCCCATATATATGTTTATTACGTATATTAGAAGTATATTCCTTCAATTTCAAGAATTCCCGTATGGAAACCAAGCATCTATTTGTAGTTTAAAATAACCACTCGATGGACAAACCTACCAAAGACCTACACCGCCTAAATGATAAAATTAACCTGACACTTAGGGTAAATTATTTTTCCTCTGCCCTGATGCTCTTGTTTTGTCCTATCTGTCTTTATTGGTTACATATAGAAAGGATCATTCCCTACGTGTTTTTGGCGTTCGGCCTTGTAAATTTGTTGAATACCCTATTGTATAAATGGCATCGGGATATTATCGTCACCTATAACGTCACCTCCATTATGGCCCTCATAGGGGCGGTGACTGTGACACTGTACAGCGGGGGAATTAATAGTCCCTTTATTTTTGTACTGGCACTCATTGTTTTTGCGGGCTATGCAACTACCCAAAGATATGGTAAAGTGTACCTGTACCTTAATTTGTCTATCATCGTCCTGATTTATTTTGCCGGCATCGACGATACCGAGTATATTATAAATGTGGTACCAGAGGAATCTAGGAATCTTTTTGGCCTTCTCAGCGTCTTATTTTCGGTATATCTGTTGGGAGGGGTTTTTGGCAAGATTTTGCTGACGGCCCATCATAAGTTATACAAATCTAAAAGGGAGATAGAACAGCGCATCAAAGAAAAGGAAACCTTGCTCAAGGAAATTCATCACCGTGTAAAAAATAATCTCCAGACCGTGTCCAGTTTGTTGAGTCTGCAATGCAGAAGTATTGGGGACGACAAGGTTAAAACTCTGATTAAAAGTAGTCAAAACAGGGTGATATCCATGGCCATGGTTCACGAAATGCTTTATATGCGTGAGGATTTGTCCAAAATTGAGTACCGGCCCTACGTACGTGAACTTAGCGAGTATTTGGTGCGCTCTTTAAAAGGACCCGACAACAATATAATGTTAAACATAGATGTTCCGAACATAAAATTGGGTATTGATACGGCAATTCCTTTGGGTCTGTTGATCAACGAAGCAATTACAAATGCATTGAAATACGGCTTTAAGGAAGAGGAGAAAGGGGAAATTAACATTGCACTGGCCCAAGGGCAAAATGACTACTTGGTATTGAGAATTGGGGATAATGGAGTGGGTTTTCCAGAAAATTTAAATTTTAAGGATACCAAATCCCTCGGTCTAAAATTGATCAACAATTTGGCTAGACAACTGCAAGGCACGATTCGGAGGGATTCTACCAAAAAAGGGACCCATTACATACTTACTTTTAAGGAAGTGGGCAAAACGTTTACCTCCTTGGTGTAACGGTTAAATTATTAGACCAATTTGGCCCTGTTTCTCGGGGTAGTAAAGGAGAGTGCTTTCTTGATCCTGGAATTTTTAAACTTGTACAGGCGCACTAACCCGTCTTGTTTTGAAATATTGAAGGGTTTGCCCTCCGCGCTTTCATTGTTCAGGAAAGGGTGTGAATTGATCTCATTTGCAATCGATTCCTTAACTTTATGTGGTTTTTGTGCTGCTGCATAGGAGCCCATAAAAAGGACCGCAAATAGGATGGGATAGGTTTTCATCGTAGGTTTAATTTCTAAAATCGGCCGAATTGTAATTTTTCCTTTTCCTATGGGGTGGATAAAGCTCCAACAAGTACCGATTTTACGATTTGGGATCGTATTTGTTTAAAACGCCTAATTTTTGTCGGAATTGCATGGGTTCGTTAAAAACCGCCATTTTTCGACGAAAGGGATGTATCCGGGAAGCAGAGTTAACGACTTCATTGGGATAATAGTAAGTATTATGTGCCTTTTTCTACTAAATAAAAAAATTAATATCGTATGCGACGTTTAAAATTTATTCTTATAACGATGATTGCGCTGGTCTCTAGTAGCTGCCAATCTAAAATTAAAAATAAAAAGACCATAGTACAGGATACAAAGGTCCGTACCCAGGAGCTTGGTCAATACGAAACAGCTTATTTTGCCTCCGGCTGCTTTTGGTGCGTGGAGGCTATTTTTGAAAGTGTAAAAGGCGTCAAGGAGGCTATCTCGGGCTACTCCGGGGGTCTGGAGAAAAATCCGACCTACGAAGAGGTGGGGCGAGGGTTGACCCACCATGCCGAAGCGGTCGAAGTTTTTTACGACCCCAAGGAAGTTTCTTACGAATCATTGGTGAAGGTATTTTTTGGTTCCATGGATCCTACAGCATTAAACTACCAAGGACCAGATCGTGGTCCTCAGTACCGTTCCATTGCTTTTTACAAAAATGATTCCGAAAAGAAGATCATCGAGGATTATATTTCCAAGTTAAAAAAGGAGAAAATATACGACAAGCCCATCGTTACCCAAGTGGTCAAATTTACCCGTTTTTACAAAGCGGAGGATTATCATCAGGATTATGAAAAGCACCATCCCAATAATCCATATATAGTAAATGTTTCCATTCCCCGATTGGAACGTTTTAAAAAGAAATACCCAGAACTTCTGAAGCAGGATTGGCGCTAATTGAAATAATGGCCGAATACAACACGAACTGGATCGGGCATTTTCCATTTGCTCGATCCCCAAGGTTCGCGAGATCTTTTTCGCTTAAACACAAAAAGTTACCGGAGGCCAGTGGTTAGGTACGTACTATCGGCTGGTAAAAAGTACCGTTGTATGGGTCCTCCACTTATTTCCACGGGGGGACGGCCCGAAAAAATCTTTCCCGTCCGAATGCCGTGGGCGGACTGGCGGAGTACGAGCGGACTGACGAAGGGGTCTCCACGGTGAGGTAGATCTCTCAGCTTGTGAACTAGGCGCCTTGGGTGTATGTTGCCAAGGTTTTAGCTAAATAGCTACTGGCCACTATAAGTTTAAAACAATTCTAACCTAAAAGGCGATCTGTAAAGTCGCTTTTTCTATTTCGGGCGTAAGCTGTATTTAAGGGTGTTAAACCAAATGAAATGGCTCAGTGCGTTATTTGGATTGCCTTTACCCTTTTCGAAGGATTAAAAGTCCAATTTTTTCTTGCGTAGTTCAAAATTTTGCCCCAAATATACTTTTCGCACCATTTCGTCGGCGGCCAAATCTTCGGGAACGCCAGACTTTAGGATTCCTCCTTCGAACATGAGATAGGAGCGCTCCGTAATGGCCAAGGTTTCCTGTACGTTGTGATCGGTAATCAAAATACCGATATTCTTGTTTTTTAATTGGGCTACGATACGTTGTATGTCTTCTACAGCTACGGGGTCTACACCGGCAAACGGTTCGTCTAGCAAAATAAATTTGGGGTCGGTGGCCAACGCTCTGGCAATTTCGGTCCGTCTGCGCTCACCTCCCGAAAGGAGATCTCCCCTGTTTTTACGGATATGCCCCAGACCAAATTCCTCGATAAGCG
Source organism: Cerina litoralis (assembly GCA_022008415.1). Taxonomy (GTDB): domain Bacteria; phylum Bacteroidota; class Bacteroidia; order Flavobacteriales; family Flavobacteriaceae; genus Cerina; species Cerina litoralis. Next base: position 42,363 of record JAIRBC010000022.1, read on the forward strand.
ATTCCATCTTCATTTCCTGTTCCTTTTTGGTCAGTTTGGTCAGTTGCAGGACGCTCAAAATATTTTTTTCAATGCTAAGTTTTCTGAAAACCGATGCTTCTTGGGCCAGATACCCGATTCCATTTTGCGCCCTTTTGTACATGGGAAAATGGGTAATCTCCATGTTGTCTAGGTAGATGTTCCCTCCGTTTGGTTTTATGAGCCCCACGATCATATAAAAGGAGGTTGTTTTGCCGGCGCCATTTGGTCCGAGTAGTCCCACAATTTCACCACGGTTTACCTCAAGGGAAATACCCTTGACTACCTGCCGGCTTCGGTAGGACTTCATTATTTTTTCTGCTCTGAGCTTCATGGTTTAGCGCTTAAAACTAAGAATTTTATACTGAACCTAGCTTATCCTTGCGGTAAAGTTCGGGTTCCGTTTAGTTTACGGGGGTATAAGTTTATACGTTTACAGGTGTCTTCCCTGAATGGATTGTTCAATTTTTTCTAATTTCTAATATCCAAATGTCTATATTCTCTTCTCTTTGTTCATTTATCCTATTTTTTCTTAACCAATCCTTCCTTCGCTTTTTTCTCCTTTTTGGCTTCCTGCCGGAGAACATAGGCAGAAATGTATATACTAACCTGGTATAGTAGCAGTATTGGGATAGAGACCACCACTTGACTGGCGATATCGGGAGGAGTAATAATGGCCGATAATACCAATACTACAACCAACGCCATCTTTCTGTACTTTTTCAGTATCGTTGGGGTCACCAGTCCAATTTTGGTCAGGAAGAAAATAATAATGGGGAGTTCAAAAACCAATCCAGAGGCGATGACTGCAGACCGTAATGTTGAAATATAGGAACCGATATCAAATTGGTTTTGAACTTCAGAACTCACTTGGTACGTACCCAAAAAATTTATAGACAAGGGTGCGACAATATAGTAACCAAACAGCACACCCATAAAAAACAACAGGGAAGCAATAAGGATAAATCCCCTAGAATTCTTGCGTTCCTTTTCGTATAGGCCGGGACTTATAAACTTCCAAAACTCATAGATTACATAAGGGAAGGCTATAATGAAACCTGCCCATATCGAGGTCCATATATGGGCGGAAAACTGTCCGGCCATGGTTCGGCTCTGAATAATAAAAGGGAGTTCTTCCGCGCAGAAATCAGAATCTATGTTAATATAGGTTGCGAGCTTACAGAAAAATTTATACGTGGGGAAGTCCATATTTTTTGGACCGAATATGATAGTGTCAAAAATAAAATGCCGCATAAGGAAGGCTACGCAGGCAATGATAAGAATGGCGGCGGTAGAACGTATCAAGTGCCAACGCAATTCCTCCAAATGGTCCAGAAAGGACATTTCATTGTGATCTTGTTTTGTTTTCATTATATAATACCTTCTTTAATTAGGTTGTGGAGGTGAACCACACCCACGTAATTTTCTTTTTCCATGGCCAAAAGTTGCGATATGCCTTTTTCTTGCATAATTTCCAAAGCCCTTATGGCAAGGACATCCGCTTGGATCGTTTTGGGGTTTGAGGTCATGATATCCCTAGCGGTCAATCCTATAATATTATCGTATTTGTACAACATCCTACGGATGTCCCCATCCGTAATTATTCCTACTAATTTGCTATTGTCCAGAACGGCGGTGACCCCCAGCATTTTTTCCGATATCTCAACAATTACTTGTCGGATGTCGGTATCCAAATGAACTTCTGGTTTTAGATTGCTTTGAACGATATCGGTAACGCGTAAATAAAGTCTCTTTCCCAAAGCTCCCCCAGGATGGAATTTGGCAAAATCCTTGCTACTAAACCCTCGGAGTTCCAAAAGGCAAATGGCAAGCGCGTCACCCAGTACCAATTGTACGGTAGTACTCGTAGTTGGTGCCAGGTTATTGGGGCAGGCTTCCTTTTCCACAAAGGTGTTCAGAACGAAGTCTGACTGAACCGCGAGGAAAGAGTTCTTGTTTCCGGTCATTGCGACCAGTTTATTTTTCCCCCGTTTGATCAGGGGTACCAACATTTTAATCTCCGGGGTGTTTCCGCTCCTGGAAATACAAATAACCACATCATTCCCTTGTACAGTACCAAGGTCCCCGTGTATGGCATCCGCAGCGTGCATAAAAATGGCCGGGGTTCCGGTCGAGTTCAGGGTAGCTACTATTTTGGAAGCTATTATGGCGCTTTTGCCAACCCCTGTAATGACTACCCTTCCCTTGGATTCCAATAGCGTATTTATCGTCTTTGGGAAATCGTCATCCAGTTGTGAAATCAAATTGTCGACTGCCCGTCCCTCTGTTTCAATGGTTCGTCTTGCTATGGCAAGTATAGCTTTTGGGTCGCTCAAGGTAATTGTATGATTAGGTATTGTATTCCTGATGGAATGTGTTATCTTTAAGTTCGTAAAATTACATAAAGAACTCGTCTTGAGTTATTCTTTTACCTACGAATTTCGCAATTTGCACCCTAATTTTGCTATTTTTAGCTTCCGTAGCTATGGCTATGCAACCAAAAATAGCTTCATAAGGTCACAACCCGTCCGTTGCGTTACGGGAGGGAGGCCATCGTTCTCGGTTTAAAACAATTATTCAAGACAGGTTCTAACTTACTTTTGCAACCTATTTTAAATTCCATCAAAATAAATTAACACGATTTATTTCCCATACGTACAAAAAACCGTATCTTAATATTTTCAATTTTCGCATTGAAATGGGGAAATAATAATAAAACAGCAATGAACGGTATAGCTTTGAATGAGATTGATTTACATGCCGCTTTGAAAAAATATTTTGGGTTCACCCAGTTCAAGGGTCTTCAAAAAGATGTGATCACCAACATTTTACAAGGAAAGAATACTTTTGTAATTATGCCTACGGGAGGGGGCAAGTCCCTATGTTATCAGCTTCCCGCCCTGATGCAGGAGGGTACTGCCATAATAGTCTCACCTTTGATAGCCTTAATGAAGAATCAGGTCGACGCCATACGCGGGGTATCTTCGGATCACGGGGTGGCCCATGTTCTAAATTCGTCATTGACAAAGACAGAGGTCAGGCAGGTGAAGATGGACATAAGCGGGGGTGTTACCAAACTGCTTTACGTTGCCCCGGAGTCCTTGACCAAGGAAGAATACGTAGATTTTCTGCATTCGGTCCCGATTTCCTTTATGGCCGTTGATGAGGCGCACTGTATTTCCGAATGGGGCCATGATTTTAGGCCCGAATACAGGAACCTTAAGTCGATCGCAAATCGTTTGGGGGAGGGTATCCCAATAATTGGGCTTACGGCCACCGCTACGCCAAAAGTACAGGAGGATGTGATAAAAAACCTTGGGATTACCGGTGCTACGGTTTTCAAGGCTTCCTTTAACAGGCCAAACCTGTATTATGAAGTAAGGCCCAAGACCCAAAATATAGAAGCCGATATCATCCGCTTTGTAAAACAGAACTCTGGAAAATCTGGGATTATTTACTGTCTGAGCCGAAAAAAGGTTGAAGCGTTGGCCCAAGTTTTACAAGTAAACGGGGTAAGCGCGGTTCCCTATCATGCAGGATTCGACGGTAAGACCCGCTCTAGATATCAGGATATGTTTTTAATGGAAGAAGTGGACGTAGTGGTGGCAACCATCGCTTTTGGGATGGGGATAGATAAGCCCGATGTTCGTTTTGTAATCCATCACGATATTCCCAAGAGTATCGAGAGCTATTACCAAGAAACCGGGCGTGCCGGAAGGGATGGAGGGGAAGGACATTGCCTGGCATTCTATTCGTATAAGGATATTGAAAAATTGGAGAAGTTCATGTCTGGCAAGCCCGTTGCCGAGCAGGAAATCGGCAATGCGCTTTTACAAGAGGTGGTCGCCTACGCCGAAACCTCCATGTCCCGAAGAAAGTTCATGCTTCATTATTTTGGGGAAGACTTTGACGAAGTTAACGGGGAAGGTGCCGACATGGACGATAATACCCGTAACCCTAAAGAAAAACAAGAGGCCAAGGATGACGTTCTAAAATTGATCCGTGTGGTCCAGGGAACCCATGAAAAGTTCAAATCCAAAGAAGTCGTAAAAACCTTGGTTGGTAAGGTCAACGCCATTATAGCGTCCCATAAGACCGATGAAAAGGATTTTTTCGGTGTAGGTTCCGGTAAGGATAAAGGATATTGGATGGCCCTTATCCGGCAGGTGTTGGTGGCAGGTCTCCTAAAAAAGGAAATAGAACAGTACGGGATTCTGCATGTGACCAAGAAGGGCGAGGCGTTTTTAAAGAAGCCGACCTCCTTTATGATGACCATGGATCATGTGTACAACCAGGAGAACGATGATGCCATTGTGAGTGCGGCAAAATCTTCGGGCGGGGTGGCCGATGAAACCTTGTTGCGTTTCTTGAAGGACCTTAGAAAAAGTGAGGCAAAAAAACTTAGCGTGCCTCCCTATGTCGTTTTTCAAGACCCCTCATTACAGGATATGGCCCTAAAATACCCAATCACAATGGACGAACTGGTAAATATTCATGGAGTGGGCGATGGAAAAGCGAAAAAATATGGGAAACCTTTTATAAAGTTGATCGCCGACTATGTGGAGGAGAACGATATTGTTAGACCGGATGATCTGGTGGTGAAGAGTACGGGAGCCAATTCCGGACTTAAGTTGTACATCATCCAAAATGTTGATAGAAAATTGCCTTTGGATGATATTGCTGCCTCCAAAGGATTGAGTCTCACAGAATTGATCCAGGAAATGGAGCAGATTGTTTTTAGCGGCACCAAATTGAACGTGGATTATTGGATCGACGAAATCTTGGACGAGGACCAACAAGAGGAAATACACGATTACTTCCTAGAGGCGACGAACGATCATATTGAAGAGGCCCAAAAGGAGTTTGAAGGCGACTATGAGGACGAGGAATTGAGACTCTACAGAATTAAATTTATAAGCGAAGTGGCCAACTAGGCCAACAAAATAAGTAAAAACTAAAAAGCTCCCGAATAACCATGGTTTTTCGGGAGCTTTTCTATATGGTAAATGTGCTAGTATTGTGTTAAACCTATTTTAGCCGATCCAAGCCTTGTTCTGGCAAAAAATAACGATTGCTTAACCTACACACAGCACTAGCTAAATTCCCCGGAAGTAAGGAGGGCTACGATTACACCAAAATAGAGCATGGACAGCAATAGGAGTACAATGGAAATTGCCAACCCGATATAGGCCAGTATTCTACCGGTTCTTACGTTCTCGTAGCCGGTATAATCGGCGGGCTCCTCTTGGTAAACCTTTTCGGCCTCCTTGGCCTGTACAAGGCCAATAATACTGAAAATCGCAGCAAATGGGCCGCAACAGGTTAGGGACCCTATCAGGGCAATGATGCCCATGGTCAATACGGTACTGGCTCCAGGGAGCGGTCGTTGGTTCATATTTAAATGGTGTTTTACTCCTCTATCCCGTATTGTTCGGTCATTATCCTGACTTTTTCCATATAGCCTTCCCAACCTCCCATTTGCGAAATGGCATAGAACGTATAGATAAAATAAAGGACACCCAATACTAAGGCAATGATGGCTACGATCTTGGCCGTTTTCAATTGATTGTAATTCGAATAGATTTCCGGATTTTCCCGATATTTCTTCTCATCGTTGCTTAGGAGGAAAAAAGCAATTCCAGAAAGAATTACTGCAGGTAAACCGCCAATACAGCAGCATAAGAAGGAAAGTATTGCCAATACGAGGGCCAAGGTTACATTGGGTAGTTTTTGTTGTTCCATAATTTCTAGGTTTAATTGGTAATAAGAGTCTGTTTAAGGGTTCGTCAATTATTTTTCAAGGCACTTTTTTGGGCGGCCAACGCTCCATTTGGCTCCTTTTTCAAATGCCAAATCGCTGGCCTTCCCATCCGGCCCAGTTTAAATATTGAACCGTAGCTTTGGCTATGCTTTATAATTGTTCCACGTACGGCATCAAAAATGGACTATAATCCAGAAAATTCGGGGCTAACAAAAAAATCCAGAACGGGCTCTATATGAATTTAAGGATGTAATTGATCAATATTAATACAATGCTTAATGTTGTAAACGTGATGATGATCGTATTTGCATGTTTTAAAGGACGAAAATTATCCCATAACAAAATGGCCATCAAGGGAATTAAGGTGTAAATAGCTGGATACATTTTAAACGCTTCCCCAAAATTACCTTCCAGCAAAAGAGCGACCGAACGCTGAATCCCACAACCAGGACAATCTACCCCAAAGATTTTTTTATTCAGGCATGGAATCATAAAACCATTTAAAGTATACAAAACTGCGGCTAAGGATATTTTCATCGAACGCGGATTCCTGTACCGAAATTTAACATTATTTTTGTGGAATGAAAACAAAACGGACCATTTATTTTTTACTTATCGTAACGGGGGCCTTAATTATTGGAGTGGGGGAATATTATTTTCCGAAAGAGTATGTACTGGGCATCGGGTTGGTCTTGATGATGTACGGCTTATACAAGTCTACCCAAGTTTGGATCAGGGATAGGGATCAAAACGAAGAAGAAAATGGAAAAGAAGATCTTTGAAATAGGGGATAAGGTCGCTGTTTTGGATGATACAATTACGGGACGCGTCGTTCAAATTACCCAAGGCCAAATAACCATTGAAACCACCGATGGGTTTCCGTTAAATTTTGAGCCTTCCGAATTGATAAGAATAAATATTGAGGACTCTTTTGGGATATCCAATTTGGAAGTGGCACGGAGCAAGGCCGAAAAGGAAATTCCAAAAAGGAATATTTCCAAACCCTCAAAGACCAAGGAACGGTATGCTCCAAAGATGGAGGTAGATCTACATATAGGTCAATTGGTGCCTTCCATCAAGGGCCTGACCAATTTTGACATGTTAAACCTTCAGTTGGAGGCCGCCCAACGGCAATTAGAATTTGCTATCCGTAAACGCATCCAAAAGGTAGTTTTTATCCACGGGGTAGGGGAAGGGGTACTAAAGGAAGAACTGTACTATTTGTTTAAACGGTACGATAATGTAAAGTACTACGATGCGGACTATCAAAAATATGGTTTAGGTGCCACGGAAGTGTATATTTATCGGAATTCGTAATATCCCGTCCTTCCAGGTGTTACAGGTTCAAGGCTCGGGTTTTATTTCAGATTGCTTTACAACCTCTAAGATCCGGGGACTTTAGTGGAATAAGTGCCAAAGTCGTTAATGCGAAGATCGGTAATCCTGTGGCCCGAGTCATCCACTAGGGAAATACCGCTTAGTTTGATCATATGGTCGTATGTAATGCTATCCTTTGTTGTGGTCGTTATCTGTACTTCCCCTCCTTCTCCGTTAATTTCCTGTAGCACCACCGGTGTTATCGGAGGAATGGCGTCACAGAAATAATTCGTTGTCACGTTGTCGGAAAAGATACGATAGGTGATTTGGGATTGGTCTGGAACCGTGCTGACAATAACGCTATCGGATACCTGATTTTTAAGAATACCACTTTGAAGGTCCAGGATCAAGGTTTCGTCTTGGTTGATCTTAAAAAAAACGGTGGTAATCGTAGTTGCCGGACCACAGTATTGCAAGGCACTATTATCAAAATCGATCGTCTCAATTTGCAGATCCCCATCATTACAGGAAACCATTAGGAACAAAAAGGAAATAAGTACTATTTTTTGCATGACGCAAATTTAAATCAATTCTGGCTCAGAATCCTAAAGGTTTTGTTTTCATTTGGATAATTTCAGTTTTGAAAGTGCTAATTTTGCGAAATATGTAGAATGAACCCGTCTTGAGTTTTGGTTTGGAGTCGAGAACGGAGACTTCCCGGCCGTACCCGATCGGGCGAGTGGTGACCCTGAAGCTTCGGGGTCAGGTAAAAGAAAAACCCAAGACACGCTCAATATATCCATGACAATGAGAAACGTTTATTTGGACAACGCTGCAACTACCCGTATAAGGGAAGAGGTAATTGAAAAAATGCAGGACGCCTTGATTCAATATTACGGCAACCCTTCTTCTGTCCACAGTTATGGCCGTACGTCAAAGACTGCCATTGAAAAAGCCAGAAAAACCATTGCCAAAACCTTAAACGCCCTGCCTTCGGAGATTATTTTTACTTCGGGGGGTACCGAGGCCGACAATATGATCATCAGAAGTGCCATTCGGGATTTGGGGGTGAAGACTTTGATTACGTCTAAAATCGAACACCACGCCGTCCTGCATTCTGCCGAAGAAATGGTAAGGGAGTACGGTATTGCCCTTTATTTTGTTGATTTGGATCAATTTGGCAACCCCGTATTATCACATTTGGAAAAATTGTTGCAGCAGGACGATTCCAAAAAGCTGGTCAGTTTGATGCATATCAATAATGAGATCGGAAATATCATGGATGTTGAAGCCGTGTGCAATTTGTGCGCAAAATACAACGTCCTTTTACATTCGGATACGGTGCAATCCATTGGACACTATCCTTGGGACCTTCAGAATGTGCCCGTCGATTTTTTGACCGCTGCCGCCCATAAATTCCACGGACCCAAAGGCGTGGGTTTTGCCTATATTAAGAAAAACACGGGACTTAGGCCGCTTATCGTAGGTGGATCCCAGGAACGTGGCTTTCGTGCAGGTACCGAACCTCTCCATGATATCATCGGGCTGGAGACCGCATTTATTGAGGCCTATAGGAACTTGGAAGAGGAACAAGCCTATGTAACCAAATTGAAACAGTATTTTATCGATGGCTTGAAGCAAACCCTTCCAACAGCCCAATTCAATGGTTTCTCGGGAGATTTGGACAAAAGTACCTATACCTTGGTCAATGTACGCCTGCCATTTAGCCAAGAAAAATCACTGATGCTCCTGTTCCATCTCGATTTAAAGGGGATTGCATGTTCCAAGGGCAGTGCATGCCAATCTGGAAGTGATATGGGGTCGCACGTACTATCGGAAATCTTACCGGTGGAGGAACTTAAAAAGCCCTCCCTGCGCTTCTCTTTCTCTAAATACAACACCAAGGAAGAATTGGATTATGTATTAGCGGTACTGAAGGAATTTGCAGAAAACTAGAGGTTTTTAGGAAAAAATAGAGATTCTAGAAGTTACAGGGGGAGTAAATGAGCCCGTGTTCACCTCATATCTTTATTTCACGCCTCAATCTTATTACCTAGTACCACGCATTTTACTGCCCCACATCCAGATCCTGTACACATCTAAATCCCAAATGTTCTTGTCCCGAATCGTAGGCCGAGGCCATTCTGGCACTTGGCCGGTAGTTGCTGCAATATTGTTCGCTGCATAAAAAGGAACCCCCTTTGATTACGCGTTTGGGCACGTTTGGGTCATTGGGATCATAACTTTGTTTTGGACCGGTAGGGTTTTTACAGATCCCTCCGTTGGAGGCCAATTTATTCCTCGCATTAGAATCTGGTCGGTACCAGTCGGAGGTCCATTCCCATACATTACCGATCATATCGTACAATCCATATCCGTTTGGGGGATAACTTGCCACTGGTGCCGACCCGGCAAATCCATCTGCCGAACTGTTGCCGGATGGAAAGGTTCCCTGAAAGAAATTTGCCAAAAATTTGCCATGGGGGGTAAGTTCATCTCCCCAAGCAAAAGCGTGGTTTGCCTGTCCGCCCCTGCTGGCGTACTCCCATTCCGCCTCGGTAGGCAATCTTTTTCCGGCCCATTTGGCGTAGGCTTCCGCGTCTTCAAAGGCTATCTGAACAACGGGATAGTGGTCCTTTCCTTTTATGTCGCTCCCAGGCCCATGGGGATGCCGCCAATTAGCTCCGATTTTCCATGCCCACCATTGGGAAATATCATTTAGGTTTGCCACATTGGGGATGGGATCAAAGATTAAACCACCCGGTTGTAGGAGACTATCGGCAGGTTTTGGGGTATTTGGCGGAAGTTGTACTTTCAGTTCTTCCCAATCAACAGGCCGTTCGGCCACGGTAACGTATCCGGTTTCCTTTACAAATTTTTTGAACTCGGCGTTGGTAACCTCGGTCACATCGATATAAAAACTGGATAATTGCACCGAATAGGCCGGTCCTTCGGTTCGATGTGCATTGGGGTCTTGACTCCCCATGGTAAAAATACCCCCGGGAATATGCGCCATGCCCTTCGGGGCGTTCCTGTGTCCCGTTTCCAATGGCTTGCCGGTGGAACTGTCTGCAAACCCGGCGTGGGCTTCGGTTGCTTTCGCATCTACGATTTCTTTTTTGGAATCCGTTTTACAGGAACATAAAAGTAGCAAAGCAATGGATGCGAGGGAAGCTATGTTCTTTGTTATCATCTGTGGGTTGCACTAAAATTAAAATTCGCAAGATAGCAGATCAATATTAATTATAAAACCAGCGGGTTGAAAATACTTAAATCGATAAATTCCCGAGATAAGTTTCCGAACCTATCTTACTACTGCTTGTCCTCTATAACGACTGGGGCGTAGTATTGGATCTTACGGGTAATATAACTGTTGTCCGGGGTAACGATCTTCTTTATCCAATTGCCCGTGGCGCCATCATCAAATTGATAAATATAGTTTTTAACCGATTCGGTATTCGGGGTTTTGATCCTCAACTCGGTCAGTATTCCTAAATCGTCATAATGATATAACAAGATTTGTTGGGAGACAAATTTCTTGGTCTCGGCATCAAAGATGAAGGTTTCCTCCGAAAGTATTCTATTGTCTGCGTTATAAACCTTTTCGGTTGCATTGATTGCGTCTCCTCCTAGAAACTTTTTGGTCAGTTCAACCCGATTTTCCGTGTTGTTTTTCCCTTTTTTGATGGAAATCCTTATAGATTTTTGGATCACCCCGTTTAAGGAGTACGTTTTTGTTGTTTCCCCCTTAAAGGTGGTATATTCTATATCGGATTCATCGATTCCTTCATTGTCTACCTGCCTTATTTTTACAAGTCTATTTATCGAATCGTATTCGTATTCATATCTGCCCAAAAACTCCTTGTTATATGAAAAAACGGTTTCTGAAATTCTTTTTAGGGCGGTGGTATCCATCGTGTAAATATGGACCAGGGAAGTAGTTTTATCCAGGGTGCCGTTTCTGTAATTTTCGACCCGATTTTCCAACAATTGACCGTTTTGGTATTTAAAGGAAGATATATCGTAATCGGTATCGTTGTATCTGGTAACCGATTTTGTTAAAAACCCATTGGGAGCAAAGTCATATTCTTCCTTGCCGTAGTCGGTAACCACCAGACATGATTTTACCTCGCCGTGCAAATCAAAGTCCTTCAAGGTAAAGATTTTGATTTCTTGGGCAGACAAAACAACGGGCCCCAAAAGAATACTTACACTTAATAAAGTAAGCATAGGCGCCCATAAAAAAGGAAGCGGGTAGTTTTTTTCCATGTTCAAAATTAAGCTATATTCCATCAACATAAAAAATGGTTCGACCAAATGCCAAGTCTACATCCGAAAAACATAAAAACCCGTCAAGTTTTTATTCCTGACGGGTTTATGAAAATCTATGTCGTGTTTAATTTTTGTCAATACGAATCGTCGTCCGATCTGAAAACCATCTACCACAGAGTAAATAACAACCGATTTCAAAACGATCACAATGCAGTTAAAGGACCTTAAATGTAGAGCGAAACTACTTTACCTCTTCGAAATCTACATCCTCAACATTGTCGCTTTCCTTGGATTCTCCACCAGACGTTGCGGTGTCCTCTCCATTAGGGGAGGCCCCGCCACCAGGTTGTGCATCCGCTTGTGCTTTGTACATTTCTTCGGAGGCCGCTTTCCAAGCTTCGTTGATCTTGTCCAAAGCAGGAGTAATTACCGCCAAGTCTTTACCGGCGTGGGCCTTTTTTAGTTCTTCCAAAGCCTCTTCAATGGGTTTTTTCTTGTCGTCGGACAATTTATCGCCGAATTCCTTCAATTGTTTTTCGGTCTGGAAGATCATGCTATCGGCCTCGTTCAATTTATCGGCGGTTTCCTTGGCTTTTTGATCGGCCTCGGCGTTAGCTTCCGCCTCTGCCTTCATTTTCTTGATTTCCTCCTCGGTCAGGCCAGAAGACGCCTCGATACGGATATCTTGGGATTTGTTAGTGGCCTTATCGGTTGCAGAAACCTTGATGATACCATTGGCATCGATATCGAAGGTAACCTCTATCTGTGGCGTTCCCCTTTGGGCAGGTGGTATACCATCCAAATGGAATCGCCCTATCGTTTTATTGTCCGTAGCCATGGGCCTTTCTCCCTGCAACACATGTATTTCAACAGAAGGTTGATTGTCGGCAGCGGTGGAGAATATTTGCGATTTCTTTGTAGGAATGGTGGTATTGGCCTCTATCAATTTGGTGAATACGCCGCCCATTGTTTCTATACCCAAGGACAACGGTGTTACATCCAACAACAGTACATCCTTTACATCTCCGGTAAGTACCCCACCTTGGATAGCGGCACCAACAGCGACCACCTCATCCGGGTTAACACCTTTGGAGGGTTTTTTGCCGAAGAATTTCTCTACGGCTTCCTGTACGACCGGTATCCTCGTTGATCCACCAACGAGAATAATCTCATCGATATCACTTTTGGTTAATTCCGCGGCTTTTAAAGCGGTTTCGCATGGTTTAATGGTCCTCTTTACCAGATCCTCGATCAATTGCTCAAATTTGGCTCGCGTTAGGGTACGAACCAAGTGTTTTGGTCCCGTGGCCGTAGCGGTTACGTAGGGGAGATTGATTTCTGTTTGGGAGGTAGAGGACAATTCTATTTTAGCTTTTTCCGCAGCTTCACGCAAACGTTGCAGTGCCATAGGATCTTTGCGTAGGTCTATATCCTCTTCTTTTTGGAACTCCTCGGCCAACCAATCGATTATTTTTTGATCCACGTCATCACCGCCCAAATGGGTATCCCCATCGGTGGACAACACTTCAAATACCCCGTCGCCCAATTCAAGAATGGAAACGTCGTGGGTTCCTCCACCGAAGTCGAATACCACAATTTTCTGATCCTTGTGCTTTTTCTCGAGCCCGTATGCCAAAGAGGCGGCGGTCGGTTCGTTGATGATACGCTCTACGGTAAGGCCTGCGATTTCCCCGGCCTCTTTGGTTGCATGGCGCTGGGAATCGTTAAAATAGGCGGGAACCGTAATAACCGCACGGGTTACGGGTTGCCCCAAATAATCTTCGGCGGTTTTTTTCATTTTCTGCAGAATCATTGCAGAGAGTTCTTGGGGAGAGTACAATCTACCGTCAATATCTACCCTAGCGGTGTCGTTGTCGCCCTTTACTACCTTATAAGGAACCCTTTCCACCTCCTGTTTGGATTCGGAATATTTATTGCCCATAAATCTTTTTATGGAGTATATCGTTTTATGCGGATTTGTAACCGCCTGTCTTTTGGCAGGGTCTCCGACCTTGATCTCACCTCCTTCTACAAAGGCAATAACGGATGGAGTAGTTCTTTTACCCTCGGCGTTCGGGATAACTACCGGCTCGTTACCTTCCATAACGGAGACGCAAGAGTTGGTTGTTCCTAAATCTATTCCTATAATCTTACTCATATCTTATTGCTTAAATATTAGTGTTTTATTTTTTTCTGATCGATAGGGAAATGTCAAACAATATGCCAAGCACAAAAAACTGACATGATGTCATTTTAAAATACAAATTCAAACTCAAGCCCAAGCCCGATAGTTATCGGGACAAATTCAAGTGCAAGCTCAAAAAGTTTATGTGTTTAAGAGTTTATACGATTCTAAGTGTATGAGGATAGGAATTTAATCTATTTGCCATCAACTAGATCAAAAATTCTGAATTATGAATTCAGAATTTAATAAGTGGTATCTTTGATAAAAGGAATCGACAGATGGAAAGCATCAGTATTTTCGACATGTTAAAAATAGGCGTTGGGCCATCGAGTTCGCATACGTTGGGGCCTTGGCGGGCTGCAGAACGCTGGATTCGGGAATTGAGGGAAAAGGGTTTGTTTAAAGAGGTGACAAAGATCGAGGTTAACCTTTACGGATCCCTCTCCTTAACGGGCAAGGGACATGCGACAGACATAGCACTGATGTTGGGATTAATGGGTGCCGATCCAGAATATTTCCCCATCGGTGACATTCAAAAGACCATTTCGGAAATTAAGGGTACCAAGTCCCTCTTGTTTGATAGGGAAATCGATCTCCCATTTGATCCCGATTCCGATCTAATCTTTCACAGGAATTTTTTACCCTTCCACGCCAATGGAATGGTATTCCGGGCAGTGCTAACTACGGGCAAGAGTGTTAAGGAGACTTATTATTCCATAGGCGGTGGTTTTGTGGTTAAAAAGGAAAGGATAAATTCTAAAAGGAATTTGAAAGTTTTCCACGCCTTTCCGTATCCCATAGAAAACGGGGCAGGGCTTCTTGATTATTGCAGACAACAGAATAGGGCAATTTCCGAGGTGGTCCTGGAAAATGAACTTTCTTTACGGGATAATGCTGAAATAGACACCCAGATACACCGATTATGGGATACAATGCTAGAAAGCATGTTTCTGGGCTGCCATACGGAAGGTACCTTGCCCGGGGGTCTAAATGTGCACCGACGTGCCTATGAAATGCACAGGCAATTAACGGGGAAATTTTCCTACTCCAATCCTATGGAATGGTTGCAAACCATTCGAATGACCGAGGTGAAGTTCCGGCAGATCCTTAAATGGGTCAGTTGTTTTGCCTTAGGTGTGAACGAGGTTAACGCCTCTTTGGGCAGGGTGATTACTTCTCCTACCAACGGAAGTGCCGGGGTGGTTCCGGCGGTTTTGATGTACTATATGGTCATCGAAAACCACGAGGCCAATTTTGCACACATCAAAAAATTTCTTTTGGTGGCGGGGGAAATTGGCAGTATTTTTAAAAAAGGTGCGACTATCTCCGCGGCCATGGGCGGGTGCCAGGCAGAAATCGGGGTGTCGTCGGCGATGGCTGCCGGGGCGTTGACCGAATTACTTGGCGGTACCCCTCAGCAAGTTTTAATGGCAGCGGAAATTGCGATGGAGCACCATTTGGGCCTTACGTGCGACCCTATAGCGGGGTTGGTACAGATCCCGTGCATAGAAAGAAATTCCATGGGAGCCATCAAGGCGATCAACGCGGCGGAATTGGCGCTGGATACCAATCCCGACAATGCCAAGATCTCATTGGATAAAGTGGTGAATACCATGTGGGAAACCGCAAAGGACATGAGTTCCAAATACAAGGAGACTTCAGAGGGCGGTCTGGCCGTCGGGGTTTACCTGAGCGATTGTTGAGCCGGTAAGTACCTGCTCAACTTCAAGTGGCTTGAACCAAGACCATAAAAAATAGACAGAATAAAGTTTATAAGTTTATAAAATTTGGTTTTTTAACCATCAAACCATCAAACCATCAAACCATCAAACCATCAAACCATCAAACCATTACCCATTGACCTATAACTTAATCTAGGGTGCGGCTTGCCAAATGTTGTTTTCCCAATCCACGTCGGCCATGAGCTGGGAAGGGTCTATGACGATCGCCATGATGTCGTTTTGAGGTCTATCGATCTTAAATTCGTAAGTAGGGTAGGCCCAGGCCCAGTCTGGCAATACGGTTCTCTTTAAGTTTGGATACGGATTTTCCTTGCCGCCGTACATCATCCGCAATGGGGCATAAAAAGTTTCCTGTGTATTATCCTTGTATACAACCAACACATCCACGGGCATTGGCATTAGCCCGATGCGCTCCATGGTAACTTTTGTGCTATCCCCGGCCGAAATCACTTCTTTAATTCCGTAGTCTATCGTATTGGTTGTTCGGGTCCAATCGTTCAGATACCAGCCCAATTCCATGCCGGAAACTTTTTCGGCCGTACGCGTGATGTCATTGGGGGTGGGGTGCTTAAACTTAAAATCCCGATAAAACCGATGTAAGGTCCGCATCAATTTATCCTGTCCTATAACGTAACCCAATTGTGATAAAAAGATGGAACCTTTAACATAGGACTGAGTCGAATAGGTTCTGTTTTCGGCGTACCTATCCGCATGGGTGGTCATAGGCACTTCTTTTTGGCTGTGAACCAAATTGATATAGGATTGATAGTTTTGCTCAAAGGGGTGGTCGCTAGGCTTTTCTGCCATGCTGTTTTTCGCCAAAGTAGCGATAAAGGAGGCAAAGCCTTCGTCCATCCAAGGGTGTTCGGATTCGTTCGAAGCCAACAAGTGTTGAAACCAGGCATGGGCCATTTCGTGGGCCACGGTTCCAAAAAGTCCACCGTATCTGCTGCCACCGGTAATTAGGGTGCACATGGCATATTCCATACCCCCGTCACCGCCTTGAATAATGGAATACTGTTTCCATGGGTAGGGACCGATATTTTTATTGAAGAAATTTAGAAGATCCGCAGAGGGTTGCTGTACCTTTTTCCAATTCGCGACCACCGTGGAGTCTCCCTTGTACAAAAAATGTAAGGTGACCCCGCTCGGGGTCTGTAAGGTGTCGTGAATATATTCGGGATCTGCTGCCCAGGTAAAGTCATGGACCATCGGCGCCTTAAAGTGCCAGGTTCTGGTTTTGCCCTTTTGTTTTTTGACCTTGGTCCCTGGTGTTTCATAACCGAACCCAATTTCATCTGGATTCTGAAGGTAGCCCGTGCCCCCCAAAACATAGCTTTTGTCCAATGTGATTTTTACGTCAAAATCTCCCCAAACACCGTGGAATTCCCGACCGATATAGGGGTCGGCATGCCAACCTTCAAAATCGTATTCGGCCAATTTGGGATACCATTGCGACATGGAAAGCGCCACCCCATCGGCATTGTTTCGGCCACTACGACGTATCTGTACCGGTACCTGGCCATCGAACTCCATATCTAAAGTAACGGTCTGTCCAGGAAGGATAGGTTGGCTAAGGTCTACCTTAAGGATAGTGCCCATTACTTCCGTGGTCACCGCGTTGCCGTTCTGTTTTAGATCCTTGACCTTTAGATATCCGATCTCCGAAGGCGATAATTTGCTTATCCTATCCTTTACCCTGGAATCTGGATCCGAAATGGTCCGGGAGCGAACATCCATCTCGCTGCCCGGTTGAAAAGCATTGGGGTATAGATGATAAAATACGGTTCGTAGGGTATCCGGTGAATTATTGGTGTATTTCAAGGACTGGGTGCCGGTGTATTGGTAGTTCTTTACGTCCATGGAGACGTCCATGTTGTAATCTACGTGTTGTTGCCAATAGCAGCCTCCTTGCTGGGCCATTGCCGTAAATCCCCACAACAAGGCCCAGAATCCAATAGCTAGTCCAATTTTATTTTGCATCTAAGTTTAATTTTAATTTTCCATGGGAAACTTGATCAGCCATAATCAGTGCGTTGTACGCATTGGCAATTCTGCCAGACTTGGAAATCTCCTTCAGAGTTCCCGTATTCGATTCATCTCCGCCCAACACAACGGGGGTTTTTATCGAAAGACCGGATTGCATTATGATATGCTTTACCTCGGGAGCGGTGAGTTTTGGATATTGTGAACGGATAAGCGCTGCAATACCTGCTACAGCAGGGGCGGCCATGGAAGTTCCGTTAAAATATTTGTATTTGCTCTCCGGTACGGTAGAATAAATATCCTGTCCCGGGGCAAAAATATCAACATTGATCGCTCCGTAATTGGAGAAGGAGGTAACCATTTCCGAACCGTAATCCTCGTTGATCGCACCTACGGTAATCACGTTATCGGCAATTTCGGGACCGTTATTTATTTGATCGTTGGGAAAATTGGCGTTCTTGGGGTCATCCAAGTTAAGCGCGTCGTTGCCAGCGGCATGTACAAATAAAACATCCTTGGAGGCGGCGTATTTTATCGCATCGTATACCCATTCTGCATTGGGTGAAAAAGGTTTCCCAAAACTGCCGTTGATGACCTTGGCACCATTGTCTACCGCGTATCGGATACCCAAGGCTATGTCCTTGTCGTACTCGTCTCCGTTGGGTACGGCACGGATGCTCATGATGGCCACATTGTTGGCCACCCCGTCAATACCGATCCCGTTGTTGCGTTCTGCAGCTATAATACCGGCCACGTGGGTAGCGTGGGCCTCGTCTTCTACCCTGTTGCTGGGATCACCGTTGCCGTATGGTACGTCATTGATGTCATAAGGGTTGTCGCCAACGACCTTCCTGCCATCAAAATCGACATTGAAGTGGTACTCCAGTCGTTCCGTATAATAATCGAAACCTTCGGAAAATCGTTCGATATCGGAATTTACCTCGTCTTTGATTTCGGCAATGGTAGACCCCGATGCTAGTAATTGGGTAAGGATGTTTACGTATTGCTTGAGCATCGGGTCCTCGGTATCTATGGTTGCAAGGTCCTGTGCGGTATAGACTTCCTTGTTCAGTTCCGATTTTGCAGCGTCATCGGCATCTTGTATAATTTCCTTGATCTGTTCCGACTGCTCCTTATTTTGTTTGGTGATTTGTTTGCTTTGTTGGGCTTTTTTAATATCCTTGTCCAGCGTTTCCCGGGCTTTCGCCTGGTAGGCCGCATCCCCGATTTTGAGCCTCAGTATCCTGGCCGCTTCCATTTGCTCGTTGTACGATTCCCCTAGAAAATTATAGCCGTGGATATCGTCTACATAACCATTTTTGTCATCGTCCTTATTGTTGCCTGGAACTTCCTTGGTATTGGTCCACAGTACGTCCTTTAGATCTTCGTGGTCCAAGTCCATACCCGAATCCAGTACCGCTACGATAACTTGCTTTCCTTTCTTGCCCTTGATGATTTCTGTGTAGGCCTTATCGACGCTCATTCCAGGAATGGTGTCGGCAACCAGGTCCAAGTGGCCCCAATCCTTTTTCTGGTCCTCGCTTAGCGGCGCGAGCTTTAGTGGAATGTTGTCGATATTTTCAATAGGTGTGGATACCAATGCGGTAGACCCGCAAGCAGCCATGAACAACGAGGCGGCATATAGCCCTAAAATAGATTTGGAAAATGTAATTTTCATAGGATTGTATTTGTTTTATTGTGATTGTACTATATGTTGAAATCGAAAAAAAAGAACAAGGATCAAAAGTGACTTATTTGCCCGTAATTTTTGACCTTGTTCCCTTAAATTTATAATTTTTCCTATTGCGTATTTCAATATTGATTTCTGAAATTTTAAAACAATGCTTCAAAGGTATATATTTCCTTTAAACGAACGCCTTTTTCGGTCTGTTTAAGAGTACAGATTTCGTTGTGGGCGTCATGTTCCAAAAACAGGTAAAAATCTTCCGCAACGGCCCTGTCCAAAAACTGTTGTTTTTCATTCATAGTTAACAAGGGCCGGGTGTCATATCCCATGACATAGGGCAGCGGAATATGCCCAACGGTAGGAATGAGGTCGGCCGCAAAGACCACGGTCTTTCCCTTGTACCTTATATGCGGCAACATCTGTTTGTCCGTATGCCCATCTACAAATAAAATGCCAAATCCCAATTCTGATGTATCCAAGAAGACGCTGTCGGTATTCGAAATAAATTTTAATCGCCCACTTTCTTGCATCGGCAGCAGGTTTTCGCTTAAAAAGGAGGCCTTTTCCCTGGGATTGGGTTCCGTAGCCCATTTCCAGTGTGCTTCGTTGGTCCAGAAAACGGCATTTTTAAACGCGGGCTCGTAACCTGTGCGGTCCTTGTTCCATTGAACACTGCCCCCACAATGATCAAAATGGAGGTGGGTCATAAAAACATCGGTGATATCGTCCCTGTGAAATCCCCATTTTTTCAAGGACCGGTCCAAGGAATGGTCTCCCCATAGGTAGTAATATCCAAAAAACTTATCGGATTGTTTGTTTCCCATGCCCGTATCGATCAAAATCAATCGGTCACCCTCCTCGATCAAGAGACAACGGGCAGCGATATCGATCATGTTGTTGGCATCGGCCGGATTGGTCCTGTTCCAAATAGATTTGGGAACCACCCCGAACATTGAGCCTCCGTCCAACTTAAAATTTCCAGACTCGATAGGATATAATTGCATTGCTGATATAATAAGTTGCAAAATAAACAAACCCAAAAGTATTTACGGGAAATAGGGTGTATTATTAGTTGTTTTTTAACAATTGTCACCACCCAAAAACCTTTACCGTTAAATTCAGCCAGTTTATTTATAAAACAAACCTTATTGCATCATATCAAATAAAAAATGTATTTTTCAAAAAAAATAGCGAATGTTAGAACTTGCCGGAATCGTAATCTTGGGAATAATAGCACAATGGTTTGCATGGAGGTTAAAATTACCCGCCATTTTGCCCTTGATTCTGATCGGACTGTTGGTCGGGCCCATTTCTACCTTATTTACGCAAGATGGGAGCAAAGTTATTGCACCGATATGGAACGGGAGCAAAGGTTTATTTCCAGGCGAAGGGCTCTACTATTTTGTGTCCTTGGCCATCAGTATTATACTCTTTGAAGGCAGCCTTACCCTAAAACGCTCGGAAATTGCAAATGTGGGTCCCGTAATTACCAAGTTGATAACTTTGGGTTCTATTGTAACGTTCTTTTGTGCGGGGTTATGTGCCCATTTTATTTTTGATCTCAACTGGCAGGTATCCTTTCTTTTTGCCTCGTTGGTCATCGTCACCGGTCCTACGGTGATTACCCCTATCCTGAGGAATATCCCGTTAAAGAAGGATGTTTCCGCAGTGTTGCGGTGGGAAGGGATATTGATCGACCCCCTGGGGGCATTGGTCGCCGTATTGGTATTCGAGTTTATCAGCGTTGGGGAAGGTCAGGCCTATACCAAGACCGCCTTGATAGAATTTGGAAAAATTATTCTGTTCGGGCTCGGGCTTGGCTTTATATGTGCCCATGCACTCGCGTTCATCATAAAGAAAAACTTGGTTCCCCACTATCTCCTAAATGTGGTCTCCCTTTCCATGGTACTCTTGGTATTTGTCTTTGCGGATCTCCTAGCACATGAGTCGGGCCTGCTGGCGGTAGTGGTCATGGGAATGGTCATGGGCAATACCAAGCTTCCGAACATAAAGGAGCTCTTGTATTTTAAGGAGTCGCTAAGCGTATTGTTGATTTCCATCCTATTTATCCTGTTGGCGGCCAATATCAATCTAGAAGACCTGGAACTGATCTACAGTTGGAAGACTTTGCTGCTTTTTGGTATCATCGTTTTTATAATCCGTCCCATTGGTGTGTTTCTAAGTACCCATGGTTCCAAACTGGAGCTTAACGAAAAGATTTTTATAAGTTGGGTGGGGCCTAGAGGAATCGTTGCGGCTGGTATTGCCTCCCTGTTTGGATCAAAACTCGTTGCCTATGGGGAGCCGGGTGCGGAATACATTACCCCTTTGGTCTTTATGATCGTTTTGGGAACCGTATTGCTCAATGCGACTACTGCCCGATTTTTTGCCAAATGGGTAGGGGTGTTCTTGGAAAAATCTGAGGGAATTTTAATAATAGGGGCTTCCAAGGCATCGCGGCTCATTGCCCATTACCTACAAAAAAACAACCGACATGTTGTTTTGATCGACAACAACCAAAACAATATCGCCAAGGCGCAGAAAATAGGTTTGGAGGCCATAGTGGCCAATATTTATTCCGATTCGTTGACCGACAATTTGGAACTGAGCGATATGGGTTACCTAATGGCCCTTACCGGAAACTCGGAAATTAACATGTTCGCTATAGACAAATTCAAGAAACAGTTTGGTGAAAATGGCGCGTTTAGACTAGTTACCGGAGACGAAATTAACGACCCGGACAGCAATCCTAAGGAGGGACTATTTTCCCATACGGACGATTTTATTAAGCTGACCGAAGCGGTTAGGAAGTATCCGGCGATTCACGAGATTCCCATAAATGACGAAAAGCATTATGAAGGTCTGATTGAGATAACAAAAGCGGATAACGACATAGTGCCCATTTTCTTGAAGACCTCGGACGGGGACCTCAAGATAATCCCGGCTTCCAGCCTGGAATTTCACGATATCACAGAAGGATATTATTTGGTGTATCTAGGGAAGAAATTTGATGTGGAGGAAACCACCGAAAAAGAACAGAAATTGCAGGAAAGTTAGGGGTTGCGGTTTTGGATATAAGCATCCCGATCATAAAGTTCTAAAAGCTACCTGTTTGGTTTGGAACCGTCCAAGGGGAGAAGACCTTATAGCGGCATGGTTTTCCATATAGTAACGGAGATATCGTTCTGTAATACGTCGTAATATTCCCCGGCTACCAAACGATAAAAATGTAGCGCAGACTCCCTTTTTATCTTGTTTTCCAGGAGAACGGTATCTATTTCACCTCCCTCTTGATGCCACGTAAATATGGAGTTCTGTTCCAATTGGACAATGCGGTGCGTGGCGGTAAATTGGGCAATGTAGGTTGTCATTGGGTCAATGTTGCTTTAATCTTAATTAAAACTATCATCCCCTGCAAAAATTGCATCAAAAAATGTTAAAAGTAGGAAAAAACCGAATTGTTGATGTGAAATGCCTAATAATTGAAGTATGCAAATACGGCAATTGTCGCTCAAGGTCCCGTACGCTCCTTGTAGACCTTCACCCAATCGATGATCATTTGCACCGGTAAATCATTAGAATCTACTTTTCCTACCCATTGTCCGCCCAGCTGCATGTCTATCATGATATAAAAAGGCTGATCAAAGGGCCATTGCGTGGGATCTACATTTGACAATCTTGGATAGGTAAAGGTTTCTTCCCCATTTAACGTAAATACCAATTTGTCCGGATACCATTCCATTCCATAAATGTTGAACTCGCGCGTGTCTGCCTTAGCGGTCGCATAGTGGGGTGGAATGGTGTCCTGTTTTAGTTTTAGGGTATAATAGGAATGCACGGTTTGATATATTTTATCTTCGAAGTTTAAGTGCTCCATTAAATCGATTTCGCCATTCCGTGGATAAGCGCCATATTTGGGCTTGTCTGCCAGCATCCACATCGCCGGCCAAGCACCTTGGGCCTGCTCTAACTGTGCCCTTATCTCAATCTTTCCATATTGATACGAAAACTTGCCCTTGGTGTTTATGCCCCCGGTAAGATAGGGTACGGTATCCTTTTTTCGATTCTTATTTTCGATTCCCCTTAAATACAACATCCCGTCTTTTATCCGGATCAGTTCCTTTTTGTCGGACATATAATTTCCCCAATCGGCCGAATTTCGCTCGATAACGTTCCACTTGGTCTTATCCAGTTTCTTTTTGGTGAAGTTGTCTTCCCAGATAAGTTCCCAGCTGGGATCCTTACCTGTGGGATTGGTTGGTACGGGGCTCTGAATTCTCTGGGAAGTTACAGGGTCGGGAGTAAGATAAATTAAAAGAAATAAGATTGAAAGAACTCTCATTTTTTGGCATTTTAAGAATTATTGGGCCTAATCGTTCAGTTTTAGCACCGCCATAAACGCCTCTTGTGGAATCTGGACGTTACCAACCTGCCGCATGCGTTTCTTGCCTTTTTTCTGTTTCTCCAAGAGTTTTCTTTTCCGTGAAATATCTCCCCCGTAACATTTGGCGGTAACGTCCTTTCGCAGGGCTTTTATGGTCTCCCTAGAAATAATTTTGGCACCGATGGCCGCCTGAACGGGAATATCGAACTGCTGTCTGGGGATAAGCTCCCTTAGTTTCTCGCACATTTTTTTTCCGATTATCGCTGCGTTGTCCGCATGGATCAGTGCGGAAAGGGCATCCACCGGTTGGGAATTTAAAAGTATATCTACCCTGACCAATTTGGAGACCCGCATACCGATAGGGGAGTAGTCGAAGGAAGCATATCCCTTGGATACGGTTTTTAAGCGATCGTAAAAGTCGAACACGATTTCTGCCAATGGCATGTCAAAGCTGAGTTCCACCCTATCGGTGGTCAAGTAGGTTTGATTGGTGATTGTCCCCCTTTTATCGATACAAAGCGACATGATATTACCGACAAAATCGGATTTTGTGATAATAGTGGCCTTAATGTAAGGCTCCTCCACATGGTCCAAGGTAGAGGGGTCCGGTAGGTCGCTCGGATTGTTTACGATTACGGCAGTTTCGGGATTTTTTCTTGTAAAGGCATGGTAGCTTACGTTGGGTACAGTGGTTATTACGGTCATACCAAATTCCCGTTCCAATCGTTCTTGGATAATTTCCATATGGAGCATACCCAGGAAGCCACATCGAAATCCAAAACCTAGGGCAGCGCTGCTCTCCGGTGCAAAGACCAACGACGCATCGTTGAGCTGTAATTTTTCCATAGAAGATCGCAGCTCCTCAAATTCCTCGGTTTCAACAGGATAGATACCCGCAAAGACCATTGGCTTAACGTCTTCAAAACCTCCAATGGGGTTCTTTGTAGGATTTATGGCGTCGGTAATGGTATCGCCAACCTTTACTTCCCTGGCATCCTTGATCCCTGTAATCAGATAGCCCACATCTCCGGCCTGAATACTCGGTTTGGGATGTTGGGCCAGTTTTAGGGTACCTACTTCATCGGCAAAATAGGTTTTGCCAGTGGCTACAAATTTTATTTTTTGTCCTTTACTTATCTCTCCGTTTATGACCCTAAAAATGGTCTCTACTCCCCGGAAAGGATTGTACACCGAATCGAAGACCAGGGCCTGAAGGGGTTCGTCCACGACGCCTTTTGGCGGCGGAATCCTTTCTATGATGGCTTGTAGTATTTCTGTAATCCCGATTCCCGCCTTGGCACTTGCGGGAATTACGTCCTCAGGCTTACAACCCAAGAGATCGACTATATCATCGGTAACCTCCTCTGGATTGGCGCTAGGCAAATCTACCTTGTTCAATACGGGTATTATTTCTAAATCGTTTTCCAAGGCCAGATACAGGTTGCTGATGGTCTGGGCCTGAATACTCTGGGCGGCATCTACGACTAAGAGAGCCCCTTCACAAGCGGCAATGGATCGGGAAACTTCATAGGAAAAATCGACATGGCCGGGGGTGTCTATCAAATTTAGAATAAATTTTTCACCTTGGTACGTATATTCCATTTGAACGGCATGGCTCTTAATGGTGATACCGCGCTCCCGTTCCAAATCCATGGTGTCTAACAACTGGTTTTGTTTTTCGCGTTCGGTGACAGACCCGGTAAAGTCCAACAATCGGTCTGCCAAGGTGCTCTTACCGTGGTCTATATGGGCAATAATGCAAAAATTCCTAATATTCTTCACTCCTTCATGATTTTTGGGCTTCCCTCGTGTGCCGACCGGCAAATAAAGGAGGGATCACAAGCAAATGCAAATATACTTTATTTGAAGTCTATCCAAACATATGCCGATTAGAAATAAAAAATAGAAATTAAAATGATTCTCAATAACGTCCTAGATTACAATTTTTGTAAATAAATGCTTAGATTTGGAACCCCAACCTATGCTAGGTGACACGACTAATTCTATTCCTTCTTATGCCTTTTTTTTGGCCGCTATCCCTATCTGGCCAAAGCTTCAAGGTTACCGGAACCGTTAAGGATGGTAGTAATTTTGCTATCCCTTATGCCAATGTATTTTTGGTAAATTTGGCCGATTCTACCATTGTAAAAGGAACCTCTGCCGATGAAAACGGATTTTTTTCCATGGAGAACGTATTGCCCGATATCTACTATATCAGGGCCAGCTATATAGGAAAGACTTCTAATTTTGTTTCCCTGGACATCCACGAAGATGTACGAATAGGCGCCCTAATAATCGATCAAAATGTCGAAAGCTTGGAGGAGGTTGTGGTGGTATCCTCACAACCAAAAATCGAAAAAAAATCGGATCGCATAGTATTTCATGTGGAGAACACCGTGGTTTCCCAAGGTAGTTCGTGGGATATTCTAAAAAAGACCCCGGGAGTCGTTGTTGTGCAAGATAAGTTGTATATCCGAAATCAGAGTCCCACGGTGTACTTAAACGATAGGAAGACACAATTGTCGCCCAATGAGATCAGGGATTTATTACAGGGAATTTCAGGTATAAATATTAAATCTATTGAGGTAGTGCCCAATCCTCCGGCCCGTTACGAATCGGAAGACGGCCCCATATTGAACATCGTCACCAGCAACAATTTTGTTCCGGGGTACAAGGGCAGTGTCAACGGTACCTACACGCAGTCCGTTTTTCCAAAATACAGTTTTGGGACGAGCCATTATTACAAGACAAAAAAGTTCAATCTTTTTGCGAACTACAACTTTAATCCTAGAGAGGAATCCAAGGTAGATAACGGGAAAATCAATTTTATCGATGATAATGGTGATATTTTCTCGAGATGGCAGTCTAATTTCAATAAAACTACCCGTTCCCTAAGCCAAAATGCATCGATTATAGCGGATTACGAATTAAACGATAGGAATAGCATCAACCTAACCTCAAATTTGGCCTTTACTCCCCACAAAAAGTTAGAGAACCGGTTAGGAACCGATATGCGCAATAGGCAGTTTCAGCTAGATTCAACTTTGTTTACGGTAAGCAATTTGGAAAATGAACACAGGAATCTTGCCTTTGATCTCACCTATACCCACCATCCGAAGAAGGAAGGTTCGGAACTGACCCTAAACGGTCATTACACCTCCTTTCACGATGCAACAAATCAGACGGTCTCTACGGATTATTTTGATCCTTCGGGGGCATTTATCCGAAATTTCAGCTTTTATACCAACTCCCTTCAGCACATTGATATTCTTACGGGGCAGATCGATTATACCTCCCCATTGGGTGGCGTAGCAATGGAAACCGGTGCAAAAATGGCTACCATACGTTCCAATAGCGGAATAGACTATTTTGATTTGAAGAATTCGATTAAATTGTACAACGCCCTTTTTTCAGATAATTATGAATATAGCGAAAATGTAGGGGCCGGTTATGTATCCCTGTCCAAAGATTGGAATAAGTGGTCCGCCAAGGCGGGACTAAGAGGGGAATATACCCATGCCATAGGATATTCAATTACCTTGGATAGAGAAAACATACAGGATTATTTTAAGGTATTCCCCACCCTTCACCTATTGTACACCCTGTCCGAGAATCAAAGTTTTTCGTTGGACTATAGCCACAAGATTCAACGGCCAAAATATGAGGACCTCAACCCCTTTGCCTATTTTCTGAACGAAAATCAATTCTATATTGGCAATCCGGACCTTCAGCCCAGCTTTAGTCACAACGTCAATTTCAACTACACCTTGCAAGACACCTATTTTTTTGATGTCTACTACCGGGATAACGGCCGTATCATTAGTGCCTTGAGGTTTCAAGACAACCAAAATCAGAACCTGATGATACTCAGACAGAATGTATTGGGGAGTATTTCTTATGGCTTGGACTTTACTTATAGCAAATCTATTCTGGACAACTGGTATCTTTATGCCTATACGTCGCTTTTTTCGGAGGAACAGACCTTCTTGGCCATAGAAAGCAACGACCAGGTGGTAACCAATAGGGTTCGGGGGTTTTACGGTTCATTGAGCAACTATTTTACGCTCTCCAAGGATAAGTCGCTAACCGGGGAATTGGGTCTTAACTATATGTCGGGATTTATGGACGGCAATTATAAAATTTCGGAAACTACCGACCTATCCTTGGGGTTTCGAAAATCACTTTGGAAAAAGCGTGCCGTGGTATCCTTGACCTTGGCAGATATTTTGAACACCTCGGTTGGCCGATATACCGCCAAATACCTAAATCAGGACAATTCTTATATAACCCAACCGGAAACCCGATATGTCCGTGTTGGTTTCACCTATAATTTTGGGAATTTTAGATTGGAGGACAACAAAAGGGATATCGAAAATATTGAGGAACGGCAAAGGTTGGAGTCGGATTAATGCCCAAAAACACAAATCGTTATCGGCTGGGATAGATAGCCCAGACCTCGGCAACGGATGGAATACTGGCCATTAAAATAACACAAAACCTACATTTCATGGAAAATTCTTAATTTTGCCATCCAAAATTGAAACGACTTGCCCAGAATAAGAGACATAGAGTTACCCGATTTCCCTTTGCTGTTGGCCCCCATGGAGGATGTGAGCGATCCGCCCTTCCGTGCACTGTGCAAAGAGCAGGGGGCCGATGTAGTCTATACGGAATTTATATCTTCGGAGGGGTTGATACGGGATGCGGCCAAAAGCGTCATGAAGCTCGATATCTACGAAAAGGAGAGGCCCGTAGGCATACAAATCTTTGGGGCCGAACTGGATTCCATGTTGCAGGCCGTAGATATTGTCACGGCATCCAATCCGGATATTGTTGATATCAATTTTGGTTGTCCCGTAAAAAAGGTAGTCAGTAAGAATGCAGGGGCGGGAATCCTGAAGGATATTCCCCTCATGGTTAAGCTCACCGCCGAAATGGTTAAGCGTACCCACTTGCCCGTTACCGTTAAGACTCGGTTGGGCTGGGACCACGATTCGATCAAGATCGTGGAGGTGGCCGAACGGTTGCAGGACGTGGGGATAGAGGCCATATCTATCCACGGGCGGACCAGGGTGCAGATGTATAAGGGCGATGCCGATTGGAAACCTATCGCCGAGGTAAGAAACAATCCAAGAATGCGCATTCCTGTATTTGGCAACGGAGATGTGGACACTCCCGAAATGGCCTTAAGAATGAAGAACCAATACGGTCTGGACGGAGCCATGATAGGACGTGCCAGTATAGGATACCCATGGTTCTTTAACGAAGTGAAGCACTTTTTTGGGACGGGAACGCACTTAGCCCCCCCTACGTTGGAGGAAAGGGTAGAAGCCGCTAGGCGACACCTGCAAATGGCCATCGATTGGAAAGGCGAGAAATTGGGTGTTTTCGAGACCAGAAGGCACTATACCAACTATTTTAAGGGCATTCCCCATTTTAAGGAATACCGTATGAAAATGGTGACCAGCGATGATGCAGCGGATGTTTTTGATGCGTTCGATGAGGTGTTGGAGAAATTTGGAAACCGCGTAGGTAGCTTCTTTTAGACTTTGGGCCCCAGACAGGAAGAAAACCATACACCCCTACCAACTAGGTCAAGAATGGCCGGAGGTAATTTATTTTCAACCGACCACGACCCAAATACCTGGCAATTATAAAGATTTACCCTTTTAGGGGGAGGGGGATATCAATTTTCTATTGATCCTACTGCTCGCAATTTTGGAAGCGATAATGCCCAACACCATAATGGTGCCCAATACAACGGCCACATTGATCAGTTTATATTCTACCGGATACGCCAAAGAAGGTGTTATTTTGAGCCATCCGAACGCGAGTTGCGACCAAATAAGCAGGGAGGCTACCGCCACCCCGATGATGCCCCCAAGACCGGTAACCAACAATCCTTGCACAAAATAAATACGCCGGAGTTCCTTGATGGTTGTTCCTAGGTTAAAAAGGGTTATGGAGTTCTGTTGCTTGTCCAGGATCATCATGATTATAGCCCCGACCACGTTGAACAAGGCAATGATAAGCACCAAGGTAAAAATAAGATAAGTGGCCATATTTTCGGTGTTCAGCATTTGGTAGAGGGCACTGTTCAGCTCCCGACGGTCCTTTACGATGACCATATCCTGAAAGATCCCGGCTATTTCCCCCTTAATTTTTTTAATATCCGATCCCGGAACTATTTTAAAATCGATCCCGGAAACTTGGGTGCTATCTTTTTCCAAAAAGGCCTGTGCCAAGGGCAGATCGACAAACACATATTTTTTGTCCAAGTTTTCCTCGATGGCATAGAGTCCACTGATAACCAAGGGCATTTCGTTATAGGGCTTCTCGGATAGACTTTGTTGCGATAGGGAAGTACCCGGTTTGGGGATCAAAACCATTAAAGGATTGCGGAAATCGTCTATGACCAACCCCAAAAGATTGGCTACCCCTAGTCCGGCCACCCCGCGTTGCTGCTCCAAGTTCCATTCCCCGTAAAAGATAGTACTGTCTACCGCGGTGACCTTGTTGTAGTTTGCGTCCACTCCTTTTATATAGGCAACATGGCTCTTTTCTCCTTGGGTTAGGTACACGCGTTCTTCCAATTCCTTTGCATATGAGGCAACCCCTGAAAGATTTTTTAGTTCACTGTCCTGTTTGGGAGAAATGGAAAAGAATTTTCCCGTAGAGGGTAAGGCCTTTAGATCGGGATCAAAGGTATTGCTAAAGGAAAGGCTAAAAGTTTTGAGTCCGGAGAAACCGGATAAAACAATAAAAAGTGCGGCAGCGCCTATAACTATTACCAAAAAGGTGACAAAGTTGATGATATTGACCACATTTTGGCTGCTCTTGGAGCGCACGTACCGTTTGGCGATGTAGAAGGGGAAATTCAAACTGGGGAGATCGTTAGGATTTTTTTCTTCTTTGGAGCAATTCGGGATTTCTTACTGGGTTTTCCTCTCCTTTGAGGGATTTTTCGATGTTATCTATGTATTCCAAGGAATCGTCTATAAAGAATAGTAGTTCGGGAACCCTGCGCAATTGATTTTTAGTACGTTGTGCCAATTCGTGTTTTATAAGGGGTTGGTTGCTCTTTATGCCTTCCAGTAATCCTTGGGCCTCTTTATTGGGAAAGATGCTCACAAATACCTTGGCGATGGAAAGATCGGTCGTAACCGTGACCTTGGTTATGGAAATCAATGTACCTAACAATCCGCCATCTTTTGCTGCCCGCTGCAAGATTTCGGCTAAATCCTTCTGTATGACCCCTGCTATCTTTTTTTGTCGTTGTGTTTCCATACGGCAAAAATACGGAGAATAATGCGTATTTTAGAAATCGGGAATAAATTAGCGGGTATACATTAAAATCCGATTTATTTTGAATTTTAGGGTGTTATGAATAAAATTGAACATTTGGGAATAGCGGTAAGGGATTTGGAAGTTTCCAATGTCCTCTTTGAGAAACTTTTGGGGGTATCCCATTATAAAACGGAGGAAGTGCCTTCCGAGGGGGTAAAGACCTCGTTCTTTAAAATTGGCGACAGCAAGATTGAACTTCTAGAGGCGTTGGACAGCGATGGGCCGATCGCCAAGTTTTTGGCAAAAAAAGGAGAAGGCATACACCATATTGCCTTTGAAGTTGATGACATTGTAAAGGAAATTGCCAGATTGGAAAAAGAGGGGTTCCATGTATTGAACAAAACTCCAAAACGGGGAGCGGACAACAAGTTGGTAGCCTTTTTGCACCCTAAAAAGGCCAATGGTGTATTGGTGGAACTATGCCAGGAAATACCCCTGCACAGCCCCCGCCCCAAAAGCACGGAAAGGGTCATTAACAAGGGAAGGGAATAGACGAAAAAATCTAAATCGTACCATGCACAATTTTGCATTTACGAACACTTGCAACGTTTAAAAATAAACACTAATATTGCACCCGCCTAACTTGGTCGGGCAAGTTCGAAAAATGCGGTTCCTTTTGCTATCGTGAGGTTAGAGCGGAAGTAGAAAAATTAGTTTATATTTTGGTCCTATAGCTCAGTTGGTTAGAGCACCTGACTCATAATCAGGTGGTCCCTGGTTCGAGCCCAGGTGGGACCACGTAAAACCTCTCGGAACGCCCGTTCTTGGGAGGTTTTATTTTTAAAGGGGGGCAGAAAAGGGGGCAAACTTTTTGTTCTTTAGAATCTGAGGTATAAAGAACAACTCAATTATCCATCCCATTTATAAACGTTTCTACGAAGTTGACTACTTTGCTTAGTATTCTATCTCCTATTGTTTTGCGTTTTAAAACCGAAGGTTTGGCACCGTTTATTAAATCTAGCAATTCGTCCCTTAAGGGCTCCCGTTCGGCATAAAGGTAATTTTCAATGAGTTTTTGGGTTTTTTCGGAGGATAGGTTTTCTTCTTTTACAAATTCTTCAAATGCCTTCTGCTGTTCCGCCGTCCAGAACTTATCAAACTCCTGGGGTATCTCGTCCGAATCTTCGATTACTGGCAGATTCTCCAAAATGAATTTTTCTATTAATTCCCGTTTGCTCCGTAGATTGGCCTCCCCGGTCAACAGATCGACGATTTCCTTTCTCTTTGCTTCCTGTTCTGCCTTTTTGGTACCTTTTAAGTCCGCCAATAATTTCAGAATATAGGAGACATTTATATCGTCCCTATGAATGAGCTCCAATTCAAAATCTACATCGTCAAGAATGGATACTTTTTCTTTACTGTGATCTTGTTTTACTTTCTGCCATAAATCAAGATACTTGCTCCTAAAATCGGCAAACAGCTGCTCCTCCATTTCTAGATCTTCCCAATCAAAATTTGCAAAGGTGGTCATGGTATTTTTTAAACGCATCAATTCTCTAAAAGCCTTGATAAACTCCAGCTCATCTTCTTCACTTACCAACCCATTGACACTATTGACCGTGGGTGTAATTTTAAGTAATTCCGAAAAAGCCTCATTGAATTTCTGTACATAGTCTTCATAGGGCTTCATTATGATCACGTCAATAGCATCTTTATTGCTAAAGAGGGTAATGGCCTGGTCGGTGGCTTTTTTAAGATTGCGGAACACCACAATATTTCCCTGTGATTTCTGTTCGTTGATAATCCTATTGGTACGCGAATAGGCTTGTATCAGACCGTGATACTTTAAATTTTTATCAACATATAGGGTATTTAAGGTAGGGCTGTCAAAACCTGTTAAGAACATATTTACGACCAGCAGAATATCGATCTTGCGCTCTTTTACTTTCTTTGAAATATCGTTGTAATAGTTGTAAAATGACTGACTGTCCTTGTTTGTGAAATTAGAGCCGAACATTTGATTATAATGTCCGATGTAGCTTTCTAACTTATCCCTTTTGTGCAGATTCATGCCATATCCAATAGATGGCTCTGCTGCAAAAGAAAGCTCATCTGGAATATAACCATTGGCGTCCGCATCGTCCTCATTGGCTACATAGCTAAAAATGGTCGCTATTTTAAGATTGTGCTGTCCTTCCTCTTTTTTCCGTTGTAAAATATCATAATAATCCACAAGCATATCCGTACTGCCTACGCAGAACATTCCCGTAAACTCCCTATTGTGCGTTTTCCGGTTATGGTTGGCGATGATGTAATCTGCGATTTTATTCAATCTTTTTGGGGATTCCATCAACTCTCTGCGGTCTATATCCTCGACTTCGATATCTATTTCGGTGGCACTTTCCTTTTGTCTGTATCTGCCCACATACTCCACAGCAAATTTTAAAACGTTCTCGTCTTTTATGGCATCAGTAATCACGTATTTGTGCAAGCACGCTCCAAATAGTTCCGTGGTAGTTCGTTTGCCCAGTTCGTTATTGATGGCATTATCTGCAAATATAGGTGTGCCCGTAAAACCGAACATTTGGTGGTTATGGAAAAAGGCCTTTATACGATTGTGGGTTTCTCCGAATTGGCTTCTATGGCATTCATCGAATATAAAGACGATTCGCTCGTGTTGTAGCCGTTCCATCTTTGCCAAATACCGATTTTTACTAATTGCCGTGTTCAGCTTTTGAATGGTGGTTACGATGATAGGGGTATCATCGCTGAACTGCTTTACCAGAGCTTTGGTATTATCGGTGCCGTCTATACTGCCTTTGGAGAAGCTGTTGAACTCTTTGGTGGTTTGGTAATCCAGGTCTTTTCTATCTACTACGAACACCACTTTTTTTACCTGCGGCATTTTCATTATTATTTGACTTGCCTTAAAAGAAGTTAAGGTTTTACCCGAACCCGTAGTATGCCATATATAGCCGTTGTGATTACTGTTCTTTACTTTGTCAATAAGGCTTTCCACTGCATAGAATTGATACGGACGCAGTACCATTAGTATTTTATGGGTCTCGTTCAGTACAACGTACTTACATATCATTTTGGAAATATGGCAAGGCTCCAAAAACTCGCTTGCGAATCCGTTTAATATATTGGATAAACGCTTGTTTTCCTTATTTGTCCAATAGAATGTCTGTTTAAAGGATTGATTTCTGTTGTTTGCGTAGTATTTAGTGTTGACGCCGTTACTTATTACGAATATTTGCACATATTGGAACAAGGCGGACTTGGCCCCAAAAGAATGCCGTTGATACCGGTTTATCTGGTTAAAGGCCTCTTTCATTTCCAGGCCCCTACGCTTTAATTCAATTTGCACCAAGGGCAAACCATTGATCAAAAGGGTTACATCATAACGGTTTTTATAGACACCCTCCATGGTTACTTGTTGGGTAACCTGATACTGATTTTGGCACCAATGCTCCGTATTAAGAAACTCAAAATAAAGGTTTTCGCCATTATCCCTAACGATATGCTGTTTTTCCCTTAGGGTCTTGGCTTTCTCAAAAACTGAACCTTTGCTCAATATGTTGAGTACACGCTCAAACTCTTTAGCCGTAAACGTAATATTGTTATGCTTTTCTAACTGTGCTTTTAGGTTAGCTAACAAAGAGGCTTCATCCGGAATACTTATTTTGGAATAGCCTTGATTCAAAAGCTGCTCTACTAATTGGTTTTCTAAGACCTGTTCTGGTTGTGTACTCAACTTGTTGTTTTAAAGCGTTTTATAAAACAATCAACATTAAAATGTTAATATCTATTGTTGATATGAATCTATTTTGTATTTTTGTGCTGTTCTTTACCTTAGGTAGGGAATTTACAAAGGTCTTAAACGTTGAACCCGAATCAACGTTTTTTTTGTGCCAATCTTTTCCAAAAAACTCTTCTGACCTTTCAAAATCTGGGTTTTCTAAAATATTTTTTACATCATTTTTTTCATACGCTGTTACAAGTTTCGCTTTTAGAATTCCAGTAAAACGTATAATAACTACATAATTTTCTTTTACAATTGCAACTCGTCTGTTCGTGTAATAGGTTTTGTGATAATTATCCCATCCTTTTTTTAGGATGGCTTGGCCATCCTGCAAGGTTTCCTTAATCCATAACATTTTTTCGAGTCTGTTTAAAGATAAAATGGATTTGTCTTTTTCGATTCTATTTGCACTCTCAAAGAAGCAATGGTCAAACATATCATCATAAAATTTGACTTTTATTTTATCAAAAGTCTCAATTTCCTTAATGCAATACTCATCGTGCCAAAGCCTTCGCATTTCTGCTTCGCGAGTTGCTTCATCTATCAAGTGTGGTTTTAGTTTTTTGTATGCCATTACCAGCCACCTTGAAGATTAATTTTAAACACGTTGAATTTCTCTTCCCATTTAGGTGTAGGTGCAATAGTGTTGCCTAAATACGTGTTTTCTATATGTGCAATTAACCCTAATTTTGCTGAACTTGTAATCTCTTTATTAAATTTTGCATTTGTTAGTCCGGTGAGTATATCTGCTAATTGTATTCCTAGTGATTGATCAGATGGAAGGCCTTGCACTTGATTGATTCCAGATGTTAGATTTGAGTTATCTAATGAATTTCTAAGTGATTTTAACCGCGTTCTATCTCTATTTACCTTTAAATCTACAAATATGTTATAATTATTAAAGTCAAAAATCCAATGATGCAACAATTGGTAATAAAATTTATAAAAGCCGAGTTCAATATCTTTATTGTTAAAAACATAGTTATCTACCTTATCAGCTTCGACTAATATCGTCCTAAAGCGTAACTGTTCTGTTTGAAAAAAATAGTCTATAATATCTTCATATAACTCATAAAATTTTGGTGACACCTTATTCCATTTTAATTCGCCATACACCTTATGTTGTGCTTTAATGTCATTCATGCGCTCCTTAAAAAATTCCCTGTAATCAGCAGGCATCCAAATACCACCGATTGCAGTAAATAAATGTGCATCTTTATGACTCAGCGCTTCTAAACCACTCTCGTCGCAGTATATTTCAAAATTCATAATTTAAACTTTTAATATAATTGATCGGATTTGATCACTTTAATTTTTACACAAACATTTGCTGTAACAGCCCTTTTTTATAGGTTTTGGTATGATCTATTTGTTGGTTTGCTAATGCTATTTTTTTATCTATTGCCGATAAAAAGTTGGCGATTTTGGTTTGTTCCTTATTTGAAGGTAATGGAATTTTGATTTGTGAAAAATTTTCATAAAATAAATATTGACGAACACCGCCTTCTTCATACCTTAAAATATCTTTATTGAATCTATCTGTATCAAGGTAGGCTAACAAGTACAGGTCCTCAAGTTCTTTGTTTGTTTTAAAGCAAACGTAAAGCGAGCTAATTATTACTTCTTTCAAGTCATAACTATAGCCTATTGAGCCTACATTTATTCTTGCAGGATTATAAGCAAAGGTTTCTTCATGTACAATTTTATAAAGGCTAATGTCATAACCTCTGTCATTACTATCCAAACCTTCAAATTGTTCTGATTGAGGGCGAAAACCTTCTTGATTGTTAATTGAATAGATTGGATAGCTAACATTTTCTTTGTTTTTCTTTCCAACTTTATACGTTAATTCTCCTAAACTCCTTTTCTTCCACTCCGGAAACTCCTGCCCATTAACATCCTTAAACCGAATCTCTCGCTTAAATATTCTTTGCATCACTCCTTTTTTGTATTGCTCTAAAAGAGTTTTCTTTTTTTCTAAGGTTTGTATGCGATTGTCAATTTCCGCAAGGAAATCAGCTACTTTCTGTTGTTCTTTGAGTTGAGGAATCATTAAATTTATATTCCCTAATCTAGAAGTTGCCAGACCTAAAACTTTTGTTCCTTGAGCAATTGTCATTATTTGTTTTCTGATTTTCCAGTTTTGCAACATATAACCAGAAAACCCTATTGCCATTTTAAACTTATTAGGTCTAGCCAAAAAGGTATGCAATCCAGAAACTACTTTTTCATTATTTAGGTTTACTATTTCAATAGTTTTTCCAATATCATTGTAATCTTCTGATGCATCAGCAATTAATAAATCACCTTCAATACAATAGTTTTCATCTTTAATTTTTGAAATATTTATATCAGAATTTATAAACGGAACTATCTCTTTTGTAATATCAAATATTGTTGAAAATTTAGTATGTATGTCACCATAATGAATATTCTTAATCTCTCCTTCTTCATAATTTAAATTGTCTCTTGAAAAAGAATTTGTACTGTAAAAGGAATAAATTTGATTATATTTTCTTGCCTCCCAAACTTGTTCAAACTCAGGAAACCGTAATTGTGGCACTACCTGTTTTTCTTTCCGCATCTTAAAATGGAGTTTTTATATTCAACTCCTTGCAGAAAGAAGCAATAAGCGTATCGGTTTCTTTCAAGTCAATATCTAAGGCTTGTATTTCATTGGCTACCGCTTCAATATCTACAGGCTCCTCTTCTTCAAACGTGTCCACATACCTTGGAATGTTTAGGTTATAGTCGTTTTCTTCAATTTCGGATAGCGGTGCCACATAGCTGTATTTTTCTTCGGTCTTACGATCTCTATAGGTGGTGGTTATTTTATCGATATCCGCTTCACGCAACATATTTTGGGTTTTCACCTTATCGTAATGTTCGCTGGCATCTATAAATAAAATGTCGTCCGGGTTTTCCCTGCATTTTTTAAATACCAGAATACAGGTTGGGATGCTGGTGCCATAAAATATATTGGCCGGCAAACCAATAACGGCATCCAAAAAATTCTTTTCTTTAATGAGATATTCACGTATATGCCCTTCGGACCCTCCTCTAAACAAGGCCCCGTGGGGCAAGACCACTGCCATTTGGCCATTTTCGGCCAAATGGTACACCATGTGCTGTACAAAGGCGAAATCGGCCTTACTACTTGGTGCCAGTTTTCCGTATTGGCTAAACCTATCGTCGCTCATAAAGAGTTGGTTGGCGCTCCACTTGGCAGAAAACGGAGGATTTGCCACAATGGCTTCAAAACGGTGCTCTAAGTGTTGGGGATGCTCCAGGGTGTCTTCCTGCTTTATATCGAACTTGCGGTAATGCACCCCGTGCAGAATCATATTCATCCGCGCCAAATTGTAGGTGGTGCGGTTTAGTTCTTGACCGTAAAAATTATTTACTTCTTCCACTTCCTTGGCGACACGCAAGAGGAGCGACCCGCTGCCACATGTTGGATCATATACCGATTTAAGTCTAGTTTTTCCTGTAGTTACTAACTTGGCCAATACCATACTCACCTCCTGTGGCGTGTAAAACTCCCCCGCTTTTTTACCGGCACCGCTTGCAAATTTTCCGATTAGGTATTCATAGGCATCGCCCAAAACATCCAGCTCGGTTTGCTCTAACTTAAAATCGATCTTGTCCAAATGAGCCAGCACCTTGGCTATAATTTCGTTTCGGGCTTCTGGTGTTTTTCCTAATTTGGTAGAGTTGAGATCCATATCTTCAAAGAGGTTATCAAAATCTTCTTCGCTCTCCGTACCCATGGTACTGTTTTGTACGTTGTTTAGGATTTTCTGTAAATCTTCGAGGATAAAATTATGTTTGGTATTATAGGTTTCGGTATCCTCTGCGGCAAGGTGCAAACTAACATCATCGCCATTATGGTTGCCACGTTTGGCCACTGCGCTGAATAATTCCGATGGCTTTAAGAAGTAGCCCAATTTTTCCAAAGCTTCCTCCCGAATGGCAACAATGTATTCCTGGCCATTTTTGGTATTTTCATCTATATCCGTAAAGTGTATGCCATCCGGTTTAAGAATTCTATTGGCATAGATTTCCATTTTTTCAGATAGATATTTATAGAAGATAAAGCCTAATATATAGTCGCGAAACTCATCGGCATTCATTTTGCCCCTAAGGGTATTGGCTATATTCCAGAGTTGTTGTTCTAATTGTTTTTTATGGTCTTCGGACATTTTTTGTATTCAGCTTGCAATTAAATTGTATGCCACCAATGATGGCCTCGTGTTTCTGGTATATTATTGTAGGGATCTATATTATTATGAGTCTACCAAATTAGAGAATACAGAACAGAATAGCAATCAAAATGACTTAATGATTACGAACTTTATTGCCTTGTCCCAGATCTTACCCAAACTTTGCGTATGGATCGTGTCCGGTCTTTGTTTTGGTTCGGCAGATAAGCGTGAAGCTAAAGCTGGGTAGGCCACGTTTTCTCTACGCTTCATGATTTTGTTAACGGTGCTGGGGAGATTGAAAAATCAAGAGGTTTTTCGACTTCCAAATGAAAGTGAAATACTGTGATGTAAAGTGCGCAAAAAAATAAATGGTTTGAACTCATACTATTCACTATTTAATTCCTTGAACAAGATGCCATTTTAGTGCCATAATGCGTTACTTAAGGGCAATTTGAAAAAAGATGCGAATTGGCATCAAAGTAAAAATGACAGAACACCTTTTTTTGACAAATTAAAACGGCCGTTTTGCGGCACCAATGAAATCTCCTATATTCTGAAATCGATGTGATTTAAGACCGCCCTATTTCCCTAACAAAGCACGCCAAAACTTGTTCCTATCGCCGTACATAAAATGATAAACCGCTATATTTGTGTTGATTTAACAAGTTATGCCCAATGCTGCTGTGATCAACGTGCTAAACATAAAATGATAAACTAAAATGGGATTATTTACAGAAGACAGACTTAGAGCAAGAGTTGAAAATCAACTTAGAAAGGGCTATTCTGGTTCTATGTATGACAGCTTTGACACCAAAGCTAAGACGATTTTGAATGAATCTCTTAAACAGCAAAGGACATTTTCTGCTACAACAAAAACCTATGACATCTTTCTTTCTCATAGTTCAAGTGATGCAGGTTTAGTTGCAGGACTAAAATTAGAACTTGAAGATTTAGGATACTTATAATTACCCCCAAAAATAGGACATATACTCTATTATAAAACAAGTTTTCAAGCCACCTTTTTTGTTGAGCTGGTTAAAGATCTTTCCCTTGGGTCCAGGCAGATATAATCCTGCCGGTATGGTATTTTACTTTTTATGACGCTATATATTGTCCTTAGCATTTTATTCGACACATTGTTCATAATCAGAAAGTGGTGTTTTCCTTCCATCTGTTTTCTCTGATAGTACAACCTGTATTCCTTGTTGTGTTTGACAATTGTCTTAGCGGCCATGTACAATAAGGTTTTAAGTTTGCGGTCGGCAAACATGCTTGTTTTTGGCTTTCCCTTCATTTTCCCCGATTCGTTGGGAAAAGGGCATACCCCGGCATAGGAAGCGGCCTTTTGGGCCGTATCAATAGTCTTGAAGTTTCCGGTCTTGATGATCAGGTCCGTAGCAATGATAGGCCCTATGCCTTTTACGCTGGTGGCCAGTCTGTAGTTTTCGTTCAACTCGCTGTTCGTTTTTATGATGGCGTCCATCTCCGCTTCAATTGCGTTGATTTCGGCATCAAGGCTATCAAGAGCAGTGTCCCTATGGCGTTTTTCAATGATACTCTGCATGGTTTTTTTTGAACAGCTATGTTCGCCCGTACGCAAGACCTTTCTTGCCCTGACCAACTGGGAACGAAGTGTATATAGTGATTTAAGCTCAATCATTTCTTCCTTGTCCTGTTCGTTGAAAACAAGTTTATCGTAAAAACGCTCCCCGTACTCCCTTATCCTTGTGGAATCGATTGGATCCGATTTGCCCTTGGTCATTCCCAGACTATGTTTGATGTTATAGCCCGATGACAAGGCTATCTTTATCCCAACTTGTTTGCTAAGAAAAACCAACAGGTCTCCATACACTCCCGTGTGTTCCGCGCACAGAACAGCTTCTTCGGGAACCGTGTGGAGAAACTTTGATATGCTCCCCAGGTCGTTCTTCACTTTTTTGGTCATTTCTTTTCCATTTTCGTCGACGTAGCTCACATCGAACTTTTCCATTGATAGGTCAATTCCGTATACTTGCATAATATTTGATTTATGCTCCGCATTGAGTGGCTGAAATCGTGATAATGGGTCTTTCCCTAAATACTCTCTGGCTTTACCTCAATAATCTACCGTTCTTGATATGTCCTTTGGATTTTATCCAGTAAGTTAAATAAGTTAATGCGGTAGATGGAGCTTTTTTCTAAGGTATTCAATTAAAGTGTTTCCTTCAATAATTATCCAGTAATTTCTTCTAGGTACAAACTAACGAGTAAGTTAAGTTTAATTTTTAACCTTAAATTTACTGTATTATGACACGCAGAAAGTTCACACCGGAGTTCAAGTTCAAGGTGGTGCTGGAGGCACTATCCGAACGTTTTACGATCCAGGA
>JAIRBC010000023.1 GCA_022008415.1 Cerina litoralis
TTAATGGTTAATGGTTAATGGTTAATGGTTAATGGTTAATGGTTAATGGTTAATGGTTAATGGTTAATGGTTAATGGTTAATGGTTAATGGTTAAGATAAAAAATAAACCCATAAACGTATTAAGACCTAAACTTAAAAACTCTGATAAAATGGATCTTTAAACCAACTGATACTGTATAATCCTAATTACGCGCTCCCTTGAGGCTCTCTTTTTTGGCAGGAGTCTAGGGCGAACGCAAGGGAA
This sequence comes from Cerina litoralis, assembly GCA_022008415.1. Taxonomy (GTDB): domain Bacteria; phylum Bacteroidota; class Bacteroidia; order Flavobacteriales; family Flavobacteriaceae; genus Cerina; species Cerina litoralis. Next base: position 246 of record JAIRBC010000023.1, read on the forward strand.
AGTAGGCGGCCCTTACAACGATTTAGCATTGAAGGTGTCCCCTTGACTGATGTCTCCCGTTTCAAATCCCTTTTTAAACCACCTTACCCTTTGTTCGGAAGTACCGTGGGTAAAGGAATCGGGCACTACCCTACCAGTGGACTGTCTTTGCAAGCGATCGTCACCTATGGCATTTGCCGCGTTCAGCGCTTCTTCCAGGTCACCGGCCTCCATCATATGGGTCATTTGCTGGGAATGATGGGCCCATACCCCCGCAAAGAAATCGGCCTGCAGCTCTAAACGAACGGAGTATCTATTAAATTCCTCCTTGCTTACCTGCCCTCTAAGGGCATCCACTTTATCGGTTATACCCATAATCTTCTGTACATGATGGCCAACTTCATGGGCGATAACATAGGCTTGGGCAAAGTCGCCCGGCGCATTCAGTTCGCGTTCCATATCCCTGAAAAAGCTTAAATCCAAGTACAATTTCTCATCGCCGGGGCAATAAAAAGGACCCGTGGCACTAGAGGCGGATCCACAGGCAGAGGAAACCGAATTGGTAAATAAAACCAACGTTGGTTCTCGGTAATTATTCAAGAGTCGATTCCATACGTCCTCGGTACTGGCCAAAATAGTGGCACTAAAGTCGGCCAGTTTCTGATCTTCGACGCTGGGTCGATATGGGGCGGAAGTCTCTGTCTGGATACTGCTTCCCGTAAAGAAATTAGCAATTAGGGTTAACGGATTATTGCCCGTCACAAATGAAAATACGAGAAAAATTCCTACGATGATCAATCCAACCTTAGAAAAAAGTAGTCTGATCAAGGGACCCAAAAACATAGGATTAAATCCGCCAATGCCCCTTCTGGAACCGGACTGCCCCCTTCTATCTTCCACGTTGGAACTTTTTCTTCTACCTTGCCATTTCATATGGAATACTTTATTTGATTAGCAATTAAATTAAGAACAAAGAGTATAGAATATAGATAGTTCTAAACACAATGGAGAAAATACAACAATTAAATGTCTTTGTTCTTTCAATATTCTCTCTACTCTTGTCACTCTAAATTTAGTGATTAATGGGAACTTGCAAAAGAACTAAACCAAAGAATAGATCTAGCCTATTTTGATTCGCTATTTTTGCCTAAATTTAAGAACACCACCGAATCTTTCCCGTCTCGGGAAGGTATAAATGAGCGGGTAAAACCATGGAAAAATGAAAAAAAACGATACGGTCAAAAAAGGTATGTCAACATTGTTTTTTCTGATTATTTTTTTGCAGTTTTCCCATGGAATTAAAGCACAAAATTCCAAAAGTGGCGCCCAAGGTCCGCAAAATGTATTGAAGTTGGGCCCAATGGTCGATAATCCAAGGAATAGCGAGGGCGATTTCATTGAATTGAAGGATGGTAGAGTGCTATATATTTATACCCATTACTACGGTAATTCATCCAGTGACCATGGTACCGCCTATTTGGCCAGCCGGGTTTCTAATGACCGGGGAAACAGTTGGAGCAAAGAAGATGAACTGGTCCTTAAAAATGAGGGCGCTTTGAACGTAATGTCGGTCTCTCTTCTACGTTTGCAATCGGGGAAAATTGCCTTGTTTTATCTGAAAAAAAATTCAGACTCGGATTGTATCCCTACCCTGCGTCTTTCCGGCGATGAGGCCAAGACTTGGGGAGACCCGATCGCTTGTGTTACCGATCGTGAAGGCTACTTTGTGCTGAACAACGATCGGGTGATCCAAGATACCGATGGACGATTGTTTTTTGCGGTTTCCCAGCACAATATTCCAAACGGCGAGTTTACAGGTAAAGGCGTTGTTTATTGCTACTATTCAAATGACGAAGGGAGAACATGGCAGAGCGGTGAAGCCGTACCCAATCCCGACCATATCACTTTTCAAGAGCCCGGGCTGGTTTTCCTCAATGATAATTCCCTGCTGATGTTTATTAGGACCGATTTAGGAACCCAGCTCTATTCTAAATCGATCGATAGCGGTAAAACTTGGGGCGAAGTGTATAAAAGCCAGTTAATATCCCCCGTATCACCGGCAACTATTGAAAGGATACCTTCTACGGGTGATCTTTTGGCCGTCTGGAACAACAATCTGTCGACCAATGAAAAATTATCCAAACAGCGAATTCCGCTTAACATCGCCGTATCAAAGGATGAGGGTGTAAGCTGGCAGAATATCAAGATTATCGACGGCAACCCTGAAGGCTGGTTTTGCTATACGGCCATGCAGTTTGTAGATAATTCCGTATTGCTAGGCTATTGTGCGGGTACAAAATCGGCACATCTAACAGAATCCCACGTAACCAAGGTGGATCTTGAATGGATATACCAGTGAGAACCCGTATTTAATTGTGTTACCACCTTTTGAACCATTTTCACATATCTGAAATGGGATCGGACACGTCTAAAGAAATCTGGGTAAACTCTCCCTACCCTAACCAACCTTCCCGATCCAAGCTGCGATACTGTATGGCTTCTGCAATGTGATTTCCGTTCAGGGCCTCGGTATTTTCAAGATCGGCGATGGTCCGTGCTACTTTTAATATGCGGTCATACGCCCTGGCTGAAAGGTTTAACCGCTCCATCGCATTTTTTAACAATTGCTTGGAAGATTCGTCCAACCTACAATATTGTCGGATCTGTTTGGTGTTCATTTGGGCGTTGTAGTGCACGTTTTCCAGTTTGTCAAAACGTTGGGTCTGTAATTCCCGAGCGGCGGTGACCCGTTTGCGGATGGCCACGCTCCCTTCCCCTTTCCGGTCCTCGGAGAGCTTTTCAAAAGGTACCGGGGTCACTTCTATGTGGATATCGATACGATCTAGCAAAGGTCCGGAGATTTTCCCCAAATAGCGCTGCATCTCTGACGGGGATGAGGTGACCGGGGCGTCGGGGTCGTTAAAGTAACCGCTGGGGCTGGGATTCATACTGGCTACCAGCATAAAACTGCTGGGGTAGGTTACGGTAAAACGAGCCCGGGAGATCGTTACCTCCCTGTCTTCCAAGGGCTGGCGCATTACCTCAAGCACCCCTCTTTTAAACTCAGGCAATTCGTCCAAAAACAGGACCCCATTATGCGAGAGCGAAATTTCCCCCGGCTGGGGATAGGCCCCGCCACCAACCAAAGCTACGTCGCTTATTGTATGATGCGGACTTCGAAACGGTCTTTGGCTCATCAGGCCCATGTTTTTAATTTTCCCCACCACGCTATGGATCTTGGTGGTTTCCAAGGCTTCGTGCAAGGTCATGGGAGGTAAAATAGAGGGCAGCCGTTTGGCCAACATGGTCTTGCCGGCACCGGGCGGTCCGATCAAAATAATGTTGTGCCCACCAGCCGCGGCTATTTCCATGCATCTTTTGATGCTCTCCTGTCCCTTGACGTCCGAAAAATCAAATTCAGGAAAGTCCAAACTCTTATAAAATTCTGCACGGGTGTCAATGATGGTCTGTTCCATCGGGGACCCCTTGTCAAAAAAATCGATGACCTCCGTGATGGTCTCAACTCCATAAACCTCCAACCCGTCTACGATCGCTGCCTCCTTGGCATTGTCCTTTGGCAAAATAAATCCCGAAAACCCTTCTGCCTTTGCCTTAATTGCTATTGGCAATGACCCAGTTATGGGCTGTAAACTCCCATCCAAAGAAAGTTCGCCCATGATGACATACTTTTCCAAGTTTTTGGATTGGATCTGGCCGGATGCCGTTAATATGCCTACCGCCAAGGTAAGGTCATAGGCCGAACCTTCTTTGCGAAGATCGGCCGGTGCCATATTTATGGTGATTTTCTTTCCAGGGATTTTATATCCATTATTCTGAAGGGCGGCCGCTATCCGATAGTTGCTTTCCTTGATAGCATTATCGGGGAGTCCGACCAGGTGATAACCTATCCCTTTGTCTACGTTCACCTCTACCGTTACCGTAGTCGCCTCCACGCCAAAAACGGCACTTCCAAAAACTTTTGTAAGCATTTCTATCGATTAATTGTTCCTAAATGTAAGGGTTTTTAGGAAAATACAGACAGAAAAATCGTAGGAATCCGGTAATATTATTAAGGAATTCTGACTTTGGGAATATTGTAGGTATCAGATTGTCATTCCACCTCAATTTGCGCTCTTTTAGATACGGGCATGCCTTTGTTTGTAAATCCTTCCAGTTCTATCCTATACGTTCCCGGGATGTCGGAGGTATAGAATTCCAAGGAGCGTTCCTCTTTGGAAAGTTTAACTTCCGGATCCCAAAGCAACTGATACCGAAAATCTGGAATATGAGCCATTTCGGATTTATTTTCCTGTGAATAAATTTGATGAAAATAATTCTTTTTGGGAAGCGGTTTAAAGAGTTCTATGTTTTTGGCATAGTCGCCGTAAAGATTTAAACTATAGTCTCCGTCTATACTTTCCATGGCAATAATACCCTTGTAAATTTGCTGACCAAAGATATATTTGTCCCTTAAAATCCTTATTGTCTTTATCTTTCGGGCGTTGTAGTTTATAATATTGAGTTGGTCTTGCACAAGGAATCCGTCGACCACCACCAAAGGCAGGAAAACGGACTCCAAATAGGTGTCGGCCTCCCTTACTTGGAACACTTCTTCCCCATTCTTGGTCTTTTTTGTGTAAACGTTGGATATAAATTCTAAAGTTGTTTCCCTGATGGTAGGGAATCGCACGTACTCATCGAGGTCGTATACTTCCGCATTTTCCAAATTAAAGGGAGCAGTTCCCGGTACCGATTTAATGGTATCGGGCTTTACACCGAAATACCCATTTTCAATTTGGTTATAAATACTCCGTTCCTGAATCATTTCCTTCATATCCCTTGTAATATGGAACGAGTTGAATTTAAGTTTAGAAAAATCCCATTTAGGGGGATTCTCACTGGGCAACAACCTATACTTTTCCCTATCATCCCCCAAAACCTGCAAAATTGCATGGGTACCGCTATAATGCTCGTTTAGGTTAAAATAATAAGTCCCGTTGTTATCCGTATTGGCTATTTTTAAAACGTATTCGGTCCCCGGAATGGATAGGGCCACATTTAGGTTCGCCACCGGCTCGCCCGATTCTTTTTGGACGACCTTCCCAGTGATCAATTCCCCTCGGAGCTCGGGCAAAAAAACCGTCGTACCTTGTTCCGGCTCCGTTGTTACCGGATTCCCATATAAACTTTCAAAATTATGGGTATTTGCTTTTTTTGGAGCCGCTACCGCATCTATCCTTCTAACCGATAAGGAATAAGTTCCATAGGCCATAGTATCCTTGACACTGGTCAATGAGAGGGAAACTTTGGATCGTTTGCCAAACTTTTCGCCATTGACATCCAAAGCAAGCAAATTGTTTACCGACTTTTGGGGATGGGTTTCTGTTTCTAAAGGATTTCCTATAGAGTCGTTTGCGATGGAATCCTTGGATCTGGGGTCTTCCAGTACCGCTGCCTGGTTTCCTTGATAGGGATTGAGGATGCTAAGATCATTCCGAAAATAATTTTCGCCGTTCCCGTTCTCCATCCAGGAGGTGTACGCCACTAATTTATAATTACCGGAGGGGACGGAAACCGGGATAAAGAAGTCCCCTTCCCCTTCCCCGTTTTCCAATCTAATTTTTTGTGCAAAAACCTTGGTGCCGTCTTCCCCTACAAGTTCCACATAGCCAATTTTGCTGATGTCACTTAAATTTTTGGTGTTTTTGTCCATACAATAAACCTTATAATACAAGTATTCCCCGGCAAACAAAAAGGAAGCATTAAAATGAACAAAAATGGTCTCCTGTGGTATATCGGCATAACCATCAACTTCGGACTGGGATCTTAAAGGAACCTGCCCATAACTATGGCCTAGACCCATTGCCAAACAAAAAAATGGAAATAAGATGATAGGTATTTTTTTTAGGTTCATTGGCCTTTAATTTATCTCTGTTCTTAATCTACCCAAAATTCCGGCTTTTGATTATCGGCCCAAAAAGTACAGTCCCCACAAGGTTTATAGACCATTAAATATCCAGTACTAGGAGGCGGTACAGAACTTACATAAATCCAATTTTCGTATTTTACCGCTTCGTAAACCGATGGCCGCTCCAGACTTGGAAGTGTATCTATTTGGCAATCATAAGGATATTTTGGATAAGGTCCCTCTTCAAAAATATCCCTGAAATCTATAAAAACCCTTTTAGTGGAGAGGGAAGAAACCTCAAAAAAACCGACCACTTTTTCGTCCCCGTCCTGATCGGAAGTAATATTACCGTCTATAAATCCAGGCTGGCTTTCCGTAAAGGGGCTTTCGGACCCGGAAAACTCCGCTAAGGTCTTTAAATAATTATGGGCTGCCACGGATTGGGTATATTGCTTTACCAGTATGCTGTAGCGATTCCGCAACATATAGTCGTCCCTTGGAATAAACCGCACCGGAAAACGGGCAATTTTGTTTTCCACATAGCCACTTGTGTTGGCTAGGACTATATTACTGGAAACCTGGGTCTTATAACAATACCGGGCCTCGGTCTCCCTTCTTACCAATTCCAATTCCGGGGGGTCGTCCGAAACAACGAGCAGTTCTTGACTGGACCAGTAAGGTGCGACGATTTTATAGGTTTCCTCGTAGGTATACCGGTAGTATTTGGAATTCCCTGTGGGGTCCTGGCTATCCACAAAAAATTCCACGCCTTCCACATTGTCCGCGTTGGTCTCCTTTTCCGCGTATAAGTTGTCTATGGGTACGCTCTGCGGCAGTTGTTCGGTAGTGGAACTGTAAGAACGGCCCTCCGCGGTGTTTACGATCAATTGATAGGTCCTTCCCGGTTGGGCCGCAAAAGGTTGGGTAGACACATAGGTGCCTGGAAGGGTTTCCTGGAAATCATATGTGTTTTGGGAATCATCCTTGATCATTACGTGGGCATTGCTTTCAAATTTAGGCGCTCCCCCATCCAATCCATAGGAACGGGAAAGGACCACCTGATGGTGAATATTCTCATCGGTCAAGGTAGCCTCTACCACCAACACGCTTTCAAAATCCTTGGTCACGATCGGAAATGGCTCCGTACAAGCGTGACCTAATATTCCCAAAGCAATTAAAGTTATAAATCGATATGTTTTTTTTAAACGCATTTAAATTTTATTTCGCACTTCAAAAATCTCAATTTTCAGTTAGTCATATTTTTTCATCAACCCAAAAATCCGGCTTTTTGTTGCTTCCCATAAATGTACAATCCCCACAAGGCCTACCCACCATTATGTAAACCGTAGGGGGGTCCGGTGGGGTCGGTGCCGGAGTATACATTTTATACTGGCCCGATTCAATTGCATCTATGAGGGGTGATGGCCCTTGGGGTACACGTCCATATAGTGATATCGCATTGGACTGGCAGCCATACGGGAAATCGGGGAAATTTCCTGTCGGAAATATATCCCTGAATTTGACGAATATCCTCTTGGAAGAAACCGATGAAACCTCAAAAAAACCAACTACTTTTTCGTTCGTGTCGTGATCGGAAGTTATATTGCCTTCAATAAAACCGGGCTGGTTTTCGGAAAAGGGATTTTCGGATCCAGAGAATTCCTTTAAAGTCTTTAAATAATTGTGCGCTTCCAAGGATTGGGTGTATTGATGTACTAAGATACTATACCGATTTCTTAACATATAGTCGTCTTTTGCGATAAAACGAACCTGAAATCTAGATATTCTATTCTCCGCATAGTCACTGGTATTTGCCAAGACAATATTATTGGAGAGATTGGTCTTATAGCAATAGTGCTCTTCTTGGGTCTTCAATTTAACATCTACCTGATAAGGAAACTGATCGGAAACTATATAAATATCCTCCCGGACCCAATAAGGGGCTATTATTTCATAGGTCTCCTCATAAGTATATCTAAAATATTTGGATTGGCCCGAAGCATCGTGATTATCAACAAAAAATCCGGCTCCTACTACCTGATCTACATTAGTTTCAATTTCTGTATATATTCTGTCAATCGGTACCTGCTGTGGCAATGGTTCCGAATCCGAACTATACGATCTTCCGTCCGCGGTTTCTATAAAAAGCTGATAGGAATGCCCTGGTTGTGCGGCAAAGGCTTGAGAAGATACATACGTGCCCGGATCGGTCTCAGGAAAATCGTACACGTATTGGGCATCGTCCTTAATCATTACTTTGGCATTTGATTCAAAATTTGGTCCATCACCTTCCAAATTATAAGATCGGGACAAGAGCACCTTATGTTGGATGTTCTCATCGGTCAGTGTTGCCTGTACCACCAGTACAGTTTCAAAGCCCTTGGTCACGATCGGAAATGGTTCCGTACAACTGTACTGCAATATACACAATACGACCCATGCTAATATCCTATATGTTTTTTCTAAAAACATATTCACCGATTAAAACTTAAAATTATAGGTAATAGTAGGTATTGGCACTGAAAAAATTGAAGTTTTATATGCTTTGACCTCTCCGTCCTGTGTCACAAAATAAACCGAATAGGGATTGTTCCTTCCCAGGACATTATATACCGAAAAATTCCAAAAGCTATGTACAAATTGTTTGATCTTATGGCTTCCCTCAATATTAAAGCCAAGGTCTAACCGATAATAATCAGGAATTCTAAAAGCATTTCGATCACTATAAAAAACATACTCTGCGTTGTTATAGGTATACCGCCCCACCGGATAGGTAACCGGTCTTCCGGTTTGGTAGACAAAGTTGGCCGACATACTGTACCTACGTGTAAACTTATAATTGGCAACAATACTTATATCGTGGGGCTTATCGTAGTTGGAAGGAAAATACTCCCCGTTGTTTACCCTTTCCTCGGCATTGGAACCATCCAATTTTATAAAGGATCGGGAATAGGTATAGCCTATCCAACCGTTGAGTTTTCCACTTTTACGCAACAGCAGTTCCACTCCATATGCCTTGCCCTCCCCTTGTAGCACCTCGGTTTCAATAGTCTCATTTAGCAATAGTTGTGCGCCTACCTTAAAATCTAGAATATCCTGGGATCGCTTGTAATATCCTTCCAGGCTAACCTCGTAGGTATTCCCTTCAAAATTTTTATAGAGCCCTAGGGAATACTGGGTTCCCCGTGCAGGTTTTATATTGTTGTCGGACAGCTTCCAAGTGTCTATCGGAGAGGAAGTAGTGTTGTTGGAAAGGGTATGTATATATTGATAGGCACTGTTATAACTGGCTTTTACGGACAGGTCGGGCATTAGAAAATATCGGGCCGAAACCCTAACCTCTGGTCCGCCATAGGTCTGCGTAACCTCATTTTTACTATAGGTTTTGGTTTCTGCCAATGTTCCTTCGCTCTTTGGAGCACCATCCTCATATATTCGCTGTTCCGTTGGCCCCAGCGCAAAATAAAAGGAATACCGAAGCCCCATCTCTACCAATAATCTTTCGTTTACCTTAAAATTGTCGGAGATAAATACGGCAGACTCCAACCCTCTTTCATCGGGTATATCTACGTTTTCGACATCCGATTCCGAGCCATCCGGCCGAATATAACCAGGTTGGGTGTTGTACAATTTGGAGGAAAGCCCATAGGTGAACTTGTGGGCTTCGCTGTGCAAATATTTAACATTGATATTTAGATCGGTCTCATCGATGACGTATCCCAGTTCAAAATCATTATTGCTATCCCCATCGTAACCGATATTAAATTTGTATTGGCTATTGCCGAGTATAAGGCTTCCTTTGTTCTTTTCGTTAAACTTATGGTCCCAAGCTAGGGAGAACAATTGGTTGCTGTAATGGTACAGCGAGTCCGAACTTATACTAAAGGCGTCCCGGCTGTAATACCCGGTTGCGCTAATATCGTTGTTCTCGTTGATGTTGTGATCGTATTTGCCTACCAGATCAAAGAAAGATGCCGTACTGTTGTTAAGGTCTGGGTTGTCTATCGCGTTCAAGAGATAGTCCGAATAGGTACTTCTCCCTCCCACCATAATGCCGGCCTTTTCCTTTATTACTGGCAGCTCTAACGCAATATTGTTGGTCACAGGGCCGATAGAGGCCTCCCCGGTAAATTTTTCCGTGTTGGGTCTTTTGGAACGAATGTCAAAAACTGACGATAACCGACCTCCATACTCGGCCGGGATATTGCCCTTATAGATATTTACATCCTTGGTTGTAAATGGGTTCAAGGCACTAAAAAGTCCAAAAAAATGGGAGGGATTGTAAACTACGCCATTGTCCAAGAGGAAAAGGTTCTGATCTGCATTTCCTCCCCTTACATTAAATCCTGAAGACCCCTCGCCCGCGGTGGTGATCCCAGGCATAGTGGTGGCCACTTTAAGTACATCGCGTTCCCCAAGAACCAAAGGAATATTTTTTGATTCCTGGGATGTAATATAGGTTTCACCGGTACCCGCAGCCTCTACGTTCTTGGCGGCATCCGCTTGGATAACCACTTCGTCCAACTGTTCCACGCTTTCATCCAAAGAGAAATTGTATTGTCCATCGTTGTAAATGATCACCCTTTTTTGGGAATCCTCGATTCCAAGGGATCGGGTTTCCAAAATATTGAGTCCGGCAGATAGCTCTATGCTATAAAAACCATCATCGTCTGTTGAAACTCCCGTATTTTTATTCTTTAGGCGTATCGCTAGGTTTCCTATGGGCTCTCCCGTTTTGGTATTGACTACAAATCCGGTAAGGGTATATCGGTTTTGTCTAGAACTTTTATTCTCCTTCCCTATCCTCACCGTCTCGGTATTTACCTTCTTGCGCGCAGATTTTTCCTCCTTATAAAACACCGGGGCAGCGGCTTCACTTTCCCCGTTAATATCTGCATAGGGAAAGGGAGACTTATCTTCCCCAAAAAAACCTTCGGGTAGGGTATCGTAGATTACATTGTTTTGGGTGAGAACGATCTGGGTGTTTGAGAGTACATAGTAATTGATTTCCGTTTCGTTAAAAATGGTATCCAACACCCTATCCAAGGTAACATCTGTAAAATCGCCAGATATTTTTTGTGTTCCCAACCATTGATCCAAATAGAAAAAGTGCAAATTTGTCTTATCCTCAATTTGGTGAAGTACCTCTTCTCTTGTCACATCCTTGTAGGACAACGTAATTTTCGGCAGTTCTTCCTGCGCACTTGCGCGTTGAAAGAACAATAACAATACAATTCCAAATACAATTCTCATGGATTTGATGTTTTAATGTCCTTTGTCATGGAAGCGTACACAATCTCCAATACGTTCTTCATATACTTATCAAAATCATAATTTTTTAAAGGTTTATTAGAATATCCATTGATTTCCTTTTTATACTCTGAAAATATTTTTTTTATATCGTTCTGGTTCTTAACCTCGTAGTATACCTCCCGATATATTAGGGAATACCTGTTCTTGCTTTTAAATTCGTAGTACAATCGACGATCTTTAGTGCGTTCCAATGGAGTTTTCCTATATTTTTTTAAAAAGGTGAAATATGGATTTGAGACCAATATCTCTTCAAAACCGGAAATGTTGGAGCCGCTCTTATCCTTGTAGTTGACCCTGACAAAATGATGACCGTCCAGGGTAAAATCCGAGATTTGATCCTGGATGAGTTTAAAGACACTAAACCCGTATTTGCTATCGAGGTTTACCAAGACCTGGTCTTCGTTTAGGTCGTATTTCATGGGGACATTAAAATAGGGCTCCCCGCCATAAACAATAGAACCTTCCCGAAAAAGGGGCGATTCAAAAAATTTGTGCTCATCATTGATTGTTCTGTACGCTTCCACATATTCCACGCCCCGGTAAAGTCCGGTATTTTCTATACCAATGATTCCGTCGAACCATTTGTAATAGTTGCTAATTTTCTTTACCCGTTGTCCATAGGAGGCCATCGATAAAAAAAATAAAACGAAAAGAAACTTGGTGAAGCGGTCTTGTAAGCTCGTCATCAATAACGTTGGTTAATAAAGAAATTCAAAAGGAGATTAGTATACAACTGGTTGGCCACACTACAATTTTTTGATAAAAATAATCCAGAAAAATATTAGTCCCTAATTAAATAAAAACAGCAGGTCTTGGCGGACAAATGTTTTATCCCGGTGAACCATAGTCGAGTTTACCTAATTGAATACATGTTCCAACCAATTATTTTTCGGGCTTAAATATAAGTAAAGAATTGGAGGATCGAACTATATCGTCCTTATTCAACTGCATTTTTCGAAAATCGCCTCTAATAAACATTTCTGCCTGATCTTTATAATGCGGACTCAGCGGGTTACCCGATTGCCCCGTAGGTAAAATACTAATGCTGTTCCCTATATCCGAAAAATCGATGATACGACGGGTTGAGGGTCCGTGGTTTACCTTGTAAAACAGACTTTCATCGTAAGGGAAGTACATATTGTTGATAACCTCCCGACTACCCGACACCGGGAACGGACCTACGTTAAAAAAAGAACGAAGGGCCGCTATCTTTCCAATTGGATGCTGGTGTTCCACGGTGTGTACCTTGTTCCACGTCCATCGGGAAGGATTTTCCCCAAAATCCTTTCTCAAGGAATTGATTGCTTGCTGATAAGAGGTATTTACAATGGTATTTTTGGTCTCTACAATGTCCTTGGTGTTTACATTGTCCCACCAAACGGAGGTAGACTTCGCCGCTAAGGGGGCGATCAATCGCTTGCAGAAATGGGTAGCCAACAATTGCTTAAATTGCTCAGGACCGAGTTCATCCTCGAACGTGTTTTTAAGAAAAAAATAAATCCAACGATGAAAAATAGTGGCTTCCTCGCTGTCCAAGGGGTAATCACCTTTCCAGTTGCTTATCTTATCCAGTTCTTTTATTTCTAGTGGAGAAAGTCGGGGAATATCCAATGATTTCGCAAGGTCGGCCACAAGGGTAGGATTTACGGAAGAGGTGCCATCTGTGATCATCCTTTTCACATCCTCCCTGTCCCAATCATTCTTAGGTCCCAACAATTGAACGATCCTTTTTGCCCGGTTCTCCGGAAGGTAATATCCAGGATATAACATTCCTGCTATCGAATCTGGTTGGTTGTTGGCCGAATAAACATAGTGCCAAGGCGGATTTATTGCCTGTGGGTTTTCGGAGAAGTCCAGATATTCAACGGGTTCCTGTTTAGCCGAACTTCCGTCTAGAATAAACTTGGTATTAATACCCTCCGGCATTTTATAGAGCTTAGCCGATGCCCACCAAGCCACGTTGCCCTCTGCGTCCCCGTACATGATGTTGAGTCCTGGTGCATGAATCTTGGGCAAAGCGGCCTTAAATTCCCCAATATTGTTCGCATGGGACATTTCTTTGATCGCTTGTAGCAATCTATTGTCCCGTTGGGTATAAAGCCAGGACAATGCATCAGGCCTGCTCCCTTCCACACCTTCCGTGAGGCCATTTAAAATGGGCCCGTGCCTCGATTTTTTAAAAGTAAAGCTTACATCCTTGTGGTCCTTGACCTTGATTGTCCTATGAACCGTTTCGTACTTTTCCCAGCCCTCCAAGGTCTTATACGATGTCGTGTCTTCCGGGTTGTTTGCTTCGTAGTAAAAATCGGCATCATCGTTTTGAAACATGGTTAAACCATATGCCAATTTACGGTTGTGCCCCAACAAAGGGAAAGGAATTCCCGCAATGTAATAACCATAATTTTCATAAGTAGGAGAGCTGATATGTGCCTCGTACCAGACCGAGGGCTGGGCAAATCCGATGTGTGGGTCGTTGGCAAGGATCACCTTGCCCGCTTTGGTCTTTTCTGGGGCGATTACCCAACTGTTGCTTCCGACAAACTGGGGAACCGGTAATTTGTCCATGGCCTCAGCGACCATTTTAGATAGGTTATTCCTAACGGAATTCGATTCTGGCCGGTAATTTTTGATCCAAGTGGTACCGGTATCGCTCATAACTTCCAAATCTTGCAAGTATGCCGCACCCAATTGATTCCTTATGTTGGTCAACAACGGATCTGTTTTTTGGGCCTGGGCGAAACTGAAGGCCATATAACCGATGGTATTGTAGATATCCTTTAATTCGAAGGGTTTCTTTTTTACCCCCGTGAGGTAGAACTCTATTGGGGTGGGGCCTTCCTCCATAAATAGGTTGATCCCGTCCAGATACGCCTGAGAAAGCTGAACCGCCTGGTCAGTAGTGTCTATATGTGCAATTGTTTTGGACGAGGCCTCATCGATTCCAAGTGCCAGATAAAACTTATCGGTCTTCACCAGATCGGCCCCGAAAATTTCCGAAAGCCGACCGCCGGCGATCCTGCGCAACAGTTCCATCTGCCATAATCTATCTTGGGCATGTACATACCCCAATGCCTTAAAGGCGTCCTTTTCATTTTCGGCATAAATATGTGGGATGCCATAGGTGTCAAAATAAACCTTTACGTCTTGGGAAAGCCCGACCATTTTCTTTTCCCCATCATAATCGGGTTTAAGGGAATTGACAGCAAAAACGATAGCTATGGCTACGATTGCCAATATTATTAGAAAAATTCCAACAATCTTTTTGAGTAGTTTCATTCCGTAGGTTTCAAAATGAAAGATATAAGAATTATTAGGATAAAAAAAGTGGTTGCCACCTCAAAAAACGAATTTATTGATGTAAGCCAATTTTTAATATTTGACGGGTATCTTCCGTTATCCTAAAACGATCGTCCCCCCGCCTCCCGATAATCCAAACGATATCTTCACCCGAGATCAGCAACCATTGTTCTTCTTTGGCTATAAGGTCCATTTTTTCATCCTTAAAAAATTTAGAAACCTTTTTAACTCCCTTCATACCGAAGGGTCGAAACCAATCCCCTTTTCTCCATTTTCGTACTATTAATGGGAAATTGAGCAAATCCTTATCTACGAAAATGCTGTTTTTTGAGGTTTCTCCCATTGTAGGCACGGTTTCCAAGGAAATAGAAATGGGTTCTTTTAACAGATTTTCGCCTTCAGGAATCTTAAACTCGAAGTCCGTTCGCTGTTTAATAGCCTGAAGCAATAAGTGTGCTCTATCCTTGACCAGTCGGTGGGTATTGGATCGGACTTCCTTGCCGCTATTGGCGGTTAACAAGCCTGCAACGTCGTTCCACTCGGTAAATCCATAATTCTTGAACAAGGAGTGCAGATATGCCCCGACGGGATTTAGGGCCATCAGCGAATCGATCCTTACCTTGACAACACCGCCCTCTTTTTGGAAAAGTTTAGTTTTAAGATACTCTATACGGTCGGAGGCAATGCCGGCCGATTGGGACAAGTATTCTTGGGTGTTTTTAAAATTCCTCAAAAAAGTAGGGTGCAATTCCTTGAGTATAGGAACAATTTGATGCCTTATTTTGTTTCTAAGGTGAATGGTATCCAAATTGCTTTTGTCCTCCCTCCAAACAATACCTTCTTCCTCGGCAAACTCCATAATTTGCTCCCTTGAGAACTGCAGTAGAGGGCGGATGATTTTATCCTTTTTTTCAGGGATACCCAACAGACCGTCAATCCCGGTGCCCCTTGAAAGATTTATCAAAAAAGTCTCGAGATTATCATCGGCATGATGGGCCGTGACCAGCGTGCCTAGCTGTCCTTCCCCCATTATTTTATCAAACCAGGTATACCGTAATTCCCTGGCAGCCATTTCTATGGATACTTTATGTTTGTTTGTATAACCAATTGTATCAAAGCGTGTTACATAAACTATTAGGTGTAATTTATGCGCTAAGGCCCTGACAAGTTCCTCATCGGCATCGCTCTCGGCTCCCCTAAGTCCAAAATTACAATGGGCCAAGGAAAATTGCAAATTGGATCGGTGGCACAAATGCGCCAAAACCATACTGTCTACCCCTCCGCTGCACGCCAACAAAAAAGGCTGTTCCCTAAGTAATGGGAACCGATTTTCTATAATTGATCCAAATTCTTCAAGCATAGACAAGGCAAAAGTTATAGGTTCACGGTTATGGGATAAATAATTTTTAACGGACTATAAATCTACAAAATACTAACCCACTAATCCACTAGCCCACCAATTCACTGATTTTCTAAAGAGACTAGGGACAAGTAAATAGGCAATAATTAATAACGGTCAACTCTAATCAAGGAAGTTCAAATAGCAAGGAGTTCATCTGGCTTAAACCGTGAAACAACAGAATCCATAATCCCCTAATTCACTAGCCCATTAACCTATACATTAAACCTAAAATGCATCACATCCCCGTCTTTTACGATGTATTCCTTGCCTTCTACCCGCATTTTACCCGCTTCCTTTACCTTGGCCTCGCTACCATAGGCAACGTAATCATCATAGGCGATGACCTCGGCTCGGATAAAACCCTTTTCAAAATCGGTATGTATTACCCCGGCGGCCTGTGGAGCAGTGGCTCCAACTGGAATGGTCCACGATCTAACTTCTTTTACGCCCGCCGTAAAATAAGTCTCCAAGTTTAACAACTCGTAGGCTCCCCTAATCAATTTGGCAGACCCGGGTTCGGATAGCCCCATATCTTCCAAGAACATTTGGCGTTCTTCATAGGTTTCCAATTCGGTAATATCGGCCTCCGTACCTACGGCCAAAAAGATGACCTCGGCATTCTCACCAGCAACGGCTTCCTTTATTTGCTCTACATAGGCATTGCCTTCCACAGCGGCATTCTCATCTACATTGCACACGTACATGACGGGCTTATCCGTAATAAACTGCAACGGCTTCACGAAGTCCTTTCTATCTTCCTTGTCGATATCGATAGCACGTACAGATACACCGGCTTCCAAGCCTCCCTTTAATTTTAAGAGGACCGCCTCTTCCTTTTGCGCGTCCTTATTCCCTGTTTTGGCTGCACGTTTTACCTTGTCCAATTTTTTTTCCAGGGTTTCCAAATCCTTTAATTGGAGCTCCATATCAATGGTTTCCTTATCTCGGATAGGGTCTATGGACCCGTCGACGTGTACAATATTATCGTTGTCAAAGCAGCGTAAAACGTGTAAAATGGCATCGGTTTCCCTAATGTTTCCCAAGAACTGGTTTCCCAATCCTTCTCCTTTGCTCGCACCTTTTACCAAGCCGGCAATGTCCACGATCTCTACCGTGGCTGGCACTACCCGTTCCGGCTTTACCAGTTCCTCCAATTTTTCCAATCGAGGATCGGGTACATTGACCACCCCTATATTGGGTTCTATGGTACAAAACGGAAAATTGGCGCTTTGTGCCTTGGCGTTGGACAAACAATTAAAAAGGGTGGATTTGCCCACATTGGGCAATCCTACGATACCTGCTTTCATTCCTTAGACGTTAGATGTTAGACGCTAGAAACTAGACTGAGGTAGCTAGTTTCTTTATTTCGGGTGCAAAGATAGTTTTTACTATTGTATAAAGGAGATAAGACGAGAAACAAAAAACCCTGACGTTACGGTCAGGGTCAAAGGAATCCTTTTCTTTTATCTAAAGTCTTACGTCTAAATTCCCATATCTACTCTTCCGGATGCATAAATCGTTGCTTGGCCAAGAGCACTTCCTCAGATTCTACATGGTCCTCATCAGGAATACAGCAGTCTACGGGGCATACTGCAGCACATTGCGGCTCCTCGTGAAAGCCCATGCATTCCGTGCACTTATCGGGTGAAATAAAGTAAATTTCGTCACTAATGGGCTCTTGGGATTCATCGGCATTCACTTTTTTCCCATTGGGAAGCACAACCTCCCCCGTCAACGAGGTGCCATCGCTATATCGCCAATCATCCGCCCCCTCATAAATTGCGGTATTCGGACATTCCGGCTCACAGGCTCCACAATTTATACATTCATCGGTTATAATAATTGCCATACTATTTTATTTCTATTGATCACGGTACAACTTTTTTTCTGAACCGAGTTCATTGCTTACTTTTGCACAAAGGTAAAGCCTATTAAATTACTAGACAAATATAATGACGGACCTTAAAAGGAGAATAAACGCTTTTACCAAACTTGGGGAATTCTTTGACGAGTTTTACGAATTTGCAAAAAAAGACCCCAAAAATGAGGAAAATCAGAATCCCTATTTAGAAGAATTCGATAAAAAAATAACCGTGGCCCGGCATAAAAATGGGTGGTTTACAAAAGAAAACTGTCTGTATGGCATTAAAGGCTGGGCAGAACTGCTTACCCACGAAAATTTGGAGGAATGGTTAGCTCCATATCACATCCAAGAAAGAAGTCCAAAGACGATTGCCTTGGTTATGGCCGGTAACATTCCCTTGGTGGGTTTTCACGATTTTTTGGCCGTTGTAATTACCGGGAACAAGGCTTTAATAAAACTATCCTCCAATGATGACATCTTGTTACCTTTTATCGCGGCTTTCTTGATCGATGTAGAACCGGGCCTCGGCGATTATATCAGCTTTGCAGGGGGCAGATTAGAAAAATTTGATGCGGTCATTGCAACCGGCAGCAATAACACCTCCTTGTACTTTGAGCATTATTTTGGAAAAAAACCGAACATAATCCGCAAGAATCGCAATTCAGTTGCAATACTTAAGGGTGATGAGACCGAAGACCAGCTTCAGGCCTTAGGTGAGGATATTTTTAGGTATTACGGCCTGGGCTGCCGCAGCGTTTCTAAACTTTTTGTTCCAAAAGGATATGATTTTGATGCTTTTTACAAAGCGGTCTACAGGTATCGTCCCATTCTTGAACTTGTAAAATACGCCAATAATTACGACTATAACAAAGCGGTATATTTAATGAGTGAGTTTAAATTTTTGGACAACGGGTTTTTGATGCTAAAGGAGGATCCCAGTTTTGCTTCCCCGATCGCCACTCTCTTTTACGAAACCTATGACAGCACGGATCAACTGCACAATGTCTTAAGGGCAGATGCCGATAAATTACAGTGCATTGTCGGGTCTGGCGTTTGGAAGGATGAAATTTCTTTTGGACAAACCCAAAGACCAATGCTGTCCGATTACGCCGATGGCGTGGATACCGTAGAATTTTTGTTAAACAATTGACCATTAAATGATATTGGATTCCCATAATTTTATGACCTTTGGGGTTATTTATAAACAGTTATTGAGCTATTGGGTTACTATGTTATTAAGACGGTGTGCAAGAATAATTCAACGATAATTAACCTTATTATCAGTAACCCGATAACTCTTAACTAATTGCCAGCCCGAGTATGATTAAAATATTTTTCCGGGTTAAAATTAAAATTTCAAGTAACATATAGAACCATGAAAAAACACAACTTTAGCGCAGGACCCTGCATTTTACCTCCACAAGTGATGCAGCTCGCTGCCGAGGCCGTCCTAGATTATAATGGGCTAGGCCTTTCCATTATTGAAATTTCACACCGAAGTAAGGATTTTGTGGAGGTAATGGAAAAGGCCAGGACCCTTGCCTTGGAACTCTTGGGCCTGGAAAATAAAGGATATACCGCACTATTTCTTCAGGGAGGGGCAAGCACGCAGTTTTTAATGACGGCCTACAACCTACTTGAAAAAAAGGCTGGTTACATAAATACGGGTACGTGGAGCAGCAAGGCGATCAAAGAGGCCAAATTGTTTGGGGAGGTAATCGATGTGGCGTCTTCCCAAGACCAGAATTTCAATTACATCCCTAAGGGGTTTAGCGTACCGAAAGGCTTGGATTATCTGCACTTTACCTCTAATAACACCATTTTTGGAACCCAATTTAATGAATTTCCAAATACAGACTGTCCGTTAGTTTGCGATATGAGTTCGGATATTTTCTCGCGACAAATGGATTTTTCCAAATTTGACCTGATCTATGCGGGAGCTCAAAAAAATATGGGCCCTGCCGGAACAACTTTGGTAGTGGTCAAGGATGACATCCTTGGTAAGGTCTCCAGAAGGATCCCATCCATGTTGGATTATCAGGTACATATAGACAAGGACAGCATGTACAATACGCCATCGGTTTTTCCGGTATATGTTTCCATGCTTACCCTGGAATGGTTAAAAAAATTGGGGGGTATCGAAACCATTGAAGAAATAAATGAGAAAAAGGCACGGTTGATCTATTCCGAGATAGACCTCAATCCTTTGTTTACAGGGTTTGCCGAAAAAGAGGATCGATCTAACATGAATGCGACCTTTAACCTCACTGATGAGAAATTAAAGACCACGTTCGACACTATGTGCAAGGAAGCCGGTATTATCGGTATTAACGGCCACCGATCGGTTGGCGGTTATCGTGCCTCCATGTACAACGCCCTACCCTTAGAGAGCGTGGGAGTTTTAGTGGATATAATGGATGAATTGGAACGAAAGGGATAAGTAGCAAAGCTGGCGGTTATTGGTTAATAATTTATGGTTATTATGTTCCTTGTGGGAGGTTAAACGCCCGTACAAAAAAGTGGCGTATTAAATTAACATGACATACGAATAACTATTCCCTATTAACGATTATCTATTATCTATTAACCAAACAACCCAGTAACCAAATAACCCAATAACTATTAATAAATGAGAATCTTAGCAAATGACGGCATTTCCGAAAACGGAAAAATAACTCTTGAGAAAGAAGGTTTCGAAGTCCTGACCATCCATGTAGCACAAGATCAATTGGCCGAATTTATCAACCAAAACAAAGTATCGGTCCTATTGGTACGCAGTGCCACCAAAGTAAGACAGGAACTCATTGATGCCTGTCCTGCCCTAAAGATCATCGGCCGAGGTGGGGTCGGGTTGGATAACATTGATGTGACGTATGCCAAAAGCAAAGGAATACAAGTTATCAACACCCCGGCCGCTTCGTCCGATTCGGTGGCCGAACTGGTCTTCGCACATCTGTTCGGTGGAGTCCGTTTTCTACACGATGCCAATCGCAACATGCCATTGGAAGGGGATAGTAAATTTTCCCAACTAAAGAAGACCTATGCCAATGGTACGGAACTTAGGGGGAAGACCTTGGGGATTATCGGATTTGGAAAAATAGGTCAGGCCACAGCCAAAATCGCATTGGGAATCGGGATGCGCGTAGTTTTTTACGACCCAAAGATCCAGGAGATCCAAATAAGGATTCCATTTTTTGATGGTCAAAGCGTTGCCTTTAACCTTACAAGTACTTCCAAAGAAAAATTATTGAAAACATCGGATTTCATCACCTTGCACGTACCTTCCCTAAAACCTTATATCATTGGAAAAAGCGAGTTCTCCCTTATGAAAAACGGAGTTGGTATTGTCAATGCCGCCAGAGGTGAAGTGATGGATGAGGTGGCCCTCGTTGATGCCCTGGAAAGCGGTAAGGTTTCTTTTGCCGGACTAGACGTTTACGAATCCGAGCCTACCCCCGAAATAAAAATCCTGATGCACCCGAACATTTCTTTGACCCCCCATATTGGCGGCTCAACAAACGATGCGCAAAACCGGATAGGGGAAGAATTGGCAAACCAGATCATCGCATTATTAAAATAAGGAACTCCACTTGAGTTTTTATTTTACGCCATCCCAAAACTCCGGGACTCGGTTCCACCCTAAAACTCCCGACCGAACAACATCATTATTGCAAAAAAACGTCAACTTTATAGAATATTTTGTAATTTGATCTGAATTTAAAAATCAAAGAACATGCCTGGATTATTGGATCTATTGGACAGCCCTGTGGGCAAACAACTAATTAGTGGTGTAGCGGGACAGACCGGACAGCCGGAAAACAAAACTGCTGATGCTTTGAGCATGGCAATGCCCCTGTTATTAGGCGCTATGAAAAAAAATGTAACCTCCTCTCCCCAAGGTGCGGAAGGATTGATGAACGCCTTGTCCTCCAAACATGATGGAAGTATTTTGGACAATTTAGAAGGGCTGTTCTCTGGGGGTGTCGATCAATCCGTCATGGATGATGGAGCCGGAATTTTGGGACATGTTTTTGGTAACAAACAGTCCAACGTTGAAAATGCATTGAGCCAAAAATCGGGCCTGGATACAGTTGCCATTGCCAATATTCTCAAAATAGCCGCTCCCTTGGTCATGGGGTATCTAGCTAAACAAAAGGCACAGAGCAATGTGAAAGATGCCAATGGTCTCGGCAGCCTACTCGGAAGTACCCTAGGGGGGCAACCACAACAAACACAAAGCCTGCTTACCAGTCTACTAGACGCAGACGGAGACGGCAGTGTATTGGATGACGTGGCCGGTATGGTCATGGGAACCTCGCAAAAGAAAAGCGGATTAGGCGGAATGTTGGGAGGCCTATTTGGAAAATAGAATAGGCGACATCATATTTACAATAATTTTAACCAAAACCATCGGCCAAAGCTGGTGGTTTTTTTGTATCTTTTATTGCACTAGCCCAGATTAGTATGGGTCAATAATTTAGGAAGGTAGGTATATATCTACCACTTTATCATATCAAAATGAAAGGATTGCTTTTTAAAATTGGGGTTTTATCCGTTTTCCTGGCTTTAGTGATTGGAAGCTGTAAGGGAACACAGGACACTGTACATATTAGCGATCAAGAAAAAATGGCATTCCAACAAAATGTTGGTGATACGGTCAAAATTGTCAATGACAGTACCGAGTACGAGATTATTATCATAGATCCAGGGTTCGATCTTTGGTTGCGGAGCATCGCCAAACCCGAATGGTACTATACCCAATCCTATATGGAAAACCGCAACAGGATTTATGTTGCGGAGTGGAACTATAGGGTTACGCAGCCCCAGCGCTATGATTCCAATTTATACGAGATGCAGATAAATTACAATCCGAATATCGATTACGGCTTAGAGGTTAACTACAAACTCTATTATTACTTCATCTACTTTCAACGGAAATATAACCAACGTTTGGGACCTTTTGTTCCTAGAGTGTAATTGGCGGATAGTTCGATATCTATCTTTGGCAATTATTTGTTAATTTTGCACCAATTATACCCCCGTCCATGAAGAAATTAAAACAGCGTTGGGGATTGGATTCCAATTTTCAAATCTTCATAATTCTTGTTGTATTTGCGTTAACCGGGTCTAGCTCGGTAAAGTTGGCACGCCCAATTTTGGATTTTTTTGGTTTTACCAGAACTCTTTTTCCTGAGGATTGGCACTATGGTTTCCTTTATTGGACCATCAGAATCCTAATCATATTCCCGCTCTACCAAGTACTACTGATAGCCTTTGGTTGGATTTTTGGCCAATTCCGGTTTTTTTGGGCTTTTGAGAAAAAGATGATGGAACGTATGGGTCTCGGGTTTCTCTATAAACTATTTATCCTTTTCTTAACACCTTCCCTCCCCTCTATTTGGCTAACTTTGTAGGATAATCTCCAATTAAAATTCATGCAAAGAATCCTATTTTTTATTTCTTTATTTGCAATCTCCCATCTTTCGTATTCCCAAAACAGTTTGTCCGGTACCATTAAGGCGACGGACGACCACGCTCCCTTGGAAGGAGTGTCCGTTTATTTTCCAAAACTAGAAAAAGGGGGAGTGACGGACGCCAATGGGATTTTTTATATCAAGAATATTCCTTTGGGAAATTATCAAATTGTAGCTTCCTATATCGGTTTCCAGACGATCTCCAAATCGATTGTCATAGACAAGGGGGACAATAAACTGAATTTTGACCTTGCCCCCAGCGCCATAGAAATGGACGAGGTGATCGTTTCTACCCCCTTCCACAAGTTGCAAAGAGATAACGTAATGAAGGTAGAACATGTAAAAGTGGCGCAATTGAAAGCAGCCGGCAATATGACCCTGGCCCAAGGGATTACCGACATTCCAGGGGTTTCCAGTGTATCCACGGGGATGGGAATTGGCAAACCAGTTATTCGCGGGCTCAGTTCAAACCGGGTCCTTGTTTACACCCAAGGAGTTCGGTTGGAAAATCAACAGTTCGGTGACGAACACGGACTTGGACTTAGCGATGCAGGAATAGAAAGCGTAGAAGTAATCAAGGGGCCTGCATCCCTGCTCTACGGCTCCGATGCCATGGGAGGAGTCCTCTATCTTAACCCGGAAAAGTTTGCTTTATCAAATACCACCAAAGGGGATATAAACCTGGATTATTATTCCAATACCGATGGTTTAAGTGGTAATGTGGGATTTAAAACTTCATTGGACAAGTTCAAATTTCTTGTGAGGGCAAGCGGGGATTCGCATGTAGATTATAAAACGGGGGACAATGACCGGGTTACAAATTCGCGGTTCGGGGAATATGACATTAAGACAGGGATAGGATACCAAACTACCGACCTGAAGAGTGAAATTCGGTACAATTACAACAAGTCCGTTCTAGGAATCCCCGATTCCATTGGGGAGCAGACAACAAGGAGAAGTCCAGATTTACCATTTCAGCCCATTGAGAACCATATTCTAAGTTCCAAGACCAACATCTTTTTTGAAAACTCCAGTTTAGAGGCCACGTTGGGATACACCTTTAACAACCGTAAGGAGCTGGAAGATTCCAAGGATGAACCTGCGTTGCACATGAATTTGGCCACTTTTAGCTACAACCTGCAATATCATATGTCCAAATGGGGCCGTTGGGAGACCATTGCCGCAATTCAGGGAATGCACCAAAACAATAAAAACTATGGGGAAGAGCTTTTAATACCCGATGCCACGACCAATGACATTGGAGCCATGGCGACCTCCCATTTACATTTGAGCGAAAAAAACGACCTTCAATTTGGACTTAGGTACGACCATCGGGGAATAAGTGCAGGACCCAATGGGGAAATAGGTTCTGAAAATTATATTTCGGAGCTGAACAGGAACTTTAACAGTTTCAACGCTGCGGCGGGCTATAAAATAGATATTACCCAAAAACTGTTGGCACGGATTAACCTCGCTACCGGCTTTAGAGCCCCAAATTTAGCCGAACTTACCAGCAATGGGGTGCACGAAGGTACCAATAGGTTCGAAATTGGTAATCCAGATTTAACCAATGAGCGGAACCTACAGACCGACATTTCCCTAGAATATAAGAATCAGCATATAGAGTGGTATATAAACGGCTTTTACAACAAGATCAATGACTATATATATTTACAGCCCAACGGGGATAATGTAGAGAATACCCCTGTTTATGTTTACAATCAACAAAATGCCAATTTGTATGGCGGGGAATTGGGTTTTCACCTACATCCCCATCCGCTCGACTGGCTTCATTGGGAAAGCAATTTCCAAACCGTGATGGGAAAATTAACCGATGGGGATTACCTTCCGTTGATTCCCGCCAATAACATTTCCAATACCCTCCGAGTAGAATTTGACAACCGCGATAAAAGTTTAGAAAGTTGTTATGCCTTTGCAACGTTCCATACGACCTTTGCCCAGCGCCACGTCGGAAATTTTGAAACCAAATCCAATGGATATAATTTATTGAATATTGGTTTAGGCGGATCCCTTGACATTTACAAACAGCCGATAGATATTCATCTAAGCGGCAACAATCTCCTTAATACCACTTACATTTCGCATCTGTCCCGTTTAAAAAGCGATGGCATACCCAATATAGGAAGGAATATAAATCTAGGGGTTTCCATACCTTTGTAATTTCAAAGTAATGATTATTTTGGCACAAACCGCCGGGCGTAGTTTACTTTCTACCGTACTTTCCAAAGCCATAGACCGATTGTTTCCAAAAGGTTTTTGGAATCTCCTCATCGCCTTCAAAACCCAGCTCTATTTTTCCGCTGTCCTCTGGGATATAAGTGGTTCTAAATATATAGTCCCAAATACTTAGACTAATACCAAAATTTACGCCGTATTTACCTTCAGGTAGCACGTATGCGTGATGGTACAGGTGCATCACGGGGTTGTTGAAGATATATTTGAGCGGACCATAGGTAATCTTAATGTTGGAATGGTTAAAATGGCCAATCGCAATGGCAACAAAGTGCACAATGTAGGCCTGCCCCGGTTCAAAACCACCCAACAGCATCAGGCCAAAAACCTTGAGGGGCTTATAAAGCACATTTTCCATCCAATGGTAACGCATATGGGCTGCAAAACCCATTTCCTTTACGCTGTGGTGAATTTTGTGAAACTGCCATAGCACCTTGAATTTATGTAATAGAATGTGGGTAAACCACTGGACAAAATCGAGTACCACAAAGAAAATAACCAATTGGGCCCACATGGGAAACGCAGACAAATCTACGACTTGAAAACTCTGCATGGTTAGGCCCAGATCGGCAAAAAACAATTCTAGGATTTTGTAGAAACCACTAATTATAATGGCGAAAACAACAAAATTAAAGAACATATAAAAAGCATCCAACCAAAAATCCTTTCGGAAGATAGCCTGTTCCTTTCTCCAAGGAAAAACGATCTCCAATCCCCAAATCACCAGTGAGATCAGTACGATACCCCAAAAGAAATTGGTATACCACGGCACCTCAAAAAGCATGGACTTCCACGTCCAATTCAAGGTGCCCATAAAAGCTTTTACAAACGCATCGATATACTCCATTATTCCTTTTCGTAAAATTCAACTGGTTAGGTCGAATAATTGATTCGAACCTTACTAAAAGTATCATTCGGGGCAAACATCCCTCGCCTTGAAGTGAAGCTTTTTGTTTGATTTGCACTCCGCCTTACGCCATGGGCCGTACGCAAGTAAAAAGCGTATAGCGTGACCGGTCTACCTTGCTTTAGCCGACCATCGGTAGAAATTCTAAGCACCCTACTTTAATTTATACCATTCAATATTTGTCAATGGTTCTCTTCGCCCTTTGTTTGCCGGCGCATAATTCTTCGCGAGGTAATCTAAAATAATGGGTTCATTGTCCCCCAATGGCCATAGGTTCTGTGTTTCCTGCATCCACCGAATACTGGCCAACCAACCGTCCCTTGTCATTCTGTTCTGGGTAACCATTTTGGCGGAATGGCAGGGCGTACAATTCTGAATCGTCTCCGACATGCCCGTATCTACTATAAACCCTGTCGTTTTATCAATTTCCCTCCCTTTTGCGTCAGAATCGGTCGGACTGGTTTGAGCCTCAATAGCTGGTAGATCATCATCGGAAACATGCGGACCGGAATCCTGGTCCATGAAGTACAAGGTGGCCATGCCTATCATTATGATCAAGACTATCATAAGGCCAAAAATCATAATTCTCTTATTCCTGTTTGCGCTCTGATCCTTCATTGGTAATGATTATAAAATGAAACAATGGTTGTGTTGGTTATTGGCATGATAATTTATTTAACCTTAAACCTTGAACCCTGAACTTTTACCCCTAATCCGAATAATCTCTCTACGATACCTTAACCGCAATTCGGTGGCACGCATTGTTGAGATATCCCTTGGGGTTCCATCCGGGCAACACCATGGGCTGGCTTACTCCTTTGGAGTCGGTTGCCTTTGCCCATACCTCATAGTAGCCCTTTTTGGGAAATGCGACCTCGGCTTTAAAGTGTTGCCAAGCCAATTTATTCACAGGTCTCTCTAGGTGACAAGAATCCCAGGTAGCCCCAAAATCTATGGAATAATGAACGTTGGCTACCTCTAGATCTCCGGCCCATGCATGTCCCCTTATTTCCATTTTTTTACCCGTGTTGATTACAGCTCCGGATTTGGGATACGTAATCAATGATTTTACAGGCATGGATTCAATGATGCACATGTCCTTTTCGTCAACCTCGGTACCAGGTGCCACGGGCTCGCAGGGCACCTTGTAGGACGTTCCGGTCATTTTGGCCCCATCGTGTACCTTATCGCGGATACTGATCCGCTTGAGCCATTTACCAGAAACCGAGGCGGGCCAGCCTCCTGCCACCAACCGCAATGGATAGCCATGAGCCAAGGGGATTTCTTCCCCGTTCATTTGAAAGGCGATCAACGTTTCATCCTGTAAGGCCTTGGACATCGGTGCTCCCCGGGAAATGGGTTCCTTGGTAGGGTCACCGCTCAAATGGGTGTCGGCCGCATGATAGCCAATATATACCGCGTTGTCTTTTATACCCGCATCCTCCAACACATCCCGTAATCTAACCCCGGTCCAGTTGGCACAATAAACCGCTCCTATGGTCCATTGGTTGCCTTTGGCCGGCGGATTAAATTCACTTCTCCCATTACCTCCACATTCCAAGGTAAGCTGGTACGTGTAATGCTTAAACTTGGATTTTAGTTGGGCCAAGGAATACGTCTTTTCCTGTTTTACCGACTCCCCATCAATGGTAAGGGTCCAAGCATCTACATCGATATCTACAGGCATCTTTCCGTTGTTACGTATAAACATACAGGAATTTGGGGTGACCTTGTCATCGAGCAGATATGCCCTTGCTTCAATGTTCCAAGGTTTGTCGTTCAGAACCACCATATCCTTGTTTATATCGAACAGCTTAAAGGGATCGGGATCCTGCAATGCCAAGGGTGTAATTCCCAAAGGCATATTCGCCCCAAAGACGATATCGGCCCCAATAACCCCCGCCAAGGAGGACAGGGTGGCCTTTTTTACAAAATTTCTTCTTTCCATATTGATAAGTGTTAAATGAAAATATCTATAATTTTTGCAAAACGAGAGTCGCCATACACCGAAGGTCGTTCACATGGGTCGTTTTTAATGGTTCCAAAAATTTTAGTTTATGCGCTTCCATGGCACCACGCAGTAATTCCTTGGTAAGTAAAAACCGATCAGATCCATCGGGCAAGCCATATCTTCCCCCTCCCCTAGCCACAATCTTATCCTGCAAACCCATATCGGAAGCCATACGAATAAAAATGCTGCCGTCGTTTTTCAATACCCTGACCAGTTCGGAAAACATTTTTCTGAAATGCTCGCCATTATTGGCAAAATGGAGCACGGCACTACAAATAACATGATCAAACTTATGATCTTCAAAAGGCAAAGCCTGCAGTTGCGCCTGTAAAACTCGAGAATGTAACCGAGTGTACGATCGCTTTATTTGTCCGACAACAAACCCATCCCGATCTACCGCCCAAACATCATATCCGTTTCCATAAAACCAATGCAAATTTCTACCAGAGCCACAACCCGCGTCAAGGATAACCTCGTTTTTGGCATATCGACCTTTAACAATTTGGTCCAAAAGATAAATATCCATTCCCCCAAGCTGCTGACGCAGGTCCTGAAAATCCATTTAATGATAAATGTTGTTAATTTTTATTGAGCGCCATGGCACTCTTCTTTCGGTCATTGCTCAGGACATAGGTGTAAAGCCACATAAGGGTGAAAGAAGGAATAATATCCAGTCCGGGGACCAACTCCTCTACAAAATTAATTACCCCGGCCACCTGACCGGCCTTGCCGTTGTACAGCCGTGTCATCAGCCAACCGGACAATGGGGCCCAGATAATATCGGCAAATTCCCCGATTCCGGGAATCATAAAGGAAACCATGCCCAAGGCGTCGAATATCAACCCCAGGATCAGGTTTCTGGTTCTTTTATTCTTAACCATGATTAAATTTAGGTAATTCAACACAACGGACAAAATTTCAAACTTGAAAAAATTTTGGTGTTGAATGTTATCAAGAACCAAGAGACAAGAACCAAGAACTAAGACAGGTTTTAGAACCGCTAATCATAATTTTGAGCAACTTGAACTTGAATTTGGCATTTGAGCTTGACACTTAAGCTTGTGCTTGGCTACGAAAGATCGGAACTGATCAATTTTAAAAACTCGTTGCGGGTCTCTATTTTTTCGAACTGTCCCCGAAAGCCCGAAGTGGTGGTCAACGAGTTCTGTTTCTGTACACCCCGCATCATCATACACATATGGGAGGCTTCGATCACCACCCCCACTCCTTGGGGCTTCAAAGTGCTATTGATGCACTCCAAAATATCGTGCGTCAAGCGTTCCTGCACTTGCAAACGACGCGCAAACACATCCACGATCCGTGGAATCTTGCTTAGACCCACTATATATCCGTTGGGAATATAGGCAATATGTGCCTTCCCAAAAAAAGGCAACATGTGATGCTCACATAGTGAATAGATTTCAATATCCTTAATGATGACCATATTGTCGTAGTTCTCCGCGAACATGGCCCCTTTTAATATTTCCACAGCATCCTGCTTATAGCCCTGGGTTAGGAACATCATTGCTTTTGCCGCCCTTTCAGGGGTTTTTTGCAATCCGTCCCGGTTTAAATTCTCGCCGATACCGTCAATAATCCCGGAATAGAATTCTTTTACGCCATTGGTTATTTCTATATTGTATTCCTCTAAATTATGATATGCCGACATAAAATTTGTTTTGCTATTATTCTCGGCTAAGTTAAGGTTTAATAGCTGGTTACAAAATAGAAAATCACCGGAAAATCCACTGATTTCCAAACGGGGAGATATTTTGCATCTCGGTCCATTATTTTTCCATAACGCCCATTTTTTCCAATTTTGGCCCCCATGGATCTGTAAATGGCTATAAAACCATAATTTTGCAGTGTTATGGGTATTGTTTACTTTCAGCCTCCGAAGTGTTTAGGTCATAGGTTTAGGGTTTGCGGTAAATTGTTCTAGACAAAATTTTAATACCATCCAATCTTTACTATATATAATTGCACAAATGATTACCGACTTAAAACCTGTCTTGTCCATTACCCGGAAAACACAGGTGTATCGCGTAAAGGCTTAAAAACCGAAGAATCAGAAACACCGAACAACGAGCAACCATGATAAAGGCAAAAAATATACATAAATATTACGGCGATCTCCACGTACTCAAAGGTGTGGACCTACACATAAAAAAAGGCGAAATTGTCTCGGTCGTCGGGGCTTCGGGAGCTGGGAAGACCACGTTGTTGCACATCCTTGGTACGTTGGATCAAATGTCTAATCCCAAGGACAGTCAATTGACGATCAACGGATCCGATGTTACCAAATTATCGGATAAGGCCTTGGCCAAGTTCAGGAATCAACATATTGGTTTTATTTTTCAGTTTCACCAATTATTGCCAGAATTTACGGCATTGGAAAACGTTTGTATCCCTGCCTTTATCAAAGGCGTACCAAGAACCGAAGCGGAAGTTAGGGCGAAGGAGCTGTTGGATTTTTTAGGGCTCGCACCGCGCTATGACCATAAGCCCAACGAACTTTCGGGCGGGGAGCAGCAAAGGGTCGCCGTAGCCAGGGCGTTGATAAACAATCCGTCGATAATCTTCGCCGATGAACCCAGCGGTAACCTGGATTCCGAAAGTGCGGACAATCTGCACCAACTTTTTTTTAGCCTGCGGAAGGAATTTGGTCAGACTTTTGTCATTGTAACCCACAACGAAGAGCTCGCCAATATGGCAGACAGAAAACTGACCATGGTAGATGGACTTATAAAGCATTGACCCTAGATTCATTGTCCACTATCTTTTTGCCTATTGTCCTTCTTCTTTTGTATTTCGTCTTATTTTACACCCCTTCCCACTCATTGTTTGATCGGTCCACATCGGGTAATTGGTGGTTGGCATCCAAAATTATACGATTTATGGTAGACGTAGTGTTCACGTGAAAGTGAGCCGTTTTCCCAAACTTCCAGACTTCTACCGGCACTTTAAACTCATGTGTTTTTCCATTGCTTTCTTCCACTCTGACCAGAATCGGCATGACCATTTGTTTGTTGTTATCTACCGTGATCGTGGCTCCAGCGGTTTTGCCCGATGCGTTGTAAACGACCGTGGTTACCGCTTGATCCAATTGCCAATTATGGTAAAACCAGCCTTGCCAAAACCACGATAGGTCTTCCCCCGAACCGTTTTCAATGCTTCGAAAAAAATCTTCCGGTCCGGGATGTTTGTAGGCCCAGTTATGAATGTATTGACGAAATGCATAATCAAACTTATCGTGTCCCAAAATCACGTCCCGCAACAATACCAATCCGAAGGCCGATTTAAAATAGGACAAGGGATGCACATATTTGTAGTCCATGCCATCCGGGGGCGTCATCAGGGTGGGGCCATTTTTACAATCTTCGATGACTTTGATTATTTCGTCGGCCGGGTTACCCCCTCCAGGAGCATATTCCCCGTCTCGTTTGGGCGCAAATTCTCCCTTGTTAAAATCGTTATGTGCATAAATATCGATAAACGTGTTAAACCCTTCATCCATAAAAGGGTAACGCCTTTCATCGGAACCGACGATCATAGGAAACCATGTATGACCGATCTCGTGGGATGCCAGCAGTAACATTTCATAAGCATCTACATCCCAGTGGTTAAAGGCCAGGCCGGGAAACTCCATTCCACCTACAGGGCCTGCAACACTGGTAGCTGTGGAATAGGGATAAACGAACCATCTGTTTGAAAAATCTTCCACGGAGGCCTTGAGCATCTCGGTAGATCGGCCCCAAGCCTTGTTGTCCTTGGTAGAGGCTTCTGGATAAACCGATTGTGCCAACGCCGATTTACCGTTCGGCAAATTTATTTTGGCGGCGTCCCAAAGATAGCCAGTAGACATGGCCCATGCCACATCCCGTGTATTTTCCATCCTAAAATGCCAAGTTACATTGGCGGTCTTGTTCTTTGTAACCGTTTTCTTCACCTCCCTGGCGCCTCTTATCACAACCGTCTTGTCTGATCCCCTGGCCTCCGCCAATCGCTTCAACGTATTGTCGTTCAGTACATCGCTTTCATTTACCAAAGTCCCGGAACCGACAACCACCTGATCGGCCGGCACAGTTATTTGGTAGTCAATAGTACCATAATCTAAATACATTTCCCCGCCACCGATAAATGGCAAGGTGTTCCAACCGTGGAAATCATCGTATACACACATTCTGGGATACCAATATGAGAATTCGTAAATTTTTCCGTTTTCCGTATCCATATATCCAGACCGGTCACCCCCGCCTTGAGCCTGTAAGGTGAATGAATATTCAATGGACAACTGCACCTTCCCCATAGGCTTTACAGGCTCGGACAACCGAATCTGCATTCGGGTACCATCGACGATATATGGGATGTCCCGCCATTTATTTTCTTTTAAAATGCGTACTTTGGCAATGGAATACCCTTTGGCGTCATCGGGACGCGTATCGGGATTTACTAATTGATTTCCCCTGGCCTGGGGTCGGGCCGTGTTTTGATCGAGCTGCAACCACAAGGCCTTAAGATCATCAGGGCTGCTATTGGTATAGGTTATAGCGACTTCGCCCGTTAAAAGATATGTGCCTA
Source organism: Cerina litoralis (assembly GCA_022008415.1). GTDB lineage: Bacteria > Bacteroidota > Bacteroidia > Flavobacteriales > Flavobacteriaceae > Cerina > Cerina litoralis. The sequence continues at coordinate 33,235 of JAIRBC010000023.1, forward strand.
CGTCGAAAGAGGCTTTTACGGTATAGTCGGCTTGGTTTTGCCAATATCCAGAAGCCGGCTTTCCACTTGCACTCCGGACATTATCTCCCTTATAATTATAAAAGTTATCGACAAAAATTTTGGTAGGGTCGTATTGTGATTTTGCAGTTGTCACCAAAAAGAACGACCCCAGAATTAGGCAATGGTGTAGTTTCATTTTTATATTTTGAAAAAGATTATCGAAGTTAAGAATTCTTTGGGAAATAGAAGTGGGACATGGGATTTTAGAAACGAAATTTTGGATTTTGGATTTTGGGAAGTGATAAATTAAAGCTATAGGTTATTTTTAAACAAATCCTTAATTTGGACAATGCAACAAAACGATCTGAAGGAATTTTTGGATGCCAAGGTAATCCAGTACAACCATCCCCGGTTTTTGGAAAGCGATCCTATACAGATTCCGCATCGGTTTAACAAAAAAGGGGACATTGAGATCAGTGCTTTTTTAACGGCGACCATCGCGTGGGGCAACCGGAAAAGTATCATCAACAACGCCTCAAGGCTGATGGAGTTAATGGATAATTCCCCCTTCGATTTTGTGAAGAACCACAGGGGTCACGATTTGGAAAAACTGGAATCGTTCGTCCACCGTACTTTTAATGGGCAAGACCTGGGTTATTTCGTTAAAAGCTTACAAAACATTTATCGGAACCACGGTGGCTTGGAAAATGCTTTTTTACCCACTGGTAGAGCTGAGGACTTACAACCTGCTATTTCGAGGTTTAAACGGGTTTTCTTTGAACTCCCCCACCCTCTCAGGACAACCAAGCATATTTCCGATCCTTTAAAGGGATCTGCCGCAAAGCGCATCAATATGTTTTTGCGCTGGATGGTACGGGACAATACCTCCGGAGTAGATTTTGGCCTTTGGAACAACATTTCCCCGGCCCAGCTTTCCTGTCCACTAGACATACATTCGGGAAACGTAGCGCGTAAATTAGGACTGCTAAATCGCAAACAAAACGATGCCAAGGCCTTGGCCGAACTAGATACCAACCTTAGAAAATTAGACCCCCAAGACCCTGTAAAATACGATTTTGCGCTGTTTGGATTGGGAGTTTTCGAGAAGTTCTGATTCAGTCCAATCATCGCTGTCCCCAATCTAAAAAAGAATACGATGTAATTTTGATCGACAAAGGACCAAATCCCAAAGGTTCATGACAAAAATTAAACAAAAAACGCAGTTTAATGGGTCCTTCCCTTATTTTCAAGGGGAGCCAGCCCGACGATCATTCCCGTACGAATGGCACGGGCGGACCGGCGGGGTGCCGTCCCGATAACTATCGGGTGAGGAAGGGTCTTTTCTGGAATTCTGGAATTTTACAAAGCCAAACAAGGCAAGCTAAAAGGATAAATTTACAATTTGCTAAAACGCTACTGACCACTAACGCCATATTCTTTTATCCAATTTTTCCAATCCTACTCCAGAATTATTTAAATTGCCCAACCTAACGGTAAGTCACTATTAAATCACTCTTTAAACAAAAATGAAAAAATGAAAAATTTGAAAATTGCTTACCCTTTATTGTTTCTATTTCTTATGACACTAACCATTTCCGAAGCCCAAGATTGGCCGAACCTAAATCGCTTCCAAGAAGCCAATTCCCAAGTAAATCCACCCACAAGAGGGGCAGACCGAGTGGTCTTTATGGGCAACTCCATTACCGAAGGATGGATAAATTTGCGGCCCGATTTCTTTAAGAACAATCCTTACATCAACCGCGGAATCAGCGGGCAGACGACGCCTCAGATGCTGATCCGCTTTCGGCAAGATGTCATAGACCTAAAACCCAAAATAGTGGTCATCCTAGCTGGCACCAATGATATTGCCGGTAATACCGGGCCATCTACCTTAAAGATGATCGAGGACAATCTGGTCTCCATGGCACAACTGGCCCGAGCCAACGGTATTAAGGTGATACTTTCCTCCATTCTGCCAGCCTACGATTACCCTTGGAAACCCGGCTTGGAGCCAGCACCGAAAATTGTGGAAGTGAACACCTTTCTAAAGAAATTTGCCAAGAAAAACAAAGGTGTTTATTATTTGGATTATTTTTCCGCGATGGCCGATAAACGCGATGGCCTTCCCAAAAAATATTCCAAAGACGGTGTACATCCAACCGAAGAAGGCTACATGGTCATGGAACCCTTAGTGCAAAAGGCGATTGCCAAGGCGTTGTAAATAAGGATTGGGCTTTGGGATAAAATTTGATAGGTTGTTTTACAAAATATCAGCTCCATATTGTATTCAATTATTTAGACGTGGTCCTTACGTAAAATTCGTGGATCCGATGATGCGCTTTTCTATTGTAGGCCGTAAAAACAGGCAAGATATGTTCTGGAATATTAACTAATCCTATCGGATAGTTAGAGTTATTCCATAATTTGATATATATATTAACACATACCCTAATTTCACACATGACTCCACCCAACTATTTTTTAAGCAAATTGGTTATTTCCGGATTGATGCTAGCGGTATCCATTTCTGGATTTTCCCAATCAAGGGCACAAATGGATGACAATTTCCATTTTGCAAAACAGCACAAGGATGATTTAACGCTGAGCGTATATATTACGGCACATTCAGTAGACCGGTTGCTGTCAACCCCTGAAGGCAGGAGGGAAGCCACTTCGCTCATGATGGCAAACGGAATCACCAAAGCTTACGTGGAGGTGTATCGAGGGGGATTGGTCGTTTCACCGAGCTTATTGACCGAAGTCACCAAATATTTTAACCAAAATGGATTTGAGGTTGTCGGAGGAATTGCAACGGTACCCGGGGGCGATATTGGGGTAAAGGGAGAGGGAGATCTTGGTGGTTGGTTCAATTGGCAGAATCCAAAGACCCAACAAGATATGAGAAAAGTAATGTTAGACGTAGCTCCTATTTTTGACACTTTTATCATTGACGACTTTTTGTGTACGGAAGATACCAGCCCAGAGTCAAAGACAGCCAAGGGAGACCGTAGTTGGTCTGAATATAGGAGACAGATGCTAACGGAATTGGCAACATCTATATTCATTGAACCAGCCAAGTCTGTCAATCCGGATATCCACATGATCATCAAATATCCGCAATGGTACGATCGTTTTCACGTGTTTGGTTATGATGTGGAAAGTGGTCCGCGGATATTTGACGAAGTTTGGGTAGGAACGGAAACACGCGGACAATACACCCAGCGTTTTGGGTTTGTGCAGCCCTATGAAGGATTCGTAAATTACAGCTGGATCAAATCCATTGCGGGGAAGAAGATTGGGGGAGCCTGGTTTGATTACATAGATTGCGATGCTTTGGATTTTATAGAACAGGCCTATCAATCCGTACTGGCAGGTGCAAACGAATTGGTTATTTTTAATTATGGGAGTTTTGTAAATGGCCATCCCGGACATCATTTACTGCGGATGGATTTTGAAAAATTGGCAAGGCTGGCCAAAGCCGTGAGGACCTATCCAATACACGGGATAGCAGGTTATAAACCTCCGAGTAGTGATCCGGGAGGTGATATGTACATCATGGATTTTATTGGCATGTTTGGGATACCATTAATCCCAACGGCATATTATCCCGAAAGCGCAGCAACCATTGTTTTACCCACGCAAGCTGCCTCCGATCCGGAAATTGTTGGGAAGGTGGTGAGATCGCACAAGCAGGGGAAAAGAATTATAATGACGGCGGGGTTTTTGGCAAAAGTGGACGACCAAGGAAAATTGGCCAAATTGGCGGGAATTGAAAAGCCAACAATTGAGACAATAAGCGCGGAGAAAATAGTTCTGGAAGGAAGTGACGCTAATTTGGAAAAGCCGCTGGATTTGGAGGCGGTATTGGAAGCTAAAAAAGCAACCGTGATCCTGGAAGCCAAATCGGGCAATCGCACCATTCCGTTTTTGACCCAAAACAAGAACGGGCAGATATATGTATTAAATTCGCATACGTTTTCGGATGCTGATTTCAAGGCTGTGGGGGAGGTTTTACTTTCCCCTCGACCTCTAGGTTTGCTCGATCTGCCCGCTGCCTGGGCCAATGTCATTCGAAATGTTTTCAACGAACAATTACAAATTACACTTAGTGGGCCAACCAGAATCACCATGCAACCCATGGAAAATGGAGACATTATTTTGCACAACTACAACAATGAAGCAGTAGAACTTCAATTAAACGGATGGGAAAACAATGCATTTTTGGATGCTTTTACCGGAGAAAAAATTGGTGCAGCATCCGGAACCCTGAAAATGAAACCGAGGTCAAGGGTATGGCTTGCCAGCAAAAATTAACATAAATAACTTTTAAGCAGATGTTGTGAAGCTTAATTACCCATATTGGTTGAACTGTGGTCAACCTATCCAGTACTTTCCATACCGTACTTGTAGACCCAAATTGAACCTGGCTTTTCAATATTAATCCGTATAGGTCTTTAGCAAATAATGCTTTTGCCACTTTCCGAAGAAATTAAAATAAATAAAAAGGTTCAAGTTTTTTGCGTTGAGTTTATTCTTAAACTTGATAGAGGATTTATTAAAATACTCCGTGATACTATAATTGGTATCCCTTCCTTGTTCCTTGAGGAGTTGGTAACACTTATATCGCAAATAAGGAGCCAAGTTCCTGCCCCTAAAGGAATGAAACGTCCACATATTGGCTAGATAGGCCTCGTTTTCCTTTAACGGAAATAATTTTCCCTTAAAATTTAGATCCTTAAAGCCGATAAACATGTACGCTGCAATCTCGCCATGGTGCTCCAATCCTACGCAATACGGACATTGCCGATACTCCTCAACCCGCCCTTCCAACACCCGATCTCCGGCGTCTTTCCACAGCATTTTAATCTCTTCCAAACTCAGGTTTATTAGGGTAAACTCTGAAATATCCCCTTTGATCCCGGGCTCCGTGCAATCTTCCATCCCCTCCCCGACCCAATAATAGGGCATAATCTCAATGCCCAGACGCTCCAGCCTGTTCTTTACCCCAAACAAGAACATACCATTTTTAATGACGTCCCTATATCTTTGAAAGGCAGAAACGCGCCTGCTCTGCCTAATTTGAACAGGTAATTTGGCTGGACTGTTATTTTCTCCCATATTCTCCATTCCCCGGCTTTAATTTCATTTTCGACCTAAATTCCTCCGGCTTCATTATTGCCCTCTCATTGGCATTGGCAATAATATGGATTCTACTCAATAATTCCATATTGGTAGCCAACTTGGTCCTTTTCGCATCAAACCATATATTATCCTCAAGGCCAACCCTTACACCGGCGCCACTGGCGATTGCCAAAGAATTCATTTTTAGCTGTTCATAGCCGATTCCAGCCAGACTAAACAGGGAATCATCGGGAAGATCTCGGATCATCAAGCCCGTATGTAAAAGATCGGCCTGGGCACAAGCAATATTTCCCAGTAGGAGATTAAAATAATAGGGAGGCTCTATCAATTTCTTTTTTTCCAGATATTTGGAGTAATTTATCATTCCGATATCGAAAGCTTCCAATTCCGGTACAATTCCCCTTTCTTTCATAATGGCTGCCAAATCCTGAACCATCTTTGGCGAATTTACACTGGCTGTTTTATTAAAATTCAGGGAACTTAGCGTCAGGCTACCAAGGTCCGGTTTTAAAGAACCTTCCAGTAACAATGGATCTGACCTCAGGTCCAACTCGTTGATATTTCTTCCACTCAGGGAAACACATAAAACCAGATGGGGGGCATGTTTTCTAATGCCTTCGATAATTTTCCCATAAATTTCCCTTTTATAGGTCGGTTCCCCAGAGATAGGGTCTCTGGCGTGAATATGTACCATGGTTATTCCCAGTTCGGAAGCTTCAAGAACATCCTCAACGATCTCCTGTACGTGTATGGGAACATGAGGGGTCATTTTTTTGGTCGGGATCATTCCCGTAGGCGTGAAATTGATTATAAGGTTTTCGTGCATCACCGTCGTATTAGAGCCAAAATTTAATCAATTGATTATTGAATCCGTACCAAGATCGGAAATATTCGACCTTTCCGATTCTTAAATCGTTGAACTACAATTCTAAAGGTGCTATTGATATCGATGCCGTTAGGGCGGGCAGTAAGGTTGCTCGTTAAATTAAAAGCCGTGAACCAAAGATTCCTGCCATCCGATATCTACCAAATTTTTCCTATTTTTATAAATTCTAAATGATTTCCGATGGCCAAACTCCTCCCTTTCCTATTGCTGTTGACCGCCCCGTTTTGCGGTTCCGTTCTCAACGCCCAATCTGTCTTCCCGGTAACGGGATTCTGCATTGGCGCCCCATCCCCCGAAAAGGTAGACGACTTTGCAAATTTTATCGATAACACCTTAGCTCCGAGCGGTGTCAATACGCTTATTTTACGGGTCGATTTTGAATACGAATACAAGTCCAGACCAGAGCTCCGAGGCGACCATCCGTTGACACGGGAACAGGTAAAAAAATTGGTGAATATATGTAAGAATCACAACATAGAACTGATACCCCAGATCAATTTATTGGGACATCAGAGCTGGCATAGCAATGTTACAAAATTACTGGAAGTGTATCCGCAATTCGACGAAACCCCGGGTGTGAAAATGCCCGAAAAATACGAATGGCCCAATGCTGACGGTCTTTATTGTAAGAGTTATTGCCCCCTGCACCCGGAAGTGCACGCCGTGGTATTCGATCTGGTCGATGAAATTATGGAGGTGTTCGAGGCAAAATCCTTCCATGCGGGTATGGACGAGGTGTTTTATTTGGCCGATGACCATTGTCCACGTTGCCAGGGTATGGATCCCGCTACCTTATTTGCGGGGGAAGTCACCAAAATAAGTAACCATTTGAATGCCAATGGAGCCCGACTTTGGATTTGGGGCGATCGATTGATCGATGGCAACACCTCCGGCATTGGAATGTGGGAGGCTAGTATGAACAATACGGCAAGGGCTATAGATATGATCCCAAAGACGGTCGTTATCTGCGATTGGCACTACGAACGGGCAGATCCTACCCCCGCGTATTTCGCCCTTAAAGGTTTTGACGTAATCGTCTGTCCTTGGAACCAGCCCACTGTTGCCCGTAATCAGGTTGAAATGTTACACCATCTTAAACAAAATGCAACGGCAAAAATGAAAAAACACTATTTGGGTATGATGCAGACCATTTGGTCCACGGCAGACCGGTTTTTGGAGGAATATAACGCTCCCGTTGTACCCGGTGAAAAAAGTCAGGCGGCTTGTTTTAAAGCCATGCTGACGGGTATAGAGGAATTTGGAAACGAGGTGCCGAGCCACTAGCATAATCGCAATTATATTTTGGGTAAATGAACAACCTTCCGTTGGTAAGCATTTTGATCCCCTTTAAGAATACGGCCCAATTTCTCCAAGAATGTATCCAATCTATTTTGGACCAGAAATATACCAACTGGGAAGTTTTGGCCGTGAATGACCATTCGAGCGATGGAAGCCAGACCATCATGGCCAATTTTGCACTAAAAGACAAGCGGATACAAGTGTTCCAAAACCGAGGCAACGGTATCATTCATGCGTTGCGAACGGCGTACGCCAAAAGTTCGGGGGCGTTTATTACCCGGATGGATTCCGATGACATAATGTTGCCGTATAAACTTCAGGTGATGTCCAATTCGCTTTTAGAATTTGGACCGGGCAACGTGGCGGTAGGCCAAGTCAAATATTTTTCCCACCGCGGGATAAGCAACGGGTACGCCCGCTATGAACAATGGCTGAATCGCTTAACCAAAACGGGGGCCAACTACACCGAGATTTATAAGGAATGCCCCGTCCCCTCTCCCTGTTGGATGACATACCGGGAAGATCTGGAAGCGAGTGGTGCCTTTAAGCCAGACCATTATCCGGAAGATTATGATCTTACCTTCCGCTTTTATGAACAGGGTCTAAAATGTATTTCCTGCAACCAAATCCTTCACCTTTGGCGAGATTATGACACCCGCACCTCACGGACCAGCGAACACTATGCCCAAAATTATTTTTTGGACGTCAAATTGCATTATTTCCTGAAACTCGACTTTGATCCCAGCCGGTCCCTGATTGTTTGGGGCGCGGGAAAAAAAGGTAAGACCATTGCCAAGGGGTTACTGGAGCGGGAGGTGAACTTCTATTGGATCTGCGATAACCCAAAGAAAATAGGGAAGCACATCTATGGTAAGGAAATGATGGATTTTAAAGCCTTGGGCGATTTTGGGGACCCCCAAAGTATTATCACCGTAGCCAATGAAAGGGCACAGGAGTTTATACATAATTATTTGGAGGAAATGGGACAAAAACCGATACTGGATTATTTCTTCTTCTGCTGACAAAAGGAAGTTTGGTTTTATACGGTCTAGGGTTTGGTGTTCTTTAGGTTTAAAAGTCTTGATTCAAGGGTTTCAGGTATAATTTATCAAACTTGAAACCCGAAACCTGAAACTTAATTTTATCGATCCATCAAACACAGCCCTTCAACGATAAACCCCCGAACATTTTTAATTATATTTGCCAAACACAACACGAGGGAATGCAGTTTAAATATCCGGAACTTCTTTGGGCGCTACTCTTACTTCTTATTCCCATCCTTATTCATTTTTTTCAACTCCGCAGATTTAAAAAAACCCATTTTACCAATGTGAAATTTCTTAAAAAGGTAGTCTCGGAATCCCGAAAGAGCAGAAGATTAAAAAAATGGCTCTTACTGTGTACTCGTTTATTGCTTTTGGTAGCTCTTATTCTTGCCTTCGCACAACCTTTTTTTGCCAACGACTTAGCCTTAAAGGAAAAGGAGACCGTTGTTTATTTGGATGATTCGTTTAGCATGCAGGCCAAGAACAACAACGAATCGTTACTGGGCAGTGCAGTACAGGAACTGATTAGTGAATTTCCAAAGGACAAGCCACTTAGCCTTTTTACCAATGAAAAAACGTTTAGGAACGTTCGTGTAAAAGACATCCAAAACGACCTTTTAAACCTCTCCTTTACCCCCAAGCAATTACTGCTCAACGAGATAGACCTTAAGGCGGGGACACTGTTTGGAAAGACGAGGGGAACCATCAAAAATCTGATCTTGATTTCCGATTTTCAGCAACGAATGGTTTCCGAAATCCCGGATTCGGTCCCAGACTACCGAAGATATCTGGTGCAATTGTCGCCAGACCCCCTTGAGAACATCTCGATAGACACGGTTTTTTTGAGTAAAACAGGTTCCGAAAACAATGAACTCACTGTAAGTCTCTCTGGTAGTACCGGAGTAGGAACCATCCCGGTATCATTGACCAACGGAGATAAATTAATTGCAAAAACCTCCGCCAATTTCAACGGCGATCAAAAGGCAGAAATTTCTTTTTCCCTGCCCTCCAATGCGGTTGTCAACGGAAAGGTGGAAATTACCGACCCCGGTCTTGCCTATGACAACAAACTTTTCTTTAACATCAATAAAAAGAAAAAAATAAAGGTTATGACGATTTCGGAAGGGAACGATGAATTTTTAGGGCGGATCTACAAGGACGACAGTTTTCAATTTCGTTCCTTTTCCCTGACATCCTTAAATTACAGTTTATTGGATAATCAGAACCTGATAATCCTTAATGAGTTACCCCAAATTCCTACCGCCTTACAAAATGCTCTGAGGTCATTTAAGAAGAATGGGGGAAGTATTGTGGTTATACCATCCAATACGATCGACACAACCTCTTATAACCAATTTCTTGCGAATTTCTACAACACCTCATTTCTTGAAAAAATATCACAAGATCTGGATATTACCGGTATTGCCTTTTCGCACCCCTTGTACCAACAAGTGTTCGAGAAGAAAACGACCAATTTTCAATATCCTAAAGTATCCGAATACTATAGCCTAAGTACCTCCGCACCGCCAATACTCTCCTTTGGCAACAAGGCTCCGTTTTTGATCGGTTCCGACGGCGTGTACCTCTTTTCCGCTTCGCTTTCCACTCAAAATTCCAATTTTAAGAATTCCCCTTTGATCGTTCCAACATTTTTCAATATTGGAGATCAGAGCCTTAAATTACCCAAATTGTACAACCTAATGGGGCCAAGCGTTACAGTGGATGTGCCAGTGGGCCTATCTAAAGATCAAATTTTAAAGGTATCCCAAGACAACTATGAATTTATTCCCCGACAAAGGGCTTTCGCCAACAAAACAGAACTATCATTTGGGGACAATCTGGATAAGGACGGTATTTTTACCATAAAAGCGGGAAATTCCATCTTACAGAACATCAGTTTCAACTATCCGAGGGAAGAGAGCATATTGGTCTATTTAAATCCCGACAATATTAATGCCATCTCCAAACAAGGATCCATACCCCACTTAATCGATGACTTGGTAAATGACGATCGGGTGGTGGAGCTTTGGAAATGGTTTGTTATTTTAGCATTGATTTTCTTCGGTATCGAAGTATTGATTCAAAAGTTAAAATGACGATGTTTGATGGTAAAAAAAATGAAAAGAACAATGATCGTGAATTTTTCCCTGCAAAAAAACATTTTTTAATACCACTGGATAAATGTTAACCGATAATTCAAACATTATGCCCTTGTTAACGATTGACTTTAGGAAGTGCTTTAAACTTTTTACATTCTAGCGAAAATTAGACATTTTTTGCCCCTTTGAAGTCTTTTTCGAGTTGCATAGTCCCGAAGTCTCGGGGCTACGGAACGAAAAATAGGCAATAAATGGGTGAAAAAGAGCCATTTTTTAGCGAATGGAAAAAGTTTAAACCACTTCTATTCCAAAAAACGACTAACAATAGACCTCATGAACATATTAATCAAATCTGCCAAGATCATAGATCCCTCCAACGAGGAGCTCCATTCAAAGAAAAGGGATGTCTTGATCAAGAACGGCATTATCGTTGCCATTTCCCCAAAAATTGAGGAAGAGAAGGGTACAAAGGTCGTGCAAGCTAAAAACCTCCACCTTTCCAACGGATGGTTTGACAGTGGCATCGCTTTCGGAGAACCCGGATTCGAGGAAAGGGAGACCATAGCCAACGGTTTGTTAACAGCGGCAAAAGGAGGTTTTACGGATATTGTTTTGAATCCGAATACCCATCCCGTGCCCGATACCAGCTCTGATATCGTTTTTTTAAGAAATCGGGCCAACGGCCACGCGTGCAACCTGTACCCTTTGGGCACCTTGACAATGAACGGTTCGGGTAAGGATTTGGCGGAATTGTACGATATGAAGAACGCGGGGGCAGTAGGATTTTATGATTTTAAACACCCCGTTGAAAACGCCAACCTATTAAAGATAGGATTGCAGTACACCCAAAATTTTGGCGGGCTAGTTTTCTCCTTTCCTTTGGATACTTCTATTTACCACAAAGGGGTTGCCAACGAGGGTGCAATATCTACCAAATTGGGACTCCGGGGAATTCCAGCCATGGCCGAGGAACTACAAGTTGCCAGAGATCTTTTTATACTGGAATATACCGGCGGAAAATTGCACATACCTACCATTTCCACGGCCAACTCGGTAAAGCTAATCGCCGAGGGCAAGAAAAAAGGATTGGACGTGAGTTGTAGCGTAGCTATTCATAACCTGTTTTATACGGATAATGTTTTGGAAGAGTTCGATACCAGATACAAGGTATTACCGCCCTTACGCACTAAAAGTGACACTAAGGCTTTGATCAGGGCCGTTAAGGATGGGACCATCGATTTTGTCACCACGGACCACACCCCTATGGATGTTGAGCAAAAAAGGGTAGAGTTTGACAACGCCGCATACGGAACCATTGGAATTGAGAATTCCTTTGGCATCCTTAACCAACTTTTTGATTTGGACACTACGATCTCCTTGCTAACAAATGGAAGAGAAAGGTTTGGACTATTATCCCCAGAGTTAAAGGAAGGTAAAAATGCCTGCCTTACCCTGTTCAATTCAGCGGAGGAGTATGTTTTTAATGACGAACATATTAACTCTACCTCTAAAAATAGTATGTTCCTGGGCTCGATGCTTAAAGGGAAGGCCTTGGGGATCATATGCAACGATCAATGTATTATTTAGTGTAATATTTGAATATGGATCAGCAAGTTATTGACGAGGGAAAGACCATGGCTGTCATCAGCTATCTTACCTTTATTGGACTATTGATCGCTTTTGTTGTCAACAACGAAAGAAATAACGCCTTCACAAAATTCCATATCGGCCAGTCGCTACGTGTCGTTATACTGGTATTCGTCAACTTCGTTATAGGCCGTATCCTACCCAATTCCCTGGGATATATCCATGGCGTCGTTGGTTTGTGCATCTTTGGTTTAGCCATTCTGGGTATAGTGAATGCGGTCAACGGCAGATCGCAAAAATTACCTGTCATCGGCTCTATTGGCGACCAGTAATGGCGAAACCATATTAATAAGAAAAATTCCGAGAATTACCAACTGGCAATTGGACGGGTTTCTCCCTACAACGAGTTCATAAACCTCTAATCTCCTTAACTTTTAGTATTATATTTGATACTTGGGGCACGAGCTTGTACCTGGTATTTGAACTTTTACTTTTTGTGCAAAACCACTGAATACCGAACAACAAACAGATAAATAAAACATCTGGTAGTTATGAACATAAACCTGATCATTACCTTTTGCATTATCGCCATCGGTGTATTTCTGTTCGTAAAGGATTATTTTTCCATCGATACCACCTCTATTTTAATTATGGTGATGTTTATTGTGGCGGGGGTACTAAATCCCGAAGAAGGTTTTTCGGGGTTCAATCATCCGGCTACCTTGACATTGGGCTGTATCTTTGTGGTAAGCGGTGGTATATTCCATTCCGGCATATTAAATGGTCTCAGCTATAAGATTATTAAACTGGCCAAAATTCATTATGTAATTGCGCTTATCGTCTTTTGCACAATATCCGGTCTGTTTTCGGCATTTATAAACGATACGGCCGTCGTTGCCTTACTATTGCCGATTGCCCTAACCGTGTGTAGGGAGACCAATATAAGTCCTGGAAAACTATTGATGCCCATTTCATTTGCGGCTCTTTTTGGTGGCACCTGTACCCTTATAGGGACCTCTACCAACATTTTGGTAAGCAGTTATGCCAAAAAATATGGCCTGGAAGAATTTGGAATGTTCGAATTCAGTGGTGCCGCAATTTGTCTATTATTAGTCGGTTTTGTCTATATCTTTCTTGTGGGTCCTTTTCTACTTCCAAAAAGAAAAACCAATTCCGAGCTAACCAAAAAAGCCGAAGAATACATTACCGAAATTACCTTGGAAGATCACTGTCCCGATTCTAACAAGGAGGTGGTAAAATCAATATTGGTACAAGAACTGAACGCTCGGATCCTCTCTATTCTTAGGAATGGATCTTTAATTCAACAGATTGGTCCCGACACTGTGCTACATAAAGGCGATATTCTCAAGGTAATGGTACCCCCACTGAGTTTCAATCGGCTTTTGGATTTTAAGGGGTATAAAATTAAAGGTGATAAACGAATAATAATAGGTGAGGACGAGGCAATCGACTACCGATTGTTCGAAGTAATCATCCCCTTTGGATCCAGTTTGGCGGGAAGCTCCTTAAAAAAGTTGAAATTCAGCCAGAATTACAGTATGTCAGTTTTGGCCATACGCCATAGGAGCGAGTTTATCATGGATAAACTTTCCATGGTAGAGCTCAAGGAAGGCGACATGTTATTGGTCTTGGGCAAAAAGGAGAGTATAATAAACCTGGAGACACAAAAATTGATTGTCTCGCTTTCCGAATACGAAAAGAAAAAGACAAATTACAAAAAAGCCATACCCGCCATGTTAATCGGAATCGGGGTTGTATTGGCTGCATCCTTGAATCTGACGACCATTTTAATTAGTGCCATGGTAGGCGCACTTTTAATGGTGCTCACGGGAATTTTAAAGCCCAGCGAGGCCTATGATGTGATAGAATGGAAGGTGATATTTATGATGGCCGGGGTGCTTTCTATGGGTGCAGCATTGGAAAAGACCGGGGGAGCCAAACTTATCGCCGACTTTATCGAGAGCACTTTGGGAAATTACAATGCGCAGATAACCCTTGGAATAATTTACTTGGTCACTTTTATTTCCACCAATCTTATCTCCAGTAAAGCCACAGCAGCCCTCATGGCCCCCATAGTAATAAGCTTGGCCTCGGCCATGGATGTGAGCGACCGTCCCTTTTTAGTAGCCGTAATGTTTGCTTGCTCGCTTACCTTTATGACCCCAATGAGTTACCCGACCAATACGATGGTATACGCTCCGGGAAATTACAAATTCAATGATTTTCTAAGGTTTGGAACACCTTTAAACCTCATTATTTGGATCGCAGCTACTTTTGTAATCCCCTATTTCTTTCCCTTTTAAACAAAATCCAAAAAGCAAATCCCAAATTCAAGGTTGATTCCTGAAATTTGGGATTTGCGTTGCTTTGATCTTCGGTTCCCTAATTCTTATACAGTTGGCTGGGCCACGAATCATTGGAAAAGTTTACATCGGGCACTATCTTTTCGGGATCCAATTCAACATTTTTAACCGTTTTGTCGGTCTCCAGGTAATAGTTCCAAACATTGCCGCGCTGCCAAATTTCCACGGGCAGTTTTACGGTTTCCGTGGTGTTATCATTATACAAAATTTTCATAACAACAGGCATGGGAATATCGCCTTTATTGGATAATACGATAATGTAGTTTCCTTGATAGTTAACAACATTGTCGATGGAAATATCTATGGTCCCGGTTCCATAAAACCAGCCCTTCCAAAACCACCAGAGATTTTCACCTGCCACATTGTTCATATGGTTAAAGAAATCCTTTGGTTGTGGATGTTTATAGGCCCATGCTTTGATATAGGATTTAAAAGCATTGTCAAAACGCTCATGACCCAAAATATACTCCCGCAACAACAAGAGACCCGTGGCAGGTTTGTAGTAGGCGGTCATAGCCAAATTACGGGCATTGGCCATATCTGGATAGGTATCTATACCTTCCATATTGGGGTCCAAGTACCGCCTCACTAAATTCCTGGTCTCATTAAGGCTATCCGGATATTCACCATTGTTAAACTGGTTGCTGCTGTAATAATTTATAAAGGTGTTGAAACCTTCATCCATCCATGGATAGCGCCTTTCGTTGCTGCCCACGATCATCGGAAACCAATTGTGGCCAAATTCGTGGTCGGTAACCCCCCAAAGATCGGCGCCCTTGGACTTCCAATGGCAGAAACTCACGCCAGGGTATTCCATCCCATTTATTTCTGCTGCGACGTTTACCGCGGTGGGATAGGGATACTCTAACCACATATTGGAATAATTCTCAATGGAATGCTTAGTGTACTCGGTAGACCTGCCCCAGGCATCATTGCCATCGCTTTCTATAGGATAGACCGATTGCGCCATAGCCGCTTTGCCGCTTGGCAGATTTATTTTGGCCGCGTCCCAAATAAACGCTTTAGAGGAGGCAAAAGCCACATCACGGGTGTTGAACATCTTAAAATGCCAGGTGAGGGTGCCCTCTTTTTTCGCCCTTATTGAATTATCATTTACCTCCTCGGGCTTCACGATATATACCCTGTCATTGCTTTTGGAGGCTTTTTGCATTCTGTCCTGCATGGTTGTCGAGAGCACTTCCTTTGGATTTTGTAGCTCTCCCGATCCCACGACGATATGGTTGTATGGCGCCGTAATGTAATAATCATAATCGCCATAATCCAAATAAAACTCACCGGCGCCCAAGTAAGGTTCGATGTTCCAGCCATTGATATCGTCAAACACGGCCGCCCTGGGATACCATTGGGCCATGGCATAGATAGTTCCGTTCTCGGTATCCAAACGACCCATCCTATCCATACCCTTTACGGGAATCTTATAGGTAAAGTCCATAGACACCGTTCCTTTTCCACCATTGGCAGGGATCGGCTCATCAAAAAACACCTGCATTCTCGTATCGGTAATAATGTGTCTTGAAGAAACGCCTTTTTTTACTTTTGCCTTGAGATTGGTGATGGTATAACCGCCATCGACATCACCGTTGTAACGGTTGCCCCCGATAGGGGTAGTGAGGTTGCCCCGTGAATTTTTCTCAAATCGGTTTTGTTCCACATACATCCAAATAAAATCCAAGGGTTCCGGACTATTGTTAGTGTAGGTCAACGTCTCCTTACCTGTAAGTGTGTTTTCCTTCTCGTTAATTGTAGCCTCGATCCTATAATCGGCCTCATTTTGCCAGTATTGCGGTCCCGGGTTGCCCGAAGCCGTTCGGTACTCGTTCCCGTTGTGATCCATAAAATCGCCAAAAAGAGCCTGATTGTCCTTATTGGCCTCCTGTGCCACGGATTGAAAGGATACCAATAATCCTACGATGAAAAGTGTTAAAACCTTTGTATAATGCTTCATGTTCCTTAATTCTATTAAAATAAAGGCTAAGATAAAACATCACGAATGAAGAGTTCGGCCAATACGGCGGATTAACTTTAATTTAAGAGTATAAAGGCCCGTATTTCCTTTCCAATGGGTTCCTCTAAATTTTGGCTAAAAATTGTTACCTTTATTCAGGCTGCTTTCTACGCTCGGAGGCCAAATATAAAACCAACCAAAAAAACCGTTCCCATGGAAGGACTTATTATGGATTACCCGCTTACCACAACCACTATTCTAAAATATGGAAATAGTGCATTTCACCATAAGAAGATAATCAGCTATTTACCAAATGGCACGCGCCATGAATATACTTTTGGGGACTTGTACAGACGGTGCAAGATGTTGGCAAATACCCTGACGCAAAAATTGGGTTTAACCAAGGGAGACATGGTCGGTACTTTCGCATGGAACCATTATCAGCATGTAGAATTGTATTATGGAATTCCCGGTATTGGTGCAGTCTGCCATACCATCAACATCCGTTTATCGCTGCAACAGATAGAATTTATAATCAACCATGCAGAGGACAAGGTTGTTTTTGTCGATGCCTCCTTGGTTCCCATCCTAGAAAAAATAGCCAGTCGGCTAGAGACCGTGGAACGTTACGTTATCATCAATGCCCCGGAGAACTTTAGCACTACCCTGCCGAATATCATGCACTATGACGATTTAATGGACGGGTCTTCTGAGGATTATGAATGGCCTGCTTTGAACGAAAACGATGCTTGCGGTATGTGCTATACCAGTGGTACCACCGGTTTACCCAAAGGCGTTTTGTATTCCCATCGGTCTACTTATCTACATGCATTTGCCATAACATCCGCCAATGCCGCAAATATGAGCGCCCAGGATATCTATTTGCTAATCGTGCCCCAATTTCATGTGATGGCGTGGGGCGCCCCGTATTCCGGCCTGTTGGCCGGTTCAACCATGATACTTCCATCCCTGCACTTACAGCCAGAGGCCATTATAAGGATGCTCAAAGACGAAAAAATAACCAAGGCCAACGGAGTGCCCACCATTTGGTTGGGCGTATACGAAGCCTTGAAGAAAAATCCTCCGAAAGAAAAACTAGCACTCCAAGAATACCATGTGGGGGGGTCTGCCCTGCCAGCCAGCCTTATTGAAGGTTTTGATAAAGATTTTGGGATACGCGGGGTACACGCATGGGGCATGACAGAAACATCACCATTGGGAACCCTCTCCCGTTTGCAACCCGAGCATGCCCAATTAAATGAAAAGGAAAAGCTAAAAATACGGGCTAAACAAGGTATTGGTTTTCCGGGGATCGAAATGAGGATCGCAAAGGAAGATGGATCCATTGCGCCACGTGACGGTAAATCCTTTGGTGAGCTTCAGGTAAAAGGCGCTTGGGTGATACGCTCTTATTTTAAAACCCATAACCGCGACGATTTCACAGAGGATGGCTGGTTTAAAACCGGAGATATAGCGACTATAGATCCCGATGGATATATGGAAATCACGGACCGTATCAAAGATCTTATCAAGAGCGGGGGGGAGTGGATCTCTAGCGTGGCATTGGAGTCTGCCCTGATGGCCCACCCCAAAATTAAGGAAGCCGCCGTAATCGGTATCCCGGACGAAACTTGGGCAGAGAGACCGTTGGCCATTATCGTGCCAACCGATAAAAACGATAAACCAAAAGATCAAGAGCTGATGAAGCTGTTGTCCCTGAACTTTGCTAAATATCAGATTCCCGAAAAATACCTATTTCTCGAGAGTCTTCCTAAAACCAGCGTTGGTAAGTTTGACAAAAAGGAAATGAGAAGGCTATTCGCAGAGGGGAAATTGGCATAAATCTGAATGTGAATACGACAAATTTACATTTTTTGTCCAAAATAGTGCTACCCTCTCCGGAAGAGAGGAGTTCAATAGGGATTCGCCGTTGGTCCTGTTTTATCGCCCTAGTTTCTTGGCTCCCATCTTTACTTGCTCAGGTACATCTTGCGCCTTGTGTATAGATTGTAGAAATCATCATTTTTTAGGCTGTCTATAAACAAGATGCTCTCTCCGGTACTCTTCATTTCTGGACCTAGATTTTTGTTCACGTTTGGAAACTTATCAAAAGAGAAAACCGGTTGTTTTATGGCGAAGCCTTCCAATCGCGGATGGAAGTTGAAATCTGAGATCTTTTTCTCCCCCAGCATTACCTTGGTGGCATAATTTACATAAGGTTCTTTGTAGGCTTTTGATATAAACGGAACGGTTCGGGAAGCCCTAGGATTGGCTTCGATGATATAGACAATATCATCCTTGACCGCAAATTGGATGTTAATTAGCCCAACGGTATTTAGGGCCAAGGCGATATTTTTAGTATGATCCTTTATCTGCTGCAAAACAAATTCGCCCAAATTGAAGGGAGGCAAGGTAGCATTGGAGTCTCCAGAATGGATGCCACAGGGCTCTATATGCTCCATAATCCCAATTATATACACATCTTCCCCGTCGCAGATGGCATCTGCTTCCGCTTCGATTGCCCCGTCCAAATAATGGTCTAGCAACAATTTGTTGTTTGGTATTTTCCGAAGCAGGTCAACCACATGTTCCTCTAATTCCTCCTTGTTAATAACAATTTTCATGCCTTGTCCTCCCAATACATAGGAAGGTCTTACCAGCAATGGAAAATTTAATTTATCCGATAGCGCCAAGGCCTCATCCGCGGTTTCCGCAACTCCGAAATCTGGATAGGGAATATTGATCTTTTTTAGTAGGGTGGAGAAGCTTCCCCGATCCTCCGCTAAATCCAAGGAACTAAAACTGGTGCCTATTATCTTAATACCGTACTTGTCCAACTTTTCGGCAAGTTTTAATGCGGTCTGTCCACCCAGCTGTACGATAACCCCTTCGGGTTTTTCGTGTCTGATTATATCGTAGATATGCTCCCAGAAAACCGGTTCAAAATAAAGCTTGTCAGCCGTGTCAAAATCGGTCGAAACCGTTTCTGGATTACAGTTGATCATTATGGTTTCGTAACCACATTCGGCAGCAGCCATTACCCCGTGTACGCAACAGTAGTCAAATTCTATCCCTTGTCCAATTCTATTGGGACCGGAGCCCAGAACCACAATCTTTTTCTTTTCTGTAACTACACTGTCATTGGCAACATAACGCTTGCCTTCAGGTGTTTCTATTTCAGCTTCAAAAGTGGAATAATAATACGGGGTCATCGCCTTAAACTCCGCCGCACAGGTATCTACCAATTTATAGACCCTGTTAATACCTAGTGCGGAACGCTTTTTATGAACCTCGCTCTCCCAACAATCAAGCATGTGGGCAATCTGTCGATCGGCAAAGCCTTTTTGTTTGGCTTCCAACAACAATTCTTTCGGTAGACTTTGAATGGTATATTCGGAGATTTCCTTTTCTAGGAAATGCAGTTCTTCATATTGCTTTAAGAACCACATGTCTATTTTAGTGATCTCGTGGATCCTGCTCAGTGGAATGCCTAATTGAATGGCGTCGTAGATTACAAAAACCCTGTCCCAACTAGGAATGGTAAGCTTACTAATAATTTGGTCGTAATTGGTATAGCCCTTGCCATCTGCTCCCAAACCGTTCCTTTTAATTTCCAAGGATTGGGTGGCCTTGTGCAATGCTTCTTGAAAAGAGCGGCCGATACCCATAACTTCACCTACGGATTTCATCTGTAGGCCCAAGGTCCGGTCCGATCCTTCGAACTTATCGAAATTCCAACGCGGTATTTTTACGATTACATAGTCCAGCG
Organism: Cerina litoralis; assembly: GCA_022008415.1. GTDB lineage: Bacteria > Bacteroidota > Bacteroidia > Flavobacteriales > Flavobacteriaceae > Cerina > Cerina litoralis. The sequence continues at coordinate 53,413 of JAIRBC010000023.1, forward strand.
TCGGCTCAAAAAGTGCAGAGGTCGATTTAGTAATCTGGTTTTGAAGTTCGTCCAAATGATAGCCGATGGCCAATTTGGTGGCAATCTTTGCAATGGGATACCCGGTAGCCTTGGAAGCCAAGGCGGAAGATCGGGAAACTCTTGGGTTTATCTCAATTGCTATAATTTCTTCCTTTTCATCCGGACTTACGGCGAACTGTACGTTGCACCCCCCTGCAAAGTCCCCGATACTGCGCATCATTTTGATGGCCATATCCCGCATTCTTTGGAAGGTAGCATCGGAAAGGGTCATAGCAGGTGCGACGGTAATTGAGTCTCCGGTATGAATACCCATGGGGTCCATATTTTCTATAGTACAAATAATGACTACGTTGTCATTTTTATCGCGAAGCAATTCCAGCTCAAATTCCTTCCAACCCAAAAGTGCCTTATCTATCATTACCTCGTGGATGGGTGATATTTCGAGTCCACGGCTGAGCAAATCATCAAAATCTTCCTGTTTGTGCACTATGGCCGCACCTGCCCCACCCAAAGTATAAGAGGCTCTTATGACCAAGGGAAAACCAAACTCCTGTGCAATCTCCTTTCCCTTTAAAAAGGAAGTCGCCGTTGCCTGGGGCGCCATGCCGATACCGATCTTTAACATAAGTTCCCGAAACTTTTCCCTGTCCTCCGTAATGTTGATGGCATCTATATCGACCCCGATAATTTTCACTCCAAAGTCGTCCCATATTCCCTTTTCCCCAGCTTCGATACAAAGATTTAATGCTGTTTGACCGCCCATGGTCGGCAACACGGCATCGATATTGGGATGGTCGTTCAAAATCTCAATGATAGATTTTGTGGTAAGCGGTTTTAGATAGATATGATCCGCCATGCTCGGATCGGTCATGATCGTAGCTGGATTGCTATTGATCAAGACGGTTTCTATCCCGTCTTCCCTCAATGATCGCAACGATTGTGAACCTGCATAGTCGAATTCGCAGGCCTGTCCTATAATAATTGGTCCAGAACCAATAATCAAAATTGACTTTAGATCTTTATTTTTTGGCATTGTATGATGTGTTTTTTGCTTTTAAAATTTGTTAGGGATACAGGAACGGGTTTGATGTGGACAAAAAAAAGGTGTTACTTTAAGAAAAGTAACACCTTATAATTCTTTTAAAAAAATACAGTCATTATTTTTTATGTCTTTTCTCTGAGGATACGGACAGTTTTTTTCTTCCTTTGGCCCTTCTTCTGGCAAGAACCTTTCTTCCGTTGGCCGTTGCCATACGCTCCATAAAGCCATGTTTGTTCTTTCTCTTTCTCTTTGACGGTTGATAGGTCCTTTTCATCTGTTATATTTTATTGCTTTAAATGGGGCGGTTATAATTTGCCTTTAAACGATAAGATTGAAGACAATCTATATTTATGGTGGCCCATTACATGCCCGTTTATTTTACAAACCCTTTGTTGTTATTTGGACACTTGGCCCCTTGCAAAATCTGGGCGCAAATATACGAAGAGTTTTTGCTCTGACAAATCTAATTTTAAAAATATTCGATAAATCCTATCTTGCGAATTCCACGTTCAAAAATACTTCTTTTATCAACCAATTCTGGTTTTTTATATCGCACCGAATCATTCGGATTGTTACAGTGAAGACCTTCGTTGAGAGGACTTCGGTTATTAACATCTATCCCCTAGATCCCCTATTTACTTAGGATTGTTTTTATTACTTTTGCCCAATCTTATTAAGATCTAAGTTATGAGGTCCCTTGTTTACCTTTTGTTTTTTACACTTTGCGGCAATGCCCTTTTAGGACAAAGTCTTTTGGAGTACAACCTAAAGGCGGGGGAAGTTTACACCATAAAACAAAAAGCAACCCAAGAAATTACCCAAAATTTAGAAGGCGCAGCACACGTAATTACCAATTATATTGATGGTATACTGGAATTTAAAGTCGTTGGGGAAACCGATGGCAACTACAACATAGACCTCACCTTTAAAGATCTTAACCTGGAATTGATATCGAGCATCCAAGGAAAAATGATGGAGGTGCACGCCAAGGAAGTAGTCGAAGGGGATATCCAATCCAAGGTTTTCAATAGCTTATTGGAGCACCCCGTACACTTGATCCTGGCAAGAACCGGAGACATCCTAGAGGTTAGTGGTGGAGAAGAACTCGTAGAGAAAATGACCGCCTCATCCGAACTTGAGGACGATTTTTCCAAGAACATGATGAAAAAATCCTTGGAGTCCGAATTTGGTTCACAGGCACTGGCCAACAGCTATAAACAAATGACCTTTATCTATCCCAAAAAAAATGTAAGGGTCGGCGACACGTGGAAAAATGCGTACCAAGGTAAAATGCAGACCGAAAATACTTGGACCTTGGATTCCCTCACAAACGAACACGCCGTAATTTCAGGCAAGGCCAATGTGGTCATGGATATCAAGGAACTGTCTAGCACCATGAATTTAATGGGGACACAACAAACTACCATTACAACGGATCTATCTTCGGGATTTGTTCAAAATATGAAGGTTGAAGGTATTTCGGAAGGCACCTCCCAAATAACACAGATGGGTGATCAGGAAATCCCGACTACCATAAAATCGACAGTTAGCTACCAATTAATTAAATAAGCATATGTACAATAAAATTTTTAAACTTATCATTGCCGGAGCAATTATCGCGTATGCGGTATACCAATTTGTAGAAGGAAATATCATGAACGGCATTTCCCTGGTCCTGCTTGCGGGGGTGTTCGTCTTCCTATACTTTAGAAACGAAATTATACTTCTTGCTTTTTTCCGGATGCGAAAACAGGATTTGGCAGGTACTCAAAAGTGGTTGGACAGAATTAAGAACCCTGCTTCCGCCCTTACTCAAAAACAACAGGGCTATTACAACTACCTGCACGGAATCATTTTTTCCCAGACCAATCTTACCCAAGCCGAAAAATACTTTAAAAAAGCCTTGAAATTTGGATTGACCATGGATTACGACGTTGCAATGGCCAAGTTGAGCCTAGCCGGTATCGCAATGCAAAAACGTCGTAAAAGGGAAGCTACCATGTTGCTGAACGAGGCAAAAAAACTGGACAAGCAAAACATGCTGAGCGATCAGATCAAGATGATGCAGCAGCAGATGAAAAAAATCTAGTGTTCGGTTGTTAGGGTTAATGGTTAAAATAAAAAATAAACACATAAACTTTATTGAGCTTGAACCGGACATTTGCGCTTGTATTTTCTCATAGCAAAGGTGCCCACAGTCTGCTAAAAGATTCCTGCAATTTGCGCTTTAGTCCCCGCTCTTTCCATCTTTTCACTTCCACCTCTTGGCTATCCTCCAGGTCGGTTTTAAAGACCCTTTCCATTCTATCCGCCATTTCCTTGTCATATAAAAGGGCGTTTATTTCAAAATTGATCGAAAAACTGCGGTAATCCAGGTTGGCGGTCCCAATACTGGTAAACAGGCCATCGATCACCATGGTTTTGGCATGGACAAAGCCCTTGCTATACCGATAGACCCTTACGCCAGAATCCAGCAGCTGTTCAATATAGGAATCGGTGGCGTACTGTGCAGCCCATGAATCCGATTTTCGGGGAATGATGACCCGAACATCTACCCCACTACGGGAAGCGGTGGTCAAGGAAGTTAATATTTGACCGTTGGGAATTAGGTACGGAGAGGTAATGTAAATATATTTCGAGGCGCCGTTTATAGCGGCAAACATGGCCTCCATTATATTGGCCCAATCCGTATCCGGGCCGCTGGCCGCTATTTGTACCGCCGTATTGTGGAACGTACCTAAGATAGGTTTCGGAAACAAATCTGTTGTATCTACTTCTTCATTGGACACAAAATTCCAGTTGAGCAAGAATGAAGTCTGTAGGGCCCCAACGGCTTCCCCTTCCAACCTAAGATGGGTATCCCTCCAAAAAAGTCCGTTGTCGGTAAAGGAATTGTCGTATTTCTTGCGGATGTTGATGCCTCCAACATAGCCTATCTCGCCATCGATAACGACTATTTTTCGATGGTCACGGTAATTGAGCTGACTGGTAAACTTGGAAAATATGACAGGCATAAACGGATGGTGATCTACTCCGGAATCGGAAAGTTTCGTTTTATATTTACTTGAGATCTTGCTGCCAACATCGTCGTAGATCAGCCTCACCTTAACACCATGCTTGGCCTTTTCGCAAAGCGTATCCATGATTTCCTTGCCCAAGATATCGTCCGTCAACACAAAATATTCCATGTGGATGTGCTCTTTGGCCGACTCTAAGTCTTCCCGGAGGGCCTTGAACTTTTCCTCCCCATTGATAAGTTCCTTTGCCTTATTATGAAAGGTCAATACGGCTTTTTCATTATTGCGGAGTAACTTGTAAATTTTGTAGTTGCCATCGCCAAAATCCTCAACAAATTCCTCTTTCTCTTCGGAATCCAATTTAAATTTGGCGCGCCACTGTTTTAGTTTGGCATCGTCTACCAGGTATTTCTTTTCAAAGATTTTGTATTTTCTGTAATCCTGCCCAAAAAAATAATACACCAATAGGCCCAAAAAGGGCAAGGTTGCCAAGGCAAAAAGATAGGAAAGGGTCTTTACCGGGTTTTTATTTTTGAGGAGTATAAATATCGAAAAAAAGATGACCAATAAGTAGTTTAGCACCAAAAGGAGCTGCCATATATGATCGCTTATATAGGCCAACATTATTTGGCATCCATATAATATCCATTTCTAGGAATCTCCAAGACATATTTTTTACCCGAAACATTATTGAGATTTGGTTCTCTTAACCATGGGTTGTGTCTTTTCAATATCTTGTAGTTAATCCCATATTGCTTGGCAAAATCGGCAAAATTTGAAATAGCGGAATCCACTTCCACCTCATAGGTCGGAACATTTACGTAAAGGTCTTTTGCACTGATATCGAATCCATATTTTCTGGGATGGGAAAGTATTTCCTTTATCGCCAGGAGCCTAAATACATAGCGACCGGTCTCCTCCCCTAACAGAAGGTCATAATAACTGTTTGCCTTTTGGATGTCCATATATTTCTGGATACCGGCGGATCCAGCATTGTACGATGCGGCGGCCAGTGTCCATGTTCCGAATTTTTCCTTGGCCTTTTTTAGGTACTGACAAGCTGCTTCAGTTGATTTGGCTATGTGATATCGCTCATCCACGTTGCCGTTTACTTCTAGCCCGTATTCTTTTGCCGTGCCTCTCATAAGCTGCCAAAAACCGGTGGCTCCTGCTGGGGAAACAACATTTAAAAGGCCGCTTTCGGCAACTGCCAAATACTTAAAGTCATCGGGAATCCCATTTTTCGCCAGAATAGGTTCAATAACAGGAAAATACATATGGGCTCGTTTCATTAACAATAGCGCATTGGACTGCCAATATTTATTCACCAAAAATTCCCGATCCACCCGCTCTCTTACCTCGGGGTCCTGGGCGGGGACTGCTTCACCCGCAAAATTGAGGCCCTCGGGAATGTCAATAGTGGTTATCCTGTAACCGTTCCATTGGTGACCAGGGGTCGGATCAGCCTTTTTTTGGACATTCACGGGGGTTTTGTCCTGCACCGCAAAAATCAGAGTGCTTACCACAAAGCACACTCCCAACAACATCAAAACATTTTTCAACAACTTCATAGTGCAACTATTTTAGGTTATTTCATTAACTTTAATTTTCGGAAGGCCGTTTTATTAGAAACAGAATCGAAACAATTTTATGGGAACAAAAGATCAATGATTGAGAACCGGTCCAGTACAAACAACACAATTATTACTTGTTTATTATTTATCGAATACGTTTAACCGATAATAATTTTTATTTTTTGTCCTTCCTCTTTAAGTCCTTGTTCCGAATTTTCGAGAATCCGAAAATATTAAATTTTCACAATTTCTGTATTAGGGTCGATCAAATATATTAAGAACTTCCTCAAAAATTTTCTTTTATCCACAAATATCCCATTTTACGGATGAACTTATCATTTACAACGTCTCAAAAACCTATTTATTTAAAGGGTAGCCGCCATAATTTCCGGTAAATGTTTGTTAAACCACCTATACCGGTAAACTATCATAGCATGGGTACCGTTCTTTACTCGGATACAATCCTCGATATGGCTTATGGGAAATACCGGGTCCTTTTCCCCGTGGATATGCACCAGGTTAGAAGCATATTTCTTTTGATTCCAATTGACCATCTTATCTAAGGCCCAACTTATATAATGCGGATCCCGGATGGATAAAAATTCCTCGTAGAGCTTTATTCGTTTCTTCACATGTTCCCCAAAAGCGTATTTGGCAATTAGTTCTACATTGTTGACCAAACCAAAGGGCAACAATTTATGGATCTTGGTGTACTTGGCAAATAACATCCGTTTTGGGAGCTCATTGCTCAATTTAACACTCGATATGATTACAATTTTACGGGTAGAAATGAGTTTTGCCATCTCTTGAACCATTATCCCTCCAAAGGAAACACCGATTAAAATAGGATTTTCATGGGCAATCCCTTTGACCATCACCTTGGCATAATCCTCTAGACACATATTCCCTGTAGGTATAAACCATTCCAACAAAAAGATGTCATATAGGTCCTTTGGCAATTCAATATTTTTAAAAATTGACGGATTTGCCGCCATCCCGGGCATAAAATAGACAGGAATTCTTGATTGTGTCATATCTACAAATATCGATGTCCTAAATAGGAAATATGGTATTTTTTTAGTAATTTTGTCAGCTCGCTTTTAATGAAAGCCCCCAATCGCCATAAATTCTAACTGTATTTTTTTAACTCTAATTGCGGTTTTTTTAGTATCGCTGTTTTTTCATGCTTCAACATTAAATATCAAACTATATGAATGAAATGGAAATTAAGGACAATAGTTTCTTGCGCCAATTTGAAACAAGGGTTGATGGGCATTTAGCAAAGATTGAATATTCGTCTCAGGAACGAAAAATATTTTTGACAAAATTAGTGGTTTCGGAAGAAATAACCGCCGAAGGTTTCAGGGAAGAGTTTATCAAAGCGGTACTTAACCTCATTCAGGAACAAAACCTTAGGGTTGTCCCAACGAGTCCTCAAATTGCCGTATTCTTGCGCAAGAACAGGCAATACAAAGAAATGCTTCCTGTAGGAATCAGGATTTAAAGTAAATTGAAGGTGCTTCCGAAAATTCGGTTGCCATAAAAGTGCTTCAAAAATCTCCCTAGGGAGATTTTTTTTGCCTCGCCCGAAACTGCTGAAAAGAGCAGTCCCGACCGCCCCCAAGGACATGTAAATTAAAAATTCAGTTAGAGAAGACCTATCTTGGAATCCTTTGGTGAGGCAAGTAATTTAAGACATCGCCATATTTTTCACGAACCCAAACCGCACCATTCCGCCGCTATCTATTTCCTTTAGTTCCACTTTATGCAACGTATTTACCAAAGCTGGATTCCACGGGGTACGAACTTTGATATAATTTTCTGTGAATCCGTGGATATAGCCGTTCTTGTTTTCCCCTTCGAACAACACGGTACAAACGCTCCCTAACTGACTTTCATAAAAGGCCCTTCTTTTTTTCACCGATAAGCCACGTAGCATTTTACTCCGCTTGTCCCGCACCTTTTTGGGAACAACCCCCTCCATGTCGGCCGCCACCGTATTATCCCTTTCCGAATAGGTGAATACATGAAGGTAGGAAATATCCAAGCCGTTTAAAAAGTGGTACGTTTCCAAAAAACGCTCGTCGGTTTCCCCTGGAAAGCCAACTATCACATCTACGCCGATACATGCGTTTGGCATTGCCTCTCGTATCCTTTCCACCCTATCCACGTATAGATCGGTTAGGTATCTCCTCCTCATTAATTTGAGCACCTCATCGCTCCCGCTCTGCAAGGGGATGTGAAAATGGGGAACAAAGGATTTACTGCGGGCCACAAAATCAATAGTTTCGTTTTTTAACAAATTGGGTTCTATGGAAGAAATACGCAATCTTTGGATCCCTTCTACGGTATCCAAAGCCTTGACAAGATCAAAAAATGTATGCCCGTGCTTCTTATTGCCAAACTCCCCCTTGCCATAATCCCCAATATTAACCCCTGTCAACACTATTTCCTTAATACCTTGGGCCGAAATTTCCCTAGCATTTTTTAGGACCCCTGATAAGGTATCGCTACGGGAAATTCCACGTGCCAAGGGTATGGTACAGTAGGTGCATTTGTAGTCGCAACCGTCTTGTACCTTTAGGAAAGCCCTGGTTCTTTCCCCGATCGCATAGCTCCCAACGTAGAAATCCGCCTCTTCTATCTCACAAGAATGGATCTTTGCCGGACCACGACTGGATCCGTCTTTGGTAGCGCCTATGGTGTTGGGCCAGGTGAATAATTGGTCGACGTATTCCGTAATCTTGAATTTCTCGGTTGCCCCCAGCACCAAGTCTACCCCGTCAACTGCCGCCAATTCCTCTGGCTTTAGTTGGGCATAACAGCCAATTGCGGCTACAAAGGCCTCGGGGTTTATTTTTTGTGCCTGTCTAACAATCGTCTTAAACCGCTTGTCTGCATTCTCCGTAACGGAGCAAGTATTGATAACGTACATATGGGCCCACTCTGTAAAGTCGACCCGTTCAAAGCCTTCATCCACAAACCCCCGCGCAATGGTCGAGGTTTCCGAATAATTTAGTTTACAACCGAGGGTGTAAAATGCGACTTTTTTTTGCATTCTATGAATTTTTCCGAATTTGGAGTGCAAAGATAAGGGAAATATATAGTTTCTGCTTTTCGTTGTTTCCAGTTTAAAGTATAGGACAACCGAGAAAACCGAAACAAAATCATTTCCCTCAATTCAACAATTGGCGTGCATGCGCCATAGCAGAATTGGTCAGGGTCTTACCACCCAGCATTTCGGCCAGCTCTTCTACCCTTTCCTCTCGGCCGAGTTTTTTCATTTTTGTATGGGTCACCTTGCCATCGTCTTCCTTAAAAACCTTAAAGTGATGATCACCCCTGGAGGCGACTTGTGGCAAATGGGTGATTGAAAAAACCTGCATGGACCCACTCATTTGCTTCATGATATCGCCCATTTTGTTCGATATTTCACCCGAGACCCCAGAGTCTATCTCGTCGAACATTAGGGTTGGTAATTGCTCGTAGGTGGCAAGTACGGCTTTGATGGTAAGCATGATCCTGGACAGCTCTCCCCCGGAGGCGACTTTTTTTAGTTCCCCAAAATCCATCCCTTTGTTGGCCGAAAACAAAAACGTAAGATCGTCCTTTCCGGATGTTTTGAAATCTTTGGAGGGACTAATTTCAATTTTAAACGTACTGTTGGGCATCCCCAATGTGGCCAAAGTGTCTTCCAATTGCTTTTTTAATAGGGGGATTGCAGATTTTCTTCGCTTACCGATATCAATGGCCAAAGTGGACAACTGCTTTTCGTTGTCCAACAATTCGTCTTGCTTGGCTTTAATTTGGACTTCAATACTCTCGGCCGCACCTACCTTATCGGTTAGGTCCGATTTAACCGCCATCAATTCTTCGATATTTTGGGTGTGATGTTTTTTCTGCAAATCGTAGAGCAATTGCAGCTTGCCGTTCACGTCGTCTAGCAGCTCGGGGTTGGCTTCCATGTTTTCCCGGATCGAAAACAGTTCGTCGGCAACATCGTCCACTTCAATAAAAACGGACTGTATTCTTGTATTTAGCTCCTTGAACGGACTACCGAACGAAGATAATTTGTTGGAAATCGATTTTAGTTCTGTCAACAGTCCAATCAGCCCTACTTGCTCGTCGTTCAAAATTTGATGCCCTTTGGAGAGTTGTTCCAGGATGACCTCCACATTGTTCAATTTCTCGTACTGCCCTTCCAACTCTTCAAGAATACCTTTCTTGAGGGGAGCAGCCTCCAATTCCTTTAATAAAAATAAATGGTAATCGTACTCCTTGTCCGCTTTTTCTTGAAAATCGATCAACTGCTCCAGTTCCTTTAGCGTACTCCTGTACTCCGACAATTTTGTCGCGTACTTTTCCAGCGGTTGCTTATTGTTCGCCAATGCATCCACGACTTTCAGTTGAAAGTCATTGTCGGTCAACTGCATGGTTTGGTGTTGGGAATGTATATCTATGAGGCGATCTCCCAATTGGGAGAGAATATCCAAGGTTACCGGGGAGTCATTGATAAAGGCCCGTGATTTTCCGCTAGGCAAAATTTCTCTGCGAATTATCGTTTTCTTCTCATAATCCAAGTCGTTTTCCTTAAAAAAGGGCCGAAGTTCATAATTCCCAATTTCAAATTCGGCCTCCACAATACATTTGGAATCCTTGTCCCTTAAGGAGGAAAGGTCGGCGCGTTTGCCCAAAATCAGGGAAAGTCCGCCCAGCAGGATAGACTTACCCGCTCCCGTCTCTCCCGTTATGGTAGTAAATCCATTGGTAAACCCAATGTTCAGCCGGTCAATTAGTGCGTAGTTCTTTATGGAAAGGTTTGTCAACAAAATCCTATATCAATTTTATTGCCGTAAAGATAAGATGATTATCCTTTGCAAAAGAATGGGACGTAAAATTTCCGTTCCATGGTTCTATAACCTATCGCAACGGTTTTATGATATAGCCATAGGACAAATCTGCAGGTTTAATCTGATATTGCTCATGGGGCATGTAGCCCCAACTGTTGTCCCCGCCGACTCCCATCTCCTTATAATCTATGTTGATGTTCACCAAATCCCTTTTTGGGACATCGGTCGTATGGCGTTGTCGCTTTTCCTCACCGGGATCAAAATCGGAATTGTATTGATGGTGGGCACTAAAATCAAAAGTTTGGGGCGCAACGATCGCTATCCCCTTTCCAGCCTCGTCGGTAAAGGAAACATTGCGAATATCGGTTCGGTTGCCGTTGGCCTGGGGACGGATATACGCATAATATAGGTCGGATACCTTTGCCTTATAATCCCCGACCAAAGCAGCGGTCTTGCGATCCTGGTAGTTTTCGTGTGGCCCCCTCCCGTACCATTCCACGTTACGGTACCGATTCTTTATGGTGAAAGTATTGCCAAATCTCGGTATTATAGGTAGACTGTCCTGAATACCCTGAAGCTGATTGTGCACCCATATCTCACCCTTGTCGTTCACGTTATAGGTAAGGACCACCTGACCGTGTACCGAAGGCAAATCAAAAGTCGTAGAAATCTGAAGATTGTCGTTGTCAATCTGGGCTGGACTTTCTGCAAGCTTCAAGACGTCCATTGTTTTATTACTTCCATTCGATTCCACTTTTAAATCGATCAATTTTTGGGACTGGGTCGCCTCTTTCCACTCTTTTAATTTTTTGGGCATGTTAAAACCAAAATCATTGTCGGTTGGTGATCTCCAGAAATCGGCCTTTATCCCCTTCAACAATAGATTGCCGTAACCATAGTCTATGGAGGTTATGGCCCCTTCTAAACTGTTGAACTTCACCTCAAAACCCTTTCCGCTTACGGTAATGATACTGTCATTGGCGGCAACCGAGAGGCCACCGTTTGCACGGGTAGTTTTAAATTTATGGGGGATGAAATTCGTTAATTGAAATTGCTCATAGGCCACGATATGCCCTTGGGGTACTAAGGGGGATTCTAGCTTGGACTTAGCATAAACGTTCAGGAAGTACTCGGTATCCTTTGGGTTCAATTTTGGTAGTTTAACAATTGCCGATCCCGATTCGCCTGGAGCCAAGGAAATTTCGGGTAGGTCTCCAGACGCTTTTACCTTCCCGTTTCCCATCAATTGCCAACTAAAATCAAATTGATCGAGATTGGTAAAATCATAAATATTGGTAATTCCAATTTTTCCCGATTTAGCGTCTTTGGCCTCAAATTTTATGTATTGGTAGACCTTGTTCACCTCATACAATGACGGGTGTGGGGTACGGTCCGGGTTTACCACTCCGTTGATGCAGAAATTTCCGTCGTTCTGATAGTTTGCACCCCCTAGGTCGCCTCCATAGGCCCAATATTTCTTTCCTTCTTTGTTCTTCGTCAATAATCCTTGGTCTACCCAGTCCCATATAAATCCGCCTTGCAGCACGTCGTACTTTTCTATGACATCCCAATAATCCTGTAAGTTTCCCACGCTGTTGCCCATGGCATGGGCATATTCGCACTGGATCAGCGGCCGTTTTGGTTCATTTTCCGCATATTTTATCATATCGGGAATCCGCATGTACATGGGTGGATCGATATCGGTATTTTCATAGTGCATGGCCCCTTCGTACTGCACAGGGCGGGTAGTGTCCCGTTTCTTTAACCAGTCGTACGTGGCATAGAAATTGGCCCCATTACCCGCTTCGTTGCCCAATGACCAGGTGACGATACTCGGATGGTTTTTGTCCCTTTCAAACATGCGGATGGTCCTATCCATATGCATGCCCTTCCATTGGGGCAGATAGGCCGGATGAATCGCCTTTGCCTCCTCGTTATTGTCCAATCCCTGATTGGTGGCACCCATGCCATGGGTCTCTATATTGGCCTCATCGATGACGTAAAAGCCATATTTGTCGCACATTCTGTAAAAGAAAGGGTTCTTGGGGTAATGGCTGCACCGGATAGCATTGATGTTGTGCTGTTTCATGACCAAAAGGTCCTTTAGGGTGAGCTCCTCAGAAATCACATGCCCTGTTTTTTCGTCGTGGTCGTGCAGATTGACACCCTTTATTAGGACAGCCTTCCCATTCACCAAAAATTGTGCATTTTTGATCTCTATTTTCCTGAATCCAACCTTGGTACTTATCGCTTCCGTAACATTGCCATCGGTATCCTTCAACACGAGAAGAAGGGTGTACAGATTAGGCTTTTCTGCATTCCATGATTTTATATTGGGAAGGCGGGTATCAAAATTCACCTGGGTCCCGCCAGTAGACAATTCCAATTTTTTAACCTGGGAATACACCTCCTTGTCCCGATCCAATAATTTAATATCGACCGAATAATTTACGGGGTTACCGGTGTGGTTTTCCAGAGATAAGTCCAAATTAAAAATTCCGTCCCTGTAATCGTTTTCCAAATCGGAAACCACTCGATAGTCATGCACGGCAACCTTGTTTTTTGCATATAGATAAACGTATCGATCTATACCGCTGAGTCTCCAAAAATCTTGATCTTCCATATAGCTGGCGTCCGACCACCGAAGGACTTGTACCGCAAGGGTGTTCGATCCCTGCTTTAGATATTTGGTGATATTGTATTCCGCCGGGGTCTTACTGCCTTCATTATATCCTACCTTTTCCCCGTTCACCCAAATATACATAGCCCCGCTAACTCCCTCAAAATGTAAAATGACCTCCTTGCCGCTCCAATCATCAGGAATTTCAAAGTTTCTTTTGTAGCTCCCAACGGGATTGTCGTCATGGGGAATGTAAGGCGGATTTTTGGGAAACATATAGGTGACATTGGTATAAAATGGGATACCATACCCATGTAGTTCCCAATCCGAGGGCACTGGGATGGTGTCCCATCCGGTCAAATCAAAGCCGTCATTATAAAAGTCGGTCGGTCTTTCTTGGGGATTCTTGGCCCAATAAAAATCCCAAGTGCCGTTGAGGGACCTATAATTTGGGGAATCTTCCCAACTTTCGTTCTCCAAGGCACTTTCTACATCATTGAACCGATAAAAGGATGCCGTCGGTTTTTCCCTATTGATCTGAAATATCTCCGGGTTTTCCCATTCGGGATCTTCCCAAACCGCGGCCGTGTAAACGGGACGTTCCACCTTTGTATTGCATGAAATGATTGTGGTAAAAGCTAATAATAAAAGACCGTTCCGGAACATAGCATAGATATGATTTGATTGTACTTTCAAAAGTAACAATTTAAGCGTATTATTTACGTTTAAACTAAATTATTCTGTATTGCTATCCTGTAAATAAGAAAAAAGTCTTGGGCTCTACACCACTTTCTTTATGCGTTTTAATTGCGTGCTGCGAATAGCGCAAGGCGAAAACCGAACCACCCCGCAGTCCACGATTAAAAGTGAGGTTTGTCCACACATCCCACAAGGAACATTAATTGGCGCCCCACTCCCTTAGGGAATCCTCGTTCATTTTCACATAGTCCGCATTGCCGGCCACTTTTGCAGCGGCAAGTGATTTTTTGGCAGTTTCTATTGCTCCTTTCCTGTCCCCAGCTTTGGCATAGATCAAAGACTGTTGACGCAGTTGCCAAAATGCGGGCTTTTCGGTCATCGCGGCCGACCTATCTATCCACTTTTTAGCCTGTTCAATATCCTTTCCAGAATCCATATAGTACACTGCGGCAGCATAATAATCGGCTGCCGTGGGACCACCCATGACTCGGTTGATATTATTCATCACGGTGGCATCCGTAGGAACATCAAATTTTACGCCCACATAGGTCTTTTCCCAAAGTATTCCGAGCACGGCAGAATCGTTGGTCAGATTATCAAGGGAAATCGTAAAGGTCTCCACGTTTATAGGCATAGGATACACTTTGGCAGATACTTTGGCAACCACCTTACTATCATCCCAGCTTTGGGGCAATCCCCCATTGTCCGTATCGGAATAGAAATAAACCTCCCAGGATTCTTCCCCCGGTTTGGTGTATAGGGCATACGTTCCTTTTTTCAACGTTTGCCCATCAACGGATACATCGGTACTGAAACTAATCGTTGTATTGGCATTGGCTCCCGTACGCCATACTTTTTCATAGGGCACCAAATTTCCAAAAATGGTTCTGCCTTTCATGGAAGGTCTGGAATAGTCGATTGCTACATCGGTAAGTCCGACCTTTTGTTCCAAATGTGCCCCAGGACTGGGAGCAGGGGTCACGATTTGTCCTTGCATCGAGAATGCACACAGAATTGTACTTAAAAATAAGATTGATTTCTTCATGATAGTTATACTTTAGCTGTTTCTCTAAAAATACGCAGAAAGCACCACCATGAATGTTAATGAAATCCTAAATAGATGACCGTAGACGTACTACTTAATCCCCGTTATCCACCGAAAGCAACTGGTCATCACTAGTGGAGAAAACAAACAGGCGGGCCGGGGATTTTACAAGCGGATTGACCATAAACTCATTCGAGAAGAAATAGCGATTCGCTCCCACCCTCGCAATGCCCTCCACTTGTGCAAATCCTATTTTGAGGTCGGTTCGCTTTACCGTTCCAGAAAAAATATTATCTGTCTGGAGGCCATCTACCCTTGCTATAAAAGGAAATAGCATTTGGTTATACCCAATGAGGTACAATACCCGGGTTAGCGGGTTGTACTCTGCCCCGGTTACCAGGCCTCGGATATCGTAGCCTCCGATGTTCTTTGCCTTGTAATTTCCAGGAACCTTGGGAACCGTATAGGCCCTTGTCCCGTTGCTTTCCCATTGCTTGGTCAGAACAACGAGCTGGTTCCCAAAAACAAACAAAGACTCGGCATCCCAATCGCTCCTGGATTTAGAAGTGAAATCGACTTGATCTTCGTAGGAAAATGCAATACGGTCGGCTTGTACCTTTTCCGCAGTGTTATATGCGGATTTTGGGATTCTGTAAATACTCAGGTTCTTTCTATCCCCCTTATAATTTCCAAAATCCCCAACGTAGATATAATTTTCATCTTGTGCAATGTCTTCCCAATCCATGTTTTTAACGTTGTTTAAAGTAACCGTTCGAGTAATTGATAGGCTCCCCGTGTCCAGTTCGAACAATTGGGGGGTATTGTCCGAATCGTTGTGCGTTATTAGCTTCCCGTTATAGAATATTAATCCGGATGTTTCCCGAACTTGTTTAGGGAGCGTTCCAATTTCCTTAATGTTTTGTTGAACATATAACGAGAATAATAAATACAGAAAACTCAAATATAGGTTAATCATCAATTAGAAAATTTAGGACAAGGTGTTCTCCGTTTCCGAACGTGTCGCTTTGACGCGTGCAAAAATACAATGCGGATCCCAAAACCCCTTAATTTAAAAACATTCGGGGGCAATTATTCACTTCTTCCGAAAAAGCAAACCCTTTAACGGACATCCATGCCTATAACGTCCAGGTAGCACCCCATTTAAGCCAATAATTATGGATGTGGTAGGTTTTATTATGAGGGCGGCAAAGTCCCGTTAAGTTGTGACCTATAGGTTGCACTGCGAGTGCCATAGGTATTAAATATTTTTCTTTCCACTCCCCTAGCCTCTAAATATACCCAAGAAGATGAAGTTGTGGCAAGGCCCGGAGGCGGGGATATTGCAAAAGCAAACAGGCTTTTCCACGAACTTGAAGCACTTGTATGGCAACTGGCTGAAATCCGTTCTATCAGGTCTTATCGCTTTCCTTAAATTTACCGTATAGTGTCCTAGGAATCGTTAAATTCGGTTAAAGTCGAACACCCCATTTAAAAATGATGTATATTTGTTTAATTTTTAGTATTTAATATTAAACAATAAATTAATTATTTAATTTGCACTATCAAGATATACCGGAAAATTTTTACCCAATATTTACCATAAAATAAAGGAAAGGCGTACTTTTTTTGAGCACAAAAAACTGGTAGGTCACAATCCCTAAACACCTGGCTTCATGAACGAACAACTCTCCATTTTCTGGTTCCGTCGCGATCTGCGACTAGATGACAATGCTGGGTTGCATTACGCGCTACAGGGGAAATATCCTATTTTGCCCATTTTTATTTTCGATTCGGAAATTTTGGATACCCTCCCTAAAAACGATGCCCGTGTCAACTTTATACATGATACCCTACAGAAAATTAGGGAACAGCTACTAAAAAAGTATGGCGGTGGCATGGCCCTATATTTTGGCAATTCCTTGGATATTTTTAACAAAATAACTTCACTTCACCGTGTAAAAGCAGTGTATACCAACCATGATTATGAACCTTACGCACGGTTACGGGACAAGGCCATTAAAAAGTATTTATCGGATCACGGAATTGAATTCAACACTTACAAAGATCAGGTTATTTTTGAAAAGGATGAAGTGGTCAAGAAAGATGGCGATCCCTATCTGGTCTACACCCCATATATGAAAAAGTGGAAGTCCCGATTTCACGTGGACCGAGACACCAAGAACTACCCATGCCCCGCTCATTTTGGGAATCTTGCAAAAATTAAGAATTTGCCAATTCTTACCCTACACGATATTGGTTTTAAGCCCACCCCCATAAAGGTGCCGGATTTTGATACCTCCCCCACCCTCATTCAAAAATATAAAACCACCAGGGATTATCCATCAAATGAAAATGGAACTTCCAGGGTGGGACCCCATTTGCGATTTGGTACGGTCTCGGTTAGAAAAATGGTAAAGATGGCAAGTTTGGAAAAAAATGAGACTTTTATGAATGAACTCATTTGGCGCGAGTTCTTTATGCAAATCCTCTGGCATTTCCCCAATACGGTGCACCGGGCCTTTAAACCCCAATATGACCGAATCGCATGG
Organism: Cerina litoralis; assembly: GCA_022008415.1. GTDB lineage: Bacteria > Bacteroidota > Bacteroidia > Flavobacteriales > Flavobacteriaceae > Cerina > Cerina litoralis. The sequence continues at coordinate 70,830 of JAIRBC010000023.1, forward strand.
CGAAACAATGAAAACGATTTCGAGAAATGGAAAAAAGGCAAGACGGGGTACACCCTAGTCGATGCCGGAATGAGGCAATTGAATACCACCGGTTATATGCACAACCGCGTTAGAATGTTGGCAGCCAGTTTTTTATGTAAGCACCTATTGATCGACTGGCGCTGGGGCGAGGCCTACTTTGCCGAAAAACTATTGGATTACGAAATGAGCAGCAATGTGGGCAATTGGCAATGGGCAGCGGGTAGCGGCGTGGATGCAGCACCTTATTTTCGGATATTTAACCCTATGACCCAGGCAGAAAAATTTGATATGGATAAAACCTATGTCAAAAAATGGGTCCCAGATTACGACGGAAACACTTATCCACCAAAAATGGTTGACCACAAGGAAGCCCGGGAACGCTGTATGAAGGTTTATATGGAAGCATTGAGATAAAATCTTTTTTGTAAATTGGTAAAGCAATTCGGAAATAATTCGTTCTTGCGTTCATCATTATTGCATAACGACCTTGCATGGAAGATCAATACAAACTAATAGACAATGCGGAAGCTGGCCAGTACGAATTCCATATCGATGGCCAGATTGCCAAAATAGCGTACAGAAAGAAAGACGACAAGATTTATTTAATCCATACGGAAGTACCTAAAGCACTTGGAGGTAGAGGAATCGCCTCTTCGCTGGCAAAAAAGGTATTGAAAGATATCGAAAAAAATAAACTGGTGCTTGTTCCCCGATGCCCATTTGTGCTCAGCTATATAAAACGGCATCCCGAATGGAAAAAATTGGTGATGAAGGGATTCGTAATCGACTAAACCATTTCGCCGTACTCCCGACGATGGTTATAATAACAATACCCCAAGTATTGCAATAAAGCACTCAATGAAGTGGCTTAAACAATCTAAAACCAAAAAATCATGGATAAAAATGAGGTTGTCAAAGAATATTCCAACGGAGCGCTAACGGTGGTCTGGAAACCGGGTAAATGTATACATTCGGGAATCTGCGTCAAATCCTTACCAAATGTATATCATCCCAAGGATAAACCCTGGATAAAACCAGAATTGGCCACATCGCAGGAGCTTAAAGAGCAAATAAACAATTGTCCTTCGGGAGCCTTGAGTTTTTATCTAAACGCGCAATGAAGTCGAATAGATTGGAAGCTTTTAGCGACGGGGTGCTTGCCATTATCATAACGATTATGGTCTTGGAGCTCAAAGCCCCGGAAGAAGTGGCCCTTCATGCCCTTATCCCTACTATACCGACCTTTGTGAGCTACCTCTTCAGTTTTATTTATGTGGGCATCTATTGGAACAATCACCACCATCTTTTTCAGGCGACCCAAAAAATAAACGGAAAAATTCTTTGGGCCAACTTGCACCTGCTCTTCTGGCTGTCCCTCATCCCCTTCACGACATCTTGGATAGGTGAAAACTATATGGCCCCGATACCGGTTGCCTTATATGGCTTGGTATTGCTCATGTGTGCGATTGCATTTTTTATACTTCAAGCGTCAATAATCAAGAACCATGGTCCTGAATTTCCACTGCGGAAATTTATTGGAAGGGACGGAAAAGGGAAGGTTTCGGCAGCACTCTATATAATCGGGATAATATTGTCCTTTGTAAATCCATGGATAGCCATTATTTGCTATATAATTGTAGCCCTCATATGGTTGGTGCCGGACAGGCGATTTGAAAGAAGTTTAACCCCCTAACCCATCGGTGTCCGTCAGCGAGCGGAATAGGCAGACCATCACGTATTTATTTCCAATAAACCTAATAGAATTTACTTGGACAACTTTAAGAAATACATTCAAAGAAATGCCCATCTGTCAGAAGAAGAATTCCGGCTTTTAATGGAGAATATAGGTATAAACAAAGTGTTAAAAGGCAGTTATATTCAACGGCCTGGGGAATTTTGCCGGCACTCCTTTTTTGTGGAAAGAGGGTTGCTGCGCTCCTATACCATAGATAAAATGGGTAAGGAACACATTATTCAGTTTGGTTCGGAAAATTGGATCGTAACCGACAGAAGCAGTGTTTTGTTCAACGAGCCATCCGAATTGTATATCGATGCCATTGAGGACACCTCCTATATTGCCTTGGACAGTTCGTTTATGAAAAAGGCCGGCCAGATGAGTGCCGCATTCCAAACCTTTACCGAAAGGGCCTTGCACAACCATATTAGGCATCAACAAAAAAGGATAAATCTTTTGTTAAGCGCCCCTGCGGAGGAGCGATACCTCAACTTTATTCAATTATATCCCGACGTTACCCAAAGGGTTCCCCAGTGGATGATCGCCTCCTATTTGGGCATTACCCCCGAAAGCCTGAGCCGTGTTCGAAAAGAACTGGTCCAAAAGGACTGACCGTCTTATGGATACAATCCCCTAATTAAAATATACGCCTCCAGGAACTATGCCTACGGTCATAGTCTTTATATTGGCTTTGGAATTTAAATCGTACACGGCCAGTGTTCCTCTACTCGCGAAATCTCCGGCATTGGTACCGTACAGTTTTCCTTTAGAAACCGACATGGCATAGAAATTTACCCCATCCAGAATGCCGTGACCTGGCAAAGTAAGGGCAGAATTATCAATTTCGTAAACCGAACCATTTAAATAGTAATACAGAATTGACCCTTCCACGGACAATAGATTAGGATGTTCGGAGGTTTCAAAATCCAAGTGGGCGGTCACCGTATTCGAAGAAGTATCGATCATGGAAAGTACCCCCCCCGATTCGGTCCCTGCATAACTCGGCGTTCCTGCCGATAGTACCCAAAGGTTTCCGGCATCGTCCAACTGTAATGAATTAGGGACCGAACCTACCTGAATAGTGGCAGTTACCGTGTTGGAATCGGTGTTAATTACCGAAATAATATCGTTCTGGCCATAGCCGCCCTGATGTGCCACGTAGATTGCATTTCCTTTCGCCAAAAGCCGTTCTGGACCAAAGTTTACGGAAATGGTACTCTGCACGGCATTGGTGGCCAAATCGATTACGGCCACATAGTCATCGGAATCGTTGTTGGGATCCCCCCAATCGGTCACATAACCCTTGCCGTTTACTGCCACAAAATATCTTGGATTTTCAAATCCGTCCGAGATATCCGTAATTTTTTCGAACGTATAGCGATCGACTACGGTAACGGTACGGGAGACGTTGGAAATGATATAGGCATGATCCTCGTTAAAACCTATGGATTGAACCACATTTCCCAAATCTTCACCGTTCACCTTTTTGTAGATGGCATCCTCCTGGGATCCCAGGTTTTCCGAAATAAAGGTTACGGTGCCGGATCCATTGTTAAACGGCCCTTCATTGGAAACTAAAATACCATTGGCAAAATCCCCAGAGGGTAAATTTATCTCGTCGTCGTCGTCTTTGCTACAGGATACGGCAAGCAGGGAAGCAGCTAATAATAAAATTAATAATTGTTTGATTTTCATGATTTTAAATTCAAGTTTATAAATTAATGATTCAATTGTTTACTATTTTATATGACCAAAGAAAAATGACCTAAGATCAGAGACTTTTCTATCCTGACCAATACTCTCCAATCTCTATTCTATTTTCTCTATTCTCTGTACTATGTTCTCTGTTCTACTTTACCCGCTCTGATTAAAATTTAGTTGTAACACCAATTTGAAAATTCCTGTTCGGCATAGGCCTGTAGGCCACGCTCTGGTAGTTGGCGTTGAACAAATTGTTGACGTTGAATGCAACATGAAAATCTATTCGATTTACATGCAAATTCCGAAACAAACCGATGTTGGAAACGGTATATCCCGATAATATTTCGGTGTTATCCGTTGTAATATATACCGGTCCGTTGTATAAGAATTGATAAGTGCCTCCCCATTTTTTGTATTCGTAAGCCAGGTTGGAGTTAAACTTGTGCTCGGGCACGTAAATAAGGTCATAATCGGTCTTGAGGTCTATGGACCGTGTATAGGTATAGGAATTCTTCCAAAGCAATTGGTGGCTCCCAAATTGCTTATCCACATCCGCTTGCAGTTCCAACCCATATTGCCTGGTCCTATTAATATTAACAGGTGTCCATATCCCGCTGACATCGGGCTGCCATTGGATCAGGTCATCGGACCAGATGGCGTAACCGGTTATATTGAATTTATACGATTTAAACCCAAGATTCTGACCCAATTCTACCTGATAGGAAGCCTCTGGAACCACTTCTTCATTTCCAGCAGCCCCCGCGCCAACCCAATAAAGGTCATTAAACGTTGGCACCCTAAAATTTTTGGAGGTATTTAAGTTGACAGTATACCCATCTGTGATGTCGTACTTGCCATTGACAGCGTATACAAGCGGAGTATTATAGTCGCTGTTCAGTTCTTTCCGAATACTGATATCATATTTTATCTTATCCGTAACCCGATGGGACATCAAGAAAATACCGGCCAAAACATTCCTGTTCGAGGTATTGATAGAGCTGCCTTTGGCCTTAACGGTATTAAAATCGAGGATACCGTTCACGGTTATCTTCCCCAAACGATATTTATAATCGTAATTGATTATGAAATTGTTGGATTCCCCGAAATCGTAATTGTCGGTATTCTTATTGGCGTAGTATCGGTAACGTTCATAAAGATGGGCAAATTTTAATCGAGCCACCTTTTTATCGTTAAAATTGCTCCATTCCAATAAGGATCTGGAAGTAAGGTCTTTGTAATTGTCGTTGGATGGGGCCGTTAAGGTGCCGGAAAAATCGCGATCACCAACAAAAGTGTTTTGATAAAATTTCATGAGATTGGATTCTGACAAAAAATAACCCACATCCAGACCCAGGTTAAAATTCTCAAAAGCTCCATTTTCGTTTCGCCGATCGGTTCCTAAATATTTATAATCATTATCGGATTTCCGGTAATCAAAATTAAGGTTCAAGGCAAGCTTTTCATTGCCAAAGGAAGTTCCATAATTGACGTGGGCGGTATTAAAACTCCCATAATCCAAACGCAATCTATTGTCAAAATGATTTTGGAACAAAAGGGTATTGTTCAAGTGGACACTGCCCCCAACAGCCCCACTCCCATATTGTACGCTACCGCCCCCGCTCCTTACCGAGATATTGTCGTAGTTCGGAGTACTGATCGTATTAAAATCGGTCTGACCATTAAATTGGGAATTGATATTGATTCCGTTCCATATAACCGCGGTCTGTTGTGCGTTGGTTCCCCTAAAAGAAACCGATGAGACCATGCCGTACCCGTTTTCCTTGATATATATACTAGAATTATACTGTAAAAGATCGGTTAGGGTACTACTGTTGTTGTGTACAACGGAATCGTTCAGGGTCTCGATCTTTATCCCGCTCGAAAATTGCCCCAATCGGGCATCGCTTAGTAGAACCTCGTCCAAAGCAATGATACTGTCCGTTTGGGCATAAAGCCGCGGTCCGAGAAGTAAGACCAAAAAAAGAAAAAGTGAGTTGTCCGTTAACATAAATGTGAAGACCTTTTTCCCGAAAGTCCAATCATTTTTAGTTATCCTCTTGGCAGGTCTCCTGACTTGTCCTATGATGTTTCACCTTCCCATAAACGATGAATAACCTTCGGTGTTTACAGTGGTATTAGAAGAAAACATCATCTCAAATGAATGAGATACCAAAATAAATTTGGTATAAGCTTACAGTTGCGGGAACAGTTTTGGAATTTTCGCAGTACCCAATTAGAAGTTACGAATACGAAACAGGCCAATCTTTGTGCCCATCCCTAATATTCAGAAATCTACTTTTGCATTTTTTGAATCACCAAATTCCCTTTTAATCATGTCGCCAAAAAGGCGATTCGAACCAAAATTCTGGGCAAAAATAGACATTTAAATCTACATAATACAGTGTGCGGCAAAAATGATCGAACTAAAGGTGAAAAGTATTGAATTATCGAATTCAAGATTTGCCACCATCTAAAAAAAGATCCGTAAAATTCCTAGGTTTTTGCCTTACGGGCGCTAACCAATAGGTTTCTATACAACTATAATATTTTAAATTAGGAATGCCGAGGGCAATAAAATGAAAGATAACCTTAGACTGGCAGGTAGATATAGAATGTAGCTCCTCGGCCAAGTTCACCGGCCGCTCGGATATGGCCATTGTGGTTTTCCACAATCTTTTTGCAGATAGAAAGGCCTATACCCGTACCCGAATATTCCGACCTACCGTGCAATCTCTGGAACAGTTCAAATATCTTATCCGTATTTTTCGTATCGAAACCAATGCCATTGTCCACAATAGTTATTTTGTGGTAATTCTTTGATTTCTTTACAAAATTCTCTGTTATTTGGTTTCGGTGAACGGTCTGGGAATCCAGTAGTATCTTGGGGACCACGTCCTCCTTACGATATTTTAAGGAATTTCCAATAAGATTGGTGAAAAGCTGCTCCATTTGAAAAGGGATTCCTTTCACTATTGGCAAGGGATTGATAACCAATGCGGCCCCGGTATCCCGAATTGGAACCATTAGGTCGTCCTCTACTTTGTCCAGAACTAGTGTCAGGTCGACTCGTTCAAAATCCTTTTTCGATTTTTTTAGATTGGAATAGGTTAACAACGATTGAATCAAGGATTGCATTCTATTGGCCGCATTCTGTATTTTCATAAAATAGGTATGGGTCTTCTCCGGTAGATTCTCGGATGAGCTATCAAATATCATCGAAATAAACAGCTGAATTTTGCGTAACGGTTCCTGAAGGTCATGGCTCACCACCCTATTAAAGGCCTCTTTTTCCAGATTTGACCTTTGAAGATCCTGGTTCCGGTCGCGCAATTTCTGTTCATTTTTTATCCTTTGGGTAATATCCTGGGCCACCCCCACTAAAATTGTCTCGTTTCCGTTCTTTAAAAAGTGCCCCGTAGTGTTAAGGTATTTCAGTTTGCCCAATTTGGTAATCACTCGATAGGTATATTCCTCAAACTCGCGGTGCTCTTTTGCCGCTCTTCTTTTATTATCGAAAAATTCCAAATCATCTTTGTGGACAAAAGGTCTAAAGTTGTCCCAACTAGATTGTAATTCCCCGGGGGCACAGTCTAACAATCGGTAATAGTTATCCGATACTTGCACGCTATCCCGATCCAAGTTCCACCGATAATTACCCATTTTGGCAATGGCTTCGGCTTCCATCAACACCGTATTTTGGACCTCCAACCGTTCGTTCAACTTCCTCAAATTTTCCTTAGCCAGTTTCTCTAACGTACTGTTCCTAGAAGTTACAGAAACACCGTCCCACAATTTTTCTACCGTTGTGGCGAACCAAACGGTGTTGCCATTTATTATATAATTTCGTTCAAAGCTTATGGTTTTATTATTTTGGATGCTGTCTACAAATATTTCAAAAGCCCCATCGTCGAACAGGAATGGATATACTTCGGATATCTTGCTCCCGGCTATTTTTTGCGACTTATTCCCAACATATTCATAGACCTGATCATTGGTATACGACACCTTAAAATCCGTTATCTCATTGTTGTTATCCCTGATTGCCTCAAAATAACTGATTACGTTATTTGTCGTTCCCAAAATATTCTGCAAAAAGCCTTCCGAATTCTTTATCCTTTGCCTATCACTGTATATTTTCTTAAAAGCGATTAAGAAAACGGCCAATGAAAACAGAACCAGTAACAGAGAAGTAAAAGGGGTGAGCATAATTTTGGACCGGTACGTAGCTTCCCGAAGATGGTAAAGGGATTCTGATTCCAATATCATCTGGCTTTTTAGTTCCTTCAGCCCGTTCATCACCTCGGTAAGCCGGTTGAGCTCTTGCTGCACACTCTTATAATTGTTTGGATTTAACGGAATTTTACTATCCAACAAGGTCAGTACCTCAAAGAGATCGTCTTTTAGAATCTCGATCTTCATTACCCGGTTTTGCTGAATGATATTGCCTGAAGTAAGTCGGTACAAATTCTTTAAGGAAACCTCGCTTTGCACCTTGTAACTTTTCCAAGAAGGGGATTCCGGACCTCCGTTGAGCACGAGCGCCTTCATTTGGGCCGACTCCATCAAGGTATAATTGGAAAAAAGGTTGCTTATCCCCTTATTTACCTCAAGGGCACGGGATACCTGGGTTGCGGAAATTTGAAGCCGTTCTATTTGTCGATATGAAATTGCAGCGATAAAGAGCAGCAAAGCCACTGCAATGATCAAAAATATGATATAGGTCTTGGTAGATGTTACTATTCCCTTAAAATTGAGCATTCCTTTCCGTGCTTAAAGATTGTTTTAAACATGTCGGTTTCATTTTAACCCTGTATTCCTTTATTATGGACATATTCTAATGTTAAGATAAGCTAAAAGTGTCGCATAATCCAAGGTGTCTTTTGCAGCATTCCGTGGTTAATAAATAAACCCATAGAACGGCTATTCATCATCTTGTGCCGATGAATAAATTAAATTGGGCTACCCCGTAGTGGTCTGCTGGTTTATTGATTGCGACCTAAATTTTTCTCTTTACGCCTCCTGATGATTTTTTGAAAAGCAGAAGGAGTTAGGCCCGTCGTTTTCTTAAACTGATAGGATAAATGCGCTACACTGCTATAATTGAGTTGATGGGCAATTTCGGTCAAGCTGGATTGATCGTTCAGGATAAGGGTTTTAGCAAGATCGATTTTTTTCATGATGATAAAATTCTCGATAGAGGAATGGGTTGCCTCCGAAAATAAATTGGACAGGTAGGGATAGGAGTATTCCAATTTTTCTGAGAGATAGGCAGAGACTTTATACAGCCTAGTCTCCTTACCGCCGGTTATCATTTCCGTAATTGCATCCTTTATCCGCTGGACCAATTCTTCTTTTTGATCGTCGATTATCTGAATCCCATACTTCTTCAAGGCAAGGGAAAGTTCATTCTTTTCAACTAATCCCAAATCTCCCTGTATTTCCACTTCTCCCAAACCAATCAGGCTATAATTAATGTTTAGTTTGATCAATTGTTCCTCTAAAACTGTTCTACAAATAAAATTGACATCGTATTTTACATGTACCTTCATTTGGAAAGATTTGGTTAATTAGTTTGGGAACGAGCTAAAATAAGCAATAAACCGCTCCCTTTTGTATTTCACAAATATTAACCAAAATATCGAAAACCACCCCCATTTTTAAAAATATTGGTCGATACCTGGCCAAGGAATTAAAATCCAAAACCTATAGGAAAGGGTCGTAAGACAACCGTCACTAAACAAATTTCACTAATTTTGGACAATTAAACAAAAACTACAATTTTATGTTTGGAGATTTAATGGGCATGATGGGGAAACTCAAGGAAACCCAAGAAAAAGTAAAAGCGACGAAAGAGCGATTAAACCATGTTATCATCGAGGAAAAATCTTCGGACGGCCTTGTAAACATCACACTTACGGCCAATAGAACATTGAAGTCCATTGAATTGGACGATTCCCTGTTGAAGGATAAGGACCAGCTGGAAGATTATTTGATCCTTACTCTTAACAAGGCCATTGAGAAGGCCACTCAAATAAACGAAGCCGAGCTCGCCGCCGTGGCCAAGGAGGGCATGCCAAATATTCGGGGCATGGACGGTCTATTTAAATAAACTTCGCAACTCCGTTAAAAAGACTTCATGGCTATTTTCCGTGTAGTCCAAATGGGTGACGATACGCAATTTTTCCTTGCCCATCCCCATCAAAAGAATATTTTTTTCACTCAATTTTTGAATGAATTGGGGCACGCCCATCTTTCTTTCGTCTATTCCGAAAATTATGATATTGGTTTCTATCGGAGCTATGTAATCCACAAAGGTAAGTTCACCTAGTACCTCTCCAATCTCCTTAGCCCTCCGATGATCCTCCTTCAATCTTTCCCTGTGATGGTCTAGGGCGTAAATACCCGCAGCTGCCAGAAACCCGGCCTGTCTCATTCCTCCGCCAAATATTTTTCGGATTCGGATGGCCTTTACCATATCATCTTTGTTGCCGACCAACAAAGATCCAACGGGACAACCCAACCCCTTACTCAAACAAACGCTGATCGTATCGAAGATCTTCCCGTATTCCAATGGCGATTCCTTCTGTGCTATCAACGCATTCCATAGTCTGGCCCCATCTAAATGGAAGGCCAAATTGTGGGACGAGCAGACCCATCTAATTTTCCTCAGTTCCTCAAGGTCCCAACAAGCACCTCCCCCTTTATTGGTTGTGTTTTCAATACTGACCAAGGACGTTAGGGGGCTATGGTAAAAATCGGGCGGGTTGATCGCCGCCTCTACTTGGTTAGCCGTCATCATCCCACGTGTTCCTTCGACCAGCTTACAGGAAACCCCACTGTTAAAACTGGCACCCCCGCCTTCGTAGTTGTAAACATGGGTATAGGTATCACAAATCAGTTGCTCCCCTGGTTGGGTATGGAGTTTAATCGCGGTTTGGTTAGCCATGGTACCACTTGGAAAAAAAAGGGCCGCCTCCATCCCAAACAGTGACGCTACCTTTTCCTCTAAGGCCGTAACGGTGGGATCGGTCTTAAACACATCATCGCCAACTTGGGCGATCATCATGGCCTTAAGCATTTCCGGAGTAGGCTTGGTTACGGTATCACTGATTAGATTAATTTCCATTGGTAAATCGTTAGTAGGGTTCAAAACTTTCCAAAAGCTTTTACCCCGGCCCTAACTTCGGTTTGGAGTTGGTTTACCTTTGGTACAATGGGACAGGAATATTTTTTGTTGTAGGCACAATAGGGATTGTACGCCTTGTTAAAATCTATCATCAAGGAATCGCCATTTGGAATGCTAAGATCCAAATACCTCCCACCCCCATAAGTTTCTTTGCCATTGGTATCGTCCAAGAAAGGCAAAAAGAGATAATCATCCCCTTCCCCATCACTTTCCGGGTTCTGGCTTCTATAGACCTCTAATTGACGTTCGGACCCGTTCAAGTAAAAATGCACAATACCGTAGACTACTTCCTCCGAGGTTCTATCCGTGGTAGTGGGCATATGAAAAGGAAGCGCTTCCGGAGTTCGCACCAATTTTGCCAGGACCCTGTAATTTGTATCCGGTTGGAAAAAATCGAGCTTGTCAAAATCCGCTCGATACCGGTCTGGCAAGGGAGAGGTCTTTGGGTCCTTGAACTCCGCGTTCATCCCGGCCTGAAACCGGAGAATTTCGTTTACCGCGTCAGAATTGGATTCTAAAATTTCAACGTTGGCGGCATCGTGGTATTTCTTGTTCTCCTTACAAGAAAATAAGAGCAAGAAACAAAAAACGAAAAACAAAAAATAAGGAACGCCTCCTTTTCCCGATATTAACACTGATTTTAGCTTTTGAACCGACACCTTATTTAATTTTTTAATTATCGACAATTCTACCTTCTAATTTTATTACTCTTTTGTCGACACAAAAATACAATATTCCAGAATTTTGTTTAGCTTTGTTTGTGAACAACAAGTTAAAACTAAACCGCTATGGATTTAAATTCCATAACGGCCCGCCAAGTTCATTCTGGCAGGCCAGCCCGAAGGTTTCATTCTGGCAGGCCAGCCCGAAGGTTTCATTCTGGCAGGCCAGCCCGAAGGTTTCATTCTGGCAGG
>JAIRBC010000024.1 GCA_022008415.1 Cerina litoralis
AATGAGTTCAAAATGGAACTTTTTGAGGAGATACATCAGCTTTTTGCTATCGAAAAAAGCAAAAAGCGGCCCAGCAACTGGATCAAGTCCTCCCAAGTCAAGCGGATTTTGCGAATCAGCCATGGCACATTGCAAAATTTGCGGAACAGCAAAATAATACCCTATTATCCAGTGGGCGGGATTATTTTTTATGACCTGGAGGAGATCAACCAGATCTTGGTCGATAGCAGGATAGGAAGTGAAAAATAGATACTATGAACTACATCCAGCACCTCAATTCGGCATTCCTGCAATTTAACAAGGACCCCCGCTTGAACCCGACCCATATCAGCCTATATATGGCCCTGTTCCAGTATTGGAACATCAACAGGTTCCCCGAGGTATTCCATATCCATCGCGACGAGATCATGCACATGGCAAAGATCGGGTCCAAGGCCACTTATCACCGTTGCCTCAGGGAATTGGATTCCTCAAAGTATATTCTATATCTGCCCTCGCACAATCCCTATAAGGGAAGCAAGATCAAGATGCTCATTTTTGGTACAAGCGGTGAACAAGTGGTGAACAAGCATCGAACAAGCGATGAACAAGCGTTGGTATCTAATACAAACACTAATAAACAAATAATAAACTTAAATAAACTCTCTCTAGAGAGCCTACCAAAAAATGAATTTGAAGTTATCGAATATTTTGCCCAAAAAAAATGGTCGGAGAGCGAGGCCATGAAATTTTTCAACCACTACGTAGGGGTGGGCTGGAAAATCGGTGGCAAGGTCCAAATAACCAACTGGAGGGCCATTGCCGATAATTGGCTGCTCAAGGCCAAGGAAATTAAAAAAGAAAAGATTTCAAAGATCGTTCCCCTTAAACGCGATCATTTAATGACGGTAAATCAAAAAAATTATGGAAAACCCCTCTAAAATTGAAGAAGGCGGAGTGACGTACTCCCTAGGGACCTTCGATGGCAAACAGGTGTTTTATGATTTCCCGAAGATATTGGTCTATCTGGAAGCCAAGGGGAAAAGACTTTTTGGCCGGGATTTTACGCTGCATGAAGAAGATGGGGAAATGTTGTTGAAACTTAGCAATTATTTTATCCGCGACCACGAAAATTGCGAAAAGGACGGTATCGATCCTGACAAGGGCATTTTACTGACAGGTCCGGTGGGCTGTGGCAAGACGTGTCTTATGAAGCTAATGAGGCACATTGCGCCGCACCAAAGGCAGTACGAGGTCATCCCCGCCAGGAACATTGCCTTCTCCTTCAATCATATAGGATTCAAGACCATTGAAGATTATGGCAACGGAATGTTCTATTGCTTTGATGACCTGGGAGTGGAACCAATGGGCAGATATTATGGGAAGGATTGCAACGTCATGGGCGAGATATTGATCTCGCGCCATGAGCTGTTCCAAAGGCACAAGGTCAGGACACATGCCACTACCAACCTTAATTCCGACGAATTGGAAGAAAGGTATGGAAGCAGGGTGCGCAGTAGGATGCGCCAAATGTTCAATCTGATCGCCTTCGACAAGGATACAACGGACAAGAGAATTTAATAAAGAAACACATAACCAAGAGATTCCCACCTTCGCGGGAATGAATCAATTACAAACACTTATGAAAATAGCCACTTACAACATTGAGAACCTGTTCCACCGGGACAAACAATTGATCGGTAGGCCCATGGGAAAAAACTTATCGGACTGGATATCCGAACTGGACCGGTTAATGCGGAAGGACCTTAAATCGGTCAATGATCAAGATCGGATGCGGGACCTTTCCTTTCTGCTCGGATTTCAGGAAGTCCAAAGAAATACTTATGCCGTAATGCGGAAAAAGGGCGGCCAGCTCTATTTCCGGTTGAGGGATGCATCCGATGAAAAAAAAGCGACGGAGGCGACAAAATGGAACGGATGGCTGGAGGTGGGCACGAAACCGATAAACGAGGCCTCCACGGAAAACAAGGCACGTTCCATAGCCAATGTAGATCCGGACATCTTGATTCTTCAGGAAGTAGAGGATAGAGCATCGCTTTTACAGTTTAACCAAGATTTGTTTCCAAAATTTGATTGTGCTCCGTTCGAACAGACCATGATGTTTCAGGGCAATGATCCGAGAGGATTGGAACTGGCCGTCCTTTCGAAAAACGGTTACGGCATACGATCCGTCCACAGTCATGTCAATGATCGGGACGAACGGGGAGAGATCCTATTCGACCGGGACTGTGCCGAATATTCGATTACCACCCCGAAAGGAAAGACAATCTGGATTTTGCCCAATCATTTCGTGGCCAATCCAGAAAGGGCCGATGCCGAAACAAGAAGAAAGTCCCAGGCAATGAGGGTAGCCGAAATTTATGAGCGGATGAGCTTGGAGGGAAAAGAGAACATAGTGGTCTGTGGCACGTTCAACGATGTGTCCTTCAGTGATGCACTCACTCCACTATTGCGATGTACCGACCTTAAGGATATATCCAAACATCCCAATTTTGAGGTGGACCAAGATTATGGTATGGAAGGTGGATACCAACGGCTCGGTGCTTACCGTATGGGGGTGAACCTAAAACAGCGGGATTACCTGCTGTTCTCGCCAAATCTGTTCTCAGAGGTAGTACGGGGAGGCCTGAACCGAAGGGGTGTATGGCCGGACCGGAAATCCCAATGGACGATCTATCCCAACATTATTGATGAGATACATGCAGCTAGCAGCCATCCCGTGTTATGGGCCGAGCTGGATATCTGATTTGAATTCCCAGAAAAATATATACAAATAATTTAAAACTAAAGACATGAAAAGATCAATTGAATGTTTACCTGAAAATTTAAGTAAAAATGGCCTTGACGGCTCTAAAGACCCCAAAGACAAAATTATGATATGTGAAATGGATGAAATTATGTATTATATTGATTGGTTCTTCTCCAAAACCGATAAAATCAATATGAATCATAGTAGCTATGGGCTTAAGCATATTGTTGAACGGGGAATTGGCAAATATGTTTCCAATGGCGAATTGATCGCTGCAATGATCCTTAGCGGGTATCGCTACAAAGCTATCGACATCAATTGTGTATTTAATGTGAAGGTGAGGCGAGCCAAGAGGTTCAATAATCCATTTTCCGTTCGTTGTACTCCACCTTATATATAATATCCGGTCTATCGGAGTCTACTTTAGGATTGTATATATCCTTGCTGACGGGATAAATGATTAGAAGCTCGATCGGAAGATCATCTTGCAAAATCGTACAGAACCTCAATAATATGGATATCAGGTTGATAAAATTCACGGGAGAATTCAACACCATGTGTAGCAAGGGTCTCCGGAATTGTCAAAGGATAGCCTGAATAAAAAGTTCATTTATCGAAAACCCCCATATTTGCCATTATAATTAGATAATTTAGTTTACATTTTGCATCAGTATATCAATACGAGTTGGGTTTAGAGGTAATCATTTATAAAAACGTAAAACATTGCTTAAAGTATTAATCGCCGACAATCATCCAATAGTTAGAACGGGCATTGAACACGTCCTTTCTTCTGTGTCCGGCATCGAAGTTGTCGGTACTGTCGGTACCACCACTGAGTTATTCAATAAACTTAAGAAGATTACACCAGACGTGATTATTCTGGAGATGGATATTCCAGAAATAAATGGTATCGCAACCCTAAGAAATCTAAAACAAGAATATCCAGATATCAAAGTCTTGATTTTCAGTGGACAATCCGATGATGTATACGCTATGTCCACCATTAGGGCTGGCGCCTTTGGTTATCTATCGAAAACGGCCGAATTGGACTTCATCGTTGCTGCGGTAAAAAAGGTAGCAGACGGCAATACGTTCATCACCAATGATCTTGCGCAGCGATTAGTGTTCGATGAGGGTACCCAAAAACCTCGCAGGCTCTTTAGAAAATTATCCGTTAGAGAGTTAGAGATTTTAAAATTGTTGGCCCGTGGGAAGCGGAACAAGGAAGTTGCCCAAGAGTTGAACCTAAATGAAAAAACGATTAGCACCTACAAAGCTCGTTTGATGAAAAAGTTGAACGTGGAGAATATGGTCGACCTTTTACAGCAAGCGAAGGCGTTGGAGCTTTATTAGGAAAGAACTGCGAACGATAAACTTCCTGAAACTGGGTAGATCCGCTCGAGCGTTTTAAACAAAGGGGTTACAGGTCAATGTTGGACGTCTACACAGAACTCGACCCATCTTTTTGCGAACTGCCATATATGAGACCCATACGTACGGTGTTGTGAGAAGTGCATCGTGGGCTTTACCACTCACGGCCTTCTACTGGATTATGGACTTTTTTTTTCTTTTTTCGTACACTTTATTAGATAAAAAGGGTAGTTTTCAATTACTTCTGCAATTTCAAATTCTTCTTCAATTATTTCCTTGTCGTAAAAGAAAAATTTAACACCACTAAACATTTCAAATCGGTCTTTACTTATAAGTGTATCTTGTCCATAAGTTTGAGCTTCTTTCGTGACAGCCGTAAAAACCATATATCTATTTTCTGTCAATTGGTTAAAACAGTCTTGGAAAAGTTTTCTTCTTTCGTCTTTGTCGAATAGGAAAATTAATCGGTAACAAAACAATATTATAAATTTTATAAAAAATGTTGGGCAACACCGTGCAAAAATAATTGCTTGGTTCTAGCCTACTCGGAAAACCCTGCGGATTTTCCTTTGGTTCGTACCATTTTTTGTAAGTTAGTTGCTTGCTGCAAAAAACGTAACTATACTTACACATAAATTTATGCCATGCAAAAAAGCGAAAAATAGATGACAAGGCAAGAAATAGAAAATGTACTCCAGGAACCGCATTTCCAGAAAATTATTAAGGAAACAGACTTTTACTTTCTAAAAGGTCAGCAAGCTCTCAATAATTGGTTGGAACTGGAAGTGACGGATCCGATGAGGGAAGATTTGATTCGTCTTTCTTCAGATTACACACAGTTTTTGGAAATAGCAGAAGTCAATCCGGAAATGGAAAAGATCAAGGACAAGCTGTTTGAAATCATTGCCTATTGTGACAACAGGGCGAAAGACAAATCCAGATATAATCAATACGATAACGGGCGAATATTAGCCGATGCAAGTGTTCGAATGGGCAATTGGATAGAAGGTTTGGTGAAATTTAAATTCAAACACGCTGAAATAACCGGAAAGTCTATATTAAATGCGTTCAATTACCTTTTATCACCTCAGGATAATTGCACCATTTTAAGTGACAATTATCGGCAAATGGTGAGCGTGAATTTATTGAATAAGGACTACTCACCATCGAGATTCATACAGGACCTAAGTGAATTTTTTGACAAGTACGAGCTTAAGCCACAAAATCAGGACAATTACACGTATTTGATCTCCTCACTTGTTTACGCTTTCAGAACAGAATGGATAGAGGAAGTAATCGGCTTAATGGCCTCTGATGGCACTGGCTGGCAGGAAGATGCAACTATTCTGGAAGCTAAATTCGAAGGATTAATCATCTGGAACAGTAAAAAACCAAGTGGTGGTCAAAAAACCCTAAATTTTCTAAAGGAAAAAATAAAGGATGGACAATCCTTCCCTCTTTATTACAGTAATAAAGGCCATGTACAGTACAAAGCGAATATTGTAGATTTTGCAATTAGTCAAAAAGAGCTATCCGATAAAAAATGGGCGGATAAAAACATCAAACGCTATCATGCCAATTTTGAGGACTATAAGGATGATAATAAGAAGGCTTATATCCTTTTCTTAGCTGAATCCATTGAGAAAATTTCACCCAAATCCATCTCCGATTTTAAATTCTTTGGAAAGTATTCAAAGCCCACGCAAGACAACCTTTCACCAATCAAAGAAATAGAGAATGATGAAGTAATCATTAAACCTGAATCAACAATGTCTAATAACATCCCCAATACAGCTCTCAACCAAATTCTTTTTGGTCCTCCGGGAACTGGAAAAACCTACCATACCGTCAATGAAGCGCTTCAAATAATCGGTGTTGACAGTTCTAGCATGACTCGTACTGTAATCAAGGACGCGTTTGATAAGAAGATAAAGGAAGGACAGATTGTCTTCACCACCTTTCACCAAAGCATGAGCTATGAGGAGTTTATTGAGGGAATCAAGCCGATTGAGCCTGAAAAAGACGGTGACGAAGTTATTTATAGAGTCGAGCCGGGTTTGTTCAAAAAACTAAGCATTGAAGCATCCTTTGATATTGCCAAGTTCAGGAAGTCAAAAGAAACGGCCGAAGTACTGGACTTTTCAAACCTCTACGATATATTCATTGAAGAAGTTCAAGAAAAGCTTATCAATGAGCAAGAAGTTGAGCTGAAAACAAAATCCGGTGGCACTGTATTGATTGACGGTATCTCCCAGCAAGGCAATATTATCATCAAGCATCACAATGGTACCAGAACCTACACAGTTTCCAAAGCAAGGCTAACAAAATTACAAGCAGCCATAGAGAGTTTAGATAGCGTTAGCAATATCAACGATGAATTCAGGGAAGTAATTGGTGGCAGTAATTCTTCAGCTTACTGGTCTGTTTTAAATGCCATAAAACAAACAACAAAAAGAGTAAATGGAAAAGTTGAATTAAAAACCTTCTCTTACAGTGACAAAGTTGAAGTGGTTAAAAAAATGACTAAAGAAGACTTCAATACTGCTAAAGGTAAAAACTTCGTCCTCATCATTGATGAAATCAACCGAGGTAATGTTTCTCAAATTTTTGGTGAATTGATTACGCTGATTGAAGAGGATAAACGCCTGGGTAAAGATGAAGGCTTGAAAATAAGTCTGCCGTACAGCAAAGAGAAGTTTGGTGTGCCACCCAATCTCTACATCATAGGCACCATGAACACCGCTGACCGAAGTGTAGAGGCTTTGGATACTGCCCTGAGAAGACGATTCAGTTTTACAGAAATGCCACCTCGATATCATTTGCATGGTCTTCAGTACGAATTTGCAGGAGTGAAAGGGTGTCAAATTTTAGAAAAAATCAACAAGCGCATTGAAAAGCTCTTGGATAGAGATCACCTAATCGGTCATTCCTACTTTCTACTAAACGAAGAGGAGCAACAGAGTCCAGAACCGATACTACTGGATTCATTCTACCGCAACATCATTCCTTTGCTGCAGGAATATTTCTTTGGCGATTACGCCAAAATCGGGGCGGTGTTGGGAAGTGGATTTGTTTACACCGAGAATGAAAGCAAGGAGGCGGACTTTGCTACAGGATATGAAAATGAAGATTTTGCTGAGAAAGACATTTACCAGATCATTGACTACCGTCCAAATCAATCGGGCAGTAGATATATTCAACCTGAAATGACTTTTGAAAGAGCCATCCGCTTATTAATGAACCAGGCACTGGAAGAAGAAATTGAAAGTTAGGATAGAACATATCTGTGTTTTTGAACACCAGACCATTGTACTAAATCAGAAGTTTGAGGAGGGGGTGGTTTTTGACCAGACTAAACTGGATGCTTTTGTGCGCTTTTTTGGGAAGGGAGTGCCCTATTATGGTTTGATTCGAAACGGAATACAATTCAATGAATACGTTGGCGCCATCCAAGTCGGTAATACCCTCATTAGTGTGCTTCCCAAAGCAGACAAGCAGCAAAAAGAGGATGAAGCGGAAAAGAAAAAATGGAATCAGGTTTTGATAGATATGCTACGGGCCATTTATGGTTTTGATGTAAAAGCACCGAGTTCATCGCATCTTAAAATCAAAAACAACTCCGTGCTAGATTTATACTTTGAACTGTTTGTTAAAGAAACGGAATACCTATTGCACTGGGGATTGGTAAAAAAATACCGTAAGACGGATGGGAATTTAAAAGCATTAAAAGGAAGCTTGCAATTCAGCAAGCAGGTAAGTAAAAACGTAGTGCACAAAGAGCGATTTTTTACCAGGCACAGCACTTACGATACAAAACATTTGCTGCACATCGTTCTATATAAAACCATACAGATACTCAAAAGGATTAACACCAATCCCGCTTTAGTCGGCAGAATCAATGCATTGCTTCTGAATTTCCCCGAAATGCCCAAAGAGAAAATAACGGAATCTATTTTTGATAAACTGGTCTTTAATCGCAAAACGATGAGATATAGGAAATCCATTGAAATTGCCCGTTTGATTTTGCTTCATTACCATCCTGATTTGAGTAAAGGAAGAGATGATGTACTAGCCTTGATGTTTGACATGAATACACTTTGGGAGCAGTTTGTCTTGGTGAGTTTAAAAAAGAGTAAAGAATTAAAAGTTAGTGGTCAAGACTCGAGGTATTTCTGGAAACCGGAAGGAGAAAAAAGAAGGAGTATCCGACCTGACATTACCGTTTCAACCATAGGTGGTAACTACGTGCTGGACACGAAATGGAAGTTGGTATCCAGTAAGCCCTCTATTGAGGATATAAGGCAAATGTATGCCTATCATCACTACTTTGAAGCTAAGAAAGTTGCCCTCTTGTATCCCGGTGATTCACCTTACGTCCCCGGAAAGTTTGTAGACATCAACAGTCAAAAACCCATGTCTGATATGGAGTGCGGGTTATTGTTTACACAGTACAGCGGTTCTCTAAAGAACTGGCAGAAACAAATCGGGGAAGAAATACAAGATTGGATTAAATAATCGCCAAGGGTTTAATCACATCGTAATCCTCGTTCCTGCGTTTTAAAAGAGCTTTCACCCCAACGCTAAAATGAAATAAATAAAATAAAAAAGGCATAAAATAACTAAGAAGCATTTGTGCTGGGTTGTACCGACTGCACGAATGCTTCTTTGGCAAACCGTTTTACTTTCCGTACGAGTGAGTTTTATATTTTCCTTTGTTATATTTGATTAATTTTTAATAAGACATGGATTTTAACATAGATGATATTCCTGCCCTCGACTTTATAGTAAAGCAATGTCTTTTAAAAGGTCAAATAGATATCAATGGTTTCCTAAATAGTGAATTTGCTGAAAAACAAGAAGTGGATGGACTTGAATTTATTGTCCGCGAACAAGCCATAGATGAATTTGTACGACTTTTAAATATCCTGGAAAAAACAGGTGTATGTGAAAGACATATCACCAAACAAGGGCAATCCACCCACAAAAATGACAACACTTATTCTTTCCAACGAAAAGGTGGTTTTACAACCCTTTACAAAGAACACCAAAAAGAAAAAGAACGTATTGAACTTGAATATCGTAAAACTAAGGTTGATCTGGACTTGGCGGAAAAAACTTTAAAAGAATTCCCAATAACAAAATTTTTGGCTTGGGGCGGGTTCATTATTGCGTTCCTCCTATTATTAAAAGAGATATATTCAATATTAACATAACAAGTGTAGCACCTGTTAAGAACCTAATTTCTTACTCACTCGATTTAAATAGCTTCAAAGTCTTTTTTGTTATTTACTTTTATTGGACAATCTTTTTTAAAATCAATTTGTCCGCCACCAAATTTTCTTACTTTGCCCAAAATATTTTTATATATGTTTGATATAACCAAACTTAATTTTGATCTTATTTCTAGAGAGGACAATCCTTCCGTAACAACTGTCAAGAACAGGAACAAAGTTCACTTTGTCACATTCGATTATGATACTCCTCCTAATGAACTCGGAACTCTTCTTAGAATAACTTCTATGTTGTCCGATGAGGATAAAAACTCGTACAATCGGTACGAGGAAATGCTAATTCATTATGAACAGACACACTATGCTGTTATAAATAATTCTATACTTGCTGAAATTATACGCCTAGTAATCAAAAAGCACGGACACGATCTGGATATTCCCGAAAACATGGTCAAACTCCCGTCTATAAAAGATATTCTGGACTTTATCGATTCTGTTTAGGTTCTTTTCTTTTCAGTGTGTGTTTCTAGGTAAATGTTTTAATTGGCTTATACTGATCCCTACAATATTCTATACAATCATCTGTGTACATTTCCAATATTTGGTTCTCTTCTATTTTTGTGCTGTATAGCATCCTACGCATTTCTTTTTGTAAAGTTTCACAATCACACTCCAATTCAATCTCCATCTTTTTTATAATGTTTGCCAACGGTTGGCAGCTACCCGAAGGGCGGGACTTTTACCACAAAACTTGATTGGAAAAACTAATTTTTGATTAATCAAAAATCTGTCTTTAAAACACGAAACTCCGCCTTTTGGGTAGGTGCTGTGTGTGCCCAGCATGGGCATCTTTTGATTTACCGAAAGGTAAATAATTAATCTAGAGGGTGCAAGTCCCTTATGGGCAGGGGTAACGCCTTGAACCATTAGTAAGCCGCAAGCTGGTTTATCGTGAGGTATGCAGTGAAGGAAGCGGGACTACAAAATCCGGTACTGACGAACAGGAACGGCATAAGAGGCCGATATACGGGGATAAGCAAGCACATCATTGTAACGTCCGAAGATTACCAAAACCGTATTTGGGTAGATGTCGCAGGAATCGGAGGAAAGAAGATGCCATTACCTGGGGAGGTCTCCGTAATCACGTGTTGATAGAACGGAGAAGTCAGCAGAGGTCATAGTAGTTGTTGGAAACGAGCCGATATAAAAAATCGGAGGTCCCACAGGCAACGAAGGACCGAACGTAATTCTCTTTAAAATTCGCATAGGAATGATGATTCATAGCATATGCTTAAACTAGAGGATAGTTTCAAGGGTGAAAAGAGCCTTGGAGTGATGAATTACGAACCGCCGTATACGAGATCCGTACGTACTTTGGTGTGAGGGGTGCACTCCGTCATTTAATGGCGGAGCCATCCACTCGATTATGTGGCGTTATTGTTTTCAAAACATTGATTTCTTTGATATTACACCATTAACAACTGTTATTATACTTAAAAATCCTAATTTATATTTACCTGTTTTAGCAGGTGCATTATCTAAATAAACCAAGTCTCCAACTGAAACTGAGTCTCTATATGTTTGTTCAATGGTCAAATTTTGTCCGTCTGCTGTCTTATGAGTGAATGGTTGAGTAATTCTGAATACTTTTCCATTCCTTAATTCGTAATAGCGTCCGGTACTTTTTGATTTATACTTTCCGTCTTCTGGTTCATCACCGTCAATTGTGGCCTTCATTCCTATTTGAGGTTGAGTCTCACTGTTTCCTCTATAAATTTCAAGCGTTTTACCATTTTCAAGTCGACCCGTTATAACGTTGAACTTCTTGTAAGTTAGTGATTGAAGATATTTATTTACATCTAAGTCAGGAATGATTGTTTCATTTGCTAATACAAATAACTGATTATTTGAACCGTCAACTTTTAAGACCATGACTGCACTGTCAAAAAAGGATTGATTTAGTAAAACTTTATCTTTAATTCTGTCGATAAGAATTGATTTTGCTGCGGACAAATATTCCCACTTGCCTATTTGAACCTGACCATTCAGTGACAAAACAAGTTCACCATTTCTCTTGAAAATATACTTGTGATAGTCAGAGTTAGAATCGATGAGCACCCAAGGCTTGTCAATAAATAATGTTGTATTGTCAAGTTTTTCGCTGAACTGTGCAAGTCTATTCACTATGTCTTGTAGATATAATTTCATTCCTATTGACTTTTAATATGCCACATAACTCGTTATATAGTTATAAAAATACATCTTTATGCTTTTGGATTTCCGGATAAAATTAATTTTCAGGTTTTTATCATTTTCATAACAGCGGTGGTGGACTTATAATTTGGTTGAATATCGGAAAACAAGGTGAAAGAGTTCAGCCCCTAAATGAATGAGAGTTTATTTAAAAAGGAAAGTGTTTCCGACTGTAAGGACAAAATGAGCGAATATGTTGAAATTGCATTCGTTCATTTCCTAAACCGCCCAACCAACCTAACAATTTCTTCCCAAAGGCTTTTCATCAAAACCTTCATAACTACCATCAACTCTATATAGAAAGCTTTCATATCCCAAAATATTTTTGAATGGAACTTAAAATGATCCACGCAAGGGCATTTTTGCCGTTCACGGTTTTTGCATAGGCCGCCTCGTCACTGTTGGACAAAAACCCCATCTCCAACAAGATGGATGGGCTGAAACCGTTTGTTTCCCGAAGCACCTGAAAATTTGCGAATTTAACTCCACGGTTTTTGAATCCGATATACTCGAAATCTCTTGTAATGGAATAGGCCAGGGAAATGGAACCCTCCATTTTGGAGGTTGTACGTGCATAAATAGGTTTCCAAACGAAGGCCTCTACCCCTCTTGCCCGTGGATTATTTGCATGGTTGCAGTGCAGGGAAATGAACAGGTCTGGTTTAAGGATTCTTGCCAGTTTGCTCCGGTCGCTCAAGGAAACCAGGGTATCCCCATACCGGGTAAGATAGATCTCATACTTTCCCGACAATATTTTCTTGTTATAGTCCAAGATCCGTTGGGCAATTTCCAGCACCACTTCCTTTTCCCTTATTCCGTTACGACCAATGGCTCCCGAATCCGTTCCGCCATGCCCCGGGTCTATTATCACCACCATCTTTTTTACATTTCCTCCCTGTGCGTTCAGACCAAGGGAGAAATGCAAAATGTAAATAGAAAGTAACGTGGTCAAAAAGCGCCTAGATCTGTCCATATCCAAAATCCTTATTGCGCAATTTTCAACAAATCTTTCCAAACGATGCAGATACTTAAAAATTTAACGTGTGGGAGTGTTAATTTTTAAAGAATATCTTGTCTTCTGCTCGGTCCTTTATAGATTTCATAAACAAATTCATCAAACCGCCCTCATCAGGCATCAAAAAACGAACCGTCATGAAAAAAACCATGCTTTTACCCATGGTGCTGTTTTCCGGCACCACAGCTCTATTCGCCCAAATTGGGGGCATCGAGCAATCCGTTGGCGATGTTTCCAACACCATCCGGACCATCTTCCCGATAATCCTGGGAGTCATCTTCCTTATCGGTTTCCTATTCAATGCCGGACATTTCTTCGGGGAAAACTCCGATCTTAAAAAAGGCATAACCCGGGTGCTTGTCTTCGTGCTCATCGCCGGGGCGGTAGTCGGCATCTTCACCTATCTGATCGGCATCGTAGTATGAAACGGTACGAGGTATATAGGAACATCCGGAAAGGTGCCGTGATTTTCGGGCTGCCCATCTCGCTCTTTGCGCTGATGATGCTATCGGTCATTGGCTCCCTTTTGGTCATTATCTTCTCTTTTGGATTTCGAGTTATCCTCGCCGTGCTTGTCGTCAATGTGGTACTGTACCTCTCCCTATTGAAGATTACCGACAATCCCCAGTTGTTCCATTTCAAAAAAGTATTTCCCACAACGATCAGCAACAAACAAACAACGAACCTCGATTATGGCCAAGATTAATCTATCGGACCGACATCCAATAACGGATATCCAGGGAAACCTGGTCTTTGCCAACAATGGCAATGTCACCCTGTGCTATTCAGTGGAGCTGCCCGAGATCTATTCCCTTTCCGAGAAGGACTTCGAGGATATGCACGGTGCATGGTTCCAGGCCATCAAATCGCTCCCGGTAGGATGTGTGATACATAAACAGGACATCTACCTTAAAAAGGTATATACTTCGGAAAAGCTCCCGAACAAAACCTTTTTGGAACGGGCGACCCATAACCATTTTAAGGGCCGTGGCCATGTGGAGCACCAAAGCTTTCTCTTCTTTACCCTGACGAGGAACAGGGCGCTTAACAACGCCAAATACGTAAATCCGCTACGTCCCCTGTCCAAGACCCTGACAAGGGAACTGGACGATAATATCAAGGCCTTTATGGCCTCCGTCGGGGACGCAGTGTCCTTTGTGAACAACGGCCGGAAGATCGTTCTTTCCCCATTGGAACAGGATAGTATATTGGAACTGACCAAGGCCCATTTTAATGGGTACAACGAAGGTTTCGACACGGACATGCTCTTGGAGAAGTCCGGCATCCACATCGGGGACAACCATTTTGACGTACTGGCCGTCAATAACGAACTGTGTTTTGGGGAGAGCGTACAGAGCAGCCGTACCAATGAAAAATTCACCTCGGACGACTTTACCTTCCATCAGGGATTCATAGACGGGCTGGGGCTGACCTTGGACGGGAACCATGTGGTAAACCAGATCATCTATCTGGACGACAAGCAGAAATGGCGCAAGCTATTGGACAAGAAGATCGAGGAGCTGAGCAAGAGCTCCAATTTTG
Organism: Cerina litoralis; assembly: GCA_022008415.1. GTDB lineage: Bacteria > Bacteroidota > Bacteroidia > Flavobacteriales > Flavobacteriaceae > Cerina > Cerina litoralis. The sequence continues at coordinate 14,162 of JAIRBC010000024.1, forward strand.
GGTCGCAGAACAAAACGGTGCTGAAAAAGATCCAGTACATCCAGGACCAGATCAACAATGATGACAATGCACGGATCGTCCGGGGCCATCTCAACATTATCTATTGGGACAGGGATGAGAAAAATCTGGATAAGATCGCCTCCAAGATAAAGACCGAGTTCAAGGAACTGGACATCGTGCCCTACTACCCCAGAGGGGAAGAGCGCAAAAATTATATCCTGAACAGCTATTGCTGTTTTTCACCCAACTTTTCCAATGAGGACCTTTATGTGACCGATCTTAAACATGCCCTGTGCCTGGCCATAAACAACACCAATTACAAGTCGGATCCCACCGGTATCATCTTTAACGACCGGGAGCATAATATCCCAGTACTGAAGGATGTCTGGGACGAACGGAAGAAGCGCATCAAGGCGCGGAACTTTGCCATTTTCGCACCCACAGGCGAGGGCAAATCCTTTTTGGCCAACAACATATTGCGACAGTATTTCGAGAGCGGGGTACGCCTGGTCATCATAGACCTTGGGGGTTCCTACACCAAATTTGCCAAACTGTATCCCGAAAAATATACGGTACTGCGGTACGAAAGTGGAAAGAACCTTGGCATCAACCCGTTCTATATTGCCGACACGGGAGACCTGGGTCCGGAACGTTTGGAAGACCTTTCCGTATTCCTGTTCGAACTGCTGGCCAAGGGCACCAAGCCCGGCAAGGCCGAGTCCGTGGCACTGAAGAAAATACTACAACATTTTTATAGCAGTGAAGACAGTATCTATTCCCTTGGGGGCTTTTACGATTTCGTGGAGCAAAACAGGGACACGCTCTTGAAAGAGCTAAGGATCCATACCGATTATTTCAACATCCCCAACTTCCTGCACATCATGTCCGAGTACGTAAGGGACGGGCTGTACAGTTTCCTCTTCGAGGTCAGCGAGGACCAGACCTACAAGATCGAGGACAAAAGGCTGATCGTATTCGAACTGGACGAGGTAAAGGACAACAAGGAGATCCTCTCGGTAATGCTGAAGCTTATCAAGTCCGCCATCCAACGGACCATTTGGAGGAACCGGGCCGAGAAGGGCATCATCCTGTTCGATGAGTTCGCGAAACAGTTGAAGTTCGAGAACGTTTTGGAAAGCGTGGAATTCTATTACCAGGCCATCCGTAAGCAGAACGGGGCCATTGGAATCATCCTACAGTCCATCAACCAGCTGCCCGACAATGCCACCTCGGCCAGTATTTTGGAGAACACCCAGGTCATCTATAGCCTGAACAACGAAAAGGGATATGACGAGCTGCAAAAACGGCTGAACCTGAGCGGCCATGACCTGAACCAATTGAAATCCATCAAGAACAACCTGACGGGGCCAAGGAAGTACACAGAGATGTTCATCAAGATAGGCAGGGAGAGCAACATTTTCCGCTTGGAGGTGCCACCGGAAGTCTATGCCGCCTATTTGACGGACGGACAGGAGAACGAGCGGATCATGGCCCTGTACGAAAAGCACGGTTGCATGGAAAAAGCGATAACGGCATTCATCAAAAAGCCAAATACTCCTTCCAAATGAAAACCCGAATTTTTATGTCTTTCTTTTTCCCTTTCCCGGCGTTAAAATTTTCAACCGTAGCTATAGCTATGCTTGAAAATTTAGCCTTGGGAAATGAAAAATTAAATTTCCTAAAATTTTCGAATTTCCATCTGAAACGAGTATAACTGGCAAAAATCAATACTAACTATTAAAATCAAGATCATGGGAACAACAATGAAAAAGGCAATGGTATCGGCCATTTTGATACTGATCATGGGTACTGGTGCCCGGGCACAGGGAATCCCCGTTTACGACAACACCAATTTTATCTCCTTCGTCAAATCCCTGATAGAATCCGGGAAGCAGACCTCCAATCTGATGAAGACGGTAAAATTCATGAAACAGCAGAAGGAGCGCATCGAAAAGGTGAGCAACGTGGTAAAACAGCTCAATGCGGTCAAGGAGATCAACAGGAACAACCAGGTACTCTTCAAAGTCGTGAAGAACGACCTACGGGAGATCCTGAACTCTCCCTTTATAAGGCCCAACGAGATCACCAAAATTTCCAATTCGTTCAATTCCATTATCGATACGGCCATCGAGGATCTCGATTTTTGTGAGCAATTACTTTCCAACGGACAGTTAAAAATGAGCGATGGGGAACGCGCCCAAGTTTTGAAGGGCATGGAACTGAAATCCAAGGAAATGGTCATCGAGATCGAGGAAAAGACCAAACGCTACCACGACATCATCTCCTTTCGGGACATGCAGGAAAAGATCAACAATCAGAAATCCAACTATTGATCCATTGATATGTACGCAGGGATATTTTTGAACATCGGTCTGGAATATGTGGATGCCGTATTCCAGACCATTAAGGACAGCAACTTTTCCCGGTACACCATTGGGGGGATGAAGGCCCTGGCCGTGCTGTTCTTTCTGATCAATATCCTAAAAAAGTACATCGAGGGCGTAACCGACAGATACGGATATACGTGGGGATTGACCCCTAACGAGCTGGCCAAGAATTTTGCGGTCATCATCCTGGTTATCTTCTCCACGCAGGTGCTGGAGGTCTTTGATCATATTCTGGTCGCCATCGAGACCCGGTACCGGGACACGGCCCCTGCGCTCCTTCCGCTACAGTTACAGGAGATAGACATTGAAAAGGATGTGGGCGCATTGGAGGCCGCCAAAAAGGCCATGGCGATGTTGTACGAGGCCTTGGTGACCCCTTTGTACGGAATGAAGATCACGGCCTTCATTATCGGCCTCTTCCTTTGGTTGTTGGACCTGTTCATCTATCCATTGTTCCTTGCCGAACGCTATTTTTTGCTCGGGATCATGCAGGCCTTTTTTCCGCTCATCCTTGGGATGGCGGTATTCGAGAAGTTCCGGACCATGGCCTATACCTTCTTTAAGCTATATGCGGCAGTGTATATGTTGGTGCCGGCATTTTTCCTGGTCAATATTTTTGTGAACACGCTCTATACCGAGATCAACACCAACTTTTGGTCCAACCTATTGGGGACCGATTACGGATCCAGTGCTTTCTCCCCCTTGGTGCAACTGGGGAGCGTCGGCTTTATCGTATTCCTAAAGTTCAAACTGTACCGCAGGGCGACCTCGTTTACCCTGAGGCTGTTCACATAGACCAAAGAAGAAAACCAAAAAGAAAAGCAAAACGAAAAGATGAAACGAGCATTAAGAAATTTTAATAGTTACTTGACCAAAGGGAATGTTTAAAATTTTTAATGCGAGAGCGCAGCGGTTACATACGTTCTCAATTTTTTAATTAATTTATTATCAGAAAATTACAAAAATTTAAATGTATGAAAACACCCTATAAAAATATATATACCGTACTCGGGACCAATCGGTTCATAGTCATTGCCGTGGTATCCATGGCCTTGTTAAGCAGTTCGTTATCGGGAATTCTGGTATTCAAGATGTACAGCAAAGCCCTTAATAGTGCCTTTGCGGTGAATACGGACGGATCTGTGATCCCATTAAAAATGGTCTCCCAAAGGGAAAACCTTTCCGTGGAGGTCTTGGCGCACCTGCAACTTTTCCATACCTATTTCTACAATATCGATGCCAGCAATTATGAGAAGAACCTAGAAAAGGCACTTTGGCTGGGGGACAGCTCCATCGATGCCCTGTACCGGCAGAAAAAGTCCGAAGGGCTGTATAACCGGTTGCTGCAGTATTCCTTGATGCAACGGGTCACCTCGATAGATTCCCAGATCGATATTTCCAGGGAACCCTACTTGTTCAGCACCACCACCCGCTTTGAGATCAACCGGGGCAAGGTCGTGGATGCCTACGAACTTGTAACCACCGGAAATCTTATTCCCGTGGACCGGAATTTTCCCAACAATACCCACGGGCTGTTGATCACCGATTATTTTGAAAAATCACTTAAAAAGCTGTCAAATGAAAATTGAAAAGAACAAACTGGTATTCGGATCCGTGCTGCTCGTGGTGGTCCTGTTCATCATTGGCTATACCATGATCGTCATTTCGGATGGGGATAAAAGGGACGGATCATTGGATCGGACCGAGATCCCCAAACTAAAACAGGAGCAAAAGGACTATGACTCCAAGTTGGATGCGGTGAACGACATCAAGGATGAAAGGGAGGCCAACATTCCGAGCATGTACGATGAACGCATGCTGGATTCCACGGGCGTTTATGACCCCGATCTGATGGACAAGGAAAAACAACGGATCGTGGACAGCATTTATAGCCAAGGGCGGATCGATTATACGGAGAACGGATACCGGGATTCCGCATCCAAGAGCTCCTGGCGCGACCGGCCATTTAAGGAAGATTCAGTTGATGTGGAAGTCAAGGAACCTATTACGGCCAAGGAGCTTGGATTGGAGCACCAGCTCTTTTTTGCCTCGGATCCAAAGCAGAATCCGACATCCTATCTCCCCAATACTTCAGATCTGATCGTAGAGGTGGACGGCGACCAGGTGCTTAAAAAGGACAGTCGGCTGCAGATGCGGTTGCTTAAGGAAGTCCATCTAGGGAGTTCTACCGTTCCGAAGAATACCTTGGTCTATGGGATAGTGAGTTTCCAGCCGAACCGGACCTTGTTGAAAATAGAGAACATTGCCCATATACCCGTGAAGCTCCGGGCCTACGACCTACAGGACGGGCTGGAAGGTATTTATTTGGAGAACAGTATTCGGGGGGAAGTGAACACCCAGGTCGTGGGCGATATACTGGATGAGGTCAATATCACGGGGGTGCCACAGGTCAGTGGCATAACCAAGATCTTCCAGCAGCACAATAAAAGTATCAAGGTCATGGTGGCCAATAACTATAAGCTCATTTTAAGGGCCAAGTAAGAGAATGCACGAAAATCCAATCTATCATTAAAAATCAGTCCGTTGTGAAATGAGCCATAACAATTCTGGATACCAACCAGAATGTTGATTGGCGAATTACATCTGACCTTTAAAAAACAAGTAAATATCAACAGATGAAAAAGAGTATCATTTTATCCGTATTTATAAGCGGTTTATTTGGCACCTATGCCCAAAATCGACCATTGGATACCATTTATGCCAACGAAAGCAAGACCGTTTCCCTTTTCTTTCCCGAACCCATCCGTCAGGGAATGACCGGGGCCGCCAATTATGCCTTCAGCTATAACCGGGAAAAGGAGCAATACTTTGGACTGTTGCAGGCGACCCCTGGGGAAGAGAGCAATCTTTTGGTGGTAAGCAACGCCGGACAGATCTACTCCTATATAGTGCGCTATGCCGAAAAAGTCGAAAAACTGAATTATTTTATTGACGGAGCGGAAAGCATAGGGAACGAAAGAACCGGAAAGACACCGATCGTAAATATCATGGATACTTCAGCCATCAGGGATTCACTGCCAAAAAACAGGAATTTACCGGATTATTCCAAGTTATGTGGGCAACTGCTTAAAAATCCGCGATCCTTCAATCAGATCCGTTACAACGATGGGATTACGGTGAGAATGACCAAGAGCATTTATTATTGCGATGATGTTTACATCGTATTCGAGGTCCGTAACGATTCCCAGATCGATTTCGATATCGACGACCTAAACCTATTTATGGTAAACGGCAACAAAAAGAGAAAGGCCTCCTACCAGGAACTGTTACTGCCATCGGTATTCCGGTATAATATGCCAAAAACCGTCCAAAAGGGATCAAAGATCCAATTGGTAACGGTCTATCCCAAGTTCACCATGGGTAAGAATGAACGCTTGTTGGTGAAATTGAGTGAAGCCAATGGAAGTAGGGATGTGGTTATGAGGTTGAAGAGGTAAGCAGATTATTTGGAGTTGGCTTTGAAAAATGTTTCTTTAACAAATTACACTTTTACGGACACTTTTAACTATTTACAAAAGGTGCGACTTGTAAAGAGTCTATCGTTTTTTTGGACTTTAAATGAAATTTGTTTAGTTAAATTAGCTTAAGCATTTTAAACTCTAGCAACAATTCTTCATCCCCATCAATATGTTTCCAACCGGAGATATTCCTTAGAATTTTTTGGACATAGATATTGTATTTAGATTTTAGCCATTCAAACTTTGAAACCACTCTGGGGTCATCATTTTTCAGCCCATCTACAATGATATTTTTCAATGAATTAAGATATGGGATTAAGTCGTAGTTATGGTCGTTCAATTCATGAACAGCTTGTTCAATGTAATCAATGTAGTAGTATCCATCTTCATCTTGAGCTAAACAATTCATAACACTTTCCATTTCATCATCACTTGAGTTTATCCTTAGAGGAAAGGATTTTGCAATTTCAAGAATATCGGCGTTCAGTATTATCCTAGGAAATTGAGCAAAATCCTTTTCGAGTTTGTATGCTTCGTTTAATGCTGGTCCAAATACATGTTTCCTTGTATGAACCAATTTACCGACGGAGATACCTCCACGTGTGAGATAACCTCGATGTGCAAACTCCAACGCTATATGCAGTAAATCTATTAAAGCGTAAAAAACTCCGCTTTCTTCCTGCATTTTAAAAGAAATCACTATCGAGTCTGAAAATTGCGTGACTATTTTTGATTTTACTATACTCTTCGGCTCTTTGAGAATTTTTCTTGAAAGGTTAATAATGTCCTTAATGTCCAATATTTTGTCTGGAACATCTTTACCATGAGAACCAATTGTTGAGTCAATATGGTTTTTAAAACCAAGAATATCGATGAAGCAGCATATCCGATATTCATACATTGTGAGTGAGAATCCTTTATTTGAACTTTTAACTGGAATGTTCATCTAATTTAAAAACTTTAAAGTATAATATCTCGTTGAAGTTCTCTAAATGAGTATGTGTTCAGAGATGGCTTTTTAATAATTGTTGCAGGAAGAAAATTTGAGGTGATAATTATAGATTCTATAGAATATTTCTTAGTCAATTTTAATTTTGAACGTACCTGATTGTTATTAAGCTTCAACCACTTGTCACGCTTAATGTGTTTTCTTATTAATCCCTTTTCCTCATCTCCTTCTTTGCCAAAGTATTTCATGATTTCTGTATGGTATTCATAAGGCAGCTTTGATTGGACCGTATTTTTACACTCTATTGAATAGATTATTTTTTTTGAGTGATTAATTCCGAGTATATCTATATCACCATAATTCTCATCTGCATTGAAAAAGCCTTTGGGTTTTATCCATTTATCTTTCCCAACAACTTCTAAGTTAGAATTAGTCTTCAACCAATCATGTACTTCTTCATTGAATTCTGCACCTTTTTGGACCAATCTTTTGGCAATTAAATTGTCAATGTTTTGTGAATTTTCAGTCTTTAAAGTTGCATCATAAAAGCTATGTAATAGATTGGAGACAGAATTGAGCATGTGCCTTGCTCCCCATGCATAATAAACCTTTTGACCTTCTTTAAGTTCAATAAGTGGTCTATTTAAATAGGAAAATTTCCTATTATACCTCCAAGGATAATACTCTTCTTTTCGCTCTCCGGTTGGAAAGTTTAAAACCCCATTTCTGCTTTTTGAAGCCATTACTTTTATAAAAGCCTTCATTGTTGGCTTGTCAAATTCTTTTGACGTTTTACTGAAAAATTCTTCAGCGCTAACCTTACAAAATGAAGTTCCTTTTAGTAAGCAATACTCACATAGAAATTCTCCTATGTTATAAACATCGAACAAACTAATTCCCCAATCTTTAAGAAATCCGATAACAATTTCCTCAATATCCTTTTTGCCAGTTTCCGTTAAATCCTTTTCCTCCTGAATGTTTGTTTTAATTATTTCTCTTTCATAGAAATTGTCTTCAAAATTCTCTAAATGTGAGTCAAAATCATCGCCATACATGACACTAGTTAATGTATCATTGAATGCATCCAACGACTCTTTCTCTATTCCGACTCTTCCAGATGGTAATATGTAAATTCTCGGGTTTTGGAAACCATACCTTATCTCGTCGCTAAGCAGGGCATAATTATTTACTTGGGATAGATAGGACAAAATCAAATCTAACTCTTCTTTATTGGGAGATTTATTTCCTGTAGGGTTTTCAGCTATAACAAACTCAATCAAGATTCTATAAATCAGAGAGGTTTCAATATGTTCCTTTTCAGAATCATAAAACTCTTTTCTTACATCTACATATTTATCGTAGCACAAGAGTCGAGCGGGATAATAGACATGGCGAAAAAACTTATTTTGAATTAACGATTCATGCTTTTTGATAATATAAGGTAGAAGGTCTGATATGTTAAACTCTTTAATTAAACAAATAGCCCTTTCTAGATGTAGAAATGAAAGTTCATTTAAGAAATTGTTTTTATTTAATTCTATAGTCTTTTCAGAAACCTCTTTGCCATACCATTTTAGTTGATTTTCAAGTATAAATGACCTTTCTGCCTTTTGCAAAAATCTGGGTTCTTCAATATCAATATTCGCTAATAGCATACCATGTCTATACCCGCCAGTTGGCATTAAAATCATTTTTTTATTGCCCTGGGGTATATGAGTATTGATAATCTTATTTCTGGCAGAGATACTGATTTTTTGACTTTTTCCAGCTTTATTCATAAAGTCACTTAGTACATCAATTATAAATGCTACTAAAATTCTTTCCCCTTCATTATTGGCAGTGCTTAAAGAATCAATTAATTCGAAAGGTATTTTAAAGTTGATTGTGGCCGTTTTTAAATCGAGTGAATATGAAAATTTTACTCGCTCATTTTTCAGCTCGGATAAAGATTTAAGCTCATAAATCTTTTTATCCAATTCGATTATTAGCCGAATAGGTGCATTAACTTCAGGCATAAAATTCTTGAGCGAAGGTTGAATTTCATTTAGCCAATAAAAAATTGCGTTTATATAGGTGTTAGCCTTTTTATCAATTCCCTTCTTGGCATTTATCCAAATTGGGAATGTATAGCTCAACAAGCATTCACGGATATGGCCGTGGACAAATTCATATGATATGTAAACGGGTATATTATCATCTTTTTTAATACAAGGTAGAAAACCCAATGTTTCATTGAAGAAAATAGGAATTCCAATTTCATCGATTTTTTCCAATCCCTTCCTTTTTACACTACCCTCTGTCGATAAATCAAAAATCATACTACTAGGCATGGTATCATCAGGATGTTTGAAGGAGTGGTGGTAGCGCATGTACCAATCCATTTTTGATAGATGATTGTTGAAATTCGTGAACAGGTCATTCTTGGAAACGGCTTCGTATTGCTTAGCATATTTCCATAAGGTTAGAGTGTCAAAATCCCATAAATTGATCAAAACTTGAAAAGAAGACATGAACATACAGAGTGCTGAATCTGATTTAGAATTATTCCCTAAACCAAAAATGGTTTTTTTCAACATTCTATATTTTTGAAATAATAACAGTAAAAATATTTTGTAATCCGGATGAGTTTTTTTGACATCTAAAATCAGTTCATTACTAAACTTAGTGATGTTATCAATATCTTTAACTGAGTATTTCTCAGACTCTGACTCATTGATGAAAATAGCCAGCGCTAACTTATTTTCATCGATTTGGTACATCTCAGTATATACAAGGTAGGAGCTGTTATTTTTCGTTATACTACCTAAGTGCATCTCTTTTCTTTTCCAACCACACCTATGAAGTAAAGTAAAAGCTACATCAGATTGTTGTTCGGCAAAGATTGGTAAGAGTTTATCCAAGCACTGATACTCCTTGGCTTTTGAAATTATGAACTCATTTAAACAAAATAACTCGGCTGTCGGTAAAATCAAATAGTATAATTCTCCTATTTTAAGGAATGGTTTAGCCAACAAAGGACTTTCCTCATTTTCATAATCAAAATAGTCATGTAGTGGCTCTTGACATACAAATTGATTAATACTAGTGTTGCCGATACCCAATTTTTTACAAATCTCATTGATTTCTTCTTGAGTATAAACAAAAAGACTTGAGTTTTCTTGGATTAGATGCTTACTTGGTAAATATATCAGGTTACTTTCAATTTCCTCGAACATCCTATGAGTGTGACCCAATTCTTTTGCAATTGTATTATGGATGTCCAAAATAAAAAGGCTACCATTAACTACGTCTCTTGTAAATTCTTTGGAAAAGATCGGAGAAAGACATGCGTTTAAAAGTGTTTGTACTACGTTACATGTGTCATTAGCAATTCCACTATAAACAACATTATTGCCATTAACGAAAATTAGATTTTCCGTAAAAAAACCTTCTGCGGGATCTTCAAATACATGATTGGGGTATTCTTCAGTCAGTAATTTTCCAAATTCTTCTAAACTCCACTTGTCATTTTCAGGTAAATCATTTGACGAAAGAATATTGTGTACCAGTAATTCTAATCTAACGTTTTTTGTATGGTTTTGAGGTAGTGTTTGTAAGTAGGCTATAACCTTTAAAGTCTCTCTATAGTTGTTATTTTTAATGAATTCATCAGTCTTGTTATAATCCTTATTTCTTATTTCGTCTTGGAATAGTTTTTGAAATTCAGCAACATTAAAAGGTGGTTCATCGTCAATCTCTTTTTTAAGACAACACTTTTTATATTTCAATCCACTACCACATGGACATTTTTGATTCCGACCTGTCTTCATTAGTATTAATGCCTGCTTAGAACGTAAAAGTTTGAATTAAATGTTTGACAATTGTTTATTTGAACTTTAAAAACCCGTTTTATATACAAAGACATTCTCACGTATAAGATAGGCTTCGGTAGAACCCATATCAATCATCACCCCAAGTATGCCCAAAAATGCGTTGACCAAATCTTGTCTTTCTTTGATGATATCTATATGATTGGCAAACAATTTCTTAATCATCACTTTACCATCTTTACCCAATAAGTCATCTTTCGTATCAGGGTTTTCTTTGGTTAGCTTCTCCAGAAGCAAAAGACCTTCTGGGAGGAACTCCTTCTCGCCAAAGGTTGAGAAAACGGAAAGAATTGCGGAAAGATTTTTGGCACCAAAGTATTCGGCCATATTGAGATACTGTGTCTTATAGGTCAAAAAGCCATTCCAATCTTCCATTTTTTTCAGAAATTGGTTATTGAGTAATAATTTACCACTGAAATAATATTTCCCTTTTTCCTTTAGCCTATCAAATATATAGTCCCACAACTGCCAGAATCGTGTGCCATATTTTTGAAGTTCTTCTGCGGTTTTGTCCGTTACTACATCGTACATTATGGTGACGCAAAAATCTAATGCACCAGATATGAATTTGTACAAGTCATTAATATCATCTGAATTTCTAATCTTATCCTTTAAGAAAGTTGACATTAAAGTGTCTATTGATTTTTTGCCATAGTCAAGACTATCACTATAAAGCCATAATTCCCCGAGAAACAATTGCATATCTATTTGAGAAGTAAAATCGAAGTGCTGTCTTGTGTTTCTCCACGTATCACCTTCAGATGTTTGATGTAGCTCCACATATTCACTAAAAACTTTGACCACATAATCAGCTTGAACCGGCGTACAATTTTCTGTGGGTATCATTAGCATTGCTCTAATAAGAAAATGTTTTTCGTGGGAATTGAAATTAATTGTATTAATATCAATCACTTTTGGCGATTCCAAGCAAGCTGTAATAAATTCTTCAAAGGACTTCTCGTATTCTGTTGCATCCTCTTTTGTTGGCCTGTATGGCCTTGGATTTTCTTTTTCAAATTTTGCAAAAGCGATTACCATTTTTCTCAAGTTGCTTGCCATTTCTGAGCAATTTTCAGAAAATTCTTTTCTGAAGTACATTAAAAATTGCCTTAAGTAGTAATCGTCCAATGGGCATAATACAAGTTTCCCAAGCAGTAACTTGTAATTCAGTGATTCTTCTACTGAACTGGCGTATTTGTCCAGCAAGTGAATAGAGTGTAGTATAGGCTTCTTCTCCAGCACACTATAATTCATACTCAAACTATAGTCTCGATTGTACTTGTCTTTCACCAATGCGTCTACGGCCCTATACATTGTGGCGAAGCACCAGGAAATTTGATTTGTATTCAATTCATCGGCAAATGAATCGAGTCCAACTTTGGCAAGGGTCGCGGGCATATCAAACATTCCAATTTGGAAATCCGATGCCGAATAGTTATTGTATATTTCCAGCCATTGTTGAAATGTGATCTCACCTTTTTTCTCTATGGTTTTCAACAGAAGATTGCTTTGACCTGCATCCAAGTGGTTATCCTTAAAATCGTCTTCAATTGCCTTAATAGTTCCGGCAATTTCCTTTGGATAAGATGGCCTTAATTCAACAGTACCGGCCTCCTCGTTTACTTTTCCAGTTTTGAATTTGCGAGCATCCATTTCGGTAACGGTTTTTATCCATAAATGGTCATCCGGATAATCATTGTAAAATCTATCAAAAATCCCAGATAAGCCTTCGTTGAATTCACCAATATTAAACTGATATGGGATTAGAAAAGCCCTTAATCCTTGATAGTATTTTCTGCGGTGGGGCAAAGCATTGGATTCCATTCTTTTTTTTTGTGCGTGGGATATCTTACTATCTTGGGGCGCCATACTCTGGAGTTCACTTATTGCCCTTTGCAAGTCCCACTCATAAAATTGTCTCTGCCCGAAAATTGGCAGTATGTCCTTAGTAAAAGCTTTGGGGTGCGCCATAAAAACACTCGCAATTACCGAGATTGGTGCAACATTGTTGGAAAGTTGAAGGATGTATTTATAGTGTTCCGCCAACAGTCTTTTGGTTATTTCTTCCTCAACGCTAGCCAGCTGCAGCAGATACCGTTCCATTGACATCAATATAGATTCGATAAGCGAATGTACTTGCGTGCCCAACCCTCTATAGGCAATCCATAAATCCAAATCTCCATAAATCACTCTTTCTCCACCATCTTCAAAACGCAAGGTTAATTGCTCCAAAGGGTTTTCCTTACCATATTTAGAACCCATAAGGTAATCAACTGAGTAATTGATAAAATCAATTACAAAGGCAATAGCTTCAACCGGCTTTGTTGCAAATAGTGTTGTAACAAAGGTTTTGTAAATCCCTGATGGATAATATTCAAACTTGGAATCTGCTATACCCCAAGATTCTTCTTTCTTGGGCCTTGGTTCTGGGAAAAAACTGGATATTCTTCTATGTCCTCCTATTTTCACTTCTTTGACCTCTTCCCTAGGTTGTTCTTTCCAGTTCGTTTCTGTCAGTGAAGCAAGCAACTCTGAGTGTTCCTTGACCAAAATTTGGTTTCGTATTCCGCCAAGGGCTATTTTAATTGCTATATCATAAAATTGTTGTAAACGCCAAGGCACATCTTTTTGAGTATTCGCTCTGTTTAAGAAAGCTTCGATTTCTGATTTGGCATGAGGTGTCAGTCCAAAAAGAAGATATATCAATTGCTGTATTGTATACTTATCACGGGACACCTTATTTAACCAAAAATCATCCCCAGCTTCTATTTGGTCGATAAACTCAAGTACTATACTCTTACAAGCATCAATTCCTTTTTCGGATAAATTACTAGAATCTAAAATGTATCGGAGTTCCCAATCCATTAAAAGCAAAAAGATGGATTCGCGAAGATGGGATATTGCACTAAGGTTTTCAGCTATGAATAGTAGCAACTCTTTCCAAACATCACCAATGGGGAAGAGAATAGATTTATTTGACTCTGAGCCTTTACCATATTCCATACAAGCTGTTCTGGCCAAAAGAATACACCTATTTAAAAAGACAGTATTTTCGGTTAACAAATCAGGTTTGAATTTTTGAAAGAAAACTGACGCATCTCTGGACCGAAACACGGCGACCAAAATTTCATCTACCCAATACCTCTCTATTTGCTTATTGTTGATGGTATCGCGTATTATGGCAACAATTGAGTCCGGGTCTTCTATGAGATAGTCTTCCACCCAAAGTCTAAACGCCCTTCGTAGAGCCGGCTGGCCACCTATTTTAGAAAAGAAGTCATCGACTGAAACTGCATCTGTTCTTAGTTTTGAAATGTGTTTTACCAAAGCCCAATCCTCTAAAATATCATGTGAAGGTGCAAATTGGTATTCATTTTTATTCTTGTATAGAATATGGTCATCAAGCAAAGCTTCGACTGCAGCCTCATCAATTCCATCATCAGGCTCAACGAACAACCTCATTAGTTGTGCACGTTTCAATGCTATGTTTGAAAATGCTTTTCCACGTTTTCTTGCCTTACCAATACCTGTTATTGTTGATTTTTCGATTATATGGCTCCACAGTTTTGATTTAAACTCGACTATGGACAGATTTTCCACTTTGAAGTCTTTCACACCAATTGTCCGTACTGAAAATTCTAAATATTTGGGACTTCTGAGAATCTCTTTTAGTCCAGGGTTTTTAAAATAGGGCTCTAAACTTGGGAAGTGTTTTTTGGCTAAATCCAATTCCGCATCCGATAATAGTTCAATTTCCACAATACCCGCTTTTGGAATATTGAACTTTTGAAGTATAAGGTTTACGGCATAGGCTCTTGAAGTCATAATAACTTTTACATCTTTGTAAGCCTTTATTTGTGTTAAAAATTGCTGGAATGCATTTTCAGGATTTGCCTCTAGTAGTTTTTCTAAACTATCAATAAAAATCAGCTTCTCTTTGAGATAACCTATTGAACTTACTATATCTGTAATCAAATCGTTCACCCCAAGTTTGGTAAAAACGTGCGGTAAGGCAATCTCATTAAATTGCTCTGCTTTGAAAACAAAGACCTCTGTATCATCATAAAATCTTTCAAGATAGTCTTTAACCAAAGCTGATTTACCTGCACCGGCACCACCCGAAACTATAGTGAATTGATTCATGACCGAGACCCCTGAAAGCTCTTCCAATTTTTCTGAGCGGTCCAAATGAAAATCTTCAATCGAACTGGAAAAGGGTTCAATTATGATACTGCTATCTTCCTGAAGTTTCGATATGGATTGGTAAGAACTATCAAAAACTGATGGATTGAAATATTTGTAAATGTCCAATCGTTTGCTGTCATCATAAGTAAGTGCACCACCATTTTGATTGTAGTTAGCGGCCAAAGCAAGTAGGTTGTTCCAAATTTCGAGGCCACTTAGACTACAGCCAGATTCTTTAGCAAGGGTTATTAGGTTTAATGAATTATTTAAAGCAGTACTCGTTTCGACACCGAAGTCATAGGCGACAAGTGCCATACTTTTAAGAAACAGCCAAATATTCTTTTTTGACACGTTTTTATCATCATTAGCCTTTTTGAGCAGATTCTCAAAGATGTTAAGATGCTGTTTCTTGACTTCTATTCGTTCGACCTCTTTATAAAAATCATTTTCATCTTTGTGTGTGGAAGCCCAATCTAGCAATACGACAATATGGTTCTTGTCATTATTGGTTAGATTAGATTTAACCAATAGTAGTCTGTCCTTACTTTTGTTGAAAATAGCATTATTGAAATCTTTCCAAAAAGCTGTAATGACCTCATTAAAAACATCATTATTTTCAGTCAATGCCACGTTATGCTTTATTTGACCTAGAATCTTCTGGTTATCGGTATTTCCTGAATCAACTATTACCATCAAATCATCCGTGGCATAACCTCTACTAGTGGTCTGAAAAGCAACTTCACATATTTTGCTTTTAGCTACGAGAGGAACCTCAATCTGAAGTATCATTGCAAGTAAATAAGCTGCCTGCACGTTATGCTCATAAGTGGCTCCACCACTTCCCATTGAAAATACGCTCCCTGTTTTAGTCATCAAAAAATATTTTTATTCCCTTACAATAATTTGTGTTTGTTGCATAGAGCTTTATCCATTTTTTGCTCTTTATCCCAAATTAAAGTACCACATTCCTTTCAAATTCTTCTTCCTTGGTGGGCCAAATATTTATAGAGTGTTCTCTTTGAGCCAATATCTATCAATTTCATAATTTCGTCCACGCTCAACTTATTGTCCCGGTAGTACTTTTCGGCAAGTATAGCCTTGTGCTGTGCTTGTTTGCTAAGTCCAGGTTGGCGACCTAGTTTTACACCCCTTCGCCTGGAGCGCTCCAGTCCGGCCCTGGTCCTTTCGATGATGATGTCCCGCTCCAACTGTGCGATGGAGGCAAAAAGATTGAACACGAAACGGCCATGGGGGGAGGACGTATCGATATTTTTTTAGAATTATGCTAAGTTTTCATTTCAAGATTGGCGAATAAACATAGTTTCTTTATCTCATCGATTGTTTTTCTACCGGCATTCTTAGTACGTGAAAGTTCTTTTAGTGATATCTTGGCCAGATCTTTGGTAGTACCTTCCAGAAAATCGATTTGATTCATTTCCCTCAATATATTCATTGTACGTTTAGATAGTGGCAATCGATAGATTTTCGTGTCTTTGTCTACGCCGATAAAATTGGATATAGTACCGACCTTATCTTCAACATCCCTATGTAGATCAGAAATCTGCTCCTTAAATTTCTTTACAGCTTCCAGCGCTTTCAAAAATTCCTTATACGTTACCATAATCCATTATTTGAACAAAGTAAAGAATTCACTTTTAATGCGTAAGATTTATTAAATCTTCCCATAGGCTATTTTGACTTTAAACGATTATAGTTGTCTATCAATGCTTCCACTACAATCTTGGCTTTCTTGTCACTTACCAAATCCAAGGTAATTCTTTGTGTGGTTAAATATTCCTTAATTAGGTTTTCCACGTCTTCTTTGTTCAGAAAGTCATTGCTCCTTAAATTTTCCAACACAGCACTATAGCTGTCCGAGCTAAAACCATCTTCTAACATAGCTTTTATTTGAAATAATTATCATTGGATGTCATTGTAAAATGTAATCATTTTGTAATCTTATCCAAAAGCGTCTCCATCGAAAATTTATCCAATTATGTTATCCATTAATATTACCAAAGCTTTTCTTATCCGGTTAGTTCTTCAAGATTGAATAGACGTTAACTACATAACTTTGCTCGCCAAATATTTTTGGACCTCATAAACATCTATTCTTTTATTGAACTTTTTGCTTACCGATGGATTATTTTCACTGGAGATCCAAATTTTCAATTCGGCGTCCAAATCAAAAGTCCCAGCGGCGGATTCAAGGGAAAACCGGGAGATGTTCTTATAGGGAAACGATTTATATTCAACCTTACTGTAAGGCCTTGAACATCGATCAATATCAGACGTTTATTGGTAAACACAAAGGTATCACGTAAAAGCTTGAACCCCAATTCAATTACTTCACTTTCAACGAGCAATCGACCGTATTTTTCATTGAGTTTTGCCAAGGAAACCTCACTGGCGTTTCCCAACAATTTATTGAACAATCCCATTTTTATTATTTAAGTTTTCAAGTACCCTACGTCCTGACAGCCTGCTACACAACTTTCCGAGAAGCACTAAAATTAGCTATTTTAAACTTTAGACTATCTATTAAACAAACTAATTATCTTGGGAAAATATGTTTAAGATAAAAACTTTGTTAAATTTATGAACTCATCAACCAGCTTAAAAACTAATGGCTCTTTTCCAAAGCTCTGTCCTTAAAAAATATCTTAAACTTCAAGATAACGATGCCATTTCCAAGGCATATAAAAAATATTCCGGTTACTTTTTAAACCCCGCCATCCAAGAGAATATAAGAAACTCCAAGGAAGAGCAGTTCCAGGCTACATTCCTTACGGAGTTGTTCGTCAATATATTGGGCTATACCATTAATCCAAGCCCTGATTACAATCTCACCACCGAGTTCAGGAACGAAAAGAACAATCGAAAGGCAGATGGGGCCATTCTGATCGATGGTAAAGCGGTCGGGGTCATAGAACTAAAGGGAACCAAGACCAAGGATCTGGAAAGTATCCGTCGCCAGGCCTTTGATTACAAGGCCAACCAAAAGGGCTGCGTATATGTGATCACTTCCAACTTTGAAAAGCTCCGGTTTTATATCAATGACGCTACAGAGTTTTTGGAGTTCAACCTCTTTGAACTTTCGGAGGAAGATTTTTCGCTGATGTACCTATGCCTACAAAAGGACAATATCTTCCAAAATCTTCCTTTAAAAATAAAAGAGGATTCCGTTGTTGTTGAGGAGCAGATAACCAAGGAATTCTATAATGATTATTCCATTTTTAAAAGGGAGCTCTATCGCGATTTGGTAAAAAGGAACGCCAAAAGAATAAAAAATTCCCGCAAGGAAGAATTGGAGGAAGTGGCCATTGCCTCTGCCCTGGAGCAGGAACTCCAAAGTTTGGAGAAGAACGTAAAATTGGCTCTGTTCAAAAAATCACAAAAACTGATCGACCGTTTTCTGTTTATTTTCTTTTCCGAAGACCGAGGTTTGTTGCCTCCCAACTCTACCGTTCAGATTTTGAACAAATGGAAGGCCGATATGGATTTTGGAGACGAACGGCCCTTGTACAACCTTTTTAAACAATATTTCCACTACTTGGATACGGGCAGAAAGGGCACTACCAGTAGGGAGGAAATCTATGCTTATAATGGTGGACTCTTTAAACCCGATACTATTCTGGACGGTTTGGAGATTGACGATGACTTGCTCTATCGCCACACCTTAAAATTGGCGACCTATGATTTTGAGAGTCAAGTGGACGTTAACATCCTAGGCCATATTTTCGAGAATTCCCTTAATGAGATCGAAAGTGTAAATGCGGAGATCGAGGGAACGGAATTTGACCAACAAAAGAGCAAGCGTAAAAAGGACGGGGTTTTCTATACGCCCAAGTACATTACCAAGTATATTGTGGAGAACACGATTGGCAAACTGTGCGAGGAAAAGAAGGAGGCACTTGGTTTTACCGAGGCAGAATATTTTAAGAGTCGTGCCAACCGCCCCAAAAAGAAACTGGCAGAGCTGGTGCAATTATTGGACGATTACCGGGATTGGCTCTTACAGCTTACCATTTGTGACCCGGCCTGTGGTTCCGGTGCATTTCTTAATCAGGCATTGGATTTTCTAATCAAGGAACACAGTTATATCGATGAGCTAAAGGCCAAGGTATTGGGCGGCGGACTTGTCTTCGCCGATATAGAGAATACCATTCTGGAGAACAATATTTATGGGGTGGACCTTAACGAAGAGTCCGTGGAGATTGCCAAACTTTCCCTCTGGCTGCGAACCGCCCAGCCCAGAAGAAAATTGAACGACCTAAGCAGCAACATAAAATGCGGTAACAGTCTAATAGACGATAAAAAGGTTGCTGGCATAAAGGCCTTTAACTGGCCAAAGGAATTTCCTAAGGTTTTTGAAAAAGGGGGGTTTGATGTGGTCATCGGGAATCCACCTTATGGCATATTTTTATCAAAAGATGAAGAGCAATATTATAAAGAGAAATATCCTTTAACCAACTATAAAATAAATCTCTATATACTATTTATTGAGCGAATGTTTCAAATTTTCGACAAAGGAATTATACATTTTATTATACCTAAATCCCTTTTGTTTAATACTTATTTCGAAGAAATTAGAAAGCAACTATTATCTCAATCCAAGGTTCACGAGGTTTTTATGATTGCTGAAAAAATATTTCCGGATGCTGAGGTTGGTGGAAGTTTAATACTTAAGTTCGAAATTGTAGGTCAACCAAATACAAAAAACAAACTAAGACTAATTTCCGCTGATTCATATTTTGATTATGAAGGACAAAATGCTTTAGTAAATGACATTGAACAAGACTTTTTTTTAAGTGTGCCACATTGCGAAATATCACCAATTGCTCAAGGCGCAGACAAAATTGTTAAGAAATTAAATGAATTAAAATCGATAAAACAGTATTATAAACTTAAAAATGGACTTAACCCTGGAAACATCAAACATATACTTATTTCGGATGTAAAATTAAATGATAAGTACAAACCAATAATTTGGGGAAAGGAGTTTAATAAATATTCAATAAAATGGGGAGGGCAGTTTATTAATTACGATATCAATATTGAAAAAACAATTACATTACATGATATTAAAAGCAAAGAAGGGATGAAGAAACAAAATCGAATCGATTTTGCTCTTAGAACCCCAGATTTATTTGAAATCGTCAAAATTCTGGTTCGAAAAACAGGAGACAAATTTATTGCAGCCAAAGATTCGAACAATTTATACTTCGATACTTTAGTTCATGGTATATACCAAATCCATAAAGAATTTTCACTTGACTACCTTTTGACAATTCTAAATTCCAATTCGGCAACATTCCTCTACAGATTACTTCATGACATAAAGGGAAAGGTTTTTGCTAAAATCAGCCTAGATAAATTAGGTGCGTTTCCACTGCCCCAAACCAAGAAATATGAAAGAGAAAGTTTACAATCTTTAGGTAAAATTATTCTTGATTCGCAACCCCAATTGGATTCAATATCATCAAATTTTTCTAGATATTTTACCCAAAAATATAAGCTAAAAAAAATTTCTCGTAAACTCGAAAACTGGCACGAATTAACCTTTAACGACTTTATCAAAGTACTTAATAAAGCCATAAAATCAGCAGGAGGCACTCCGCTTTCCAAAAAAGACGAATTTGAGTGGCTGAACCTTTTTGAAGAGAACAAGAAAAGAGCCCAAGACCTACAAACCCAAATAAACCAAACGGAAAAAGAAATTGATGCCATGGTTTATGAGCTGTATGGGTTAACGGATGAGGAAATTAAGATTGTGGAAAATTCCTAAAACTGTTATTTATGGGTTTGGATCAAAAAGAAGAACGCTTAAAAAACAAAGGCTAATAAGCAAAATAACTATGAACCATAAGTTAGTTTTTTGGATAGGGATACCTGGAGTGACATTTTTTGGTGTTGTATCATTTTTGGGCAGATTTCAAATTAACAACTATAATCCTATTTCTCAATACTTAAGTGAGACAATGGTGACCTCATCGCAAATTATGGACTGGCCAAGTAGAGATTCAGGACTATTTTAATTCATTTCTAAGTACTCGTTAATAATCCCAATCGGTTATTTAGGACTATTAGACAATTGGATTATTCACCTTTAGTTTGAAAATTATATCCTAAAAAAATCCTTACCTCGATCCCAAGGTAGGATTAAAGGAAAGTTTTTCTAATCTCGAAGTTGTACACCTACATGTCTTTTTTAAAAATACCAAAGCAAAAAAAAGAGATGTTAATTGCACCTCTTTTTAAGAATGAACAACACGTCAAATTCATTGTCCTCCCGTCTTGTCAAATTCGGTTTCCACCATTCGGGATTGCTGGATTTCAATATTCTTGAAGTCATTGTCATTGGTTGGTCTATCATAATCCATGACCAAGAACTGTTGGGAATCCATTCTTTCCAAATTTAAAAGCGACTTAAAATTATTGTTTTGGATCTGCAGGATTTCCAGGTTGGCCAATTGTGTAAACTCCTCGGGGATTTCACCATCCAAACGGTTATTGGCCATGACCAATTCCCTTAAATTGGTAAGCCTCCCCATTTGCGAGGGTATATTGCCTTCCAAATAGTTTTGAAATAGGCCCAAGCTTTCCAAGAAGATCAGGTTCCCGATAGACTCGGGTATTTTCCCCGTAATTGCATTGCTCGACAGGTTCAATACCGTTAAATTTCGAAGATCGCCCACGCTTTCAGGGATGCTCCCGGACAAAAAGTTGTTAAACAGGCTTAGCTCTGTCAAACTTTCCATTTCGCCCAGGTTCTCGGGAAGCTTTCCTACAAGTCTGTTCATCTCAAGTTTAAGCACCTTCAACTGATGTAGGCTTGCAATACTTTTAGGGATTTCTCCACTTAGAAGATTAAAGGCCAGGTTAAGACTCTGTAAGTATTGCAGTTCACCGATATTCTCCGGGAGCTGTCCCTCTAGGTTATTTTCAAAAAGGTCTATTTCTACAACATGGCCTTTATTAACTTTGATTCCATACCATTGGGAAACGGGGGCTTCCAGATCCCATTTAGTAGACCATTTGTCACCTTGGGTACTATTGTACAGGTCCAATAGGGCCTTTTTTTCCTTTTCCACTACATTGGAGTACATTTTAGTACTAACAAAAATCAAGAAAATCAAAAGAATCGCGATATACAGTAATCTTTTCATAGCCAATGCATATTTAAAAACTTATATAATAATGCTAATCGTCAATATTCCATTAATAAAAAGTAAAATTCCATTAAAGTTATTTCGCACAAACGTAATTGTTACATTTATAAATAGCAAGAATAACCGATGAAATTTACAAGAATTGTCGATTTATGTTGTGAATACATTAAAACTTGTGGTGTATAGCTTTACATGTTTATAATAATTATTCCAAAATTATCGAAAACATTTCCTACAAAATATGATTTCAATCATGTTGATCGAGCTTAATTTTGTTGCTGTAACCGATTGAACTCAATAAAGTAGAAGTGCCATTTCAATTGAAGAGCCATGCAATGCTATGTCCTAGCTAAATCTTTTACACCTTTAAAGGATTGAAAAATTCTTAACGCCATAGCGCAGAATCGCTATAAAGAATGATCAATTAATTGGCTCAGTATAAAGTTTTCTACCCCAGGATTGTATATCCACTTCTGGCAGTTCTTCTTGTTGGAACAAGCGATGAAATTCCTTCCTGATTTCCTCTACCGAAGGTTTATCGGCAATTCGGATGCGTGTTTCATAATTGCTCCGAGTGCCGCCACCTGTAAAATTCAATGATCCCAAATAGGCGATCTGATCATCGATAAGATAAATTTTTCCGTGCAGGTACGTATGCCCATAACCAAATTTGCTAGGAGAAACAAAAACCTTAAAAGGGAATAATTGACGATAAGAATAATGGTATATGCGATGGCTGCGTATTTTTATGCGAAGCCATCTGACAATTTGGAACAGAATTCCTATTGGAATCAGTGGGAGAAAAAGTTTAACATTCCAAGCCAACGTTCCAATTGCGAGGTAACTTAAAGCTGAGAGAAGAATAATCCAGTTCAATCCCTTAGCGAAAATCTTCCATCGGTTTCTTCGTGCCTCTGCTTGGGTATCCATTTGTCTATCCTGTAGGATGAGTTGATGGATGTTCCGTTCCCTGTCCCCATAAAAATCCTCTATTTCATCCGTAGTGATAAGGGTGATCGTAATTCCCTTCCTATGCAGGAGGATTAATTTCTTGATGAGGAAGGGAGAAAGAAAAGGAGAAAGAATTTGAATGGAATGCTTCGCGTTGTCGATATCCTGCAACAACTTCTTGCCCGCACCGGTACCGATATAAATATCACAAGCCGTATTGTTGTAAAACATTGCCATAAGACTAAGAGAGATTACCCTTAAAGTTAGGAATAGTTTGACGCATTATGAAGTGTAATGAGCTCATAACATTGAAGTTATGAACAAATTTTGATAGTTTTATATCCTTTTAAGGATCGATCTTGCCTCTAGGTGAATATGTTCAAAATTCTCCATAAGGTCTTCTTTACTATAGCATTTTGCGGGTTCCGGAAGTCCTCTAGGAATGTTAGGAATTCTAAAATGTGCCCTTTTATCCTTTCCATCGGCAAAGGTGATGAATTCCCCTGTTTTTAATTTAAAGAAGATTTCAGCGCGAATTTTAGCTACCTCTTTTTCACCCTTGGTTATGCTGGTGTCAAATCGAAGGGTTTCACTTTGATGAACGCTTTTTGTCTCTTTTTTTACAATTTCAAAAAATCGCTCATAGTATTTAGCAGTATCGGGGTCGTTTACCTTCCCAAAAAATTGATAGGAAAGGTTTCCTAAGATGGCCTTACTGACCTTATCCCCGTACATAATATCATTTTGAACCTTATCCTGCATCACATAAATAGTAGAAATATCATAGCTACGAAGGGTAGCCGGAATTCGGTGCATGTTCAACAACCGAATTGTTGGTGCTTCTTCCATCAAAAGAAAGGAGGAATGTTGGTTTCGAACGCTCATTTGTTTGGTGATGGAATGAAGGATAGTTGCAATTATGGGGGAGTATGATGTTTCAAACTTAGGATTGTTGACCAAGGAAATCACGATGGGATTTTTCGGGTCGTTGACGTTTAATGGAACTTCATCGGCCGATAGTGCCATAAAAATTCTTTGGGTACTTATTTTTTTAAATGCATTGGATAAGGTGCTTTTCACTCCGGCCAATTGCCGTTCAGAATCCTTTCCAGATATAAAGGCATTGGCCATTGCCATGGAAATTATGTCAGAACTTAAAAATTTAACGAGCTGGTTGGTGGTCAATTGTTGGTAAAGTGCAATCAAGTGGGGAATGGTGCAGAATTCAGGAAAGTTGGTTTTCAGTTTCCAAATGATGCCTCCTATAAGGCCTTCTACCGCGTCATTGAAAAATTTGGAGCTCCCAACAGCACCGGATTCCTTTTGTTCCAAAAGATTCTCCAATAGGACCCGAGAGATTTCATTCACACTTTCTTCGTCTGGCAAATAATGTGATGCAATTGGATTGACCTTATTGTACACCTGGTCAAATGAAATAATAAAGAAATTGGGCTTCTCACTTTTAAAAAGGAGATAGGCCATTTCCGTAAGCTCAAAATTTTTATAATCGTGAAGTACCCCGGAGAATCCGAATTTGGATAGATGCAACATCAGGTTGTAGATAACACTTTCGGTCTTACCACTCCCTGCAGCCCCGATCAGGGAAATACCACGTCGGATATCCTTTATCGTTAGTCTGCCCCGCTTCAGGGGAAATTGAACTTCATATTTTGAGGGCATTCGATTCAATTCCCCACTTTTTTCAACAAAGACATAAAAGATCAGGTTGATAAATTGTATGGGAAGAAGGATCTGCAGTAGGAAGTGCGCGAAATTCCCCATTCCTGGATTAACTAGTCCGAAAATCACAGCCGATATTAACAGCAGTAGATTAATGGACAAAAATGCCCAGGATTTCATTTTATGGAGAATAAAACAAATGCCTGAGAAAAGCAGGTATAATATGGGCAGAAAATACAGGTTTATGGGCATAATGTAATATGTTTAAATGCCAATGGAACTCGATTGAACTGCGATCTCCATGGCCCTTTTAACTTGTTTAATGGTTTGTAACGCCATCTGTACCTGGTTCGTTGGGATATGAATGTTGGGAACCTCGATACCGGTTTGCCGTAATAGTTTAATCGCCATGCCCTTTTCTGTCTGGGGCAGATCCAATAGCTGTGAAAAATACCGTTGCGGATCTCTGGAGAATATTTTGTGGGATCGATATTTTTCGACGTAATTCCGGTCATATCCAAAGGTCTTGTCAAAAGCTTTTTCGGCATTTTGAAAAAATTTGTCCCTATCGAACCCCCTCTTGACCGTTTTGCCATTTAGTTGGACTTCTGAAGCTTTGTGTTTGCTCCCGGGAGAAAGACTGAACTGGTTTGAGATATCCTTGCGGCTAACAATAATATGGACGTGGGTCTGCAATCCTTCTTTTTTCATCCCTTCCACTATTGGAATACCATTAACTTTATGGGGGATGGCTGCTTGTAGATTAAGAATTTCCTTTTCCAACTTTGGTATGGATCCCGGAATCTCCCCTCGGTCCACCATTCTAATTTCATTTCGTAAATGGATTATCTTTTTGTTAAAAGGGGCATTCTCTCGTACTTGCCTATCAAACCCCTTATAGGTCCGTTCGTGCTCAATTTTAGCATAGTACTTAATGTTCTCTACCTGGATCTCGGTTTCCCTGTGAAATGATTTGGCGTATTCTTCCATTATTTGTCTGGTATATTCCTTCAATTGGATGTCCGGGTTGTCCAGGTGACGAAGTTCTCTTTGGCTAGGACTTATCGTTATGGAATAGAACCGTGGATCTCGGTTCCTTAGTTTTTTAGTATTGGCATCGATTTCCCGGACTACATGATTGTGATCTATTCTATCGTGAAATTGGTCAAAGAACTGTTCGACATTTTCTGGTGACCTCCCTTCGTTTTCCTTTTCGAGATAGTTCACGAAGTCCGCAGAGCTTTTGGAATATCCCTCCGATATTTTTTGTGGTGTTATAGAAATGTACATGTTCAAAGCTTTTTGTATTTTAGTTTTAGGTTTTCCAGTTCCACCTCGGTCAGGTTCAATCGATAAAATGGTCTGCCAAAATTTGTCCGTACCACGACCACTTTTTTTAAAATGATGTTCAGTTCCTGTTTCACTTGTTGCAGTTCCTTTTCGACCCGTAGCTTCTCATTTTTGTGGAAGATGACCTCCGGGGCCGAGGGGTCAACAATGGCTTCGGTTTTGGATTTTGCTTCCAATCGTTCCCATAATTTACTATCCAATAAATCGGTTTCCTTTTCCGGTGTTTCTTGAATTAAGGATTGCATTATTGCCAACAGCGGTTTGGACTGGTGTTTTTCGATGTTCTTGATTATGGCGATAAGCCCATCGAATCTTTTTTTGATAAGGTGTTCCAGGGTTATGATCTTTGGTCCCAAGGATTCGTAAGGGGACACCTTGTTCTGTTCAAAATAGTCGAGCATG
This sequence comes from Cerina litoralis, assembly GCA_022008415.1. Lineage (GTDB taxonomy): Bacteria > Bacteroidota > Bacteroidia > Flavobacteriales > Flavobacteriaceae > Cerina > Cerina litoralis. The sequence goes on from JAIRBC010000024.1 coordinate 40,586, forward strand.
CGCTCCATGGCATCGGTATGGGTCTTGGCAATCTGTTTTGAATAGACACGGAACCTTTTGACCGTTTTTAGTTTGAAGTTTATGTGGGAATAGGTATCCATATTATAATTTAATTGGGGTTTTTGGCATAAATAATTGCCTGTTTATAGGGGTTTCGAGCGTTTTTATCCCAAAATCTTGGATTAGCAAAATCAAGGGCTGAAAAATAAATTTTAAATTACTGTAAATCAGCACGTTGCAGAACAACTAAAACCGTAATGTCGCGTTAGCGCATTACCCTCTTGCTATACCTTTTCCCCCGGAGGGGAAAAATCTATACGCTCCTTCCAAGATAATTGCACTTTGGAACCCGGACTGCAAAATCACCGGACTTTAAGAGTGTTTCGGGCGGATTTTTATGGATTGTTCAATGCATTTTGAAAATCGTTGCATTTCGTTCAAAACAAAAAAAGGCGACCAATATAGCCGCCCTTTAAATTTGATAAGTAGGATCAATTAAACCCTAAAAGTGAATTTGTACGCATATAGGTTTCGCATCGCTTCCACTTCTAAAAGTTCGTCATAATCCAAATTGTTCTCCCTGGCAAATCTTTTGATGTCCTGGCCATATTTAACGGCTACATCATTTTTGGAATTTTCCAAGAGCCGTTGTTGTGATTCTGTGTTCAGGTCGTTGAAATTTAAATGGTGCATATCCAAGCATTTAAATGATTTTGTTATCTGCAAAACTGTAGAAGTCCCCATTGTGAACAATGATCAAATGGTCCAATACTTTGATGTCGAAAAGCGCTGCCGCCTTTTTGATCTTGTCGGTAATCTGTTTGTCCGCTTCGCTCGCCTTGAGCGTCCCGCTCGGGTGGTTGTGCGCTAAGATCAAAGCCACACTTAGAGATTTAAGAACTACGGCAAATAGGATTCGGAGGTCTACCACCGTTCCCGTGATTCCCCCTTTGGACAACAGATAAATTCCCTTCACCTTATTGTTGTTGTTCAATAGCATCACCTTAAAGGATTCCTGCAGGCCAATATTGTCGTTGTCCCAATTTTCATAAAGGAGCCTAGCGGCATCTTTGGAAGAGGTGATCTGATGCCAAGAAGATGACTTTATCCTTTCTTGGTAGCTTACCCTGATTTCATTAACTTTACTTTTCATTTCAATGTGCTTTAGTGTTAGTGATTAAAAAAGAGGGCGGGCTTTCGACGGTACGCTCTCTTCGCTTTTCAATACTCACTAGGGAGCAATAGGGTATTATCCACAAAAAACAATCGAAGGCTGTCCAATGGAAAGTCGGTCAAATGGTATTTTTGGGTTTCTAGAATATGGCCATTCCCATCGCTATAGGTGATGATCGCTTCATAACCGATCAGATCCTTTTCCTCCCAAGACAGGGTTTGAACGTCAATCGTAATAAATGGGCTTCTGTCGTTTAAACTTTTGGCAATTACCGAGACATCGGTAACTAGCCAAAAGCATTTGGCGGTTTCTGCCAGATATTTTATTCCATCCGTGTAATAGGTACCGAGCAACGGGATCTTGTAAATGGTTACCGATCCATGAAAGGAACCAAGTTCGCTTTTGAGCCTTTTGGCATTCATTTCTAATTTACCGGTCGAACTGGAACTGTGTTGAACTGTTTTCATACTGATTTTATTTAAGGGTTAAGAGAAATTGATTTACTTATCATATCCGGAGCATTTTCCTTTTTTTTGATTTTTTGTCCGGCTTCCTTTTATGGTGGGTTTCATAGGACTTCATGTATTTCGTTTTGGATTTACTTCCCATAGAGCCATCACATTACCTTTTTTGATGCTATCCGGGGTACAACATCCAGGCTTGGTAAGACGTATAAAAAAGAGACCGCCAAAGCGGTCCTGGCTTTATGCCGTCGTCCAAGAATGGATGTTGTTGTTTTGCCTTCAAAAAAAGTAATGGCGATGGGAGGGAAGCCTGATCAAAGAAACTGGTGGAGTACGGATTCCACAGGAAGGGGGACAAAAGGCAAATGAAAATTTCCGATCAGGCGGACTTGCCCCTAAAAGAAGGAGAGGAAGAATGTAAATTCAGGGACGCTGTTTCTACGTGTTCGGAAACTCTCTTGTAAAAACAAAGGCTTTTAGGGGCGTGTCCAAGACCTGCCGACGAACCTCATTCCCCGAAATGGAGAGAAACGGAATGGAGTGGGGATGGGGTGAGGGGGAAATTGCACATATATCATTCCAGATGAATTGGTAATAACTGAAAGTGTCTGAGTTTCGAATATAATAAAAAGGGACATAGTCAAATATCAAAAAGATATATACTATGGATTGCTGATTTTTGCTTCGTATTAAACATAGATTTAATTATTTAATAATACCAATAAGATATCTAAAAACTCACTTTCAAATTTACTGAATATCATATTTTCCGAACTGGGACAGATGAGCTGAATCGTTTACAGAGTAATATATTTCCTTACGAGTAGTTGTTGGTTAGTTTTGTATTAAGGCACAGACAAATCTATTGTGCACCTTTTTTAAAAAGCTGGATCCAACCAAAACTTGAAAATTCCATTTTTATCTATTGCTATCGATAGACCTTATTTTACTTTTCTTAAGGGAAGCCTTTTCTAATACCATTATTCAGAGTGTTTTATCGGACCTTTAACAAGTTTTTCTATTTTTTTTAGAATCTGGATATCTACTAGTAATGATAGCTAGCTAGCCCAATTTAATTTCCGTGGTTTTTTAATGGTAAACAAGATGGATTGGCAAGTTGGCCATTAGTTATACACGAAGAAGAACTTTCCAAGGATTATATAACTAAATGCCGTTGTACTTGTTTATATATGTTTAGTTTATAATACTGTATTTGGACGAAAGTTTCATTTAATGTTAATGAGGGAAAGTTAGCACCTCGTTTGTATTCCCACCAAATTTATTAGATGTTTCCTATTTCTATCAATTTGCTTATAAATTGAAAAACTTGAATTTACATCAATTTAGAGTTTATAGTTTTTAATATCACTTATTGCTACCGTTGAAAAATAATCTAAAAAAAATTGGGTAATAAGATTTTTTATGTATATTGCACCACACAACACCACACTATAGTTAAAAAGGAATAATCAAACTGTATTAAAATGAAAATATTAAAAAAGTCACACTGTAATATGCCTCTTATTGCTTCTGCACTAAAACAACTTGCGGGCATTATTTGTTTAAGTCTTTTATGTTCAACCACCTTAAATGCTCAATTTGAGGTGCGAGGGAGCGTAAAAGCCTCTGAAGGAGTTCCCCTTCCAGGTGTTAACATCATTGAAAAGGGAACTTCGAATGGGATTATATCAGATTTCGACGGCAACTTCGAAATTGTTGTTAGTGACGAAGATGCTGTTTTGGTGTTTTCTTATATTGGATTCACAACTAAAGAATTTAAACTTAATGGTCAATCAGATATAAGTGTTGACTTAGAGGAAGGTAGTACAGGATTGGATGAAGTTATTCTCATTGGATATGGGAGCCAGAAAAAATCAGATATAACGGGTTCGGTTGCATCGATCGATTCCAAAGATTTTGAAATTACACCTCTAAATAATTTTTCGTCCATGTTGCAGGGAGCGGTTGCTGGAGTGGAGGTAATAAAAGGGAGTTATCAGCCTGGAAAATCCGGAATCGTAAGAATAAGAGGAGGAAATTCAATGATTGGCAGTAATGATCCTTTATATGTGGTTGATGGCTTTCCTTCTGAAAGCATTCTGCCCAATGCAAATGATATTGAGTCCGTTCAAGTACTAAAGGATGCCTCTGCAACTGCTATCTATGGCTCAAGGGGTGCAAATGGTGTAATAATTATTACAACTAAAAGAGGTAAGGGCGAACCATCTATCAAATTAGATACATATTATGGATTTCAGAGCGTAAGAAATAAAATTGGTCTATTGTCAGGAGATGAATATGTGCAGTTTGCTAATGAAAAGGCCGAAAATATAGGAATTGCACCGTATTTTCCTGACCCTGCAAGTGTTACCGTTAATACTGATTGGCAGGATGTTATTTTTGCTTCGTCTGCACCCATAGCAAATTATAACCTATCTATTACGGGAGGTAATGCAGATAACAAATTTGCAATTTCAGGTAATTATTTCCAACAAGATGGAGCAGTGCGAAATTCTGATTACAACTCAACAAATTTAAGATTCAATTTTGATAACAAGATTAAAGATTGGTTGAATGTTTCAACAAGCATCAATTTGGAACATAATAAAACCAACAGAATCGATTTAAGTGGTACAGTAGGTTTGCTCTATCAGACGCTCCAGGCCCCTCCCGTGGCTCCTGTATATGATGATAGTGGTGACTATTATAATTTTGCACTGCTTCCCACTGCAGACCCTACTTGGCGAAATCCAATGGTACTAAGTGATAGGACTCTGGACGAGGATGTGGGTAACAAAGTAGCTGCCAATACTAATTTTAGTTTCAATTTGTTAGATGGACTGGTATATAGTATGCGCGCTGGAATTGTGTATGATAATCTGAAGAACAATTATTATTTAAAACAGATAGCAGGTAGAACTAATCAGGCACGGATTTCGGAAAGAGATTCATATTCTTATTTGTTTGACAATATACTTTCTTACAAAAACACTTTTAATGACAGGCATACACTAGAATTCACTACTGGATTTACTTGGCAAGAGAATATAGCTTCAGGATTTAGTGCAGGGTCCGGTAATTTCAGTGATGATAAATTACTAACAAATGATTTATCAGCTGGTGGTATAATTTCTACTCCAACATCGAATAAAGAGAAAAGCGCAATTATTTCATGGTTGGGGAGAATAAATTATTTCTTAGATAATAAGTATCTCTTTACATTTTCCGCTAGAGAGGATGGAAGTTCAAAACTTGGTGAGAACAACAAATGGGGATTTTTTCCCTCCGCAGCAGTGGCGTGGCGAATTTCAGAAGAATCTTGGTTTGACCAAATGGATAATCTTGACAATCTAAAATTAAGGATTAGTTATGGTCAAACTGGTAATCAAAATATCGGTAATTATAGATCGCTTTCTAGATTAAATTCAACTTTTGCTCTTCAAGGAGGTGATGAACATAGGGTTATAGGGTATATTCCCGTGGTGTTACAAAACCCGGATTTAAAATGGGAAGTAACAAATCAATTTGATGTGGGATTAGATTTTACAATCTATGGTGGAGCGCTTGATATTGTTTTTGATTATTATGTCAAAAAAACAACCGACCTACTTGCAACCGTACCCTTAAGCATGTCCTCTGGCTATGGCGCCATATTAAAAAACTTTGGAGATATGGAAAATAAGGGAGTTGAACTGACGGTTAATTCAAAATTAATTAATAAACCTCATGCTCAATTAAATATTGGATTCAATATTTCTCATAATTCTAATAAAGTTTTGAAAGTGGCTACGGAAAATGGACAATTTTTTGGTCCAACTATAGGATCTCCAATTGACAATTTCGTTAATATCATTAAGGAAGGAGAGCCAATGTCTTCATTTTATGGATATAGAACTAATGGATTATGGGAAAGTGATCAAACAGTCGGAAGTATTCAGCCAACAGCCTTAGCTGGTGATCAAAAATACGTAGATACTAATGGAGATGGGACAATTTCCTCTGATGATCGAGCAATTATTGGAAGTCCATTTCCAGATTTCACATATGGTTTAACTACAAACTTTAATTATAAAAACTTTGGTTTAAATCTTGTTCTTCAAGGTGTATCTGGAGGAAAGATATTAATGGTTCAAAAGTTCACAATAGCGGATTCATTCGCAAGAAATGGAAATCAATTAAATGAAGTGAAGAATCATTGGTCTTCGCAAAATCCAGATCCTAATGCCGACTATCCAAGATTGTCCAATGTGAATCCACTTCTATCGGATAGGTTTTTTGAAGATGCAACATATTTAAGATTAAAGAATATAGGGGTTTCCTACAATATTCCAACTAGTAATATAAGAGGAGTTGAGCAAATCAAACTATATTTAAGCGGTGAGAACTTGTTTACAATAACTGATTATACCGGATATGATCCAGAAGTCGTGTCGAATTCAAGTTCTAACCTACTTCAATCAGTAGATCTTGGTAACTACCCATCTACTAAGACAATATCATTAGGAATTATTACTCAATTTTAGATCTATTAATTATGAAACACTACAATAGAAAAAGAGCGCTTTTAATTGGAATTTTTTCCTTTATGTCCTTTTTAGGATGTAAAGATGATTTGGAAGAGGAAACGTTTTCCTTCATTTCTTCAAAAGATTATTATAAAAATGCCAGTGATGCCGAGGGTTCAATTAATGGGATATATGGATCACTTGATGACCTGGGTCTATATGGCAGATGGTATTTTGACCTACTTTTATTGACTGATGATCAAGTTACAATACATCGAAACCCTTTATTTATTCAAATGGATGATTTTAATTACGATTCCGATCATCCATATATAACGGACTTATGGAGCGCAAGTTATGCTACAATTAAGTATGCAAATGTATCGATTGATCGAATTCCAGCTATTGATATGGATGCTGGGATGAAGAATTCCCTAATTGCTGAAGCAAGATGTATTCGTGCCTTAATGTATTTTAATCTTGTCAGACTATGGGGTGAAGTACCTTTGGTCTTAAATGAAGTGCTAGATGAGAATTCAGTTGCTAACCCTAAAGGCTCCATTGGTGCAATTTATGAAACAATAATTGCAGATTTGAGTTTTGCTTCCGAAAACCTTCCTTTGTCTAGGCCTAGTGAAGATTTTGGAAGAATGACCAAAGGAATATCTAAAACAATTTTGACAGATGTACAATTAACATTAGGGAACTGGCAAGAGGCGGCTGCTTTGGCAAAGGAGATAATTGATAGCGGTCAATATTCACTTCAAACTAATTTCCAAGATATTTTTACTGAATCAAATGAATTAAATAATGAAATTATCTTATCCATAATATTTGATGGCGTTACAGTTGGTAATTGGGCTGCATCATTTTCTCATGCCGGAGGGACTGACAATGCACTTTGTTTTAATGGAGCACAAGTTTGGCAAGTAGATGTAAAATCTGATATGTGGCTTAACTGGGATGAGAATGACCTTAGAAAACAATTCTCTTTATATGAAGATTATCTATCCATAGATGGAACATTTAAGAGTGTATATGATACTTCACGACCCTATCCGGGTTTTGGCAAATGGAATGCTCCAAATGAAACGGGAGTTGGAAACTGCCCAATAAATCCAATATTATATCGGTATGCGGATGTATTGTTAATGTATGCCGAGGCAAGTTCTCAAGCAAACGGTGGCCCAGACAATGAGGCTCTAAATGCTGTGAATATGGTGCGACGAAGAGGTTATGGATTGTCAATTAACGAAATTTCTTCCGTGGATTTGCCACAAGGAATGGATGCCGTTTCGTTTCGTGAAGCAATATTAAATGAAAGAAGTCATGAGTTTGTTGTAGAAGCCAAACGCCTGTTTGATTTGATGAGAACAGATCAATTTCCTCAAAAGTTAATAGAATTAGGTAAAAACATTAGGCCTTCAGCTAAGCTTTTTCCTATTCCCAACGCTGAATTAGAGGCCAATGAAAGTTTATCTCCATCAGATCAAAATGAAGGATACTAGTATTATATCTCATTTCAAATTACTAACAACAGTAGCATAAATAAGGTATTGGAATTACGTAATAACAATAGATAATTCATCAAATAATTAATTTATCCTATGACATTTTACATTTAGAACAAAATACCATTTTTCAAATTTGAGATTACCTTTTTGCCATAAACACATCACTTAACTAACACTTTAATATGAATAGTTGTTTGAGATATTCAATTTATATTTTTCCCTTTTTAGTAATGTTTTTCAATCCTTGTTTAGGTCAAAAACCTTCTGATCTTATCAAATTGGAGACCTCACAGGCATATTTGATTTTAAGGGAAGGTAATAAATTGGAAATTAAATCAAAAAATGGCGATGGGTTTCTAATTAAAAGTGACATACAAGATTTGGGTGAGATTACTCTTGCCAAAATTTCAGAACTAAACACTAAATATAAATTTGACAACAGCAAGATACAATTTACACTAAACAGTTCATCAAACAGATTAAGTTTCTATTATGTTCATTATATAGATGAAATTTCATCAAATGTTACTATAGAGTATATCATTGAATTAAAGAATGATGCCTTTTACTTCAGTAGTAAAATGAAAGTTGACTCCGATAGCTGGACTATTAATTCCTTAGTTTTCCCTAGATTACTTCCAATAGAATCTAGAAACAATGATATACAAACTTATTGGCCTAAAGGATTAGGTGAACTAGTTAATAATCAGAACTACTTTTCACAGAAACAGGTGCTTAGATTTCCAGGTCCCTATGCGACGATGCCCTGGTATAGCCTAAATACTGGGAATCAAGGATTATACATGGGAATACATGACAAGAATATGAGTTCTGCAGATATTTCCTTATCATTTAATGATGATTTAAATATATATGAAACTAGTGTTACTACTCCTATTTATAGGAATGAATATATATCGCCATATTTTGTGATTAAGCCATATACAGGTAAATGGTTTGAGGCCGCAAATACCTTTAGATCTTGGTACAATTCTATTTTTGTATTGAATTCGCCACCAAATTGGGTAATATCGGATGATGGATGGCTATTGGCAATTCTCAAACAACAGAATGGTAATGTCATGTGGTCATATAAAGATATTGATAAATTATGCGATGTTGCAAGTAATTTTAACCTATCTACAATAGGCCTATTTGGCTGGGCCTCAGGAGGGCACGATAGATATTATCCAAATTATGTTCCCGACCCTTTAATGGGGGGAAGAAGTGAACTTGAGAATGCAATAAAGAGAGCGCAAGAAAGAGGATTTAAAATTATACTATATTCCAACGGCAAACTAATTGACACTTCGACCGATTTCTATAAATTTCACGGTATTGAAACAATAATGTTAGGAGAGAATAAAAAACCTATGATGGATTTCTACGTGAAGTATAATAATGAATCACCTGTAGTATTCAGTTGGGCATGTGCGGGATCCAAACTTTGGAGGAATACAATGATAGATCTTGCCAAACAAGCACATTCACTTGGAGCAGATGGAATATTGTATGACCAATTAGGTTCAATCGAACCAGATTTATGCTTTTCAACTTATCATGATCATGAGTACCCTATGAGCGATGTATCATATAGGCTTAAAATGGTACAGGAAGTGCAAAAGCAAATGAAAAGTATTGACAATAGTTTTATAGTCATGACTGAGGCTAACAATTGCTATATACAACTTGGAATTGATTATGGTCATGGTGGAGGATATTCGCTTTCGAAATATAGCTATCCAGATATGTATAGATATACCTTTCCCGAGTTTATTGAAACACAACGCAACCCTAACCCCCTGTTGACAAGAACTGATGCCAATTATGCATTAATTTATGGGTTGAGAACTGAAATTGAATCTCGGTATACAGCCGATGTTGATTATTTACTTAATTCAATGAAGCCTTCGGATAATAGTTATTCAACCGTCAATTATCCCCCTGACATAAATAAAATGAAAAATACGTCAACAGAGGAAACTATGAAGTATACTTCTTCCCTGATTTCATTAAAAAGGAAATACAGCAACTTTTTTTACCAAGGAAAATTTATAAGTGATGATGGTTTTGAAGTCATTGGAGAAGATATCGTAGGCAAAGGGTTTAAAAATGGTGATGAATTGGCTATTACTGTTTGGAATCAAAACAAATATAAAAGTGGGAATTTCGAAATAAAACTAAATGGATATAGGTTAACAGATTGTGAAGAAATTGGACAGAAGTGTAATAATCCTTTTAAAAATTTAGGAAGCAACTCAATCCGAGTCTTAAAATTCAAGCGACAACAATAATATTGAATTTTATTAGCAAACAATTTGGGTGATTCGCTGAATTTCATCAATTGGGAACTCTATCCAAAATCATCGAATTATAGTACTTAAGTAGGTAAATTAAATTCACTTTCTTTTTATGAATTATGAGGATAACTTACAAAGAATAAAAGTGGGAATTTCTGTGATGGTTATGATTCTCCTTGTAGTGAAACATTTTACCACCGACTTTTTTAAATTTTTTGCTCCGAAAAGAACTGGTATTTAATGAGGGGCAGATGATTGTTGCCTGTTTTACGGTTATGGTTCGACAACGTAACACTTGCAACGAGAGACAAATAATGAAGGATGGCAGAGCTACGATTAATAGAACAACAGTCAGTACAAGCAATCACACAAGATGTCAATACCCGTTGAACAAAGAAGAAAGTCGAGAATTTTTGATGGCTATAACAACAAAGAGAGAATGTATATAAACGGCAGTTTTTTTAAAGAATGCTAGTGGCCGGTGCGTCGGAATATGATTGTTAGGCCGACAGGACTTATTAAGCAAAGAGTGTGAAGGACAGCAATTGTAAAAGGAGAGCACCTATACGGACTGAAATTGGAATTGATCAGTATTGTCGCGATGGGGCTAATCAATCTGACCAATTATCTGTTCCGGCATGAACAGTTGGACAGATTAGACATATTCATAAAGAGATAAATAGCCGATAAACCATTGGATATATCGTTGAAGAATGAGAGCTAAAACCCTGCTATGACAAGAAAGCCAATTTTTAGAACACAGCTAAGGGTTATTCTGTTAGGACTTAAGAGAATTGATGATTTATAATTGAGAAAGGGTGACCTGGATATTAATTTATTTATTGTTGAGTTAGTTTGTTTAGTTTCAAGGAAGGTCATTTGTTGAATATTGGCCTTCCTTGTTTTGATAAATAAGTGTTATTACTTAAATATCATCTTACCGTTTATCTAGATTATGAAAGAAGATTAAAAATGGATAGAATAGCCAACATTATTGAAGAACCGTTTTCCGAAGAAGCAGAAATCGAAGTAGGGGGTATTCCTTTACGAACGGCTACACATGTAAGTGCACACACTGGTAAAGATACTTTGTCATGAATTCAAATGGGGTATAAGGCAATCACCAAGACTTTGAGTAAAACGATATAAATTGCTACAGTAGCCAATGAACACAGTATTGTCTTCATTTGTGGGGACCTGACAGTAAACCCCATCATGGTTAATAGGAATATAAATATTGCAGTGAGGGTAGGTCCTTTCCCTAAACTTGGTACAGGGTTATTGGAAAGCAATGGCCATTAGAAATATAAAAACAGGTCAACTATGGAAGGTTAACTTCCTTATGCCAATTCAGAATGGTGTAAGACGAAGGACGGTATATTTAATCTTGATAAAAATTTTTGTATAAAAAGAGGAGGGGTCTTGACTGATTCGAAGCATTACAAAGAGATGTATAGTAAGCAAAAAGCGCATTGAGTTCCAAATGTGAGTTCAAAACTACACTTAATTCTTAATTTTTAATTCGATAAATGTATATTCAAAAAAGATATTTTCTGTTACCTATTGCTTTACTGGTCATGGTACAGGTAAAAGCCTATTCAATCGGGGACACCGTAACTACAATTTCAATAAATGCTATCGGTGGGTTACAATATGATATTGTTCGCTTTAAAGTAAAACCCGGTAGTAAAGTAAAGTTCATTTTTAACAATACGGACGACATGAGCCATAATATTGTATTCACACAGCCCGAATCAAGACTAAAAGTAGTAAATGCAGCAATGGCTATAGGAAACGATGCCTTCAAAATGAATTACATTCCTAAGATGAAGGAGGTTTTGTGGTCTATACCTGTCCTTGAGCCCGGGGAAACAAAGTTCATTACGTTCACCGCACCAACAAAAGAAGGTGTTTATCCTTACGTCTGTACTTATCCTGGTCATGGCTTTGTAATGTATGGTGCTATGTATGTTTCAAGCAAGGACATGCCTTCTATTAAAGATGATCCCAATATCCCGCCCGAAAGAAGAAAAGATATTACCGGAGATGATAACTCATCTCAGCACCAGGTAGCACATTCCTATAGCGAAGTTCCGCCTTACCTGTATCGTATCTTTATTCCCGATGCTAGCCCTGCTGCAATTGCGGTAAATCTACCAAATAATATATCCTATTGTTGGGATGCAGGAACATGTCATTTGCGATATGCCTGGCAAGGAGGATTCCTAGACAATACAGACATTTGGAAAGGCCATTATGATTCTTATGGAAAAGTTCTGGGAAACGTTTTTTTCAGGGATAAAACGGCTTTCCCTCTTCAAACAGATAAGCCAGGAAATATACCAGCTGTTCAATTTAAAGGATATCAACTCATCAAACGTTTCCCCGAATTTCATTATACAATTAACGGTATAGAAGTATATGAATTAATAAAACCAAAGGAAGATGGAACAGGCTTAATTAGAACTTTCAGAATACCAAACACAACTAGAATAATATGGTTTCTGGTTGATGCCGAAGATGGTGTAAACTATAAATCTTCAAACGGTAAATGGATTAAAGGTCGATTGAAACTATTGCCTGAAGAAGCCCGACAGTTTACCATCATTATGACAAAAATATAAAATGATGAAATTCTATATTTCAAGTCTTTTAATAGCAGTATTAATTTTGTTTTCTCATTGTTCAGTCAAGAATAATAAGAAAGTTCCGGACGTATCCTACCTAGTGGAATCAATTGAGATTCCCGATGGACTTACTGCTGAAACAGGCGCACTTGACTTTTTGCCTGATGGTAGGCTAGTTGCTTGTTTTCTGCGAGGTGAAGTAATGTTCTATGATCTTAAGACAAAAGAGTGGAACCTTTTTGCAGCAGGTTTGCATGATCCGCTCGGAGTGTTAGCCATCAGTAATTCAGAACTCCTGGTAATGCAACGCCCTGAATTAACCAGGATAAAAGACACAGATGGTGATGGGCGGGCAGATCAGTATGAAACAGTAACAGATGGCTTCGGCGTAACAGGTAATTATCATGAATTCAACTATGGTCCCATACGGGATAGGGAAGGGAGTTTATTTATCGCCTTGAATTCGGCTTCTGCCGGTGGGGGGGTGAGACCCGAGGTTCGGGGCAGGTTGGATACTTTAGGTCGCAGTGCGGGCAAAGAAATGTTTTCTGTAGTACCCTACCGTGGCTGGATCATGAAATTAAAAAATGATGGAATATTACAGCCTTACGCAATGGGCTTTCGTTCTCCCAACGGCCTTGGTTTTGATTTGGAGGGTGATCTGTTTGTTACCGACAACCAGGGAGACTGGGTAGGAACCAGCAAATTGTACCATATCCAGGAAGGGAATTTCTATGGACACCCTGCAAGCTTGATATGGAAGAAGGGGTGGGATAAAGGCAATCCATTTAATTTGCAGGTGGAGGAATTGAACAACATGAGAACAAAGGCGGCTGTTTTGTTTCCGCAGGATGTTATCGCCAATTCTCCTACTCAGCCACTCTGTGATGCTACGGAAGGAAAGTTCGGTCCTTTTGCAGGACAGTTATTCGTAGGTGAGATGAATTCTGCACGCATCGTACGTGTCATGTTGGAAAAAGTAGCCGGACAATTGCAGGGAGCCTGCATACCTTTCATAGATGGCCATGGATTAAGGAGGGGGAACAATCGTTTGGCCTTTGCGCCTGATGGAAGCTTGTGGATTGGACAGGCTGCTCACGGATGGGGAGGTGAAACGGGAATTCAGAGGGTTGTTTTTACAGGCAAGCAGCCCATGGATGTGTATAGCATGAACCTGACTGCAAACGGTTTCGATTTGACCTTTACACAATCCGTTAATGTTGCATCAGCGCTGAATCCGGATAATTATCAATTTCAAAATTATTATTATGAGTATCATAAAAAATATGGCTCTAAACAAATGGATAAAAAGTCAATTCCTGTTAAGAAAATCAAAATATCGCCGGACCATAAACGGGTATCTTTAGAATTGGATATCTTACAAACAGGTTATGTATATCAACTAAATTTAGGAAACATCAAGTCACAAATAGGGGATACTTTGGCAAATCGTACTGTATGTTATACATTAAATAATTTAATCGAAGGAGCAGGAGCTAAATAGCAATAGAAAAAAGTAAGACCGTACTAAGGGAGTTAGATTACTTATTGCTACATGTAATAAAGAATTACGAAATTGAATTTTCTAGATCAGACGAAAATATCGATTAGAGACAAGTCATTTTACCGCAAAATTCTGTTGAAGAATTATTGGAAATAATAGTTAATTAGCTAAAATTCTAAGTCAGTGAGATTATTTTTGTTAGTATTATTTATTATTGGAGTCTCGACTTCGAGTGCCACACGTTATTGTAATTCTGCTCCAGGTCATCCACTATCCTTATTATCGGACAGTATTCTTCCAACCGATAAACAGGATAAATATGACTTTTCCACGGAAAAAATCATAAATGATCTTGGCGAATTCGATTTGATTATTAATGATAGTACAATAATCTTCGATTCAGCATATGGTAAAATAGATGCTCCCTTACATTATGGAAGGAGTTTAAATGATTTTAATTTCGACGGGATATATAAGATCATAGATATACGTAATCAATCTTATTACTTTAGGTTTGGATGGGTAACATTTAAAAATGATCAAACTATTTTCAGTAATATAAAATGGCTGAAGGAAGATGTACCCGAGTCAGGTAATTACAAAATATTAACTATTGACTTAAAATTCAAACAACATGGGCATATTAGTCTATGCACTATTGGTGATAGTCAAACCTGGTGGAATTGTGCTAACAATCTACGTTTGGAATTGAACAATAATCTTCCAGATTTATTCTTTGTAGGAAGCAGAACAGATATAAACGGGTACCCGCATGAAGGGGAGGGTGGTAATCGCACCAATCAGGTATTGGATAGAATCAATTATATCCCCAAAGCGGATTATTATACATTGTTAATAGGCACCAATGATTGGCAGGACAGTATTGACTCGGCGTTTAAAAATACTATCCAGATATGTAATATTTTATTAAAGAAATACCCTCAGTCCAAGATATTATATTTAACGCCTATACCTACTACTAATACAGTAAGAGATCAATTTAACACCAAGCTAGAGGAAAGGCTGACTACAACTTTTAAAGCAAATAAGAGTATTGATGTTGTTGATATTGGTGGAAAAATGCGAGAGAACCTGGATTGGTCTAAAGTATATTTACTCAAGGATGGATTACATGAAAATCCCGACGGCGTTAAAGTTATGGCTGAATTAATTGCAATTATAATTAAATCAGAACGTAAATGAGCATATAGTATGAAATCAAAAACATTTATGGTTCAGTATCAAAGTCAATAAAATTATTTAATCGAATAATGAGCTTATTGAACTGAATTTATAATAATCAATAAAAACCCACATAAAAAATAACAGATACCATGAAAGCACTATACGATCGTCGAAATTTTATTAAAACTTCTTCTGTTGCAGGTATTGGTCTTGGTATTTCAGGAAGTATCCTACCATTATATAGTAGAGGAATGTCCTCGACAACTGGAAAGAGGGTCGGGATCATCGGGTTGGATACATCTCACTGTGTAAAATTTACAAAAGAGATAAATTCTTTTAATGGATCTTCAAAATTAGGAGGATATAAGGTTGTTGCTGCTTACCCGCAGGGGAGCCTGGATATAGAATCTTCAACAAAACGGATTCCGGGCTACACTGAAGAAGTGAGGAAAATGGGAGTTGAGATAGTGGATAGCATACCATCATTGTTGGAAAAGGTGGATTTAATATTGTTAGAAACCAATGACGGCAGGCGGCATCTTGAACAGTCGATTCCGGTATTAAAAGCAGGGAAACCGATGTTTATTGATAAACCCATTGCAGCTTCACTATCGGATGCGATTGTAATAGTTGAAGTAGCAAAACATTATAAGGCACCTTTTTTTTCTTCTTCGTCCTTAAGATTTATGTCTAGTGTGCAAGATATAGTCAATGGAAAGATAGGGAAGGTATTGGGTGCTGATGTTTATAGTCCTTATATATTGGAAAAAACCCATCCAGATTTTTTTTGGTATGGTATCCATGGTGTGGAGATGCTTTATTCACTTATGGGTCGCGGATGTAAGACGTTAACCCGTTTTCATACTGACGGTGCCGAGGTTGTAGTAGGCACATGGGATGATGGGCGTTTAGGAACATTACGTTGTATGCATCCACAAAAGAATATTTATGGAACTCCAGATGGTGAATTTGGCGGTATAGCTTTTGGTGAAACGGGAGATGCCGTTGTAGGTCCTTTTGAAGGTTACAATCCGCTATTGATCGAGATTATTAAATTTTTCCAAACTTCCATATCGCCTGTAAATGAAGAAGTAACACTTGAAATCTGTGCCTTTATGGAAGCTGCGGACGAGAGCAAACGAAGAAATGGGGCTTCTGTAGTTCTGGATGAGATTTGGTCTAAAGCGAAAAGAGATGCGCAAAAAAAGCTGAAAAATTTGATTTAAAATGAAATTTGATTTCTTACACTGTGTCTGACAATAAAGTAAAGAATAGAAGCTGCTGGATAATAGAGGTTTTTATTGTGCATTAGGATGATTTTACATTGCTTTTTAGGAGTAGAAAATTATGTGACAAGCCTTATATTTTGAGAAAGAAATAGTTCTAAGTTCATGTATGCAATTGATTAGCCGCAGTGTTGTTCTTGTTGCAAACAGGACTTAGGAATTGAATTAAATTGTATCACGATAATATTGTAAAATACTTAAAGTCTAAATATGTATACTTATAGTCGCTTTTTCAGTTTCCTTATTTTGTTCTTAATGTGTACTCTGATTTGTTTTGCACAGGATGAGCGGATGTTCAAGATATTTCAGTTTCCTCCTAACATGATTCCCACAATTGATGGAGAAATGGGTGATTGGGATATAGTTGGAGAGGAATATAGCGTGGGGCTCGATCAATTGACTGATGACAGAGACAGTAACATACATATGGCGGATCCTAAGAACTTGGATGTAAAAGTAAAAGTTGGTTGGGTGAAAGGAATGAACAGGT
This sequence comes from Cerina litoralis, assembly GCA_022008415.1. GTDB lineage: Bacteria > Bacteroidota > Bacteroidia > Flavobacteriales > Flavobacteriaceae > Cerina > Cerina litoralis. The sequence goes on from JAIRBC010000024.1 coordinate 57,635, forward strand.
TATATGTTCTTTATCAGGCCTATGATGATTATTGGGACTTTTCACGCCCGGATCGTCATAATGATATTTTCGAATTGGTGGTCGATGGCGATCGTTCAGGTGGCCCTTTTATTAATCCTTTTCGGCCGGTTAAAAATGTAGATTTAATGGAGGCTTACTTTTCTTTCCAGGGAGTGCAAGCGCAAAATTATCATATTTATACACCTGCCGTAGGAAAGGAATGGGCGTTTGTTTGGGGAACTCAACAATGGATTAAAAGACTGCCCTTTGCCAATGCTTCTTATAAGTATGATTTTAGTCCAGGTGATTCGGGAAAGTTAATATTAGAGTTCTGGATAACCCCATTTGATTATGCAGGCTCGGAAGGACCTTCCCGTGCGATAGAATCAGTGTTGACTGAGAATAAAAATATTGGTCTCAGTTGGGCAGTTCTCGACTATGATGATGTGCGGGCTAAGGATTATAATGGGTTCTGGAATCTTAGCAAGAAACGGGAGATGTATGGGGACGCTTCTTTCCTACTTCCTTTTCGTTTGATGCCATTAGAGAACAGGTTTGACAAATCTATTGATGCACAATGGTCATTTTCTGTAGTGGACATGAACAGACGTGTAGTTTCCTTTTCTGACGAATCCTCTGGCAACATTACCTCCTGGACTTGGGATTTTGGCGACGGTGAAGTTTCTAATGAACAACATCCTATCCATAAGTATTCTAAACCCGACCTTTATTCTGTCATTTTATGGATAGAAGGTCCTTTAGGAAAATCGCACATGGCTAAAGTTCGAGAGGTTGTTCTGAAATAAGCGTTGCAATATTTATCATTATTTCATTGGTGAGTTGATTGAAATAATGATGCATTCAATAAATTTAAATTTCAATTCACTGCATTTAGGATTTAAACAGAAAAATACATATTCAAATGAAAGTAATTATCAATCGATTAAAATGCTATTTACCAATTGCTATGATGTTTGTGCTGATTTTCCAGACGAATACAGCTCAAGCAGAAAACAAAGTCACCATAGCAACAATTGGAGGTTCTCCAACAATTAATAAAAACCAGGCACCAGAAGAACAGGTTAAACAAATGATTAATTTCTGGCGTGGACAATTAATGCAGGTATTATATTCAAAAGTTGATTTGATTGTTTTAACTGAAGTAAGTGATGTTCCAGAAGGTCAGAATGCGGTAGAAAGAATGCAGTATCTTAAAGTAAGGCAAAATCGGTTACTGGATTATTTTGCCTCTGTAGCAAAAGATAATAATTGCTATATCGCATTCGGTTCGATACGTGAAACAAATGATGGTCTTCGAAATTCCCTGATTTTACTTGACAGAAAAGGAAAAGTTGTGGGCATTTACAACAAAAACTTCCCAACCATTCCCGAAATGGACGAAGGTATTAAGCCAGGTAGCGAGATTTCGATTATTCAATGTGACTTTGGAAAGGTAGCGTTAGCCATTTGTTTTGATTTAAATTTTGACGAATTGCGTGAGCAGTATGCCAAAGAAAAACCAGATATAGTATTATTTTCTTCAGTATACCACGGTGGCCTGATGCAGGGTATTTGGGCCTATTCATGCCGGTCTTACTTTGTAGGAGCAATTGGGAGTAGTGAAAATCCTTCGGAGATTCTTAATCCTTTGGGGGAAGTTGTTGCTACAAGTACGAACTATTTTAATTATACAAAGGCAACTATAAATTTGGATTATAAGCTTGTCCATCTCGATTTCAATTGGGCTAAACTTACTATGCTAAAGGCTAAATATGGCAACGCAGTCACTATTCACGATCCCGGAAGGGTTGGAGCTGTTATGATCACCAGTGAAGATAAGAATATAAGTGCCTCTCAAATGGTTCAGGAATTTGATATTGAGCTTTTGGATGATTATTTTAACCGGTCAAGAGCAGTAAGAAGTAAGCACATAATCATGAATTAAAGCAAGTTGTCAGATGTAATAATAACGAGAAAGAATAGTTTTTGGTTTCCATACTTAAAAATTTAATCAATGTTCAAAGGCGGTAAATAAATATAGTTTTTAGTATAAGATCTGTAACTACAATACACCATAATGATGATAAGATGAAGGTAAGTGAAAGTGAGACAAGATAAGAAACCATTAATTGGCTCTATTTTGATGGTCGTCACGGCACTGACATTGAGTAAAACGTAAATCAGGGTGATGGGGTTTTGATTTTTAGATTATTGAGGAGCATCAAAAATAAAAAAATGAATGTATCTTGAATAAATCATTTTGGATATGTTCCAAAATAGATTTACTAAATTTTTTGTATTATAATTATACAGAAACGAATCCAGGAGATTTCTAGAATTTTTATGTTGGTTCGAATCTTGCTGTCCGGCAGGGCGGCCTTGGGCGACGTTGAGCCCTTCCATAAGCTTGTGGTCAGTGTACCCTGAACAATTCTTTAAAAACATCAGGGTCAGTTTGCCCTTGGGGGAGAAAATGGCGGAAGGCCACTTTTTGGGATTCCACATTCCGAAGGCGGATATCAGTTCGTCCCAAGGGACGGCGAAATTGATTTTGCCCTGATTGCTCTCAAGAAATTGGGAGTAAAAGACATCGAACTGTTATATTTGGAAAGAAAATGTGATAGCCTTGCTAAAATCTGGATAATCTTCGAACTTTTGTCATGGTATTTAAGATAAAACCCCGTTTTTCAAACTAAATACTCCTTTTCGGGGTTTTATTACAACTTAAGAACTAGATTTACAAGTAATTATGCTACTTCTGAAGGTGCCTAACTAATGCTAGGAAATGATTCAAAGACTATATCAAAAAGTACTTCTTCTAATAAGTTTAAAATCGCATTTTATCTTTTTGATTGATTTTTCCAGGATCATTTCCGCTGCTATACGGCCCATTTGCTCAAAATCGGTTGATAGAACGGAAAGACCGTTAAGGATTATTTCATTGATAGGTGATTCGTTATAAGATATAAGGCCTATATCTCTACCTATTTCATAACCTTTCTGTTTGGCTACGCGAATTAAGTTTATTAATTCATGATCCATTTGACTGTTCAAAATTAAATAGACTTCATTTTTTTGTATTCTATTAGAGCTAATATTTGAGATAATTTCATAATCTATTCCATAATTCACACAGAATTTTATTATGCCTTTTATAATAAATGAAGCGTATAAGCTACTTGGCATTGCGATAATATTGAGCTTATTAAAGCTTTTAATTTCCTTTAAACCCTGAAAAAGCCCATCATATATATCGTTTTCATAATCTTGGTAAACCGCACTAAAATTTCCTGGAAGGTTAAAAATATTACGATCTAACAGCAATAATTTTCGGTTTGGAACTCTCCCCAAAGCATTGATCGCTCTTGTTTGAATTACCGAATCTAAAGGAAAATGTGGAGTGATTACATAGTAATCATAGGAATCCAAAACTTGATCAAGGAAATGCTCAAATACTTCGATATCTTGATTGAACAACCTTATATTTATTTCAGCCTTATTCCCCATCACCCTATAAAAGGAATTAAGCAAAACATGCTTGTATGTACTTAGCTTATCCAGTAGGAGCAAAACCTTAATTCTCCCATTTCCTTCCTTGGAAACAAAGTACCCTTTTCCCTGTGTAGATTCCAATACTTCGTTATCTCTTAGTATTATATAAGCCTTTTTAACTGTTTCTTTTGAAATTTGAAGCTTTGTTGATAAATCATTAAGAGATGGGACGAAGTCACCTTTTTTAAGAACGCCAGTATCAATCAGATGATGAATGTTGTTTATTAACTGCTTATATATTGGAATATTTGATTCCAAATTAACTTCGATCTTGGATATCATTTGCTTAATTATTCAATCAATTGTAAAAATACATTGTAAAAATAAATTTGTTAATACAAAAAAACATAGAAATAATTTGGAAAACTAATAATTTACCCTATTTTTGACACCACACCACACCACACCATTATAAATATAGCGAATATTAGTCAACCGGTAACAGTGAACAACCAATTTTCTTACCAGCTTTTAAACTTTATAGTGAAATCTGTAATATTCTTTTTTTGTTGCTATTAGCTGTTCATTATGATTATAGTCTATGCCAATCTGTTTATGACACTATTAAAGATAATAAAGGCTTATGGTTAGCTGGAGTTTCAGTCTCAAAGAAAGGTTTTAACACCAGGGCCATAATTAATTTCGATGGCAGCTTTTCCATAATGGAAAATCAACTAGTTTTCTTGGATTTCGAATCCGTAATCGTAGATCCATTAAGCTTGTTAGACAAGAAAGATCGAAGATAACTTTAGTAACAAAGATTAACGCATAACAAACTAGAGCTTAAATATATTGTCAAATGCATTGAACTTTAACAGACCTTTTGTTTCCGGCATTACCCTTAATTTATTCTTATGAAACCACTAATAACATTTTTATTTTTTTTTTATGTCACTTACATTGGTAACTGCCAAATAGGTGACCATTTTCAGATGACGACATCTGTTTCCACTTTAACCCATAACGATCGTGATAAAATATATATAACCAATAAGGATAACGAGGTCAATTTAGTACTTAATGCAGAAAATTTATGGGATGTAACCCTGGTCAATAAACTAACAAAAAAAGAATACATTCTAAATAATAAATCTGTATTTGGGATTGAAGAGTCGGTGCAAAAATTGAGGTTTTATATAAATGATTTGTACCTGGACGATATTTCGACCACATTAAATGCTGAATTCACCATTGAAGTTAAAAACGATGCGTTCCATTTTTCGGGGAACTTAAGGTGTAGTTCTGAGGAGTGGATCTTAAAATCGTTGGACTACCCCAAATTTTCAAAAATAAAGTTTGGAAAGGAAGACACAAAAATTTACTGGCCCGTAGGGCTGGGCCAACACTTCAAGGGTTTCTCAGAGTTTGGAAAGGAAAGAGCTTTGGATTACCCTAGTGCGGGTGCCACTATGCCATGGTTCTCATTGAACTCTGATAACTTTGGCTTATATATTGGTGTGCATGATTCACAACAGCGAGCCACACAGATTAAATTGTCCCGTGTTGACAAAACGAGTGATTTTTCAAGCAATATCTATACCCCCATTTACAAACATGATTATAAAGTCCCTGAATATGTTTTAAAACCCTATGAAGGATCTTGGCACATCGCAGCCAAGAACTATAGGTCGTGGTACGATGAAAATTTTAAAGTAGCTACGCCTCCGGATTGGGTCATTAGTGATACGGGGTGGTTATTAGCGATTCTGAAACAGCAAAATGGCAATGTTATGTGGCCATATAAGGATATAGACAAACTATGCGACATCGCTGAAAAATTTAATTTGACTACCATTGGACTATTCGGATGGGCAATTGGGGGACATGACCATCTTTATCCCAATTATTTGCCAGATCCCTTAATGGGGGGAGAACAGGTATTAAAGGATGCTATCAAAAGAGCTCATGATAGAGGTATCAAAGTAATCATATATGCTAATGGGAAACTTATTGACACCTCCACAGATTATTACAGGTATAGAGGAATCGAAGCAATGGCCATAGGTGCTGATAAAAGACCGAGAGCAGATTTTTATGTAAAATATAATAATACGTCGCCAGTGGTATTTTGCTGGGCATGCACCGGTTCAGATTATTGGAGAAAAACCATGCACAATTTAGCACTTCAGGCCCAATCATTGGGGGCTGATGGGATTTTGTACGACCAGTTGGGGGTTCTTCCTCCTGAATTATGCTTTTCAACCCATCATGACCATGACCCTGGTCACAGCGATTCTGAATATAGGTTACGTATGATAAGGAAAATAAGGGAAGATCTGAAAAAAAAGGATTCCCATTTTATAGTCATGACTGAGGCTAGCAACAGCAGTGTTCTTCAGGAGATAGATTACACACACGGAGTAGGATTGGGATATGCTCCTGGGATCAATGCTTTTCCGGATCTCTATAAATATACCTTTCCTGAATTGAGAGCTACGCAGCGCAACGGCAACCCTCTACTTACGAGAACGGACGCCAACTATGCCTTGATGTACGGTCTGAAGCACGAAGTGGAAATAAGATATACCGGTGATGTTGAATACCTTCTCAATGGAACTGCCCCAAATGCAAATAGCTATTCAACGGTCAACTATCCGCCCGATATAAACAAAATGAAGTCCATGTCAATGGAAGAATCTTCTAAGTACCTGCATAGTTTGATAGATTTTGAAAATTTATACGGGAACTTTCTGAAACGTGGCAAGTTCATAAGTGATGAAGGAATTACAATTGATGGGAAAGATGTTATTGCGAGGGGTTTTATCAATGGGGACGAATTGGGGGTGGTGGCCTGGAATAAAAATGAGACCGAATATCGAGACTTTGAAATTAAGGTGAATGGCTACAAATATGTAAGCTCCCATGAGCCTTCAAAACGTAAGGTAAAATACAATACACAGCTTCAGCCTAACGCTGTGAGAATTCTAATATTTAAAAAAATGTAAGAGAATTTTTAGGTGTAGTGTTCTATGCATTTTACCTCTTGGTTAACTAAAATCAAAATATATATTTGAATAAATAGCTATGTCAATTCCATCCAATAGACATTAGGTTTTACTTGAAAAATGAAATTTTTTCAAAATCCTATATATCAAAAATAATAGTTAATTCTAAAGAACTGGATTCTAAGCAATTGAAAATCAATAGGATTTAAATGTCCACAAAAGTAACTGTATTTTAAATGACTATAAAAAGTAAAAAATATTATAAATGGGAAGTTTTGGGGCTATTATGGCTCGCCTTTTTTTTGAACCAAGCGGATAGACAGGTATTCAATGTTGTCTTGCCCTTGATTCAAGATGATCTGGAGTTAACTGATGTAGAAATGGGTATGATTGCATCAGCTTTTATATTGACTTTGGCCTTATGTGTGCCTTTCGCTGGGATTGTTGGGGATCTGTTTAGTAGAAAATGGATAACAACCTTGACCGTTATTTTTTGGAGTATTGCCACAGTCCTAACAGGATTGTCAATGACGCCTATGCATTTAGTTCTTTTTAGGAGTGTTGCAACTGGGGGAGGAGAAGCTTTTTTTGCACCTGCCAATTACGCTTTAATTGCCCAATACCATAAAAGGACAAGATCATTGGCTCTTTCAATACACCAAACCTCATTATATGCCGGTGTGGTTATCAGCGGCTTTTTGGCAGCTTATATCGCTGAGATTTGGGGATGGCGATCTTCCTTTTATGTTTTTGGAGCTGCCGGAGTTTTGTTGGGTATTATTATGATATTTAGGCTAAAGGACAAAAGAGAGGTGGTCCAGGATGCAGACATCCCTATAACGCAAAAGAAACCTGATTTTTTCAAAATATTGGCGCTAATGATAAAGCGACCGACTTTCCTACTTCTAACTTTGGCCTTTGCTGGGATGGTATTTGTAAACATAGGTTATTTGACTTGGATGCCTACTTTTTTATATGAAAAATTCAATATGTCCTTACCCAAAGCAGGATTTGTTTCCATGTTTTGTATGCACGGTTTTGCTTTTATAGGCGTAATCCTTGGTGGTAGATTATCGGATAAGTTTGTTATGCGGAATAGGAATATTAGGTTATTGTTACAAATAGTGGGAATGTTCGTTGGTGCCCCTTTTATTGTACTCATGGGATTGGGCAATACAACTATCTTAGTTTATATTGGCTTAGCAGGATTTGGGTTTTTCAGAGGTTTATATGATGCCAATATCTATGCTTCGTTATATGATATAATTGAACCCGAATATCGCTCCACTGCTTCCGGTATAATGATTATGTTCGCTTTTATAACAGGGGCGGCATCGCCAATGATACTTGGAATGCTAAAGCCAACTCTGGGACTTACCAATGCGATTGCACTGCTTTCCATACTCGCATGTTTCTCGGCTGCATGCATTTTTATTGCAATGAAATTCTATTTTAAAAAAGATTATTACCATGGACTTGAATATTGAATTAAAGAATCAGGTTGCTCTGGTAACTGGGGCGGCTCAGGGGCTAGGCAAAGCTATAGCAATTAGCTTGGCCAGAAGAGGGGCATCAGTTATAGTAAACGACATTTCTCCATACGGAGCTATGGATGAAGTGGTGGGCGAAATTCGTGGTTTTGGCGGTACTGCTACAAGTATTTTGGCAGATATCAGTGATTCAAAACAAGTTGAAATTCTCTTTTCCCAACTCTATGCCGAGTACGGCCGATTGGATATTCTAGTCAATAATGCAGGTATTTCACGTGATCAGGATATTTTTGCAACCTCACTGGATGATTGGAAATCTTTGATTAATGTCAATTTGACAAGTGGATTTCTTTGTTCAAAGGCAGCGCTAATACTTATGGAAAAACAAAGATACGGAAGAATAATTTTTATCAGTTCAGTAGTCGGGCAACAAGGAGCATTATACGGACATACCCACTATGCCGCATCAAAAGCTGGGCAATTAGGATTAATGAAGACTTTGGCGCGCACCGGTGCAAATTTCGGCGTTACCTGTAACGCAATTGCCCCAGGGATAATTGAGACAGGTTTACTTAGCTATATTCACGGGCCTAAGAAAATTGCGACTATGACCGATGAAATACCCTTGGGTTTGGGCCAGCCTTCGGATATTGGGGAAACAACCGCATTTCTCTGTGGACAAGGTGCAAGGTACATTACCGGAGCGACTATTGATGTAAACGGAGGACTATATATTAGATAGTCGTAATTAGATTATGAAAGAAGATGAACCTATATCTGTAATTTGGTTGGGACAAGGTGGTTTTATATTTGAGTCTCAAGGCCAGCGTTTGGTCGTCGACCCGTTCTTTAGCAATATAGTCGAAGAACGTCAAGGTCTGAAGCGTTTAATGGCTCCCCCAGTATCAATTGATGATTTAAAGCCAGATTTAATCTTTATCACACATGATCATTTAGATCACCTAGACCCCATTGCATTACCAAAAATCCATAAAAAATATCCAAAGGTATCTATAGTTGGACCAGAAAGTGTACAACTAAAAGTGATGAGTATGGATTTCGATAAATCCATACTGGTGCCTGTCCAAAAGAACATGACGTATAATTTCGTCGATTTTAAGATAACTGTTACTCCTGCATATCATTCAGACCCTTTTTCGGTTGGGTGTATTATTGGCGTGGGTGACAAACAAATTTACCTAAGTGCCGATACCATTTTGCATAAAAACCTTATTGCCGAGATAAAATCCTTGATTCAAAAACCACTTTATGCGGTGTTGGTCTGTATTAATGGAAAATTGGAGAACATGGATTGGAAGGAGGCAGTTTCCTTAGTTGAAGCGCTTAAACCAAAAATTGCCATCCCCATGCATTATGGGATGTTTGCCGAAAACACAGCGGATCCGTTGCCGTTTATTTTGGCTTGTAAGGAAATAGGGATTTCCTCTTTCGAATTAATCCCTGGAGCAAAAACTATAATTTAAAGTATTATGAAAATCACAGGAATACAGACCTACATATGCCATGCCTATCGAACGAATTGGGTTTTCGTGAAAGTTATGACAGATATAGACGGACTTTACGGGGTTGGGGAAGCAACATTGGAATATAAAGAACTTACTGTAGCACAGGCCTGTCAAGACCTCGAACGCATGCTTGTCGGCAGGGACCCACATCGTATCGAAGAAATATGGCATCAAGCATACCGAGATGGCTATTGGCGTGGTGGTGCGGTCATGATGAGTGCCCTTTCGGGAATTGAAATGGCATTATGGGATATCAAAGGGAAAGATTTTGGTGTGCCTGTTTTTCAACTTTTAGGGGGTAAGGTTAGAGATACCGTTCCGTGCTACGCTAATGGATGGTTCGCACTGGCCAATACACCTAAAGAATTTGCAGAAAAGGCCAAAATAGCCGTCGAGCAGGGTTTTAAGGCACTAAAGTGGGATCCATTCGGTTCCGCCTACCTGCAGATTGGACGAAAGGAACTTAGATCGGCTCTGGAATGCATTGAGGCAGTATCAAATGCAGTAAAGGAAAACTGTGAGATAATTATTGAAGCCCATGGCAGGTTTGATATCCCAACGGCCGTTAGAGTCGGAAATGCGCTTTCCGAATTTGACATATTATGGTATGAAGAACCTATTCCCCCCCAAAATTTGGAGGGTCTAGCAGAAGTCAAACGTAGAATCAAGGTACCCGTATCAGGCGGTGAACGTTTATACAATAGATGGGAATATCGCAGCCTTTTTGAACTCAGAGCGGTGGACTATATTCAGCCAGACGTAAGTCATGCAGGAGGTATTATGGAAGTAAAAAAAATAGCAGCTATGGCGGAATCTTATCATATCCCTTTCTGTCCACATAATCCAAGTGGTCCAGTTGCGAATGCGGCAACTTTACAATTGGCAGCCTGTACTACAAACTTTTTTTTATTGGAAACCATGAGTAGCGATGTGCCATGGCGTTCTGATATTTGCACTGAGGAAATAAAGTTTGAAAACGGTTCTATGATAATTCCAGATAAACCAGGTCTCGGTATCGACATTATTGAGAAGGAGATTTTGAAACATCCATATGAACCTAAAGATCTTAGACATTACAGCGGTAGTTTAACAGACATACGCCCTAAAAATTCAAAATTTTATTTTAAATAGTGTTAATGAAATGGATCGGGCCATTTGATACACTAAAAAATGGTTAAATACCTGGTTATTTACGAAGTTCATTAAACGAAAAATTTATCATCTTTTTTTGGTTTGTCAGTTCCATAATCCGATTATTTACAATAGTATGATATTGCCACTCACTTTTTTTCTAGCCAAGCACAGAATCTTGTTACCATTGCAAGCATAGGCAGTGAAAAATCATTTTTTTCTAAGGATCGAGTTCCATAGGAAGTAGTTGGTGAAATTATTTAAATTTAGAATAGAGGACAAAATAGCAATATTAAGATCCAAAAGGTTTCGGATTTGGAACTGTACTAAAATTAATTGATAAATAACCAGAAACAGTGCTGTTGAGCAGTGTGGACCAGGCTTTACAAGTGTTTGGTAAACCGACGGTTTTGATTTTGAAAATCATCGAATGGACGGCCAAATGGATACAAGAGGGCAAAAAGTCATTGGGAAAACCTAGTCATTTTGAGGTGAGGGACGAAAAGTATCGAACATTGAATTAAAAAATATGCATGAGTAATAGAACCATACCAAAAAAGGTTTCAGACTTTTTTCAAGGAGGCACGGTGATAAATGCGCTTCCCCTTGCGCTAAATCAGGATAGAAAGTGGGACAAAAGGCGACGACGCACCCTAATACGATATAATTTGGAAGCAGGAGCTGGTAGTGTCGCTGTACATACCACCAACAAAATCATAGACTTCTATAAAATGAGCGTAAGAACAAATAATCAAATTAAAACAACAGGCTTATGAAGCGTAGGGAGTTTGTAAATAAAACTGTTGCGACTATGGCCTTGGGCAACTTGGGGTTTCCATTAAACATTAAAGCACTCGGAATGAATAAAAAAATGCGAACAAAAATCAAGATAAAGAACGTAAGCTCGAATTTTGAAAGGGAACCACTATATCCCTACCGTTTTGGCGGGAGTTCCGTCACCCAACTTTGGCAGTCGGCTGCTTGGCTACAAAGCGAATCGGGAATTGCGAAAATAGGTCTGGGCACACAGAGCCCCCTATGGTCTGATGGCAGTGTTGCCAGTGCCCATTCCGAGAACGGTGCCAATGCGCTGATGTTCGCTATGAGCGAAATGGCGTTGCAACTGATAAAGGGCAGCTCGTTTTCCGATCCTATGGAATTGCTCGATACCGTTCTTCCCGAAGTCCATGCCTACGGTAAAAAAATAACTGGTGAATCCGACCTGAGAAAGACCTTTGCACTGAATGCCCTTGTTTGTGTCGATAATGCAGCATGGCTGCTATATGCCCAAGAGAACAATATAAGGACTTTTGACGACATGATTCCAGCGGCATACCGGTCCGGATTATCGTATAGACATAAAGAGGTAGCGAGTATCCCTTCCTTTCCGGTAGGAACGGCGATCGAAAAAATAAAGTCCGCGGCCGATGAAGGCTATTTCATTATGAAATTGAAGACGGGCTCAAAGGGTACGCAAAAAGATATGTTGGCCCACGATATGGAGTTTCTGTCCAACGTACACAAAGCCATCGGGCATTATGAAACACAGTATACTAAGGATGGCAAGATTCCCTATTATATAGATCCCAACGGACGGTACGAGTCAAAGGACACCCTGTTGCGCTTTTTGGACCACGCCAAAAAAATCGGGGCGTTCGATCAGATTGCAGTAATAGAGGAGCCGCTGGGGGAAAACGATGAATCGTTCGTAGGAGATGTAGGGGTCACTATCGCGGCCGATGAAAGTGCACATACGGTACAGGATGCCATCGATCGAATGGAGCAGGGCTATGGCACAATAGTCGTAAAGGCCATTGCGAAAACCTTGAGTATGACGCTAAAGATCATACAGGCCTGTCATGAGCGAAAAGTATCCTGTTTTAGCGCCGACCTTTCCGTTAACCCGATCCTAGTGGATTGGAACAAAAATGTTGCTGCGCGTTTGGCACCGCTTCCAATGATGGAAATCGGACTGCTGGAAACGAATGGCCATCAATATTATAAAAACTGGGACAAACTTGAGTCTTACCTCCCACTGGCAGGAGCGGAATGGACCCAGACTGAAAATGGAGTCTATACCACAGGCAAGTCATTTTATGACGAAAGCGGAGGAATATTTCTTCCTTCGGAGCACTATGAGGAATTGTTCAAGAATATTTAGACGCAAACCCTTTTTATACGGGAGTTAGGTAATCTACACTATTGCAAAAGATAATGCCTAATGAAATATATTAATGGTATTTTCTTAAAAACGAACCTAGAGATAACAAAAGGTCTATTTTAAGAACTCTCAAACCACAAAGGGAGCAATTTATGTGTTTAGCAATGGGGGTGCACTAAGGTGGATCGTTTTACTCATTATCTTTTGCCATTTCAATTTTTTGATGTCGGAAAGATAAAGGACAAGTAACTAGTTTGAAAGGTCTTTTGGCTATAAAGGAAGTTGCAAACCGACCTACCCAATTCGAGGGACAGGAAGTCTTGATCGATGGATCTAAACCAACGGACGGCCTAGAGGCGGTAAAGCAACTCGAGGTAGCTATGGTTTGGCAGCTAGGGTCCAGTAATCCTCTCGTGGAAAGTGTCAGGAAAATTCATCGGTAGTTTTGAACACCACAAAGTTTGGTTACATAGGCGAATGTTCAAGGTTTTCAGCAAGAAAGATATGTTTAAACTAGAACCTTAATTATTGAAAGACATGGTGTATTCATAACCACCATTTCGAATCAAAATATTTAAATTTCTTCGTAGTGAAGAATAGAATAACGAATCAAAAAGTTACATGTATAAAAAGACAACCAAAAATATATTTGGACTTATCGGCCCTGGCTTTATTACGGCCGCTTTGGTATTGGGCCCCGGAAGTTTGGCAGTGGCATCAAAAATCGGGGCGAACTATGAGTATCGCTTGCTTTGGATACTGCCATTATGCGTCATTTTTATGGGGGCCTTCACCGTCGTTTCAACAAGGATCGGCATAGTATCGAATGGTTCGTTGCTCCAACAAATACGTGTTCAATATGGCCGATGGGCGGCGATCGTTATCGGTGTGGGTCTCTTTTTGGTCGCCTCGTCTTTTCAGGCCGGCAATTCGATAGGAGCAGGAATGGTCTTTAGCGAGACCTTGGCCATGTCGTCCATTCCGTGGATTATCGGAACAGCGGCCATAGCCATTTCCCTGTTGTTCTTTAAGGCCTTTTTTAAGATCCTGGAAAAGGTCATGATCGGTATGGTAGTATTAATGTTGATATCGTTTGCCATTACCTTGATAATTTCAAGGCCTGACTTTTCTGCTGTTGTAGAACAATTTAATTTCAGTGTTCCAATAGGATCAGAACTACTTGCTTTGGCAATGGTGGCATCTAGTTTTTCCATAGCTGGGGCCTTTTATCAATCATATCTGGTTCAGGAAAAAGGATGGACGACCGTAAATTCAAAATCGCACGAGCGCGAAGGCATTACCGGTATTGTAATATTGGGCGTAATTACCTCTACCGTGCTCTTGGTCGGGGCCTCCGTATTATATCCCAAGGGGATCGAAGTAAAAAGCGCCACAGAAATGGGCATGGCCTTGGAGCCGATTTTTGGATCCTACGCCACGAAAATTTTCATGTTGGGCCTTTTTGCGGCCTCCTTTTCCTCCTTATTGGGCAATGCCACCTTGGGCGGTGTCTTGATTTCCGATGCGTTGAATTTTGGGATGAAACTCGAATCGAAAAAAGTAAGGGCCATGATTATGTTGGTCATTGTGATCGGTGCCGCGGTCGCCATAGTTTTTGGTAACTTGCCTATCGAGCTGATTGTAGTGGCCCAAAGCCTAACTATTATAGTGTCCCCATTGATAGGGCTAATGTTGCTTTTGATCGCTTTCGATAAGTCGAAAAAAAAGGAAATGGAATTGGGCGTTGGACTAAAAACACTCATGATTTTGGGCCTGTTGATCTTATTGTTTTTGGCCCTGGCCAATGGTTATAATCTTTTTATAAAATAGCGTATGCAAACTGTAGAAGAACTTGAACTTAAATTATCGGAACCTTCTGAAAGACTGATCAGGGATGTAGGTCGGATCAAAGGCGATATCATGATTTTGGGTCTGGGCGGAAAAATGGGCCCGAGCTTGGCAAAATTGCTGAAAAGGGCCCTGGATAAGTCCGGAACAACAAAAAAAGTGATGGGCGCCTCGCGGTTTTCTAACGAGTCGATGTACAACGAACTTTCCAATTTCGGGATCGACTGTTATAAGGTCGATCTATTGAACGATGGGGCATTGAAAGGCCTACCCGATGCCGAAAACGTGATCTATATGGCCGGTAATAAATTCGGAACGGCGGGCAACGAACATTTTACCTGGGCGATGAACGCCTATCTTCCGGGAAGGGTCGCCGAGAAATACAAACGCTCCAATATTGTAGTGTTCTCCACGGGGAATATTTATCCCTTTATGACCATTGATAGCGGTGGCGCAACGGAAAAGGTAAGGCCTTTACCTATCGGGGAGTATGCCCAGTCCTGTTTGGGCAGGGAACGGGTGTTCGAGCATTTTTCGGTCAAGAACGGAACCAAAATGTTGTTGTACCGTTTAAACTATGCACTTGATCTAAGGTATGGCGTGCTTTTGGAAATCGCCAAAAAAGTGGTTTCCGAGAAGCCCATCGATCTGAGCATGGGCCACGTCAATGTAATCTGGCAAGGTGATGCCAACGAATATGCGATTAGAAGCCTGCTGCATTGTGAATCCCCGGCGAATAAATTGAATATTACAGGTCCAGAAACGATATCGGTACAATGGCTTGCCGAACAATTTGGCGAACATTTAGGGAAAAACCCGATTTTTGAGAACCGGCCGGCAAAAACGGCGTTGTTGAACAATGCTTCGCGGTCGTTCGACCTTTTCGGTGACCCTTTGGTTACCCTAAACGAAATGATAATGATGACGGTAGAATGGATAAAATCCGGGGGAGAGGAAATCGGCAAACCGACCCATTTTCAAGAACGGAAAGGGGATTTTTGATCAGGATAAATGCTGAAGTTGAAAAAAGGAAGGGTTGAAAGCCCAAACTTAAATATATATAATGATAACCTTAAACCCTGTAATAAAAAAACACCTTCACGAAGGCACAGTGATTCCTGCGCATCCGTTGGCCCTGACCGCCGACCGTAAGCTGGATGAAGCCCGGCAACGCCTGTTGACCCGATATTATTTGGCTTCCGGTGCCGGAGGAATTGCCATTGGTGTTCATACGACCCAATTTCAGATACGCGATCCCAAAATAGGCCTCTACCGAAAAGTGTTGGAACTGGCGATCGAAGAAATCGACAAGGCGAATCTGGATAGACCGTTCATAAAAGTCGCGGGGGTAAGCGGCAATACGGAACAAGCGGTCGACGAAGCCAAGATCTGTGCCGAACTTGGGTATGATATCGTACTGGTCAGCACCAACGGATTGGGCGATTGGTCCGAAGAAGCCTTGTTAGAACGTACCCGAAAGATCGCGCAGGTCGTTCCGGTATTCGGCTTTTACCTGCAGCCCGTAGTAGGGGGCAGGGTGCTGAGTTTTGATTTTTGGAAGGCTTTTGCCGAGATAAAGAATGTTCATGCCATTAAAATGGCCCCCTTCAACCGTTACCAGACCTTAGAGGTGGTCAGGGCGGTCTGCGAATCGTCGAGACGTGATGAAATCGCGCTTTACACGGGTAACGACGATAACATTGTCAATGATCTGCTGACTACATATAAATTCGATGTCGATAAAAAACCGGTCAGCAAAGACATAGTCGGGGGACTGCTCGGCCATTGGGCGGTATGGACGAATAAGGCGGTCGAACTGCTCGAGGCCGTAAAAAAAGCCAAAAAAAGCGGAAACGCCATTCCAAAGGAACTATTGACGCTGAATGTGGCCGTAACCGATTCTAATGCGGCCTTCTTCGATGCTGCCAACAACTTCCACGGTTGTATTGCCGGTATTCACGAGGTTTTATACAGACAGGGAATTTTAAAGGGAATATGGTGCCTGGATGAAAAAGAAGGACTTTCCCCCGGACAAAAAGAGGAAATCGATAGGGTATATCAAGACTACCCCGATCTGAACGATGACATTTTTGTGGAGGACAATATAGGAAAGTGGATGAAAGGTTCAT
Organism: Cerina litoralis; assembly: GCA_022008415.1. Classification (GTDB taxonomy): domain Bacteria; phylum Bacteroidota; class Bacteroidia; order Flavobacteriales; family Flavobacteriaceae; genus Cerina; species Cerina litoralis. The sequence continues at coordinate 74,417 of JAIRBC010000024.1, forward strand.
AAATATATCAAAATGAAGAATTTAATGCGGCTTTTAAAACATAAGAAATATATCTGATAATTAAAGCTGTTTAAGCTACTCCTATAATAAGCTTTAACATCTTCAATTTAAAAAGGAATGAATCATGATAAATAACAATGAACAACGAAATTTTATCAAAATGACTACCTTGGTCAGTGTCGGACTTGGTATGGGTATCAAGGAATATTCTGTAATGTTCCCAAGAAAAAATCGGATCCAAGAAAAAAGTGTAGGTATTATTGGGCTGGATACTTCGCACTGTATTGAATTCACTAAAAATATAAATGCACCAAATCCTGAACCGGATATAGCAGGGTACATGGCGTAGAACTTCTTTTTACCGTTATGGACAAGGGCTGTAAAAGTGTAGTTTGTACCCACACGGAAGACACCGATATGGTCGTAGGGGTTTGGGAGGACGGACCTATCGGTAGTTTCAGGGGCGGACGTTCTGGAAAAATCGGCTTTGGTGGAACGGCTTTTGGCGAACTGGGAAATTCGCAAATAGGGCCATTTGAATGGTACAGACCTTTGATTGTACAAATAATCGAGTTTTTCCGTACCGGTAGGGCTCCCGTAAAAAAGGAAGAAACTTTTGAAATTTATGCATTTATGGAAGCTGCCGACGAGAGCAAAAGAAAAGGTGGCATACCGGTTTCATTAGAATCCCTATTTCCAAAACTGAAGGAGTAGTGATACAGTACCAATCCAATTAAAGAACCTTTTTTACAAAATGTATTTAAAAGAAAGAATAAAACAACTTGCAAAGGAAAATGCTCCGGGTTATATTAAAATAAGGCGGCATTTGCACCAGAATCCGGAGCTCTCATTTCAAGAACACAGAACATGTGCCTTTGTTAAAGAAGAATTGCAAAAGATAGGAATAATAGAAATTATATCAGTGGCCGGTACAGGTCTGCTCGCAACTATCAGAGGCAAAGGCGGCGGGAAGAACATATTATTGAGGGCGGACATGGATGCACTACCCATTTTTGAAAAGAACAATATTGGATTTGTTTCTAAAAATAAAGGAGTGATGCATGCTTGTGGACACGATGCTCATATGGCTTCATTGTTATTATGTGCTAAGATTCTGTACTCATTGAAGAACGAGTTTATTGGCACACTACAACTTTTGTTTCAGCCAGGGGAAGAGTCTATGCCCGGAGGAGCCACATTGGTGCAAAAGGAAAAGGGATATCAAGATTTAGGCATCCTACCACATTTAGGACAGCATGTCCGCCCAGATCTTCCAGTTGGCAAAGTAGGGTTTTGCGTTGGAAAATTTATGGCCAGCATGGACGAACTTTTCCTCAAAGTAACTGGAAAAGGTGGTCATGCCGCAACTCCAGAAAATACAGTAGACCCTGTTCTAATTGCATCGCACATCATTGTGGCGGCACAACAATTAGTTAGTAGAATGTCATCCCCAAAAATTCCCTCAGTATTGTCTTTCGGAAAAGTAATTGCAAATGGCGCAATCAATATTATACCCGATAATGTCTCAATTGAAGGAACATTCCGCACTTTAGATGAGACCTGGCGACAACAAGCTTTAAAAAAATTGGAAAAACTTGTTACTTCTGTAGCTGAAGGCATGGGTGGAAAATGCGAACTTACTATAAACCATGGTTATCCATGTCTACTTAATGATAAGGGTCTAACTTATGTATCTAAGGAAAATGCAATATCTTATTTGGGTGAAGAAAATGTAATAGATTCTGATATATGGATGGCTTCCGAAGATTTTGCTTATTATTCACAAAACAACCCTTCTTGTTTCTATTTATTGGGAGTGGGAAATGAAATTGAGGGTATCGATTCGGGATTACATACCCCAACCTTTAATATTGATGAAACCGCCATTGAAACAGGAGGTGGTTTAATGGCTTGGTTGGCGATTCAGTACTTAAATAATCAATAACTTCAAATTCATCCGAGAATACCAAGCAGGTAAAAACGATATCTGTTTTGGAGACTTTAATTTTAAATGAATAGTAATGAATTTCCATGTTACCGAATAAGCCCAAACAGCAATAGAATAGTCCTATGTGCCATTTTTTGTATAAGCATATTCAAGTGAACCGGATTCGCTTACTATCAAACCACCATTTTCAAACGTAAAGGTGTATCTGACTACATTTCAGCACATACTGTGACATACGCCTCCCCGAAGACATTTACATTTGAATCTCACTATTGTGCCTTAAATGGTAAGTTTAACTGTAAGGTACAGTTTTTTGTCGCTAATTTATGAAGTATTCATAATATTTGCTTTTAGCTTTTGCAGGATCATTCATCACAACTGGAAAATGAATCTGGGAAAAGGATTCGGATACCTGAGAAAGAATCAAAATATCAGAAATAAATTCAATTGGAGGACAAGAACAAGGGTAGAATAAACTGTTTATTATTAAGATACAATAAGCCTATTGGCCTCATCCAAAACTTTGTTGTCAAATGATTTAAGATAGATTTCAGTTGTTCTCAGTGAATTGTGACCAAGCCCTTCACTTATTATTGCTGTGGAGATGCCCATGTATTTTGCAATGGTCGCCCATGAATGCCGAATGGTATA
>JAIRBC010000025.1 GCA_022008415.1 Cerina litoralis
ATAGGTAAGTATTTTGGCCAAGAGCGCCTTCTCGTCCGCGGTATCGAAGTCTGCCAAACTGTTGTAGTCCGCGCCCAATTGATCGAGAAGGTCGGTAAAGGCAGCGTTTGTTGGAGCAAATACAGTAAACGGGCCGTCGCCACTTAGGACTTCAACCAATCCGGCGTCCGCCTGTATAAGTGCATCAACCAGAAGACCAAGGTCCGGCACGGATTGAGCGAGTTCTACAATATTGGGTTTAACGGGCGGTAGTGGACTATCATCATCGTCATTGTTACATGACAACATTAGAAACGATAAAAGGACCAAGAGACTAAATCCTTTAAATTTAATTGCTGTTTTCATAGGTAAGGAATTTTAATTAATGTTTAAGTTAAAATAAATATGTATTAACATAATATATTTAATTGGCTAAACAAGTAGAAAAAATATAGTAATATATCAATTATATAAATAATATTGATTAATGAATTGATCAAATATATAAACATTATTTATGTTTAACGAATATAATTAAACATTTAACAAAATTATTTTTTGCAAACCAATTAGTTATTATGGTTGCAACAGAAGATATAGGTAGTAGTTTTGAAGATATTTGAATGTCTTGTCGATATACTAATTTTGTACTTTTGCATTTAGAAGATTGAAGATGAAAAAAGTAGTTGTAGGACTTTCCGGAGGTGTAGATTCTAGTGTGGCCGCTTACCTTTTAAAGGAACAAGGGTACGAGGTTATAGGTCTGTTTATGAAGAATTGGCACGATGATTCCGTGACCATTTCCAAGGAATGTCCCTGGTTGGAGGATAGCAATGATGCCCTTATAGTAGCCGAGAAATTGGGAATACCATTTCAAACGGTAGATCTAAGCACGCAGTACAAGGAGCGGATCGTGGATTATATGTTCAATGAGTACGAAAAGGGTAGGACCCCTAACCCGGACGTACTGTGTAACCGTGAAATAAAGTTCGATGTTTTTATGAAGATTGCCCTTCAATTGGGGGCAGACTATGTGGCCACGGGACATTATTGCCGCAAAGGGGTCTTAAAAAATGGAGATGGTTCCGAAAGCTATCGGTTATTGGCCGGTGAAGACGGAAACAAGGATCAATCCTATTTCCTTTGTCAACTTTCACAGGAGCAATTGGCCAAAAGTTTATTCCCAATCGGCGAGCTCACCAAGCCAGAGGTGAGGAAAATTGCCGCTGAACATATGTTGATAACCGCTGATAAAAGGGACTCCCAAGGGCTTTGCTTTATCGGAAAAGTACGGCTTCCCGAATTTTTGCAACAGAAATTGCTCCCCAAAAAAGGGGTTATTGTAGAAGTGCCAGCCAATTTGCCCCGATACGTTGCCAAAAGTCCCGATTTTGTGGACAAATTGGACGAACTAGCTTATTTTTCACATAAACCCCAATATCGAATCGAGGATGGAAAAGTAGTAGGTGAACACCAGGGAGCCCATTATTTTACCAAAGGTCAACGCAAAGGCCTGGACGTGGGTGGAACCAAAGAGCCGTTATTTGTTCTTGATACCGATGTAGCGGAAAATATTATTTATACCGGTCAGGGAAAGAATCATCCTGGCTTATTTAGAAGGACGCTCTTTGTTTCAAATGAGGAACTACATTGGGTACGCGGGGATTTGTCCTTGTCATCGGGGGATACTATGGAAGTGATGGCTCGTATACGCTATAGACAACCGTTACAAAAGGCTACTTTATTTAAAGTAGAAAATGGGCTCTATGTCGATTTTGAGGAAATGCAATCGGCCATTACCGAAGGTCAATTTGTCGCTTGGTACCAAGGTGATGAATTGTTGGGTTCGGGTGTAATTTCATAAGCGACCTACAGCTCTCAAAGGGAGAAGAATTTAATTCTGAAAGTGGACCAATGCCAATACAAAATAAGATAACCCGACTATTTAATATCCAATACCCAATCATCCAGGCCGGAATGGTCTGGGCCAGTGGGTGGCGACTCGCTTCCGCTGCATCCAATGCGGGCGCTTTGGGCCTTATTGGTTCGGGTTCTATGTACCCGGAAGTTCTTGAGGAACATATTCTTAAATGTAAAATGGCCACAGACAAGCCATTTGGGGTAAACGTGCCACTGCTCTATCCCGATACGGAAAAGCTGATTGAAATCATCGTGGAGCAGGGGGTGAAGGTTGTTTTTACCTCTGCGGGAAACCCTGCTACGTGGACACCACTTTTAAAAGAAAAAGGTATTATCGTGGTTCATGTGGTGAGCAGTTTAAAATATGCACTTAAGGCGGAGATGTGCGGCGTAGATGCTGTGGTGGCCGAAGGATTTGAAGCGGGAGGTCATAACGGGCGCGACGAGTCGACTACCATGACGTTGATTCCGGTGGTAAGGGAAAAAGTTGACATTCCCCTCATAGCGGCGGGCGGTATAGCAACGGGCCGAAGCATGTTGGCCGCCATGGTCCTTGGGGCGGACGGCGTTCAGGTGGGGAGTCGTTTTGTGGCCAGCAATGAAGCCTCTTCACACGATAGGTTTAAGAAGAAGGTGGTGGAGGCCAAGGAAGGGGACACCCAACTGACCCTAAAGGAACTGACTCCAGTGCGCTTATTGAAAAATAAGTTCTATCGGGATATCGAGAAGGCGTATGCTAAATGTGCCGATCCGGACGAGTTAAAGTCCTTGTTGGGAAGGGCGCGGGCAAAACGCGGTATGTTCGAAGGCGACCTGAAAGAAGGGGAATTGGAGATAGGCCAGATATCTGCTTTGATCCACGACATTAAACCAGCGGCCCATATCGTTGAGGATATTATGACTGAATTTAATCGGGCAAAAACAGAGATTTTCAGCTGGTAGCTGGGTTTAAGAGCGATTTGGAAGCCAAAGAGCGACTACTTCACCTTCTATTTTGCTTTGTGTTCATACACTTCGCTGTCCGTAAATCCTATGCGCACGGCCTTGGCCACAAAATTTTCTTGTGTTGGAACAGGCGACCGATAAATATTCCATGAGCTGGCTTCTGGGGATTTCCAAATAATAGTGGCATCTGGGACGTTGGAGGTCAGGACCACTTGGTCCTTGTTTTCTGAAACCATCAATGCTTCCAACTGCGGCTGTTGGCCATCTATTAGCCATTTTTCTATCATTTCCTTCTCGGGGAATCGACCAAGATCATCGGTGTCTTCCATCCAATTGTCCAATAGGTCCCGCAGATGGACCAACGTGTCCTTTAGCGCTTCCCTGCCGGCCAAGTTTACCAGCTCGTAAGGGTCTTGCTCCAGATCGTATAGTTCCTCTTCCGGTTTGGGAGTTCGGAACCAAAGGGCCTGTGCCGAATCCAAAGTTCCGTTTTTGTGCAACTCGTTCAGCCTTTGCATCATGGGCACTTGTTCCCTGTATTTTACCGGGAGGGCGTTGGTCTGATTGATATCGAAGTTTCTAATGTATTTGTAGCGTTTGGAGCGTACGGCCCTCAATCGGTCTACCATGCCGTCAAAGCGATCCGACGTTGTATAGATGTAATGTCGCTTTAGGGTATCGCGGTATTGTCCGAACAGGGCTTTCCCTTGCATATGTTCCGGGGGGTCAATCCCCGCCCAGGACAATAAAGTGGGTGCAAAGTCGATAAAGTTTACAAATTCATCATTGGTATCGGCCACCTTTTTATTGCCTTGGAACTTAATGACCAGCGGTACTTTGGTCCCTGTTTCGTATAGTGCCCTTTTGTACCTCGGGAAAGGCCCGCCATGGTCCCCGTAAAAAAATATGATGGTGTTGTCATATAGTCCATCATCCTTTAACTGTTGAACAAGCTGGCCCATAGCCTCATCCATCCGCTTTAGGTTGCTGTAGTTTACCGCCAGATCCTTCCTAATGATTGGGTCATCGGGGAAAATTGGGGGGATGGGAACCGAATCGGGGGAAACATAAAGTTTATTGTCCGTATACCTCCACAGTCCGGATTCGTGGGTCATATTAAAATTGAATACCGCAAAGAAAGGGGTATCCGGGTTGGGCCTGTTGCGCCAATTTGCTTTCTTGCTGCTTTCGTCCCAAGCCGATTCCAAGGTCTTAAAATTGTAATCTTCCTTGGCGTTGTTGGTGCAGTAGTATCCTTTCTCCCGTAGGTATTCCGTGAACATACGGGTATTTCTGGGTACCACGGGGGAATAGCTGGGAATACCGATTTCGGGGTGGTTTTCCTCAGCATAGGCCGTATAGGTACGCATATTTTGGGTCCCGAGGGTAGTTGGATACATCCCTGTAATTATTCCACTTCTAGTAGGTGCGCATACAGGGACCGGTGCGTATGCATTTGTAAAGATTACACCGTCCTTGGACAACGCTTCCAAATTGGGAAGCGAAACCGTACTATCCCCGTACATGGGAAAGAATTCGGGCGATTGGTCTTCCGTGACGAACCAAACGATATTTGGTAGGGATTCTTTCACAACAATCCCCTTTTGGGATTCTTGGCAGGCCGTAAGTGCTAATATTAGGCCGACGAAAACAATGGAGTTATTATATGGTCGGCTCATTTTCGGTGTAGACTTTTTAAATATTGTAGACTTTTTGGGATTTGGGTCACGGAACGCGAGGATTCATCCTCAATAAAAACGTATTCTATCCCCAAATTTTTAGCTTCTGCATACAAACCTTTAATGTCGATATCGCCTGTACCCAAGGTAACATTGGTCTCTACATCCGATTTTCCATCTAGGTTTTCGGGAGTGCCGATGGCTCTGTCCTTCATATGCATCAAGACAAATTTCTTGGGATATTTTTTCAACAGGGCCAAGGGATCCTTTCCGCCCTGCTTTACCCAATACACGTCCATTTCAAAAGCAAAGTTCTCGGCATTTTCCGCCATATAATCGAACAAGGTGCCTTTTTTGTAGAATCGGAATTCGTATCCATGGGCATGATAGGCCAAGGTAACCCCTTGTTTTTTAAGCAGTTTACCGGCTTTGTTAAAGACATCCACCGCCATTCTGGTTTCGGCGATGGTAAAAACATTGTCTTTGTGTGGAACCCAAAAGCAGACCACATATTTGGCTCCGTAGGCATTGGCTCGTTTAACGACCGTTTCCGGATTGTTCTTCAATTCGTCGAAGGTAGCGCTGATGCTCACCATGCTCAAATTATTCTCTTTGAGCAGTTGTTGGTACTCGGACATCGTATAGCCCTGGGTGCCGTCGTTACCATCCTCTATCTTTGTAATGCCCCAATCTTTAATAAGTTTAAAGGTCCCGGGAACGTCGTTCTTAAATTCATTTCTAAGGCTATAGATCTGAAGGCCGATTTCTTGTGCTTTAATAACCCCTGTTCCCAAGATGAAGGCCACCAAAAAAGCGTATCCGAAGATTGTTCCTTCTCTCATGTCGATTCGATTTACCGATACCGTACCACAAAATCCTACGGCCATTTTTGCTTCAGATTGTTCAAGGCATGGGAATTGCTTTTCAACTAAAGACTATTCTAAACTTTTTAAATATGCCAAACTTTTTGGTACCTGTTGTACTACATCCGGGCTTTCATCTTCGATAAACATATATTTGATGCCCAATTTTTTGGCTTCTGCCACCAATTCTTTAATACCTACGTCACCGGTTCCCAAAACCACATTGGTCTCATCTGCTGCATGGCCGGTGTTATCTGATTTTGTCCCGTGTCTGCGATCTTTTAGGTGAAATAGCACGAATTTTTTTGGATATTTTTTCAGCAAGGCCAATGGGTCGGCACCTCCTTGTTTTACCCAGAACACATCCATCTCAAAGGCAAAATCCGTGGCGTTTTTGGCCATATAATCAAAGAGGGTTCCATTCTTATAGGGTCGGAATTCATATCCGTGGGGGTGATATGCCAAGGTCAACCCTTCCTTTTTTAAGAGTTTGCCCGCCCTATTGAAAACATCAGTAGCCTTTTTTATATCTTCAAATCCAAAATTATTGCCATCGTGGGGTATCCAGGCAACCATCACATATTTGGCACCAAAAACCTTGGCGGTTTCGATAGCCTTTTCAGGATTGTCCCGCACCTCCTCATAGGAAGCGCCTACGCTAACCATTTCCAACTGGTTGGCATTTAGCAAGCTTTTATATTCTTCCAAAGGCAGGTCGTATGTTCCACCCCCTTCGATATATTTAATGCCCCATTCGTGTATCAATTTTAACGTTCCCGGCACGTCTTCCTTAAACTGGTTGCGAAGACTGTACAGTTGAAGCCCTACTTCCTGCGCGCTTAATAATGAGGTACATATAAGGAATAGAAGCGCTGTTAGTTTTTTCATTTTTATGTGTTTTTACTGTAGTTAAGGAAGTGCTCGGTTCAAGGCTAAAGGTAAAAGTGCTATTAACCAATAACTTGCAACTTTAACAAACCAAACTAGTTCTATCCAAGTTCGTTAGTAGAAAATCTTGATGAAGCCAATTAAGTAAGCAGATTTCCCTCATCGTCCCATTCCGCTTGTACGTTTCGCTTACTTTGGTCCACGCACTTGGCCAACCATTCCTCTTCATAGGCCAAGCCGTGCTGGGCAAGTACGTCTTCCGGTACCCCGTCCCATACATTGGGGGAATTCCCCTTGTAGCCTAAATCTTTGATTCCTTCTTCGGAGGTATAATAACCGGTCATGGTAAGACTGCGCATCAGAGCAAAAAATTGGACTTGCAAAGGTTGTTCGCTGTTCGCCAACTTTGGGTCGGGATAGGCAATTTCGTCTAATATTTGTTTTTGTTGGTCTTCGGAAATCGATTTGAACTCCTTCCCGAAATCGGTATTGCTTTTGTGATCCAGCCACATAAACCCACCGCGCAACGGCGTTTGTAGGCTGGGGATATCCTTGGACATAAATTCTATAAAATCGGGGACACCGGCATCGGTTGCATTCCCGTATTTATCGTTGGCGGGAAGAATAAGGGCGCAAAGGACGGCCATTGTTCCCATTTCGTGTTCGTTAAAAAATTTTTCGGCCTCCAATTTGGAAATTTGTTCCTTTTCCTCGGGGGTACGTCCATAAGAATAATGGTCGGTTGCAACAGCGGGTGCTTCAGCCTTGCTGTCAACTTCTGGTTTGCAGCCGTTGAGGACCATTCCTCCAGCTACGGACCCCAAAAAGATTGATTTGATACTTTTTCTTCTATCCATCATCTAGATATTTTGCTGTTTCAGTTGTTCTATAATATAATCCGATGTTCTCCACGACAATGCCAAAATGGTCCAGGTGGGGTTTTTGTCGGCCTGGGATACAAAGGGACCGCCGTCTACGATAAACACATTGTCGGCCTCGTGCAGTTGTTGGAATTTATTGACCACCGAGGTCTTGGGGTCGTTTCCCATACGGGTAGTTCCCACTTCGTGTATAATCCTGCCCGGAGCTTCCAATCCGTAATCCTGTTCTTTGGTCGGTGTACTTCCCAATGCTTCCCCCCCCATGCTGTGAATAAGTTCCTCGAAGGTCTGCTGCATATGTTTGGCCTGTTTTCGTTCATGGTCGGTCCATTTGTAGTGAAAACGCAGAACGGGAATACCAAACTGGTCTACGGTGGTAGGGTCTATCTCGCAATAATTGTCCCGTTGCGCGACAGATTCCCCACGTCCCCCAAAACCGAGAACGGAGCCATAATATTTTTTAACGTCATCCCGAAGTCCGTTGCCGTAACCTCCGACTTTTAATCCAAAGAATTTATTGAAATCGTTGGGATTGAATCCAAATCCGTAGTTGGGCATGCCCATGCCTCCCCAAACCTCGATATGGTATCCTCTTGGGAAATCCAATTTTTTATTATCCAACCACCAGGGGGTGTATACGTGCATACCGCCAACGCCATCTTCATTATAGGTCTTCCGGTTTACAAGGTCCGGGATAAATGCCGCCCTACTGCTACCGGTAGAATCATGTACGTATCTACCAACGTTATCACTGCTGTTGCCTAGTCCGTTAGGGTGTTGTGCACTTTTTGAATTTAGAAGGATACGCGCGGAACTACAGGCCGAAGCCGCCAGAACCACTACTTTGGCTTTTAGTGCATATTCCTTTCGATCTTCCTTATTGATGTAGTTTACGCCTGTTGCTTTGCCCTCGTCATCGGTGGTTACCTCCCGTACCACACAATTCGTAAAGAGGTCTATCTGTCCTCCGTGTTTTTGTGCGGGGAATATTAAACGCGTTCCCGATGAGAAATCTGCATATACGGAACACGCTCGGGAACACTGTCCACAATAAAAGCACACCCCGCTGTCGTCGTTAATTTTCTTGGTAACCATAGACATTCTCGAAGGAATGACGGGAATGTTTAATTTCCGGGCTCCTTTAATGTAAACAAGCTCATGAAGTCTTGGCTTTGGGGCAGGCAGGAAAAACCCATCCGGTTCGTTGGGAAGGTTTTCCTTGCTTCCAAACAAGCCTATCAATTTATCTACCTTGTCGTAATAGGGTTTAACATCCTCATACCCTATAGGCCAGTTATCTCCCAATCCATCAACATCTTTATGTTTAAAGTCCCTAGGGCTAAATCTCAAGGAAATGCGGCCCCAATGGTTGGTCCTACCACCGAGCATATGCGAGCGAAACCAGTCGAACTTTGTGCCGTCCTTATGGGTATAGGGCTCCCCTTCTATCTCCCAGCCCCCGTATGCACTGTCAAAGTCCCCAAAGGGGCGTACCGTGCTGGCTCCCCTTCGTGGGGATTCCCATGGCCATTTTAGCTGGGTCCTTTGTTCCGGATCGGCGGGATCAAAATATGGACCGGCTTCCACGACGGCCACTTTAAGACCTGAGTCTGCCAAAATTTTTGTGGCCATCCCACCACCAGCTCCAGATCCCACGATGATAACATCGTACATCTTTGATGATTCCTTTATCTGCATAATATATATTTCAAAATTTTCACTTCGATGATTTGAAAGGTGTAATTTACATTAATTTATGTATATCCGCCAAAGTTTTTCCATTTCAGGGAAAAAAGGTTAGCGTTTTTTAATGGAAAAGAAAGGAGGCGGCAAGGAATTTCAAATCGATTCCTATCTTTGTTTTTTAAATATCACAATAATATGAAAGTTCGTGAAAAATTTATACTTGTCTCGGCCATAGTAGTAGTTGTAATATGGGCTATAGCCGTGTTTTGGTCGCCGATTTTATGGATTTTTATTTTAATAGGACCTTTGGTCGCAATGGGTGTTTATGACATCGTTCAAAAGAAACATACCATTAGAAGAAATTTTCCTTTGGTGGGTCGGTTTCGGTATGTTCTAGAATCGATACGGCCGGAAATCATGCAATATTTTGTGGAGACCGATACCCAGGGCAGGCCCCTGAACCGTATATTAAGATCATTAGTGTATAGAAGGGCCAAAGGTGCAACGGATACAGAACCTTTCGGCACCCAGATGGATATCTACCATTCGGGATACGAATGGATGGAACATTCCATGTACGCCAAACACAATCCCAAAGAGATCGGTCAATTTCCCCGATTGTTAATAGGAGGCAAGGATTGTAAACAACCTTATTCCTCGAGTCTATTGAATATTTCGGCGATGAGTTTCGGTTCCTTGAGCAAGAATGCGATTCTTGCCATGAACAAAGGGGCCAAGATGGGAAATTTTGCGCATAACACCGGTGAAGGTGGCATTAGCGACTATCATCTGGAGTATGGGGGCGATTTGATCTGGCAAATAGGTACTGGATATTTTGGCTGTAGGAACGAGGATGGAACGTTTAACGAAGAAACGTTTAGGGAAAGTGCCTTGAGACCACAGGTAAAAATGATCGAAATTAAGTTGTCACAAGGGGCCAAGCCAGGCCATGGGGGCATTTTGCCCGCGGTAAAAAATACGGAGGAAATTGCTAGAATTAGGCATATCAAACCGGGTATAGCAGTGCATTCGCCACCGTCCCATTCCGCTTTTGCCGATCCCATACAATTCATGCATTTTATTAAAAAACTACGGGACCTTTCCGATGGCAAACCAATTGGATTTAAGTTGTGTCTCGGCCGCGAACAGGAATTTATGGATTTCTGTGAGGCCATGGTCTTTACTGGCATAACGCCCGATTTTATAACGGTAGATGGAGGGGAAGGAGGTACGGGTGCGGCCCCGGTAGAATTTTCCAATTCGATGGGAATGCCCTTGCGGGAAGGCCTTATTTTAGTGCACGATACCTTGGTGGGTTTTGGATTGAGAAAGGAAATAAAAATCATTGTAGCAGGCAAGATCATCACCGGTTTTCATATGGCCAGAGCAATTGCATTGGGGGCGGACGGATGTAACAGTGCCCGGGCGATGATGTTGTCCGTAGGTTGTATACAGGCCTTACAGTGCAATATGAATACTTGTCCGACGGGGGTCGCGACCCAGAACAAGTCCCTTGTAAAAGGGCTCGTGGTGGAGGATAAGGCGCCAAGGGTAAAGAACTATCACGAAGCTACGATTCACAGTTTATTGGAACTTGTGGCTGCTGCCGGACTCGACGGTCCATACGAATTAAAGCGCGAACATATCAGTAAAAGAGTAGGGATGTACAGCGTACAGACCTACCACGATATTTATCCCGAAATGGAAGAAGGTTGTTTATTGAATATTGACACGATTCCAGAACGTTATAAAAAATATTTTCAGCTCACAAGGATTATGAAGTAGGGCAGGGGATACTACTCTTTTTTCACACGCCTTAATCGAAGGTCTTGAAAATCGAAGCTAAAATCGATATTTGGTGATATTCCCTTGAGCCTTAATTCTTGTGGAATGCCATTCTCGTTTAGATAAAATATGGCGAATGCATCCGCATTCATATCCTGGTATTCCCATTTTACAGCAAAAGTATTGGCCTTGTAAAAGCGCATGGGTCCGTTTAATTTTGGCGAACGATAACTTTTTATCCACAATTCCCCGTTGTTAAAGAAGACTTCCATTTTTCCGAACCAGGGATCTTTGTAAACTCCGAGATAATCATTTTTATTGACGGCGGAATTCTTGTTAGACGCTACAGTTTCCCAAACCTTTGCCGTAACGGCATCGCCCGTTTCATTTCGTTGTTTTAATTTTCTGTAATCTATCTCCATCCAATTTGTGTCTTCCAAACCAAGGTAACTATCCAGAATAGTTTGGGTAATCGTGGAAAAAAAAGCACTACCTCCCGGCTCGGTGTTGGTAAGTACGACGACCCCGAGATTTAAATCGGGTATTAGGGTGGTTTTGGATAACATGCCAGGTAAGCCGCCAGTATGGGATACCTGCATATAACCTTTGACATCGGTTAAGAACCAACCCAATCCATATCCCGAAAAATGGGAATTGTAACGTGGATTCTGGTCGGTTTCTAACGTAGTTTGTATTTTCCATATTTCCTTTTGGCTCGCTTCTGCAAAAAGCGTATCCCGTAGTTGTGGCCCGTATGCGCCATGATTTAGGAAGACCAACATCCATTGGCATAAGTCGTCGACGTTGGCGTAAATACCCCCCGCAGCCCCATTGATTATTTTTTTAAAATTAGGAAGAACTTGTAGTTTTCCATAGGCAGTGGTATGAGGCAAGGCCAAGTTGCTCTTATCCTCAATGTCGTAAATGGAAGGGTAAGAGTTATCCATATGCAATGGTTCAAGAATGCGTTTTTGAATAAATTCCTCCCAAGTCATTCCGCTCTTTCTGGCAATGAGTTCCCCCGCCACGACGTACAGTAAATTGTCATAATCAAATTTTGTGCGAAATGCGGAAACCGGTTTAAAATATTGGAAACTAGCGAGGAGGTCGTCAATTGTAAAGTCCGCGCCATCCGGAAAAAACATAAGATCGCCCATTCCGAGGCCGAGGCCACTGCGATGTGTAAGAAGGTCCTGAATATTGAAGTTTTCGGTAACATATGGATTGTACATCGTAAATTCCGGAATGTGTTCTACTACCCGATCTTGCCAGGTAATGATGCCATCTTCGACCAAGAGGGCCAGAGCCATGGTAGTAAAGGCCTTGGTGTTGGAAGCGATGGCAAATTGGGTGTGTTCGTTAACCTTTTCACGCGAGGTAGACGATTTTACCCCATATCCCTTACTGTGTACTATTTTGCCATCTTTTACTATCGCTATCGCCGCTCCCGCTACCTTAAATTTTTCCAACGCCTTTTGTGCCAGCTCATCTACTTCAGGTGAAGTAATTTGAGCATAGGTGCCTGCATGTAGCAATAAGAGGTAAAAAGTAGCCAACACCAATGAAATACGCCTCATAAATAATGATTTTATTGGAAGTAAGTTACGTTTTTTAGGTTTTAATCAATAATATTCGAGGTCAATAACCAAATAATTCCATGGACTTTGAAGGGGTTGTAGTTTGCATTTGTAGCCATTGACCTCGCTTTTGGCGATTCCTTTTGCCTGTCATCTAAATTTTTATATAACCGTAGTTTGTAAATTGTATATTTGTACCTCCAGTATTTCTTGATCATACTTGTTAATACTGGTGCGAATACCCCAAAAATTACGGATGTATAATGTGGTTCGGAATAACCCGACCGTATATTTTTAACCTAACCCAAAGAAAATGTCAAAAGAAACCGCTCGTTGGTCTATTGCGATGGGAGTTGTCATAGTTGGATTTGTGTTGGGGATTTATCTTCAAGACCTAAAGCATCAGGAAAGTACCAAGGCGGCATGGAAAGCCAATCGTTTCAATTTAACAAGATTCAACAAGATCATGCAATTTGCTGGGGAAATGGACGGCAGCAATTGGTATGAATATAGGGATAGCATTAGAAATCAAATGGACAGTTTGATGATTCTTAGGTTCAGAAAGGAAATGGACAGTTTACAAGAGGTGGAAAACCGTAAAGAATAAATCTCCTGATTTAGTTCTTTGTCCAGGGTTATTTCTAATCATCTACCTAAATTTCTAACCAGTCACTCGGGTATCCGATCTAAAAAGTTCGAGAACAAGGCTTGTGAATCCCGCCCGACCGGGTACGGGAAGGTATTGAAAACCAAGGTATTTTTTTGTGTAAAAAACTGTTTTTCAAAATGAGTACAACGCAGCTATCGGACTTTAGCGATGAAAACTATCTGTGTATGGTCTGCGTTCTATCGGGTCCTACGGACACTATTTTGATAGGCACCTGTAATTCTTCTTCCAGAAAATCGATGTAATCCTGCAACGATGGCGGAAGGCTTTTGGCCGAGGTCATTTGCGTAAGGTCCTTTTTCCATCCTTTTAACGAGGTATACAGTGGGGTCACGTTCCCGGGTTCAATATTGTAGGGCAAATGGGTTATCTTTTCGCCTTTATATTGGTAGGCGGTACATACCTTAATTTCCGGAAAGCCACTTAGAACATCGGCCTTCATCATAATTAACTGGGTGACGCCATTTACTTGTACCGCATATTTAAGCGCAACAAGATCGAGCCAGCCGCAACGTCTTGGCCTGCCCGTGACTGCGCCAAACTCATTTCCAATCTTCGCCATTCTTTCCCCGTCTTCGTCAAACAGTTCCGTGGGAAATGGCCCCGAACCAACCCGTGTAGTGTAGGCCTTAAAAATTCCGTAAACTTCCTTTATCTTATTTGGAGCGATCCCCAAGCCCGTACATGCGCCGGCGGCAGTGGTATTGGATGAAGTGACAAAGGGGTATGTCCCGAAGTCTATATCCAACAAGGAGCCCTGTGCCCCCTCGGCCAAAATGGTTTTGCCATCGGCAATGGCGGTGTTCAGATAATCTTCGCTATCTATAAAAGTGAGTTTTTTTAATTTTTCTACGGCAGCAAAAAATTCGGTTTCCAATTCATCCAGATTATATTGGATGTCTACATCATAAAAATTGATCAAGGCCTCGTGTTTATCGGCCAAGTGCCGATATTTTTCCTTCCAATCATCCATTTCCAAATCGCCAATCCTCATGCCGTTGCGACCCGTCTTGTCCATATAGGTGGGTCCAATTCCCTTTAAGGTAGATCCTATTTTGGCTTTGCCTTTGCTAGCTTCGCTTGCAGCGTCCAAAAGACGGTGGGTAGGCAAGATGATATGGGCCTTTCTAGATACTATTAGTGTTTTTTTGTAATCGATTTTAAATATGTCGAGCGCTTCCAATTCCTTTACAAATACCACAGGATCTATGACCACTCCATTCCCGATTATATTCATTGATCCCTTGTGGAAAATTCCGGAGGGAATAGTTCTCAAAACGTGTTTAATACCGTCAAACTCCAATGTATGCCCGGCATTGGGGCCACCTTGAAAACGTGCGATTATATCGTAATTTTTGGTCAGGACATCAACGATCTTTCCTTTTCCTTCGTCACCCCATTGTAGTCCTAACAATAAATCTACTGCCATTGGTCTTTATAATATTAGTGGTTTGTGTTTTCTCCCTTGTTCTTGGTACCATAAAAGTACAGGGAATGGTTATTTATCTTAATATCGAAAACTTCTTCAATAGTTTTTTTTATCGATTGGATCCGGGGATCGCAAAACTCCATAACCTCACCGGTATCGGTCAGGATAACGTGGTCGTGCTGCCGGTCAAAATAGGATTTTTCGTACTGTGCCTGATTTTTCCCGAATTGGTGCTTTCGTACCAGTTTGCATTCCAACAAGAGTTCAATGGTATTGTAAAGGGTGGCCCGGCTTACGCGGTAGTTTTTGTTTTTCATATTGATATAGAGCGATTCTATATCAAAATGTTCCTCGCTATCATATATTTCCTGCAATATCGCAAAACGTTCCGGAGTCTTGCGATGTCCGTTGTCCTCCAAAAAGGCGGTGAAGACGTTTTTTACGATTTCTTGGTTCTTATTATTGCCCATAGCAACTAACAATACTTTAATTCACAAAGGTACAGTTAATATTTATATTCGGGTAACTTTATCTATGCCGTTGATACGTTTCAGGTTGTCGATGACCTTCTTAAGGATCGAGTTGTTTTTTACCAGTAAGCTAATTTTTCCTGAAAAGGTCCCCCCGTCCGTACTGAAGTTTATATTCCGCATGTTAACGTGCATATTTTCCGAAATTACCTCTGTGATTTTGCTCACAAGCCCCAAATTGTCTATGCCCGTTAGTTTTATTTCCGCCGTGAATTCCTCCTGACTGGAATCGATCCATTTGGCACTGATGATCCTGTAGGCGTAGTTAGATTGAAGTGCAATGGCATTGGGGCAATTTTTCTTGTGTACTTTAATCCCCTCATTTACACTGATAAACCCAAAAACATCGTCTCCCGGGATAGGATTACAGCACGGGGAAAGTTTGTACTCGAGCTTTTCCTCTTCTTTTCCAAAAACAAGGATATCGTATTTGACGGAGAATTCATCCTTATCCAAATCGACCGCTACGGGGTGTCTTCTGATTTTGTTTTTGAAGAAACTGATAAAAGCATTGTTATAGGAGGAGGCAAAATCCTTTAGTTTTTGATTGTCTATTGCCCCGATGGCCACCCGATAAAATAGATCTAGGCTTGTCTTGAGCTTAAAATAAACGACCATCTTGTTGATCGTATCCTCGTTGAGACTTATTTTTTGGGATTTTAATTTCCTCCGGAGGATTTCCTTGCCCTCCACGGCGATCGTTTTCTTTTCTTCCTTTAGGGACGATTTTATTTTGGACCTGGCCCTTGCCGTTGTGGCGTAGTCTAGCCAACTTTGATTGGGCTTGGCATGCTCCGAAGTCATTATTTCCACTTGGTCCCCACTCTTTAAGGTGGTGTTTAACGGCACCAATTTGCCGTTGACTTTGGCTCCCCTGGTACGCATACCCACTTCGGTGTGGATGTTAAACGCAAAATCTAGTGGGGTGGCGTCCTTGGGCAAGGATTTTAGTTCACCTTTGGGGGTAAAGACAAAGATCTCCTTGGCGTAAAGGTTAAGTTTAAATTCCTCAACGAAATCTACCGCATTTGTATTGGCATTTTCCAAAGCTTCCTGCAAGCGGTTTAGCCATTCTTCGATTCCTTGTTCCTTTTGATCGCCGTGTTTGTATTTAAAATGTGCCGCATATCCTTTTTCCGCAATTTCGTGCATCCGTTCACTGCGTATCTGCACCTCTACCCATCTGCCTTTGGGGCCCATAACGGTAATGTGAAGGGCTTCGTACCCAGTAGATTTGGGAGATGTGATCCAGTCTCGCAAGCGCACCGGGTTCGGAGTAAAATGATCGGTAACCACGGAATAGATTTTCCATGCGAGGAACTTTTCATTGGCCTTGTCGGACTTATAAATGATCCGAATGGCAAATTTGTCATAGATTTCATCAAAGGTGACGTTTTGGGCCTTCATTTTCCGTCGGATGGAAAAGATCGATTTCATCCTTCCCTTGATGGTGTAATTGAGGCCCTCTTTGTCCAATGCATCCCGGACGATAGAGGAAAAGGTATCTATATAGGCTTGCTGGTCTTCTTTAGATTCCTCTATTTTCCCCATGATATCCTTGTATACCTCGGGTTCGGTGTATTTAAGGCTCAGGTCTTCCAGTTCGGTTTTTATATTGTAAAGCCCTATCCTGTGGGCAAGTGGCGCATAGATGTAAAGGGTTTCGGAGGAAATTTTCACCTGCTTGTCCTCCGGCATGGAATCCATCGTGAGCATGTTGTGATAACGGTCTGCAATTTTAATGATGATTACCCGTATATCGTCGTTCAGGGTGAGCAACATTTTCCGAAAGTTTTCCGCCTGCTGGGAGGTGTTCATATCCTTGTTCAGGTGGGCTATTTTGGTGAGCCCGTCAACGATTCGAGCCACCGTTTCACCAAACATCCTTTCGATGTCGGCCAAGGTATAGGAGGTGTCCTCAACTACGTCGTGCAACAAGGCCGAAGCAATGGATACGGCATCGAGACCAATTTCGGAAGCTACGATTTTTGCTACGGCGATAGGATGAAAAATATAAGCTTCCCCAGATTTCCGGCGCTGATTTTTATGGGCGTCTACGGCTACATCAAAGGCAGAGCGAATTAGTTTCTTATCCTCTGGGGTGAGATTTTGATAACTAATGCGCAACAATTCCTTGTACTGCTTGGCAATTTGCTTATTTTCCTGTTCTATGGCAGCTTCCGTCATCATATTTTAAAAATAATGTAAACTTATTTACCAAACAACAAAAATTGTGCCCATTGGCAATAGTTGATGGATGCGTAAAAGTTCAAATACAAGTATCAAGCCCAAACACAAACATTTGACAATTGAACTTGTCGCATTTGTTTGGACTTAAAAGGTTTGGGATTTTAGTTTGAATTTGAACTTGAGTTTAATTTTAGATTTCTTATCCTATCGGCCAGGGGTGGATGCGAATAATGCACAAACACGTAGGATGGGTGCGGGGTAAGATTGCTCAAACTATTTTTAGATAATTTTTTAAGGGAGGTAATCAAAGGAATTGCGGAGAAGGTCGTCTTAGCGTAATCATCCGCCTGAAATTCAAATTTGCGGGACATATAGTTCATCACGAGGCCCGTAATCTCGGAAATGGGACTGTAGAGGATGCCAAATCCCACCAGTGCGGCGTGAAAACTGGGCCGGGACACTCCTATGGCCAACGATACCTCCGGGTTATTTATAAAAATGGATAGTATATAAAGCGTCAATCCCGTTAGCAAAATAGAGGCAGTCAGATTAAAGATAATGTGTTTCCGTTTGTAATGACCTACTTCGTGTGCTAGTACCGCGACAATTTCGTCTTCCTCCAAATCCTTGATCAACGTATCGTATAAAGTCACCCTTTTTTCCCTGCCAAAACCTGAGAAATAGGCATTGGCCTTGGTAGAACGCTTAGATCCGTCGATTACAAAGATCTTTTTTAGTTCAAAGCCGACTTTTTTGGCATAATTTTCTATTTTTTCCTTTAACTGGCCTTCTTCCAACGGGGTCTGCTTGTTAAATAGGGGTACAATAAGCCTACTGTAGAACATGTTCATGAAGATCGTGAATACCGCCACCACTATCCAAGTATAAATCCAGAAATTGTCGCCCGCCCATTGAAAGAACCAGATCACCAAGGTAAGAATGCCGCCGCCGAGTACAGCGGTCATTAACCAACCCTTGAACTTATCTAAAAAGAAAAGCTTTTTTGTCGACTTGTTGAATCCGAATTTTTCTTCGATAACGAAGGTTTGGTAGTACGAGAAAGGCGTGGTCAGTATATCGCTTCCGATCATAATAATCCCAAAAAATATCAAGGCCATAACGATAGGACTATCGGTAAAGCTCCTGGCGATAGTGTCTACCCACTCGAATCCTCCAAAAATCAGAAAGGCAAGGGTAAGCGCCAGTGAAAAGGTGGAAGTAAGTAATCCAAATCGATAATTTGTTCTTTTGTAATCTTGGGATTTTTTATATTCTTCGGTATCAAAAACATCTTGCAATTCCTGTGGAACGGAATCCTGGAACCGTTTTGCGTTGAGATAATCCAAGACCGTTTCTACAATAAATTGGAGCATCAAAATTGCGATGATAAGGTAAAATAGAATTGTACTTTCAACCATGGACTTCTTAGGTTATTAGGTTACTAAGTTAGTGGTTACTTGTTTTGGGAGTGCCTGCTTAAAATTGTATTCTACTGCTCACTGGAGACTGTTCGTTGTCGTTTGGCCTCAAAGATAAGGATTGCCGCCGAGACCGAAACGTTCATGGAATCTATCTGTCCTTCCATGGGAATTATAATATTTTGATCGGAACTTTGCAGCCATTCGTCTGTTAACCCTTCGGCTTCCGTGCCCACTACGATGGCAGTTGGAAGAGTGAAATCTGATTGGAGGTAACTTTTGGATGCCGAGAGGGCTGCACAATGGATTGGGATTTTTTTTTCTTTTAAAAATGTTATGACATCAGCGGAACTTCCCGTGGCCACGTTTCCCGTAAAAATACAGCCCACACTAGACCGTATGATGTTTGGGTTGTAGAGGTCGGTTTTGGGATTTGCAATAATGATGGCGTCGAGCTTCGCGGCGTCGGCGGTTCGGAGCAAGGCTCCTATATTTCCAGGCTTTTCGGGAGCTTCTGCGACCAAAATCAAAGGGTTTTTGTTCTTTAACCTCAAATTGTTCAGGCTGTGTGATCCAGATTTTACGATGGCCAACAGGCCCCCCGTCGTATCCCGATAGGCCAATTTTTGATAGACCGGTTTCGAAACTTCAATAATTTCGGGATGGGATTTACCTTTCTTAAGCCGTCCGGTCACCTCTTTTTCCGCAATAAGTTCGGCATAAAAAAACACGGTCACTATTTCATATCCACTTTGTAGTGCCAATTGCAATTCCCTACCACCTTCCAAGACAAATAATCCAGAATTTCTGCGTTCCCTGGATTTTTCCTGGAGCAATAAAACCTTTTTTACCAATGGGTTTTGCAGGCTTGTGATGTGCTTTTTGTTTTCCATTGGGGTAAAAATAAAGCAATCCGTCAAAATTACAACTCCCTGTCCTCGTAATAGGTCACCAAAAGGGATACAATGGACCGGTAACTTTTGATGCCCTGGGCCTGGTTGTTAGATTTAAGGAAGGTGTCGAAGATAGATTCAAATACGGGTTCCATCGGGTTTGCATGGGCTTCCCAAAAATCGACCTCCTCCTTAAAGTTTTTCTTGATGCCTCCATTTAAATCACCGTACAACCTGTTGAATTGTACCTTGTCCTTTCGCTTAACATCAGACAAACAATAACTTAGTGCGTAGGCATAGGCAGCATATTGAAAATAGGGGTCGGGATTTCCGACGGTGACCAGAAATCCAATAAAATTGGTTTCGTTTTCTGCCGAGTATCCAACTTGATGGCCAACTTCGTGACCGCAGACCACCGGAAACCTAAATTTGGGCATAATCCCGTTTACCTGGGCTTCATTGGTGAACGGATTTAAATATCCCGCATAACCCATATAGCTAAGTCCGGTGCTAAAAAGCGATTGCTTTATGCTCGGATTGTTATAGACCAGAAAAGGATAAAGCAACCCAATACTTTGGTATCCTTCTATCGTTTTGGTAAAAATATCGCTCCTGGAATAAGGAATTTCAACCTTTGTGGCCGTATCCTTGGTAATACGGAATTGAGCTTCGTTGGTCCTCTTCACAAGTTTTTCTACAAATTTCACCAATTCTTCCTGAGTGATCGTGTCCCGTAATCCCATGGATTTGGCAAGTGGTTCGCGGTAGTAGTTAAGGCCCCACATAAGATTAAACGTAAAATAAGCCACGGAAAGCACTAGGACGATATTTCGTAAAAAAAGGAAGGGATGTTTCCTGATCTTTTTGTGTTGAACGACCACGTACCTAATGGCCAACAGCAAAAGTCCCAAATAGATCAAATCTCCCACAGAAAAGGGAATCCAACCCAATATAATCCGCCAAAACCGGGAAACTAAGGGATACCATCCATTGCTATAATAAGCTTCCACCCATTCCCGATGACTTCCTATCCACTTGACCAAGATGACCTGAAAGATCAGGGATAGGGCGATACCATTTTTAAGTTTCTCATTCATCGGGGTCAAAATTAGCCAATTTGTTCGGATGTCGATTATTTTGGCCAAAGTTTCCCAAGGGTCTTCCCTCGGGCCTCAAAGGGTCCGATTTAGCTTGTGGAGCTCCCGCCATGGCCCGTGACAAATTGCCCTGGACGGGATTTTTTGAGGGTGGGTTGTTGCAACCGCACTCCCAATGCCCTAAAATGAAGTTTCCTTAACTTTGTAAATAATAAGTTCATTACCTTTGAAAAGAAGCGTACAACAGTTAAAGATTGGAAATGTTGGAAAAGAAAGACGGAATACTACAGAATAACGTAGAGGAGAAAGATAAGTTAAAGAGTTCGGATGTACGGTCGGAAGCTAATCCATCTTCCGACCCTTCGGCCGATTTGGATTCTGTAAGCGATCGTGGGAAGGAGACCGAAGAGCATGAACCCCTCGGGGCTAGTTCGGGAGAAATAGACAAAGAATCTACCGAATCTGGCGATTCGTCCGGGGCGGATGGGAAATCGCAAATTAAATCTAAGGAAACGGGGACGGATGACGTTGCGGAATCCATCCTGCCCAAGATAGATTCGGGTGAGGAGGCCCCCACGCCAGTTGGTAAGCAAGACGAAGAACAAGCCGAAACGGTGGTGGTAGGAGAAGAAAAATTTACAGAAGTAGGTAAGGAGAAAAAGTCGGACAAAAAAGAAAAGGAAGCTTCTACAGATCATGCTGAAGAAGGGGAGGAGGATGTTTTGGAAGAAATAGACGACTCTAACGCCGAAGACGCCGAGGACGAGGACAACAAGCACAGACATACGATACCCATGTTGGATTACCATTCCATGACCATGGAAAATTTGGTGGGCGAACTGCAGAAATTGGTCCGGAACGAAAAAGTGCAGGCCATAAAAAAGCATGTAGATGGTATTAAGTACGAGTTCGACCTAAAATTCGTAGAATTCATTGAACAGAAGAAAGAGGAGTTTGTAAACAACGGAGGGAACGAAATCGACTTTAAGTACAATTCCGTTGACAAAAGGCAGTTTAATGAGGTGTATGCCGATTATCGGGAAAAGCGGGACCAATATTACAAGCGGCTAGACCGCTCTCTAAAGGACAATTTGGCCAACCGCCTGAAAATAATAGATGAGCTCAAAGGTTTGGTGAATGTTGAAGAAGACATCAATACCACCTACAAGAATTTTAAGGATGTACAGGAACGGTGGCGAAACGCCGGACCCGTACCAAGGACCAACTACAACAACGTTTGGCGTACATACCATCACCACATAGAAATATTTTATGATTTTCTTCACCTCAACAGGGAGCTTAGGGACCTTGATTTTAAACACAATTTGGAGGAAAAGTTAAAAATTATCGAACGCGCGGAAGCCCTGGGAAAAGAGCCCGATCTGGGAATGGCCTTTCACGAACTGCAAAATTTGCACAAGGTTTGGAAGGAGGATATAGGTCCGGTAGACAAAGAACACAGGGAGGCTATATGGGAACGGTTCAGCAACGCCACAAAAGTTTTGCACCAACGAAGGCAAGAACACTATAAGGAGCTGGACAAGGTTTACGAGCAGAATTTGGGATTGAAAAACCAAATTATTGAGGATATCCGAAAAATAGCATCCAGCGTTTCCAATAATCACCGGGGCCTTCAGCAACAGATAAAAGAGGTAGAAAAGTTACGGGATGCTTTTTTTAAGGCAGGGAAGGTGCCGCAAAAGGTAAACGAACAAACTTGGGCCGCCTTCAAGTCTACCGTACGTGATTTTAACCGGGCAAAAAACAATTTCTACAAAAACCTAAAAAAGGATCAACAAGAAAATCTGGAAAAGAAGAGAGCGCTTTTAAAGTTGGCGATCTCTCTAAAGGAGAGCGAGGATTGGGACACTACTACCCCTGAAATGAAAAGGATCCAAAGTGAATGGAAACAAATTGGCCACGTGCCCCGCAAATATTCCGATAAGCTTTGGAACGACTTTAAAAAGGCCTGCAATCATTATTTCGATAGGCTCCATGCGCTTAAAAATGATGCCCAGAAGGAAGAATACGAGAACTTGGAAAAGAAAAATGCATGTTTGGAAAGCTTAAAAAACTATCGATTGACCGGGGAGAAGGAAAAGGACATGACGGCCATAAAAGCAATTATTACGGAATGGAAAACTTACGGTCGGGTACCTTTTTCCAAGAAGAACATCAATGCCAAGTTCAACAAGATTTTGGATGCCCTTTTTAGAAAACTGAAGGTGAGCCAACAAGAGGCCGAACTGCTGAAATATGGAAATAAGATCCAGCAGTTGGCCAATGCCGATAATGAGAACGCTATCTATAAGGAGCGTACCTTTATTAGACGTAAGATAGAGGAAAGCAAGAGCGAAATAAGGCAATTGGAAACCAACCTACAGTTCTTTTCCAATGCTTCCGAGGACAATCCATTGGTACGGGAAGTCGTTAAGAATATTGACCGCCACAAGGAATCCCTTGCCACTTGGAAGGCGAAACTAAAGAAATTGAACATTTTGGAAAACAACCTTAACCGGGAAGCCGAAGCCGACAATGGCCCGGAGGAGGAACCGCAAGAGGAGGAATAAATAGAAAAGAGCCTAGAAACTAGAGCCAAGAAACAAGACAAAATAAAATAAAAAAGTATTTCATCTGCTTTTATAGAATGGATTTTTCAGTTGTTAAAAATTATATTGTAAATCTATATTCCTAATTTGTGAAAAAGAGTTTGCTTTTTCTGATTCTTATTGTTTTTTCCAGTTCCTGCGTAGCTGTAAAGGAATACGACAGGGCATATTTAAGCGATGGTGAAATGCAATTGTCCGCCAAAAAATCACAGCGTTTTGAAAACAATTTCCACGTGTACCGGGAAGGTGCATCGGGTGCTAATGGTGGCAAGACAGGTGGCGGATGTGGGTGTAACTAAGACAAACCCATATTGCAAAAACCGACATAGGAGTAGTTTTTGATAAAAGTTGGTTAAACTTACCCCTGCGATAAGTAGCGGTCTTTCAATGATTCCAATATGTAAATGTAATCACCTTTTTATGACCTTCTTATGGAAGTGAACAAATAACCCATTTACCAGATACCTACTTGAAAATACTAACTTTCATATTACTTCTCGGATCGATTTTTTGGAGCCGCGCCCAAGAAGGCCCTATCAGCACTTATAAAAAAAGGGTACTGGAGGCTGCCGAAGTAAATCTGTTGATGAGCTATTACCAGCAAGATGGCGAACATGCGGCCGTAACCGGAGGGGAAGGTACCGAGGCATTAAAGGATGTCTCATCCTCCATTGTGGTAAGCCTACCGCTAAATGCCGATGACGTCCTGACCGTGGATGTGGGGATATCCGCTTATTCCTCGGCCTCTACGAGCAATATCAACCCATTGGATGGCAGCAATACGGTGGTGAGTCCGTTTAGTGCCTCCTCTGGAGCTTCCCGAAACGATGTGTTGGTCTATACCAATCCTTCTTACGAACACAGCTCCGATGACCGAAACTCCATTTGGAGGGCCCAAGCTTCTTTTTCCAATGAGTTCGACTACTTTTCCTTGGGGTTCGGAGGGGGTTATACGCGATTGTTCAATGAGAAGAATACGGAGATATCTGCCAATGCACAAGTGTTTTTGGATCATTGGAATCCGCAAATACCCATTGAGCTGCGCGATGGTTTTTACGATGACCGTATCACGGGAGACGGCACCTATAACCCTGTTTTTGCGGAATTTAGCACCGATAAACGAAATTCCTATGCGATCTCCCTATCCTTTTCCCAGATTTTGGGAAGAAAGTGGCAGGCTTCTTTTTTAATGGACTTGGTGCTTCAAGATGGATTGCTCGGCACACCTTTTCAACGGATTTATTTTGGGGATGTCAATGATTTTTATATAGACGAGTTTCAGTTGGCCGATGATGTGGAACGCCTTCCGGATAGCCGCTTTAAGATACCCTTGGGCATACGGATGAATTACTATCTGAACGACTTTTTTATTTTCCGGGGTTACTATCGTTTTTATCGCGATGATTGGGGAATAAATGCTAATACCGTAAGCTTGGAAGTGCCGATTAAACTAAGTGATTCGTTTACTGTTTACCCCATTTATCGTTTCTATACCCAGACGGCATCGGATTATTTTTACAAAACGGAGGACGCCCTTTCTACCTATATTTTTTATACCTCGGATTACGATCTTTCTAATTTTCATGCCCATCAATACGGGTTGGGACTTCAGTACAAGGATGTTTTTGCCGACGCCCGATTATTCCTCTTTGGATTAAAGGCATTGGATCTGCGGTTGAACCGCTATAACCGTAGCGACGGACTGGATGCCTTTATAGTTACATTTGGAGCCACTTTTGTCGGGGAGTGACAATACTTCCTGCAGACCGCTTTTAGCTCTGTATAATTAGGGTGCATAAACATAGTTGCGTATAGTTTGCCTGCTATATTCTTGCAATAACATATGGGTCCAAGCATCTTTAAAGCGACGAAACCTATAGGCTTTGGATTTTGTATTTTGGAGTTTGATCCATCTAGAATGTACAAATTTATCGTAAATTCGCAGTGCGATTGAAGCGAGGACATGATAGATAAACTGAATATAATTAAGCAACGTTTTGATGAGATTGGCGATCTTATCATCCAGCCCGATGTGATATCGGACCAAAAACGGTACGTTGAGCTCAACAAGGAATACAAGGACCTTAAAGTTTTGGTGGACAAGCGGGAACAGTATATTGCCCTTTTAAATAATATTTCGGAAGCCGAGGAAATCATTGCCGATGGGAGTGACCCGGAAATAACCGAGATGGCCCGTATGCAATTGGAGGAGGCCAAGGAAGCTTTGCAGCCGTTGGAAGATGAAATTAAAGTGTTGTTGATTCCCAAGGATCCGGAAGATAGCAAGAACGTTGTGATGGAGATACGTGCCGGGACGGGCGGGGACGAGGCCAGTATCTTTGCGGGCGACCTGTACCGTATGTACACCAAATACTGTGAAAGCAAAGGATGGAAGACCAATGTGATCGATTTGAGCGAAGGCACCAGCGGCGGATTTAAAGAAATACAATTTGAAGTGACGGGGGAGGATGTTTACGGCACCCTTAAATTTGAGGCCGGCGTACACCGGGTCCAGCGCGTTCCACAGACCGAGACCCAAGGGCGGGTACATACCAGCGCCGCTACGGTTATGGTATTGCCGGAAGCGGAGGATTTTGACGTGCAGATAGACCCTAAAGACGTACGTATCGACTTTTTCTGTTCTTCCGGTCCTGGCGGGCAATCGGTAAACACAACCTATTCGGCCGTAAGGCTGACCCATATCCCCACGGGTTTGGTGGCCCAGTGCCAAGATCAAAAATCCCAGCACAAGAATAAGGAAAAGGCTTTTAGGGTATTGCGTTCCAGGTTGTACGATCTGGAACTCGCCAAAAAGCAGGAGGAGGATGCAGCGAAACGGAATTCGCAGGTAAGCAGTGGCGACCGGTCTGCCAAGATCCGCACGTATAACTATTCCCAAGGGAGGGTTACGGATCACCGCATTGGACTTACGCTCTACGATCTGCAGAATATCATCAACGGGGACATCCAAAAAATAATAGACGAACTCCAGTTCGTGCAGAATACCGAGAAATTAAAAGAGGCTTCGGAGATATTTTAATAATCCCGGAAATGATCCAGACCAAGCAGGGCCAAAATGAAAGGTTTTTGCTACCGGGATTTAGGAGATACGAAATTAGAAATACAAAGGTGGGGTTATCGGTTGATGGTCGTGATAACATACAAAAAACCGCATTACGGGAAACCAATTATGAATTAAGGATGCAGAATTTTGAATTTATCAAACCTGAAACCGGAAACAACAGAGACCAGTAACCGCATAACTGCATAGTAGAATAATGACCACTGAAGAACTCGTACAACAGATTCACAACAAGCAATCCTTTCTATGCATTGGTTTGGACACCGATTTGACAAAGATTCCCAACCATCTTTTGGGCGAGGAGGATCCCATATTTGCCTTCAATAAGGCCATTATAGACAGCACGCATTCCTTCTGCGTGGCCTATAAACCCAATACGGCTTTTTACGAGGCTTATGGAATAAAAGGATGGCGGGCCATGGAGAAAACCATTGCCTATCTAAACTCCAATTACCCCGATATTTTTACCATCGCCGACGCCAAAAGGGGGGATATTGGCAATACATCCAAAAGGTATGCGCAGGCTTTTTTCGAAGATTTAGGGTTCGATTCGGTTACCATTGTGCCTTATATGGGAAGGGATTCCGTAGAACCTTTTTTGAACTTTTCCGAAAAGCACACCATTCTTTTGGCCCTGACCTCCAACGCAGGTGCCTATGATTTTCAGACCAAAAAGGTGGAAGGCAAGGAATTGTACAAACAAGTACTGGAAACTTCCAAAACATACGCAAATTCCCAAAACCTAATGTATGTTGTAGGGGCAACAAAGGCTACCTACCTGGAAGAGATTAGAAAAATAGTTCCGGAAAGTTTCCTATTGGTGCCGGGAGTAGGGGCCCAAGGTGGAAGTTTGGAAGAGGTGTGCAAATATGGCATGACCTCAAATATTGGATTACTGGTCAATTCTTCGCGGGGAATTATTTACGCCTCCGCCAAAAGTGATTTCGCAAAAGCCGCAGCAGAGAAAGCAAGGGAAATACAGCAACAAATGGCCACGGAAATTAAGAGATTCAAGGCCTAAAAGCGTTAGAGGGTTAATAGCTACTTTGAATTATATTGAATTGTCGTCTAGTAGTCTTTTTATCTTCAACGCCTTTTGCTCAAAGAACTCTCCCAATTTAGAATTGGCGTATTGGATGTGGGAAGCCTTGTCCATAAAATTTTGGTATAAATACTCCAATAGGGCAACAGTTTGTTCCCCATCGGTAATGGGTTTTGTCATTCCAACTTTACAATATTGTTTTTCCATAGCAAAAATATTTGAGAATTTAAGGGCAACGAATTCGGTTCCTTACAAAGATACGATCAAAATTGACTTCTTGGATTTTGATACTATGGTCTTGGGCTAGTAAATTGGAGGTTTTGTCCAATTTTTGTAAAATTATTTATTTTGCACCGAACATTTTGTGGGCTTCTAGTGTTAAGTTAAGCTGAAATACCGTATGAGGTAATCGAGGTCCCGATAGCTATCTGGATTGTTGCAGACCTAGACAAAAATTTATTGCATGGCCGCCCGCGTACCGAAGAAGCTTTTCGGCCTTCGAAGCCGTGCTACTTTGGCGAAGGAGGCTAACGGTGGCACTAGCTACGGAATTATTTTTTAATCTCGAAGCTTCGGGAGGATGTGGCAAAAGGCGTATTGGATTATGCGATACTTTTGGCTTAACTTAGCAACGAGTCCTATTACCTAATTTTAGCCTAAGATCCTTACCTTAGCGGAACTTAATAAATTTCATCGATATTATGATCAGACCTTATATTCTTGCAGAAACCAATTGGGAGTCCCTAAAGAAGGAAAAGTTTGAGCTGGCAGTTCTTCCATGGGGTGCTACGGAAGCCCATAACTACCACCTTCCCTACGGCACTGATGTCTATGAATCCGATCATCTCGCGGCAGAATCGGCCAGGGTGGCCTGGGAGAAAGGGGCAAAGGTTATAGTTTTGCCGTCGGTTCCCTTTGGTGTTAACACGGGGCAATCCGATATTTATCTGGATATCAACCTTAACCCGAGTACCCAGTTTGCTATCCTGTCGGACATTATAACGGTCCTCAACCGTCAAGGGATCCATAAATTATTGATTTTTAATAGTCATGGCGGCAATAATTTTAAGCCCTTGGTCCGGGAACTGGGGTTGAAGTTTCCAAATATGTTTATCTGTTTTTCCAATTGGTTTCAATCCTTGGATAAAACGAAATACTTTAAGGAGGCGGGCGACCACGCGGATGAAATGGAAACCAGCTTGATGCTTTATCTGCGACCAGATCTTGTGCTTCCAAAGGAAAAATGGGGCACTGGAGCGTCCAAACAATATAAGATCAACTCTTTTTCCGAGGGCTGGGTATGGGCAGAGCGAAAGTGGTCGCAAATAAGCGAGGATACTGGGGTAGGGAACCCAATGTACTCTACAAGTGAAAAAGGCGAACGCTTTTTTAAGGACGTAACGGAAAAAATAGGACAGCTGCTCTTGGAGATATGTGAGGCCGATACGGAGAATCTGTACGAATAGGAAGCACTAGGCCTTGGGTATTTTATCGGTCCTTGCCCCGGAGTTCCTTGTTGATCAGGGCCACATATTTTTTCATTGCCTCTTCGGGGCTTAAATTTCTCGCCTGGATCAGGGCGTTGGCCTTAAAGGCATTGATCAAAGGTTTTTTGCTGCCAGGATGATTAAAATTATTGTTCGCAATCTTGTAGTACGCGTATATTTTGAGTAAAAAATCTGCCGGCAATGGATCCGTGAAGTTGTTCACGAATTCCACCGCTTCCTCAAAATCTGTACGGAGGTTCTTTTTACTCATCTTTTTTTATCAGGGCCGCGATACACGTTTTGGCACCGACCACTTTTTGGTTCAATTTTACGGTAACTGCACTGTCCAACGGCAAGAACAGATCTACTCTGGAGCCAAACTTTATAAAGCCACAATCATCTCCTTGATGCACGCCTTGTCCGACTTCGGCGTAATTTACGATTCGTTTGGCCAAGGCCCCTGCCACTTGCCGATATAAAATTTCCCCGAATTTTGGAGTCTTGATAACGACGGTCGTTCGTTCGTTCTCCTCACTCGATTTTGGGTGCCAGGCCACCAGGTATTTTCCCGGATGATACTTGGAATAGGTTACAAGACCACTTGCTGGATACCGGGTAACGTGAACATTAACAGGAGACATAAATATGGATACCTGTACGCGCTTGTCTTTAAAATACTCCTTTTCGTCGACTTCCTCAATTACGACTACCTTACCGTCTACGGGAGCCAGAATTTCATCAAAACTTTTAACTACCTTTCTTCTGGGATTTCTGAAAAATTGGAGAATCAATGCCAAAATAATTAGACAAGTGATCTGTATTGCCAACCGGAGCCACGGAATGTCCAGATAGAAATGGGCCAAAATCACGACTATACAGACAAGAAAAAAGGTCGTTAAGATTATCTTTTGGCCCTCTTTATGAAACATATTTAAATATATTTAAAGTTAAGTAAGCAAAAGGAGCGGCAAAAACCAAACTGTCCAGTCGGTCGAGCATGCCACCGTGACCTGGAAGGATGGCACCGCTATCCTTTACACCTGCCGATCTTTTAAATTTAGATTCGATCAAGTCTCCAAAACTACCGGTAACAACGATTACCGTGGCCAGTATCATCCATTGGGAAAATGAAATACTGGTTTCGTAGTTAGACATAAAATAGGCCGCGACCATAGCAAAAACATATCCCCCCAAACTTCCTTCTATAGTCTTTTTAGGGGATACACTGGGAAATAATTTATGCCGTCCCAAACTTTTCCCCACAATATAGGCAAAGGAATCGTTAACCCAAATTAGGATAAAAATCCCCATTATCAGAATTTTGGCAAACGTGTGATCTTCCTGATATGGGATCATGGTCAAAAAAATGCATCCACCTCCAATATAAAATAATCCAATAATGAATTTCTGAAACTCGTTATACAATTTTTCTTTTTTTGAAAAGAGATAGAACAACAATGTAAAATTAACCGATATAGTAATGATTATCAAAATATTGATAAGCACTTTATTATGGGTAATGTATATAAAAACCCACCATAAGGCCAAGTAGGCCAAAAATATGTGGTACCCCCTTAATTTGGTCAGTTTCTTAAATTCGTAAAGGCAGATAAGGCCGAAGGCCATAAAGAGAAAATCGAAGGCATCGGTATTTAGGAGTACTGCAGATAGCAGCAATACAACATATACGACCCCGGTTATGGCGCGCCTTAAGATTTCTTTCATTTTAGAGGTCTTCCAGAAGTAAAAGATATAAATTTTTTGTACTACTTCCGTAGGAAAGGAAATCTTCTTTATTTTCCGCTGTGGATTGAAAGTGTTTTATGGTCGTTATATTGGCGGGAATACTGTTTTGGTGCCGTTTTTTAATGCTCTTTAGTCCTTCTCCAATAGATTCTACCAACTGACTGGTTGTGGCAAAGACGATAAAATTCTCTGGTAGCTCGCTTAATTTTTTTTCGTGGAGTTGTTGTGAGCAAACCAGAATGGAACCATTTTGGGCGATGAGATGTTCACAAGTGGTAAAGAATACGTCGCTACTTTTACGTTTGTCGGTAAAAATTAATTCTTCTTTGGAGAACCTTTCTATCAATCTCCCGTCCATTGCAAAAAAGGGATGATCTTGCCAATTGTTTTCAACTATTATATTTCGTAGGGCTTCGGAAACTTCGCCAAAGGAATCACAGTACAGAAACTTACCACCATTCTTTTTGAAATGGATCGTAAATTTTTCGTCAACGGGAATATGCAGTTCGGGCATGTACATTCCTCGGGTTTCCGTGGAATCCCCGGAATTTCCTTTTTTGCCTCCGCCAAAAATATTTTTAAATAGGCCCATTTTAAATCAATTCACGCAACTCGTTTTAAGATCAACGTAAAACTTTTCGTTTTATTTTTCCAAGGGGGTAGGGGTTGTTTCCTCGTCTTGTATTTCCTGACCTTTTTCATCGAACTCCTTTTCGAAGGGTCGTTTTCCGAATATTTTCTCCAAATCGTCCTTAAAGATAACTTCTTTTTCCAGCAGACGTTCCGCCAGTTCGGTCAGTTTATCCTTGTGCTTTTCCAAAAGCGCTACGGCCCTTACATATTGCTCCTCTATAAGAATAGAGATTTCCTTGTCTATTTTTTGGGCGGTATCCTCGCTATAGGGTTTGGAGAAGCCGTAATCGGTCTGCCCTGAGGAATCGTAATACGTAAGGTTTCCTATTTTGTCGTTAAGACCATAGATGGTCACCATGGCACGTGCCTGTTTGGTAACCTTTTCCAGATCGCTCAAGGCTCCAGTGGAAATTTTATTGAATATCACCTTTTCGGCGGCCCTACCCCCGAGGGTAGCGCACATTTCGTCTTTCATCTGATCGGGACGAACGATCAATCTTTCTTCGGGCAGGTACCAAGCGGCTCCTAAGGATTGGCCCCTTGGGACAATAGTTACCTTTACAAGCGGGGCGGCATGTTCTAGCATCCAGCTCACTGTGGCATGTCCGGCTTCGTGGTAGGCGATGGTTTTTTTCTCCCCTGGGGTAATGATTTTATTCTTTTTTTCCAGACCTCCAACAATTCTATCCACTGCGTCCAAAAAGTCTTGCTTGGTAACCGCCTTTTTCTCCTTACGGGCGGCTATTAGGGCAGCTTCGTTACACACGTTTGCGATATCGGCTCCAGAGAACCCCGGTGTCTGTCGGGCAAGAAAATCCAAGTCCAACGTTTCAGCGGTCTTGATAGGCCGTAAATGCACTTCAAATATCTCTTTTCGTTCCCTTATATCCGGGAGGTCCACGTATATTTGCCTGTCGAATCTTCCGGCACGCATCAGGGCCTTGTCCAGTACATCGGCCCGGTTGGTTGCGGCCAATACGATTACGTTTGTATTGGTTCCAAATCCGTCCATTTCGGTCAGCAACTGGTTAAGGGTGTTTTCCCGTTCATCGTTTGATCCGGTGAAATTATTTTTTCCTCTTGCCCTTCCGATGGCGTCGATTTCATCTATAAATATGATGGCCGGGGCTTTGTCCTTGGCCTGCTTAAAGAGATCGCGAACCCTTGAGGCACCCACCCCCACGAACATCTCCACAAAATCCGAACCCGAAAGGGAAAAAAACGGCACCTTGGCCTCTCCCGCTACGGCTTTGGCCAACAGGGTCTTACCTGTTCCAGGAGGGCCCACCAAAAGGGCCCCCTTGGGGATTTTACCTCCCAAGGAGGTGTATTTATCAGGGTGTTTTAAGAATTCAACAATTTCCTCTACCTCTTCCTTGGCACCTTCCAGGCCTGCTACATCCTTGAAGGAAGTACGGGTATCGGTCTTTTCGTCGAAAAGCTTGGCCTTGGATTTGCCTATATTGAAAATCTGCCCCCCTGCGCCACCACCGGCACCGCCGGACATTCGCCTCATCAGGTAGATCCATATGCCTATAATGACGACAAAAGGCAGCAAGGACAGAAGTAGATCTCCCAGCACATTGGACTCCGTGGAAAACTCTACTATGGTGTCCAGATTATTCTCTTTTTTGATCTCGGTAATTTCATTTTGAAATATCTGCAGATCGCCGTAATCCAGCACATATTGCGGGGTGGCTCCAGGGTTTAGGGAAAAGGGTTGATGTGCCACATCTTGGTGTACTTTCTTCTTTAGGGCTTCTTCCGTTAAGTAAACCTTGGCCTGTCTGGTGTTGGTGATGATCACTATTTTGGCGACGTCCCCGTTTCTGAGATATTCCTGTAGTTCGGAGGTTGTTGTCTTCTTTGTACTCGAAAAAGTACTACTGCCAAAATACTGGAAACCCAATAGCAATATGGCGATGATGCCATAAATCCACCATGAACTAAATTTGGGTTTTTTTGGGTTTGTATTGTTGTCTTTTGTCATTATTTCTCGTTACTGTTTAAAGCTACTTTCAACTACTGTTATCTTGGCATCGCCCCAAAGTCCTTCTATGTCGTAGAATTCCCTGATTTGTTTTTGGAAAACGTGCACCACTACATTTACATAGTCCATCAATACCCATTGGGCATTTTCGGATCCCTCCACATGCCAAGGTTTGTCTTTAATTCCTTTGCTTACTGTTTTTTGGATTGAATTGACTATCGCATTTACATGCGTGTTGGAAGTACCATTACAAATAATAAAGTAGTCACAAACGGTGTTCTCTATTTCCCTAAGGTCCAGTAAATTTATTTCGATTCCTTTTACTTCTTCTATACCTTGTAAAATTAAAGTAATTAACCCATCTGGACTAGCCTTTGTTTTCTGCATTCAAAAATTTTGATTTTTGCAAAGTTATTGATTTTTTGTTTTTTAACTATTGTTTTTTGCATAAGATTGTATAACCTTACAACGGTTTGCATATGCAGATAATCAAACTTAATGCCACGGAATCCACGAATGCCTATTTAAAAAAATTGGCGCTTGTGGAAGAAATGGAAGATTTTGCCGTAGTCGTTGCCCAAAAACAGTGGATGGGGAGGGGACAGATGGGCACCAAATGGGAGGCCGAACCAGGTAAGAATCTTACCTTCAGTGTATTGAAAAAAAAATTGGGCCTTTCGGCAAAAAATCAGTTCTGGTTGAACATGGGTGTTTCCTTAGCCGTAATAGATGCCTTAAACCAATTAAATGTACCCGATTTAAGTATTAAATGGCCCAACGACATTCTGTCAGGTCATTTTAAAATAGGTGGGATCCTTATAGAAAACATACTTTCAGGAGCAATGATCCAATCTTCCATAATCGGGATTGGCATAAATGTTAATCAGTTGGAGTTTGGCGATCTTCCCCGGGCGTCGTCTTTAAAACTGTTATTAGGCAGGAGCTTTGTTTTAGATGAACTTCTCCATTCCATTATGGGGCATTTGAGAACCAATTTGGCTCTAGTTTCACAGAGTAAAGGAAATATCCTCTTGTCCTCGTATGAAAATGTGATGTTCCGTAGGAACAAGCCATCGACCTTTAGGGATGCCCGTGGTCAATTAATTATGGGTTTTATTAAAGGGGTTTCTGCCGATGGCAAACTTTTGGTGCTGTTGGAAGATGATGTTTTAAAGGAATACGACCTAAAGGAATTACAGTTGCTGTATTGAAACAAGAAAATAGAGAATAGAAAAGAGACGGGAGTTTATGGGTATATCGGCTTGGTCTTTTATTTTTCAATTAACAATTAACAATTAACAATTAACAATTAACCATTAACAATTAACAATTAACCTTGACTCTTGAAGCCATAAACTCAGTAACCCAATAACCCAGAAACTTATTTTATATTTTCTCGAGGTTTCCGGATAAGGTGCCCATAAAATTTGTTATGGGATTCTTTATCATCATTGCCATCATGGCATTGAACTCCCCTTCGAAACTTAGAACCACTTGGCTTTCATTTTCGGTTACCGAATCTATATTTGCGGTAAGGGTAAAGGGAAGCTTATCACTGGCAGCCCCGAAGACTATTTTGTGGTGTGGGTACTGTTCTTTTCGCTTTAGGATTATTTCGGGCATACCTTTGAGGGCAAAAACGAACCTATCCTCGCCCAACACCTCAAATTTACTGATATTTTCGGGCATGAGGGATTCAAAATTTTTGACATCGAGAAGGAAATCGTAGATGGCTTTGCCACTCTTGCCGATGGTTTTCTTAGGGGTTTCTATATGCATATCATTATTTTTTACCAGATTGCCATTCGGACGGATTTTCTCTCCATTCCATCAGGGTTTTTAAATGGTCTTCTTTTATATGGCCGCTCTCGGAAGCATGTGCTATTAAATGTTCATAGTCGCTCAAGGTATGGAGATCTACACCCTTTTTCTTAAAATTTTCCCTAGCCACTTCAAAACCATAGGTAAAAATTGCTATCATTCCCTTAATATTGGCATTGCCGGCCAGTAGGGCATCCACGGCATTAAGACTACTTTTTCCCGTACTTATAAGATCTTCTATCACCACTACATTTTGATGCGGTTCCAAAAATCCCTCAATTTGGTTTTGCCTGCCGTGAGCTTTGGCTTCCGGCCTCACATAAACAAATGGGAGGCCCAAATGTTCGGCGACCAATATACCAATGCCAATGGCTCCCGTTGCCACACCTGCAATCACATCGGGGCGTCCGTACAACGTCTCTATATGCTTGCCCATTTCCTCGCGTACGTAATTGCGTACGGATGGAAAAGATAGAATTATCCTATTGTCACAGTAGATAGGGGATTTCCATCCGGAGGCCCAGGTAAAAGGATTTTCAGGTTTCAACTTTATTGCATTAATTTGCAATAGAAGCTCTGCAGTTTTGTTGGCGGTGTCTTTGTTTAAAACCATGACGCAAATGTATAAAGTTTTTGTTAATGAGTCTCCGCTGATTTTGACAAATAAACTCTCGGATACCACAAATAACAATTATTTTCTATTGAATGGCAGCTCCATCAATGACGCCATCTCGGCCTTGGCAAAAAAAAAGCTCGACATTGCCTATATCTACCATCCCAACCACGAAGAAATTTTGAGGAAATTTGCAAAAAAGATACCCTTGGTGATTGCAGCTGGTGGTGTTGTGACCAATAAGGAAGGCAAAGTGCTCTTTATTTATAGGAATGGAAAATGGGACCTTCCAAAGGGCGGGGTAGACAAGGGAGAAACCCTGGAACAGGCGGCGCTAAGGGAAGTGGAGGAGGAAACAGGGGTTCAAGGCCTTAAGATCGAGAATTTTTTAAAGACCACCTACCATATTTTTAAGAGGAACGGGAATTATAAGCTCAAAGAGGTGCATTGGTATGCCATGCGTACTTCCTTCAAGGGCGATTTGGTCGGGGAGGCCAGCGAGGGGATAGTGAAAGTAAAGTGGAAAGGCCCCAAAAAAATAAAGAAGGCCTTGGAAAATTCCTATACCAATATCAAGATCCTATTTAAGGATTAGTTTGTATTCTTTTTTAAAAGTATAAAAACTGATTTAAAATTGTGATGTAAACGGTCAATGAAACCATTGAATACGTTGAATTTTCAATCTAAGTGGACCTGGATATCGGACACTCTGACGTTTACCGGACTTAAGGACTGTCATTAGTTAGAGAAACGATGCTGTCCTTTGCTATCCTATAGACAGGATAT
Source organism: Cerina litoralis (assembly GCA_022008415.1). GTDB lineage: Bacteria > Bacteroidota > Bacteroidia > Flavobacteriales > Flavobacteriaceae > Cerina > Cerina litoralis. The sequence continues at coordinate 36,237 of JAIRBC010000025.1, forward strand.
TGCAGATAAGTTGGTTCTGAATGATCGGATTTTGAATAGAGCCATTCCAATTGTGCATACGAGTTTTCTGCGAATTGTTTGTCCGTCGCTTTCTTAAACTGAAATGTTTCACGGAGCCGAGCGTCATTTTTGAGCATTTCCGCCGCCATATCCTCGAATACGTAAGGGGAGAAGCCTTCTTTCCGTTGCAGAACCGTATCGAAAAAATTCCAGTTAAAAAAAGAATCCGTTGCCGCTGGCTCCAACGTTTCCAACAAATACCTCAAACCGGGTTGATTGGTTGGAATAAAGATGTCCCCTTGAGAAAATGTAATGTCCGTTACCGATTTGGTTACCTTGGTGCCGTGGTGCGGGTAATGACCTTCAAAAGACTGCTTGCCGGTTTGGTAATCCCCAATCTTATAGGATTGTACCCTAATGACGGTATCTTTGGATAGGGTTCTATAGATTATTTGATTAATATCCAACCGTTCCATCACTTGCGTCCAAGGTCTTTTTATGACATAGGCCTTGGGAATTTCAATTGAGTCCAAGGCGATAAAAGAATTCCTATAAATTACCGATTTTGTAAACGGACGGTTTTCGTCATATTTAATTCTGGGTAGCCCGGTAACCGCACTTGTAAGGGTATCCACCTCAAAGCCTTTAAAATTTAGGGTATCGGCTTTGGTGGTATCTACGGCCCAGTTGATTGGATAGTATTTTTTTCCTGAAAAGTCATCAAAAGCCTGCTTTCGCAACAGTTTAATTTTTGTGCCATCGGTCTCTGCGATTTCCACCATTTGGTGCAGGAGTTGGTAGGTGCCCTCCACTCTTTTTTTATAAGGCTTTAACATATGGGTCTCCACCATCATGCCCAAAGTGTTCCAAAGGGCGGTGTAACCACTGGAATAGCGGGGCGAATCCAAGAATTGGGAAAACCCCATTTCTGGTACCGTATGAAAAACATTGACATAGGGTGTAATGTCCCGTCCCGATACTTTCAAAGCCGTTTCTAGTTCAGGGCGCATCTCATTTTCTAGGTATTCTCCCAATCTGCCCCCCAATTTGTTGTGTTGGGTAAACAGGTGGGTCAGCGTATATTGGTAATCGGCTCCGTTGCTTACGTGGGTGTCCACAAAAATATCGGGTTTAACCAAATGGAAAATCTTGGCAAAGGTCTTGGCATTTTCTGTGTCGGACTTTATAAAATCCCTGTTGAGGTCAAAATTACGGGCGTTACCCCGAAATCCGTAGGATCTAGGGCCGTTTTGGTTGGTTCTGGTGGTAGCGTTGCGGTTCAATGCCCCGCCCACATTATAGACCGGTATGGTTACCAGGACCGTGTTTTTTGGAGGCGCGAGTTGCCCGATGGCCAAATCCCTGAAAAGTATCATGGTAGCATCTATCCCGTCGCTTTCACCAGGGTGAATGCCATTGTTGATAAGGACGATCGTCTTTTCCTTTCCGATTTTAGTAAAATTAAAATCCCCGTCCAAGTTAAAGGTGACCATGTGCAACGGAAGGCCACTATCGGTATTGCCGATGGTCTGAACGTTGATCTCGGGAAATTCCTTGGCCAATCGGAGATAGAAGTCGATGATTTCCAAGTAGGTTGCTGTTTCTTGGCCTTGGGAAATCTCAAATGGTGTCTGAAAATTGGCAACCTTATCCTTTTTCTTGGTTTCGCAAGAAAGGAAGACAAGGACACTTAGTAGGCTAAAAAAAAGCTTTATCTGCTTCAAAATGAAATATATAAGTCTAAAACAAATGCAAAATTAAGGAAAATTAGAGGTCTGTTGAAGCGTTCCGGAATTATTTTGTTCTAGGTTATTGGGTTACTGGGTTATTTGGTCAATCGTTAATTGATAAAAGTTAGTAGAAATTCTATGACGACCTAAGACCTTTAACCGCCCACTGCCTATTGGCTACTGAGACCTGCCCGCTGGTTTTACTTCACCCTAACCGTATCGGGGACCAGTCCGGTATAATCCCCTCCGTTACGGATTACATCTCGGACAATAGACGAACTGATATACGATTTCCCGGAAGAAGTAAGTAGAAAAACGGTCTCTATATCGGAGAGTCTCCGGTTGGTGTGCGCAATGGCCTTTTCAAACTCAAAATCGCCTGGGTTTCTCAATCCTCGAAGGATAAAGCCCGCATCCATTTTTTTGCAGAAATCCACCGTAAGGCCTTCATAGTTCATAACCTTAATGGTGGGTTGTCCCTTAAATGCTTCCTCAATAAACCGGGTGCGCTCCTCCATGGAGAACATATACTTTTTTTCGGCATTAATTCCAATGGCGATTATAATCTCGTCAAAAAGGGTAATTCCTCGTTGAATAATGTCGGCGTGACCCAAGGTAAGGGGGTCAAAAGATCCTGGAAAAATAGCGCGTCTCATTTAAAAAAAGTTTACGGGTTTTTATCTTTATATGTTTATTTATTTTAACCATCAACCTTGAACAAATGCTAACTGCAACTGTGCACTGCCAACTTCTTTCTAGTTTCGTATTTCTAATTTTGTATTTTCCATCAACCATTGACCCATTCAAAGTTACCCATTTTCATCTAAAGCTTCGTCAATGGCGCTTTCAAAGAGTTCTGAGAGCGAAATCCCGGCTTTTTGGGCTTGTTGGGGCAGGATACTGGCTTCCGTAAGTCCTGGGGTGGTGTTCATCTCCAGCATAAAAGGCTGGTCCCCAACAAAAATGAACTCGCTCCTGGAATAACCTCGCATTTTAAGTATATCATAGGCCCTCTGGGCGGCCTTGGTAACGTTTTGTTCTTGAATGTCGGTAATCCGTGCCGGTGTTATTTCCTGGGATTTTCCTTCGTACTTGGCCTGGTAATCAAAAAAGTCATTATCCGTGACTATTTCGGTTATGGGAAGGACCTTGGTCTTCCCTTTGTATTTTATTACTCCTACGGATACCTCGGTACCGTCCAGAAAGGTCTCAATGATGATTTCGTCATCTTCTTTGTAGGCGTTCTGTATGGCGGCAAGCAAATCCTCTTTTCTATAGACCTTGGATATGCCAAAGCTACTCCCTGCTTTGTTCGCCTTGACAAAACAGGGCAGTCCAACTTTATTTACGATCTCGTCTTCTTTGATGGTATCGCCCAAATTTAAATAATACGAGGCGGCCGATTTAATGCCGTAGGGCCTTAATGCGCTCAGCAAATCCCGTTTGTTGAAAGTAAGGGCTGCTTGGTAATAATCACAGGAAGTTTGGGGAATACCCAACAATTTAAAGTAGGCCTGCATAAGTCCATCTTCTCCAGGGGTGCCATGAATGGCATTAAATACACAGTCAAAAATCAATTTTTCCTTGCCGATAGCCACCGAAAAATCATGTTTGTCAACCGAGAATTCCTCATTTTTTTCATTCACATAGACCCATTTATCCTTAAATATGTGGATACCATAGGCATTGAATTTTTGCTTGTTCAGATGTTTGTAGACAACACTTCCGCTTTTTAGGGATATTTGGTACTCGCTGGAATACCCGCCCATAATGATGGCAATATTTTTTTTCATCGGTCACAATCGTTAGTTGAAGCTATGCACTTAAGTACAAGACTTTTAGTTTTTATGTATATTCTCGTGATATGAGTTATTAAGTTAGGTATTATTGAGTTATTAATGCGTGCTGTCTAAATAATCGAGTAACCAAATAACCAATAGCCCAATATCTGTTTGCAATTTCATCGCTATTCGATCCCGATACGCATCGGGACCATGGATTTCCATACATAGGAGTGGTTTAGTTGATGCTGATCTAATAATACAACCGTGTTCCTTGACCTTTCTAGAGGTGCGTTTCAAAACCAAAGTAAAGAAAAAAGGGCTGGCTAACCATCTGAAATTTTTAATATTTTTTGAACCGATAAAGACCTTCTGGGGGCAAATCAACAATATTCCTTCTTATATTTGTCGTGATAAACCATGTCTTATGCGAAATTTTTTCAACTTCCTATTTAGTAAGGTCTTTCTTATCCAACTGATTTTGGCGATGGTGGTGCTGGTCATTTTGGTCATTTTAGGGCTACAATGGCTTAAAGGTTCTACCCATCACGGCGAGTTTGTCGTTGTTCCCAATCTGGCAAAAATGTCGGTTTCGGAAATGCGTGATAATATAGAAAAGGCCCATCTTCGTTACGAGGTGCTGGATTCGGCCAACTTTAACCCAGCCTATCCCCGTTTTTCGATAATAGAACAGAATCCACCAGCGGGGAACAAGGTCAAGGAGAATCGAAAAATATATGTTACCGTAAACCCATCGGGCTACAAAAAGGTGACGGTTCCCCAGATTATTCAGGTAACCCAAAGGAATGCCACTTCCATGCTCCGAGCGGTAGGTCTGGACGTGGAAAGGGTGACCTATGTGGACGAATTGGGGAAGGATATGGTTTACAACATGAAATTCAAGGGCAAATACATCTCACCGGGCGACAAACTGCCAAAGACCTCCAAAATAGAATTGATCTGTGGAAACGGAACTATCACAGATAGGGCCAAGGTAAAAGCAGATTCGGAATAAGTATGGATTCGCAGAAAGGCCAAGACCCGAACGAGGAGGAACTTTATGAGCATTATCGATTTGTAGCGGGAAGGGGCCAGGATCCTTTACGCGTGGATAAATTTTTGATGAATTTTATTGAAAATGCCACCCGTAATAAAATCCAACAGGCGGCCAAGGAGGGTCATATTTGGGTGAACGATGCCGTGGTGAAGCAGAACTACCGGGTAAAGGCAGGCGATGAGGTGAAAGTGCTTTTTGAGCATCCTCCCTATGAATTCCTTTTGACCCCTGAGGATATCCCGCTATGTATTGTTTATGAGGACGACGTTCTGCTGGTTGTGAACAAATCTGCGGGAATGGTTGTGCATCCCGGTCACGGCAATTATTCGGGAACGCTGATCAATGCCTTGCTCTACCACACCAAAGACCTGCCCAAAAACAGCGATGAACGACCGGGATTGGTACATCGGATAGATAAAGATACCTCGGGCCTACTCGTGGTGGCCAAAACGGAGGCTGCCATGACCCATTTGGCCAAACAGTTTTTTGACAAGAGCAGCGAGCGGGAATACCTCGCCTTGGTCTGGGGCAATATGGAACAGGATAGTGGTACGATTGAAGGCCATATAGGACGAAGTCATAAAAACCGCTTGCAAATGGATGTTTTTCCCGAGGGAGATCAAGGTAAAGAAGCGGTGACCCATTATAAAGTCTTGGAACGCTTGGGTTACGTTACGCTGATTTCGTGTCGATTGGAGACCGGTAGGACCCATCAAATTAGGGTACACCTGAAGTATATTGGCCATACCTTGTTCAACGACGAACGCTATGGAGGCGATAAAATACTTAAAGGCACATCTTTTACTAAATACAAACAGTTTGTGGATAATGCCTTTAAAATATTACCCAGACAGGCATTGCATGCCAAAACCTTGGGATTTGTGCATCCCGTAAGTGGGGAGTTTATGCGATTCGATTCCGAAATCCCGGAAGATATGGCGCTCTGTATTAAAAAATGGAGACAATATTCCCAGCACAGTCAATAATTTCTCCCAATAGGAGTATTGATAACTCTTTTCGATCCGGGTTCGTATTTTCGAAAAACCGTTTTATTTTTACTTTTCAAACCAGTTGTTATGAAAATTGTTATTTCCCCGGCCAAATCATTGGATTTTGTGAGCGAATTACCTACAGATAAATATTCCCAACCTGAGTTTCTAAGGGATGCGGAACGGATTCAAAAAATATTGGTAAAGAAAAAGCCTTCGGCCTTAGCCAAACTTATGGATATATCGGATAACTTGGCCGAGCTCAATTGGCAGCGAAATCAGGATTTTAAAACGCCATTTACACCAAAAAATGCCCGCCCGGCCATGTATGCCTTTAATGGGGATGTCTATCTGGGACTGGATGCCTATACCGTTGCTGTGGAAAAATTGGATCGGTTACAGGACATGCTGCGAATCCTGTCCGGTCTGTATGGAATCTTAAAACCGTTGGATCTAATTCAGCCCTATCGATTGGAAATGGGGACTCAGCTAAAAGTGGGCCGCAAAAAAAACCTATACGAGTTTTGGAGAAATCGGTTGACCGAGCATCTAAAAGCCGAATTGAAGCCCGGTGAACTTTTTATCAATCTTGCCAGCAATGAATATTATGGGGCAGTGGATGAAAAATTGCTCAATGTGCCTGTAATTACCCCAATTTTTAAGGATTGGAAGAACGATAACCTCAAGGTCATCAGTTTTTTCGCAAAGAAAGCACGGGGGGCTATGGTACGGTATATTCTGGATAACGATGCCAAAACTTTGGATGCCATAAAATGCTTTAATTTGGAGGGTTACGAATTTAGCCAAGAACATACCCTGAAGGAAAACCAACCGGTTTTTATTAGATAGTTACCGGGAACTTATAATATATCGGTTCGCCCCAACCATATGGCAGGTAGGGGAGGTCGCGTCTTTAACAAATAAAGTTTCATGCTAAAAAAACATAGAACCCAAAGAAAACCGCAATTGATAATATTTATGAGGGTCGGTTCTGCTTTTTTGCATTAATTCGTTAAAATTGCGCGTGTTTTCTTCGTTTTAGGTGTCAAATCCGTACATTTATAATGTAAGTATTACAGAAATGCAAAAAGACGAAAGACAGCGATTCATATTGGAAAAATTAAGGGGAGACAGTAAAGTGGCTACACAGCGACTGGCGGATCAACTTATGGTTTCCGAGGATACGATTCGTAGGGACCTCAACGAAATGTCCCAAAAAGGCCTGCTGACAAAAGTCCACGGTGGTGCCGTGTCCTCCATCCAAAAACTATACTATTACAACGACAATGTAATTAGGGACCAACGGGAGAAGGACGTTATTGCGAAAAAGGCGGTATCGCTCCTAAGCGATGGGATGTCCGTTGTTATAAGTGACGGGACAACCAATTTGGCTTTCGCCAGAAATATCCCTAAAGATTTAAAAGCCACGGTCTTTACCTATTGTCTGCCGATTGCCATGGAACTGACCGAACATCCTGGGATCGAAATTGTTTTTTTGGGCGGAAGGATCGAAAAAAAGTCGATGGTCGCGCTGGGGTTGGACGTTATTAATAAGTTCTCCGAAATTTACGTAGACCTGTGTTTTTTGGGTACGGGAAGTATTGGCCATATCGAGGGAATCACGGAGGGTTCTTACGACGTTTCACTTATTAAAAGAAAGATCGTAGCTGCGTCCGACAAGGTTGTTTCCTTGGCAACGTCCAACAAACTCGGTTTGCGACAGAGCTATAGTATATGCAAGCCTTCGGATATTAGTATTTTGGTGACAGAATTGGATCCGAACAGGAGCGAACTGCTGCCTTTTTCCGACGCAGGAATCCGATTGCTTTAATCTAAACAACTCCTCCCGATGACACGGCCTCCCGTAGGTTGCGTGCAGCAAGTGTTCTATATCCGATATTTTTTATTTGGAAAGAGTAAATCCACGGAAATGAAACGAATTCCAAAATAATATGCATGTATCATGCATTATTTATCAACAAAGTCGCAATTAACACTCATTATTTTATATATTTATATAATTTTCCTGCAAAGTATTATGAAATAAGTCATAACAAATTTGATCCTGACCGAAATCGATAAATCAAAAATTCCAAAATTAAAAAATGAAATATTCGCAATGAATGATAAATGACAAATATCACCAACCTGAACGAATTGGTCGGGACAGGTCTGACAAAAATGGAAACAATGGAGTTAAAAGAGATGAAAGATAAGCGGGTTGTCTTGGGCATTGATATTGGTGGAACCAAGATTTCAGCGGCTCTCTTTGATTTAAAAGGGGATGTTCTGCATAAGGAAATTGTGTCCTTGGGTGATAGGGAGGGAAGTGAAGTGATGGAATTGGTGAGAACTATGGTTGTACACTCGTTAGACTTGGCAAAGAATATAGCGCGTCTGGTTGTTGCCGTTGGGGCTTGTGTTCCGGGAATATACGACCCTATAAGGAAAACCGTCTGGGCGCCCAATATTAGGGGATGGGACAATTACCCGCTTTGGTTGCAATTGACCCAGATCGTCGGTGATACCTGTATAAATATAGCTGTTGAGAGCGATCGATCTTGTTACATTTTGGGGGAAGTATGGAAGGGATGTGCGCATGGATGCAGCGATGCGATCTACTTATCCGTGGGAACAGGTATCGGAGCGGGAATACTGTCCAATGGGCGAATTATTACCGGAAATAGAGGGATAGCCGGATCTGTTGGTTGGATGGCCTTGGAGCCTCCGTACGATAAAAAATACGACAGTTGGGGGAACTTTGAACACTACGCATCGGGGAACGGAATCGCAAGAAGTGCATTGGAGTCACTTCGGAAACCCAGGGCGAGGGTAAGTATATTGGATGGGATGCCCGAGGATAAAATAACTGCCCACCATGTTTTCAGCGCTTTTGAAAAACAAGACCCGGTTGCAGAGGAGGTATTGGCCAGGGCCGTTGTATACTGGGGCATGGCCGTAGCCAATTTGGTAAGTATATTCAATCCTCAGAAGGTTATTTTCGGGGGCGGTGTATTCGGGCCGGCTGTAAAATTAATGGATAGTATTTTTATGGAATCCAAGAAATGGGCACAACCGTTGGCCATTCGAGAAATTACCGTGGAGGCTTCCATATTAAAAGGGGATGCAGGACTTATAGGTGCAGGTTATTTAGCCATTAAATCTTTAAACGCCAGTCCATTATGACTAACAATAGCTTTCACAAAGGATATGTTTTTTTGGCAGCCTGTATCGGGATGTTGCTTTTTGGAATTGTAATGATTTCCTTAGGGTCTATTCTTCCGGAAGTAATCGAAAAATTTCAATTGGACGAGGTAGGTACTGGGACCATGCTCACCTTGTTGCCTTTTGGTATTTTGACGGGATCGTTAATTTTTGGCCCTTTGGTAGATTGGCTTTCCTATAAAATAGTATTGATCACCGGAAGTGTCTTTACTTTGTTGGGAATAGAGGGACTTGTCTTCTCTGAAATAATGACACCCATGTATTTCTCTGTATTTTGTATCGGTTTTGGAGGGGGTATCCTCAATGGGGTGACCAACGCGCTGGTATCGGAGATAAGTGAGGATGATCACAGTGCGAATCTCAGCTTGCTAGGCGTATTTTTTGGGATTGGGGCTTTGGGGACACCTATGATTTTGGGCTTGGTTAAAGGGGTGTATACCTTCGAAACCATTTTGGCCTGGTTTGGCGCGTTTATGTTCCTGCCCATTCTGTTCTTTGTGTTCAATCGATTTCCGAAATCGGCAGGGACCGAGGGACTGCCCGTAAAGGAATGGGCCCAAATGGTAAAAGACCCCTTACTGCTCTTGTTGGGTGGTATCCTTTTTTTTCAAAGTGGGATCGAAGGGCTGACCAACAACTGGACCACAACTTATCTTGAGATGATCAAAGGGATAGAAGCTTCCAATGCCCTGTTTATCCTGTCATCTTTTGTAGGTGCACTTACCGTTACCAGGATAATCCTAGGTAAGGTTTTGAGGATTTTAAGCCCTTTTAGAGTCTTGGTATTCGGATTTATAATTGCCTTCTTGGGTTGCTTTTGCATGGTCATTGGTGATTCTTTTTTATCCTCGATTCTCGGTATGATAGCAATCGGTGTAGGCTTGGCAGCTGGCTTCCCTGTGGTTTTGGGCTATATCGGACAGACCTATACCCAACTGTCGGGTACCGCCTTTAGTATTGTAATCACCATCGCCCTGATAGGAAATGTAATCGCCAATTATGTAATGGGCCTTGCTTCCCAAGCGTATGGACTTGAGGTATTGCCCTATTTTGTCGTATGCGCCGTTTTGGCAATTTTCATCCTACTTTATATCACGAAACAAAAATATAAAACAGTAATAAATTAATAATTCAACGATATGTTAGCAAAACAATGGCTCAATAACGCCAGAAATGTAATGGACAAGATAGAGGAGACCCAAATGGATAATATTAGGGAAGCGGCTACTATTATGGCAGATTCCATAGAAAAGGGGAAATGGGTCCACACCTTCGGATGTGGCCACGCTACCCTTCCCATTGAAGAAATGTACCCTCGGATCGGAGGATTTGTCGGTTTTCATCCCATTGTGGAACTGCCACTGACCTTTTTTACAAATATTGTTGGCCAGATGGGGGTAGATCAATTTATTTTTCTTGAAAGGGTAGAGGGGTACGGAAGGGAAATTATGAAAGGATATACTTTTGACAAGGAAGATACGATGTGGTTGTTTTCACATACCGGGGTAAACGCGGTAAACATAGATATTGCCCTTGATGCCAAGGAAAAAGGCATGAAGGTAATCGTCTACGGTTCCGCCGCTGAGGCAAAGGGCAAAACAACAAAACACTCCTGCGGAAAAACTTTGTTCGAGCTTGCCGATCTTGTGGTGGATTCCTGTGCTCCCTCTGCGGATGCTTCGGTACCCTTAAAGAACCATATCGATAAAATTGGACCTGTTTCTACCATGGCGTTTATGACCACGGTTTGGATGACCGTAACTACGGTGGCCGAAATTCTGGCCGACAGGGGCGTCAAGCTGTTTATTCATCCTTCCCATAATATTCCAGGTGATTCCAGCTCTAAACAAAGACTGGCCGATGCCTTGAAAGAGTACAAGAGAAGGGTTGCCGGTGTCTGACCAGATGACCTGGAGAAAGAACTACAAAGTCCGCGCACTTAAGCGAAAATACATGGGTACGGCAATTTCAATTTGCGGTATTGTGTTTTTTATTGGCACGCTATTGATTATATTTAACTCTTGGACCCATTAGGACTTTTTTGCCGATAGAACAAGTCATAACGGGTTCATTGCACAAACCTAATTATTATGAAAAGGAAAATTAGTCTAATACTTTTTTCACTCTGGTTGGTAAGTTTCGGCCTTCCAGAGGAAAATAGCTGGATACGGATCAATAATTTAGGCTATTTGCCTCAGTCCATTAAGGTGGCCGTTCTCGGGTCTAAAACAAATGGGAAAGTAGAATCGTTTTCCCTTTATGACGCAACCACAAATACCGAGGTCTTTAAATCGAAGAAGGTTACGGCAAAAGGTGCCTATGGACCGTTCTCCACCTCGTATCGATTAAACTTTAGCGATTTCACTACTACTGGTAAATTCTATATCGAGGCCAATGGTATAAAATCCCCCGTTTTTAAAATCAATGCCGACGTCTATGACCATACGGCCGATTTCCTTTTGAAATATATGCGCCAACAACGTTGTGGCTATAATCCGTATTTGACCGATTCGTGCCATGTGGACGATGGTTACATCATATATCACCCTACCAAAACGGGACAGCACATCGATGTTACGGGCGGCTGGCACGATGCCACCGATTACCTGCAGTACACCGCCACCTCGGCCAATGCCGTTTTTCAACTGTTGTTTTCCTATAGTCAGAATCCGGAAACCTTCGGGGATGCCTATCGTGCAGATGGGCTACCGGGGCCCAATGGTATACCCGATATCATCGATGAGGCGAAGTGGGGAATGGACTGGCTAAAGAAAATGAATCCTTCCGCCACGGAATACTACAATCAGATAGCGGACGATAGGGATCACATCGGTTTCCGCTTACCCAATAAGGACACCGCAGTATACGATCCAAAGTATAAGGGGCGTCCGGTGTATCTGGCCAGTGCCGAAAGGCAAGGCTTAAAAAAATATCAGAACCGATCAACGGGCGTGGCTAATACGGCGGGCAAGTATGCCTCCGCTTTTGCCATGGGCGCCATGGTCTTGGAAGAATTCTATCCCGGTTATACCGATGATATGCCCAAACGGGCAAGGGAGGCCTATGCGTACGGAAAACAAAATCCCGGGGTGAGCCAGACGGCCCCTTGCAAGGGTCCATATTTTTATGAGGAGGACAATTGGATAGACGATATGGAATTGGCCGCCAGTAGCTTGTACAAACTCACCAATAACGAAGTCTTTAAAAAGGATGCGATTCACTATGCCACCGAAGAAAAAATAACGCCTTGGATGGGCCGGGATACCGTGAACCACTATCAATATTATCCATTTATGAATATGGGACACCACGAACTGGCTTCGGCGTTAAAGTTAAACGAAAGTAAAACGGTGTCTTCGTATTATGGTCAAGGGTTGGAGCTTTTGTTCGATCGGGGCAAAAGCAATCCATTTCTAATTGGAGTGCCCTTTGTGTGGTGTTCCAATAATTTTGTCACCGCCGCGGTGACACAATGCAAACTTTATCGGGAATTGACGGGAGATGACAGGTATCTAGAAATGGAAGCTGCCCTGCGCGATTGGCTCTTTGGGTGCAATCCGTGGGGAACATCCATGGTCGTTGGGTTGCCTTCGGATGCCGATGCTCCCGTGGCTCCCCACTCGTCCTTAACCATCCTGGAAGGTTATCCCACGGATGGCGGTCTTGTCGATGGACCGGTATACGGCACTATTTTTAATAATTTGATCGGGCTCGAACTTTATGAACCCGATGAGTACGCCCCCTTTCAATCTGATCTGTTCGTCTATCACGACGATCCGGGAGACTACTCTACCAATGAGCCTACGATGGACGGTACCGCCTGCTTGGTCTATTACTTGTCCTCCATGCAAGGGGAAAGTATGGAAACGGGCCATAAACCAAGGAGCTATACCCGTGATAATAGCGGTGCGATCACTAGGGGAGATCGGCGCGAAAAAGACCTGACCCTGGTTTTTACGGCGGATGAATATGCGGAGGGTGCCGAAGAAGTTTTGGAAACCCTTGGCAAACACAATATCAAGGCGGCATTTTTCCTGACCGGCAATTTTTACAGGGATTCCAATAACAGGAAGTTTATTGAAAAGGCGTTAAAACAGGGCCACTATCTGGGGGCCCACTCCAACAAACACTTGTTGTACAACGACTGGACCAAGGATAAAAAGCTTCTTGTCGATCAAGAGCAATTTAAGTCCGATTTGTTTGCCAATTATTCTGAAATGGAAAAATATGGGATTAAAAAGCAAGAGGCTCCTTATTTCTTGCCTCCCTATGAATGGGGCGATGAGATCATCGCACAGTGGACGGATCAAATGGGCCTGACGCTGATAAATTATACCCCAGGCACGTTGTCTAATGCAGATTATACTACCCCGAGTATGGAAAATTATAAATCCAGCGCAGATATCTTCAAATCTATTATGACCTATGAGGATAAGGAAGGATTAAACGGCTTTCTGTTGTTGTCGCACATGGGCACGCATCCCGATCGTACCGATAAATTTTACAAGCGACTCGATACTCTCATTTCAACCCTGGAAAAGAAGGGCTATAATTTTGAATCCTTGCCGGATATGCTAAGTATTAAGTACCAGTAACGCAGCCGTAGAATGGAAAAGGCTATTTTGCCAAAAGGCGACAATCGTATTCGCACGATAGATATCTTAAGGGCCTTGACCATGTTCCTTATGATATTTGTGAATGATCTTTGGTCGTTGACCGGTGTGCCACAATGGTTGGAACATGCCCTTGCAACCGAAGATCGGATGGGTTTTTCCGACGTCATCTACCCTTTGTTTTTGTTTATTGTCGGGTTGTCCATTCCCCTTGCGATAAATATAAGATTCAAAAAAAAGGAAGCTCGACCACAGATTGTATGGCATATCCTTGTTAGGACGGTCGCACTTTTGGTAATGGGCCTTTATATGGTGAATTTTGAGACCATTTTCTCGGAAGAGATGCCGATAGGTAAGTATATCTGGGAAATTTTGATGGCCATTGGCATATTTTTGATATGGATGGATTATAGGCGTATTCCCGGTTTGTCAAATGGGCTCGCTACGGGACTTAAGGGCTTAGGAATCCTACTTCTTGTGTATTTGGCTTGGATTTATAAAGGTGGGTCTGCAGAAAATACCATCTGGATGAGGCCGCAATGGTGGGGTATCCTCGGTCTAATTGGTTGGGCGTACCTGCTCAACGGTCTTATTTTCTTATTTGCAGGAAAACGATGGACCTACCTAATGATTGCCTTTATTTTGCTTCTGTTTATGAACATTCAGGAAAATGGCATTTTTGAATTTCTCCCCGGCTTTAAGCTGGTCATCAGTGCCTCCAATCATGTTTTGGTAATGGCCGGGGTGCTATGTACGGTGTTTTATTTGAAATCTGCCAAAGAGGAAAGGTCACTAAATAGATTTTTATGGCTTGTTGCGATAGCGGGACTTTGTTTTATGGCCTATGGCTTTGCAATTCGGCCCGCCTTTCCAATTTCCAAGATTTTGGCTACCCCGTCCTGGACGGCCATATGTATAGGGATCGGATTCTTGTCGTACGCCTTGCTGTACGTACTTGTAGACAAGCTTGGTTTTTACAAATGGGCCAGTCCCATTAAACCTGCAGGGACAAGTACATTAACCTGTTACCTAATCCCCTATTTTATCTATCCGATTATGGCGCTCAGCGGATTTCGATGGCCCGATTTCTTATCACATGGAATTTTGGGAATCGTAAAATCCCTCCTGTTTTCCTTGGTTATTATTGTGTTCGTAGGGGTATTGGAAAGGAGAAATATCCGTCTAAGAATATAGTGAACGGTCAGAATTTTGTGTGTTTAAGCTAATGCTGAAATGGCGAACAGGACACAATGGATTATTCGCTAATTTTGGCTTAATTTAACACCAGTCCTTTATATTTGTTCTTTTGTCCTTAATCCTTTTTTAGGATCTAACCGTTAAGAAATATAATGCTATGCAAAAGCTAATCAAATTAAGCGTCCTTTCTATTATAATCCTATCTTTCGTCAACTGCTCTAAAAGCCCTCATGAAACCGTAAGCGGCCAGGTTGCCGGTGCACAGATTAGGATTGAATACAACAGTCCATCGGTTCGTGGAAGACAAATTTTTGGAGCGCTGGTCGCGTATGGAAAATTGTGGAGGGCAGGAGCGAACGCGGCGACTACGTTTACTACGGATAAGGATATCACGGTAGAAGGCGGGAAACTTGCAGCGGGGACTTACGCTTTGTTCGTAATACCTAGGGAAAGCGGTAACTGGACCCTAATTTTTAATTCGGACCACGACCGTAGTGGTGCTACAATAGAAGGGTTATCGCCTGCCGATTACGAAGAAAAAAACGGAGCCACCGACGTACTTCAAGTGAGCATAAAGCCAGTAAAAACAGACACCCTTAGGGAGCATTTGACATTTAAAATTTCCGATACCGGATTTTCATTAAGTTGGGAAAATGTAGTACTTCCCGTAGCAATAAGGTAATCATAGGGACTATTTTGAAAAATGTCTATCGCGCACTTCAAAATGATCGCTTATTTCTTTTTTTTAATATCGATTTTTTCCTCTACCGAAGGTTTTCTTTTTATGGTCCTAGGCCTTCTTGCACCATAGGATTTATTGGCTATTTTACCCCTTCTCGTCTTTTTATCACCTTTTCCCATATTTTATTTTTAGTGTTATAGTTCCATTAATTGCCCATTTCTTTGAAATTTCAAGTTGATAGCCCCGAATTTATTGGCTGTCCGCATATCGTCTTACGGCCTTCCCTATTTTAGCGTATAGCGTATGGCGTATGGCAAATAGTGAACAAGCCTAAAGGTAGATGTTTATCCCCATATGGGCAAATTGTAACAAATTGGTATACGATCATGTTTTTCCCCTATTGCGAGCCTAGCTCAAAAGCATTAAGTTTGTCAATGGGCGTTTTTCATGGTAAGGTGGGGTGCACGTCCAATATATTAAGCAAGGAACAGCATGAAAATAAAGAAGGTATTAGTAGCAAATAGGGGGGAAATAGCCATACGAATCTTTAGGGCCTGTGTAGAAATCGGCATAAAGACCGTCGGTGTGTATACCTATGAGGACAGGTATTCGCTGCATCGTTACAAAGCCGATGAATGTTATCAGATCGGCGGGGATAATGATCCGCTAAAGCCTTACCTGGATATGGATACCATCATCCAAGTGGCCAAGGAGAACAATGTTGATGCCATCCATCCGGGTTACGGATTCCTTTCGGAAAATGCGGAATTCGGCCAGAAATGTGCCGACAATGATATTATTTTCATCGGACCAAAAGTATCGGTGCTAAAGGCACTTGGAGACAAAATAACGGCCAAAGAGGTGGCCGTGGCCAATAAGGTACCCGTTATCCAAAGTAGTGAGAAAGACCTTACGGAAATAAAGGTCGCGATTTCAGAGGCCTCGCGAATAGGTTTTCCGGTAATGCTGAAGGCGGCATCCGGCGGCGGCGGTCGTGGTATGCGTGTGATCAATAACCAAGAGGAACTGGAGAAAGCCTTTCCAGAGGCCAAAAGGGAATCCTTAAATGCCTTTGGCGACGACACCGTCTTTTTGGAAAAGTTTGTCGCCAATCCCAAGCATATCGAAATCCAGATCGTAGCCGATACCCATGGGAATATCGTGCATCTGTACGAAAGGGATTGTTCCGTGCAGCGAAGGTACCAAAAGGTAATCGAGTTTGCACCCTCCTTGGGGCTGCCCGATGAAACTAGAAATAAACTCTATAAATATGCCATCGACATTTGTAGGGCTGTGGATTACAATAATATTGGGACCGTGGAGTTCTTGGTCGACGATGATGGCAGTATTTACTTTATTGAGGTAAACCCGCGGATTCAGGTAGAACATACGGTGACCGAGATGATTACCAATATAGACTTGGTCAAGGCACAATTATTCATAGCGGGTGGCTATAAGCTTTCCGACAAACAGATCAAGATTCAAAATCAGGAATCCGTTGTGATTACGGGCTATGCGCTGCAATGCCGGATAACGACAGAGGACCCCGCCAATAATTTTAAACCGGATTATGGGGTGGTCACCACCTACCGGAGTGCTTCGGGGCTTGGCATAAGGCTCGATGCGGGCAGTATTTATCAAGGGGTGAGCATTTCACCTTTCTTCGACTCCATGTTGGTCAAGGTTTCTGCCCTTAGTAGGACCTTGGATGGCTCTTGTCGGAAAATGCGTAGGGCCTTGGCAGAGTTCCGTATTCGGGGGGTTAAGACCAATATGGCCTTTTTGGACAATATTTTAAAACACCCCACCTTTCGGGAAGGGAAGGTAACGGTGAATTTCATCAAAAACGAACCCGCATTATTCGAGTTTACGGAGCCTCGAAACCGCGCCAATAAGTTGATCGAGTTTTTGGGAGATACCATCGTAAACGGCAATCCGGATGTAAAAAAGATAGACCACGGCCATAAGTTTTCCAAACCACAAGTCCCCTCCTTTCCCAAAGCCGTGGAATATCCCAAGGGCACCAAAAACTTATTGACCGAATTGGGTCCGGAAAAATTTTCGGAATGGTTAAAAAACGAAAAGAAAATACATTATACGGATACTACCTTTCGCGATGCCCACCAAAGTCTACTGGCCACCCGAATGCGCACTATCGACATGCTCAAGGTGGCGGAGGGCTATGCCAAGAATCACCCCGAGATTTTTAGTATGGAAGTGTGGGGAGGCGCAACTTTTGACGTATGTCTCCGGTTTTTGTATGAAAACCCATGGGAGCGATTGGCCCTTCTGCGGAAGGCGATGCCCAATGTCCTTTTACAGATGTTGATACGGGGATCAAACGGGGTGGGGTATACCGCCTATCCTGATAATCTTATCGAAAAATTTGTGGAGCAGTCCTGGGAAACGGGTGTCGATGTGTTCCGGATCTTCGATTCCCTCAACTGGATGAAATCCATTGCGCCCTGCATTGAACATGTGCGGACCAAAACCGGCGGTCTTGCCGAAGGCTCCCTTTGTTACACGGGAGATATTCTTGATTCCTCCAAAACAAAATACAACCTAGAATACTACATTCGGCTCGCCAAGGATATCGAAAATGCCGGAGCCCATATTTTGGGGGTCAAGGATATGGCGGGCCTTTTAAAGCCGTATGCCGCTTATGAACTTATTTCGGCCTTAAAATCGGAGATCAATATTCCCGTTCACCTGCATACCCACGATACGTCCTCTATCCAATCGGCCACCTATCTCAAGGCCGTGGAAGCTGGGGTGGATGTGATCGATGTAGCCCTGGGTGGGTTATCGGGGTTGACGAGTCAGCCCAATTTTAATTCTTTCGTGGAGATGATGCGGTTCCATAAGCGGGAAAACGTATTGAATACGGACAAACTGGCCGAGTATTCCAACTACTGGGAAACGATCCGCAATTATTATTATCCCTTTGAATCCGGTTTAAAAGCAGGTACGGGTGAAGTTTACAAGCACGAAATTCCGGGAGGCCAATATTCCAACCTTAAGGGGCAGGCCATTGCGTTGGGCTTGGAGAATAAATTTCCCGAAATCACCAAGATGTACGGGGAGGTCAATGCAATGTTCGGGGATGTTATCAAAGTAACACCCAGTTCCAAAGTGGTCGGGGATATGGCCCAATATATGATCGGCAACGGACTTACTACCCAAGATGTTAAAGAAAGGGGCGATTCTATTTCCTTTCCCCAATCTGTCATTAGTTTTTTTAAGGGCGATTTGGGTCAGCCAGTCGGCGGGTTTCCAGAAGAACTGCAAAAGGCGGTCCTCAAGGACGAAAAACCGTTTACGGAAAGACCCAATGCCCATATGGAGCCTATTAATTTTGACAAAGAATTCCGGTCCTTCAAACGAAAATTTGCCCAAGGAATGGGAAGGGAATTGTTGCTAACCGACTTTCTGTCCTACAAATTGTACCCCAAAGTATTTACCGATGCCTATAATCACCACGTACTGTACGGGAATGTGATGAATATCCCCACCAAGAATTTTTTCTATGGCATGGAAGTTGGGGAGGAAATTATTGTGGAACTGGATCGAGGGAAGAATGTTTTGGTCTCCCTGATGTTAAAAGGAGAACCGGATGAGGCCGGCAATGTGAGCATTTTCTTTAAGATAAACGGCCAATTGCGAAATGTCATCGTCAAGGATACTTCGGTCAAAGTCACTAAAATGGAAAATGCGAAGGCAGATCCCGATGATCCAAAGCAAATCGGCGCACCGTTGCAGGGATTGCTCTCTAACGTTTTGGTAAAAAAGGGTCAGAAAATTGTAAAAAATCAACCCTTGTTTATTATAGAGGCCATGAAAATGGAGACCACGGTAACCGCAACCGAAGAAGGGGAGGTAGACAGGGTCCAGTTAACGGGCGGTTCTTTGGTAAATCCCGATGATCTGGTGCTAAAACTGAAATAGGATTTTAAGTTTCAGGTTTGTAAACTGAAACACATACAATAAACAATAAAAGAATCGATTAAAAATGTATAAGTTGTTGATCGCCCTAGTTTTTATTTCAACGTCGGTTTTAACGGCTCAAAGTAACCCGAATTCTTTGATTCACGTGAAGGGAACGGTGCTCGATTCTAACGGAGACCCGGTAAAAAGGGCAATCATTTATGTAGATTCCGTCAAGACTTTTACGAAGACCAACAAAAGGGGGTTCTATACGATCGACGTGCCATCGGATACGGGGCAAATGATGGCCTTTTCTTCCAAGTATGGTATGGTTGCTGGGTTATTGGAAGGAGATGAGCTGAACTTTCAGTTTCAAAAGGATCAACCCAAAATATCGGAAAACGAGTTGAAACAGATCGGTTTTACCGTAGATACCAACAGAAAAAGGAGGGTAGATCCTTCAGACTATGAAAATTACAGTTCCATTTATGATCTGATAAAGGCAATGTTTACCGGAGTGACGGTACGCGGGTCCGATATCAGGGTCAGAGGGTATTCCAGTCTGCCAACAGATTCCGGAGATTTAAATTCCTTGGGGGCCAATCCGTCCGAGCCACTTGTTGTGGTAGATGGTAATTATGTTTCTTCCACGGCGTTGAACCAGTTCCTTCCAAAAGATGTGGAATCGATTGAACTTCTAAAGGATAGCGACGCGGCAATATACGGGGCAAGGGGTGCAACCGGAGTGTTTATTATTACGCTGAAGAAGTAGAACCATGTTCCTCCACACCCATCCATACGAACCTTTTCTATTTCCTGAAGCCACTAAGCTGATTGTGGGAACCCTTCCGCCACCGCGTTTTACCACAGGGATTTTAAAAGATGGCGACGTTGACTTTTGCTATGGTAGCCGTGATGGCCAGCTGTGGGTTATTTTGGATAAAATATTCGATTTGGGCTTAAAGTTCGAGACCAGCGAGGAGGCCGTTCAACAACGCATCAAATTTTTGCATGATTATAAAATTGGAATTTGTGATATGGTGGCCAGCGCAGAACGGGAAAAGGTGGATGCCACCGATCTGGGAATGCAAAATGCAAAACTTCGCAATTTGATCGGGTATCTGGAGCAATACCCAAATATAGGTACCCTTTTGTTTACCGGTGGCAATAGCAAGAACGGACCCGAATACTTTTTCAGAAGGCATTTAAAGGAACATGGATCGCGTTTGAAATTGATTTCAAATGAAGTGCCACGTATCCATCGATTCTTCCTCCCAAAAGAACCGAATAGATCGATAACAACAGTATCCCTGACCGCGCCCTCCGGCTCCGCCAATAGGGCCGTAGGGAGTTTGGAGCGTTATAAATCCATGAAGCGAAAAAACCCGGAATTCAATACGATAGATTTCCGGGTCATGCAATATAAGGAGTTCTTTTAGTTCGGCAAATTGTTACTTTTTGCTCTGTTGCTCCCTAATCGTTTCTTTGTCCATATCAAATCC
The DNA here is from genome assembly GCA_022008415.1 of Cerina litoralis. Classification (GTDB taxonomy): domain Bacteria; phylum Bacteroidota; class Bacteroidia; order Flavobacteriales; family Flavobacteriaceae; genus Cerina; species Cerina litoralis. The sequence continues at coordinate 56,937 of JAIRBC010000025.1, forward strand.
TTTATTCTTGAGCTTGGTGTTGCCCGAAGGATTAGTTGGATTTGTCTGTTCTACCTTTCTTTTATATTTCTTTTTATTTTCAATAATTCCCATCTGTTTATTTTTTTTGATTCAGGTAAGTATAAGGGGATACTTACTGGATACAAAGAAATAAGAGGTAAGATTTTGTTAACGGGTTAACAGTCCTTTAAGATGCCTTTTGTCATATATTTTGCGGTCCTAATTTTCCAGCCAATCAATGCGCTTTGGAAATATCGACCTTGCCGGCCCCTTTCTTGATCAACAAAACAAAGGGAACGCAAATAAGGAATATGACGCCCATAAAAAGGAATACGTCCATATAGGAAAGAATGGTGGCCTGTTTCATTATAGTGACATTCAAAACTTGATACGCCTTGTCCAAGGCGTTGTTAAAACTAAACCCATTGGCGATAAACATTTGTTGTAGTCCGTGTATTCTATCCTGCACTACCGTACTTGTAGCGGTAATATTGGGTATAAGATCTACTCGGTGCTGTTGGGTCCAACGTGCGATCATTGTGGTGATAATGGCTATACCAAAGGATCCTCCCAATTGCCGCATCATTCCCGTAAATGCCGCACCGTCGCCAATATCTTTGCCTTTAAGCGTGGAGAGGGATAAAGTGGTAATCGGTACAAAAAGCAGCCCTAGCCCCATACCCCTTGCGACTAACGGCCAAAACATGTGCTCCCCTCCCGTATCCGGGGTAATAAAGATGTGCATCCAATAACTATAAATAAAAAAGATTATAAATCCAGAGGCGACCAAATATTTTTGGGAGACTCCTTTTTCGATTAATTTACCGATTACGGGCATCATAAGACCAGTCGTTATAGAGCTTGGAATTAGCAGAAGTCCGGCATCAGTGGCCGTCCACCCCAAAATAGATTGGGTGTAGATCGGGATAATAAAGGTAGATCCATATACCCCGAATCCCAAAATAAAGGTCATGATGGTTCCAATTCTCAAATTGCTGTCTTTTAACACCCCTAAGTTTACAATGGGGTGTTCATAGGTCATTTCCCTCCATAGAAACAGTAAAAATCCAAATATGGATATGATGCTCAAGGACAGGATGGTATTGTCGGCAAACCAGTCGTCCTGCTGTCCGTGCTCCAAAACAAACTGTAGAGATCCTATAAAGGCAGCCAATAACGCAATACCCCACCAGTCCACTTGGTTCGCCCTAAGTTTCGCTCCATATTTTGGGCTACGTACAAACAAAACGGTGAGGGAAGTTGCCATGATTCCCAACGGTATGTTGATGTAAAATATATAGGGCCATGAAAAATGGTCCACTAGGTATCCTCCCAACGGAGGTCCGAGTGTAGGCCCTACTATTACTCCCATCCCGTATATGGCCTGGGCCATTCCTCTTTTGGCCAAGGGATAACTTTCCGTAATTATGGTTTGTGCGGTAACCAATAGTGCTCCCCCTCCCAAGCCCTGTACAAAACGAAAGGCTACGAGTTCCCATAAGCTGGTGGCATTTCCGCAAAGAAAAGAGGCCGTGGTGAAAATGATGATGGAGGCTGCAAAATAGTTCCTGCGACCAAATTGTTTGGAGAGCCAGCTCGTCATGGGGATTATTATAACGTTGGCAATAGCGTAGGCCGTGATCACCCAAGCAACATCCGTAAGGGTGGCGCCTAGGCTCCCCTTCATATCATTGAGGGCCACGTTTACAATGGTGGTGTCAACGATTTCCAAAAGAGCGCACATTACCGCCGTTATGGTGATGATGACCCTTCTTAAGCCATATTCTACCAGTTCGTTTTCGTCTTGCATGCTTTCTCGGTTGATGGTCAAAGGTGAATTGCTACAGTTCTATGAACCATTTAAGATTAGCGTTTAATTCTTTTCTATTTCAAGTGAACATCTACATCTACGTTCATCCCCGATTTTAGCTTGTTCATTACTAGGGTATCGTTGGCATTGGTAAAATCGATTTTTATGGGTAGTCGTTGAACCGTTTTAACAAAGTTTCCGGTAGCGTTATCCGGGGGAAGCAGGGAAAATCGGGCGCCCGTAGCCGGAGAAAATGCGGTAATTGCCCCTTCTAGCTCCAGTTTGGGAAATGCATCTACTTCGATACTTACCTTCTGACCCAACTTTATTTTTTCCAATTGGGTCTCCTTAAAGTTGGCCACTATCCATTTCTTGTGGGCGTCCACTAAATAAAATAGGGACTGCCCGGGGGAGACAAACTGCCCCGATTGCAGATCTACATTGGACAACTGGCCATCTATGGGTGCCGTTACCACACTGTAATCCAGGTTTAGTTGGGCTGCATCTACCACTGCCTGTGCGCTTTTTACATTGGCTTCTGCCACGGCCACCTGTTTTTTGGAGATATTGGTCTGGGAAACCGCCGCGGTTTTTTGATTGGCCCTGGCACGCTGTTGGTCTTGAAGGACCTTAACCTGTTGTTCGGCCTCCTGTTTGGCCGCTAAAGCCTGCTCGTATTGTTGTTCGGTAATGGAGTGGTTGGCGTAGAGATTCTCATATCGCTGAAAGTCATTGGTAGCTCGCCATAATTTTATCTTGGCCGATTCAATATTCCCCTCGGCTGAACTTACCTGGGCCTTGGTTACCCCTACGTTGGCCTGGTAGGAACCTATACCGGCCTTGGCTACGGATACCTGGCTTTGGACTGCGGCCAAGTTGGCTCTTGCCTGTTCCAGTTTTACCAGATAATCCCGATCGTCTATTGTGAAAAGGGTATCTCCCTTTTTTACGAATTGGTTGTCAGTTACGTAGACTTGGTTAATATAACCGCTGATATGTGGGATTATAGGGCTCATGTTGGCTTGTATCTGTGCATCGTCGGTACTTTCGTGAGAGAGCGAATGAACAAATTTATAGGTGCCCCAAAGGACCCCGATACCGAATAATACGGCTATGGCAATGCCCACTTTTTTATTGGTCTTTTTATTGTTTTCCATTTTATCCATATTTAATTTGTGGTAATTGTATTAGTTAGTTTCCCTTCTGTGGTAAGCAGTTCGTAGTATTTTTGGGTAATGTCGGCTTTTGCGTAGGCCAAATTGATCTTTGCCTGTAGTTGGTCTACGTCGGCTTCCAACAAGTCGTTGGTGTTTTGAAGGCCATTGTCGTATTTGTCCTTTACGATACGAAAGTTTTCTGAGGCCTGCTCTTCAGATTTTATATAGACGTTGTATTTCTTATAGGCCAATTCGTATTCCTCCGTGGCGTTTTTAACCTGCACCTTTATTTGATCCGAAACCAAATCCAGGGTGTGTTGCACTTCCAAGGCTCTGCTTTTGGCAACCTTAACATCGCTTTTGGTCTTGAAGATATCGGCAAAATTGTAGGAGAGACCTAATCCAAAATTCATGGCATTAGTCACCGAAAGGGCATTCTGTACGTCTAGGGCAATATACCCGGCCATTACGGATAGTGTAGGGTAGTATTTACTTTGGGCTATCTTGATCTGGTTTTTTGCTGCCCGTTCCTGATATTGTAAAGCGGCAAGATCGCCCCGTGAAATACGGTCCGATTCTATATTTTTTGGTGCAGGTCTAAATTCGGTCTCGGTAGTGGTTATTTGTGTGTCTTGGGGAAGTTTTAGGGTAATGGCCAATTGATAGTTCAGAATGCGCTCATTTTTTCGGGCCTCCTCAAGGGCGACCTCAATATTGGCGGCTTGAAGGCGGGCCTTCAAAAGATCGTTCTTGGCCAAGAGTCCGTTTTGTTCCATAGAGGTAAAATCCTTTACCCGTTGCCGTGCACTTTTTAGGTTTTCCTCCATCAGGCCAACCGCCTGTTTAGCCTTGTAAAGTTCCATGTAACCGTGGATGGTTTCCAAGGCAATTTGCTCCTTGTCGTTGGCGGAGTTGAAAGTTGCGGCTTTATAGGCATTTTTGCTAGCCGCTACGGTATTTTTGAGTTTAAAACCGGTAAAGACCGGCATGGTAATGTTGGCCTGACCCAAGAATAATTGATTGACGTTCGGTATCTGGGTTCCCGAACTACCTTCGTTGCTTCCACTGTTGCCCTCGTTACCTTCCCCGCTATCTTTGTTTGTTTGTAGGTCTATTTGGGCGTGGGGCAAATATTGATATTGTCCCGATACAACGGCATCGGGATACCTCAGGTTTTTCGTAACCTTCAGTTCGTTTTCTGCGGTTACGACCTTGTCGTCGGCGATTTTGGATTTGTTGCTGTTCTCCAAGGCAAGTTGTACCGCCCCTTCTAGCGTTAAAGGCGTAGATTGTTGTGCTTGGTTAAAATTGAATTCCAGAAAGAAAAACAAGGCAATGATTACATATTTAAACTTCATACGTCAATAGTGCTTTAATGGTTTTCTGTACGTGTGGTGTTAGTATTTCGGTTACATATTGGTCTATGTCGGCCGGTTCATTGAGGTACTGTAAGGATTGAAAGAACCGCTTGTTGTAATAGAAGTGAAAATAGGTGCCCAGCACGGTGGGTATGATAAGTTCCGTTCGGATATTTTTTGCGAATACTCCTGCTTTTTGGCCCCTTTCGACAAAATTTTGTATCAATTTGTAGTTTTCCTTTTTTTGTTCGATGTAACTGTCAAAATCGATATTCCGGTTTTCGTTGGAGTATTCAAAGTGGATTATTTTATAAGTTCGACGGTTTCTATGGATTTTTTTTACCACCAGTTCCACAATGTCTTCCACCGTTTTAAGAAAGTCCTGTTCTTTAGCAACCCTGGATTCCAGCTCCATTTTAAAATCTCCAGTTCTATAGAGCAATAGGGCTTCCAACAATTTTTCTTTGGAACCGAAGTAATAGGAGATCATGGCGATATTGATGTCTGCCTCTTTAGAGATTTGCCTGATCGAAGTGCCGTCAAAACCGTTTTCTGCAAACAATTTTTCGGCTATCTCCAAAATTCGGATCTGTTTTTCGTTCCATTCCATATGCGCTCCATTAGTTATTAGGGCGCAAATTTAAACATTTGTTTTAATTAAACGTTTGTTTAATTAAAAATTAATTTGATTTTAACATGGGATTATATGGTGTCTACGGGGAAATGATTGGGGTAAATAAAGCCTTTTCCGGCATGGGGAAGAGACTAGGGGCGAAGCGGTATATTATACTGCTTCCAAGCCTAAGTCGAGTAAAATGGGCGATCGAAGGACTCGAGTTTATTATGAAAGGGCACAGCTTAAAAATTCTCTACGTACTTTTTAAAGTTGTCCAGAATGGCCTGCCAGCCATTGCTTTGCATTTCAATGGGGTTCTGGGATTCGGCGTCAAAGACGGTGACAATTTCCGTCTCCCCTATGTTTTCTTTGAAGTCTACTTCTGCTTTCCTTCCGTCGTCCATGGTGTAGGCAATGCTTTTATATGGTTCCACCGAAATGTAGGTTCCGCTAAAATCAAAACCGAAACTACCGTCCTTTGCCTCCATTCTGGACCTGAACTTTCCCCCAACCCTTAAATCGTTGTCAGCTTTGGTCGTATGCCAATCGTCGGAAGCGGTGTTCCATTTTACAATGTGCTCGGGACCGGTCCAAAGATCCCAAACCATTTTGGCCGAAGCTTGTATTTTTGTTTTTACTGTAATCCGTTCCATGTTACCTTTTCTTAAGGGATTTAATAATCTTTCTCGTATTAGCTATCCTTTCTTCTAAGCCATCCCTGTACCACCACGCGCGTTTTTCCACACGATCATTGGGTTCTTCCAATTCCGATTCCAGTTCGTCCAGATACTTTTCGTTTAAGGCTAGATAATTCTCAAGCGTTTCTGGATTATGGAATCCATCATTATTTACGGTGATGTAAATTGGGGTTGTATGTGCCACTTGGTTTGGTCCCGCATAACATCTAGCAGCGATCCAAATACCTTTTTGTACGTCGAGGTCCAGGTGTAATTCCATGTTCTCCATGGTCTGTTCGTCTCCATTTGGAACTACTTGTTTAAGAACTTTACCGTGCGCGATTATCTCTAACCTGGTCAACGGTATTTGGCTTATGTTGCCCATGGCCTTTGCGTTGATGGATATTTTTCCCGCCTTCGGTAAATTAATTTCATCGCCGGGGAGTTTGCCATCAATGCTAAAATCGATCATTGGGCCAGAGGAGACAAAGGTGTGGCCATTTTTTAGATTTTCTTTCCACGCCTGATATTCAAACTGTCCATCCACATGGGTGTAAAACCTGACATTCCCGATCCTGGCGTTCCAATTCGGGGCATCGGTACCGAACAGGGGTCCGTTACCACACCACGGAAAGTCCGATCCTGCAGTTGCGGTCAGCTTAAAGCCCAGGTCCAGATAGTGGTAGTAGTTTTGGGTCAGTAGCGGTCCTCCTTCGACACAAAACTGGAGCAATTCGAGGAAATCTACTTTTCCTTCCAAAACATCCATGGTCATCCCGGTAGAACCGTTAAAGGACATGCCTTGATGCGCATATCCCGTAATTCCGTTTAATTCGTGTACTTTGTCAAAAACCTTATCATAATAATAATACGCCTTGCTATACCTAACAAAGTCATCGGCCACCAAGGCAATCGTATGGCCAATTTCATGGGTCCTTGGTTCTTCTTGTCCGGGCGTGAGCAGACCGGCATCGGTTTCATATACCCCCTCTTCACCAAATGCATACTGGGAAAAATAGGTTGACCAGAAATCGCCCATCTGAAGTAAAATCCCAATATTCAAACCTTCGGCTTCGACCCATTTCAATATCAATGGATTTTCGCGTGGAGACCTGCGGATATGAATATGGTCATCGGCAGAATACCAACCAAGATCTGACATCTTGACCCATCTTTTCATTTCAAATTTCAGTTCATTTACTTCCCCCTCCCTAACCTCAAACTTTCTTGTTTGATCCATATATTCGATTCCCTTTGAAAGCGAAATATTATATTTCCCAGGTTTGAGATTGAGCTTAAAATGGTGGTCTATATAAAATGAACTATCCGGTTGATATCCGTATCGTTCGGGCTCGTCATTTCTTCCGTACATGATGGAAATGGCTTCCGTTGGAAGACCGGGCACCTGTCCTTTGGAATTGGTGATTTTTACGCGGACGGCAACTGGATCCTTTGTGAAATGGTCAACAACCGTTACTTCAATGGAAGATTTATTGTCCGGGAGGGTATACTTACCAGGGTAGAAAATGGCAAAAAAAATAGGAAAAAGGATAAATTTTAGCGGTTCCATTTTTTAGAAATTGATAGTTGAGTTCGTTTTCTTCCGTATTTTAATCAAAAATTACCATCCCCATAGTCCATAAAACCACAGAAAGGCATGAATAATAATACAAGAGCTTCCTTTTTCAATAGGATTCGTTTAAATTAGTTATTCCTAGATTTTCTTTCCCCGGTATGGTCCACGCCCTGGGCCCGTTCCAATTCGATCATTTTTTGTGGCCTAAAATTTAAGATCAACGCCCTTCTCTGGGTTTCGGTGGTATTGCCTTGGCTAAAATGAAGCGTAAATCCGTCGTGAAAAGTACATCCACCTGGGTTTAATGGGATACTTTTTGCATTTTTAGTATCCGTCTCGCAGTATAACGCACCCCCGTTGGGAAGGTTTTTATGAGGATGGATAGATTCTCCTTCTTTTTTGGGGATGAACCACATACAGCCGTTTTCTTCGAACACATCGTCCAGCGCGATCCAACAACTTGCAGCTCTTTTGTCTGGCAAATTGATCCAATAGGCGGCATCCTGGTGCCAAGGGGTAGGGGTATTGGTATGGGGAGCCTTGTTGATCAGCATGTCAAAATCGAGTTCCATATCCGATCCAAGCAAGTCCTTTGCCCATTGCAGCGCCATATTATAAGCACTATTTTCCTGTAATCGGGGCTCTATAGTACTAGGCCTCATAATTTGGGTAATACGTTCTACCTTTTTATCGGAGCCATCGCCTGATCCGGCCAAATCGCTGCGCAATAGACCGGTTTTAGTCCTGTCTTGCAACAATTCATCGTAAATGGACCTAAGCACTTCTACTTCGTCCATAGAAAGTAGGGAATCGATTTTTATAAATCCATCCCGACCGAATTTTGCCCTTTTGTTTTGCATCGATTAATTATCATTTGTTTTTTGCTTTTTGAATATGATCTGTTCGCTGGTCACCAGCTCCGACCCTTCTTGTCCAGTAATTCCATCGTCCGAATACGATGCCATCAATACGTAGGAGCCCTCCTTTTTACCCTTTAAATGCTCTCCAAACGATATAGTACCTTCCAAGGGCAGTGATCTTGCGGTCGCATTGTTTGGCTTTAAGGAGAGGATATAATCCACTATTTTACTGACATCTTCCATCTTCAATTGTGGGTGCGCAGACATAGGGCTTTCTCCCCAAACCCCGGCACCACCCTTTATTATCTTGGCTATTAGATAACCCTTGTCGTTTTCCGTGTACTTCTTGGCTATTTCGGTGTAACTGGGGCCGTTAACCTTTTCGGAAACCGCGTGGCAAGCCTTGCAATCGGTGCCGTCGATGACCTGTTTGCCTTCGGGCACGGTATTGCGCTGGTGGCCGACGGTGGCTTGGACCATATCCTTGCCTTCCGGGACAAAATTAAAGGTTACCTTTACGTTGCTTGCCCCTATAGTGCCATCCGTTGTACTTCCGTCTTGTTTATCGCTCACGACCACCTTATAATTTACTTCTTTGCCGTCCCAATATAGGGTATCGCTAGGCTCAATTTGAATGCTCAGTTGTGGAGCGTCATTGCCCACTAGGATCTTACTGCTTGTGGAAGTGGTTTCCCCTTGGGCGTCCGTAACATGTAAGCGCACCGTGTAATTCCCTGGATCGGTAAAAGTGTAGGTAGGGGCTATATCGTTGGACTGAACCTCTTCCTTCGTAAAAAACCATTGGTAATCCAATACATCCCCGTCAAAGTCCTTGGATCCGGACGCCGAAAATTGCACGGTCAAAGGAATCGAACCGACACTTTTATCCTGGGTTATTTTCGCCAGGGGTTTCCGGTTTCCCGAAATGTAGGAAATACGGCTCAAACGGGCATCGAGGTTCTGGCTATTCCATTTTTGCCCATACTCCAATACGTATAGATTTCCGTCAGACCCAAATATCATATCCATAGGGTGCGAAAATTCGGTGTTGGGCATAAAGGCATCCGCTTTCACGTAATTGTAATCGTCGTCCAGTGTTATCACATAAATCCAATCGCGCATCCATTCGTACAGAAACAATTTGTTTTCAAAATATGCTGGGAACTGTTGGTGGGCATTGGGTTGATCGGAAGCGTGAAATACCGGTCCGGCCATAGGATTTATCCCTCCCTCGCCCATCCATGGGAACTCTTCTGATCGATAGTAGGTCATAGGAATCATCGATTTCTGGGCCGGGGGCAATCGTTGCATTCCCGAATTGTTAGGGGAATCGTTGATCAGATGGTCGGGGTTGAACTTCTCGCCTGATTTACCAGCGACAAAATCGAAATCATTATAAGGTTCGTTGTACCCCCTGGTATACGGCCAGCCCCAATAGCCCGCTTTCCTGGCCTGATCATATTCCCCCATTCCACTGGGGCCGCGTTGAGGGTCGGCCTTTCCGGCATCTGGACCTACATCTCCCCAATAGAGATATCCCGTCTTGCTGTCTACGGAGGCCCGGAACGGATTGCGACAGCCCTTTACATAGATTTCTGGCCTGGTTTTAGGAGTGCCTTCCGGGAAAAGATTTCCTTTGGGAATAGAATACGTTCCGTCGTCCTCTGGTTTTATCCTTAGTATATTGCCCCGCAGATCATTGGTGTTTCCGGCAGATCTCTGGGCATCCCAACCTTTTCGGCCTTCCCTCTCATCAATGGGCGCAAAGCCTGAAGATTCAAAAGGGTTGGTATTATCGCCTACGGTAATGAACAGGTTGCCGTCCGGTCCAAATTCCAAGGCGCCTCCACTGTGACAGCAATGCCTGTCGGTAGGGATGGTGAGCAATACCTTTTCCGATGCGAGATCCAATTTGTTGTCCTCTAAATTAAAACGGGAAATGTGTTGTTTGGATTCTTTACCGGCAACGGAATAGAACAAATAGATCCAGTGATTGTTTTTGTAGTCGGGGTCTACGGCCAGGCCCAGAAGACCGTCCTCGTTACCATAGAACAGGTTTAATTGGGCCAAGTTCTCTGTTTTTTTGGTCTTAAAATCGTATAATCTCAAGAGACCTCGGCGTTCTACGAACAAAATACCCTTACCGGGAAGCTCGTCGAGTTCCATAGGTTCGTTCAGGTTAAAATCGAGGACCGTTTTCGCAAATCGGTCTTCCGGGGGGACGCGGTCGGTTTTGGCTTGTTGGTAATTTAGTTCGTTATCTCCCATGGCGTATTGAATGCCTCCTAGCACGTGGGTTAAAAATTTGGCGTTGTCATAGGTTTCTTCGGAATGGCCTATCGCTGTATAAAATGAACGCCCACCATCAAAATCGTGGTACCAGGAAATGGGGTGGTACGTTCCGTTTTTGCCACCTTCATAACTGTTTTCATCAATGGCTATGACTACCTCAATACCTGGATCGAAATCTTTGAAATTGTACCATTCGTCAGTTTTGACCCAAGTTCTATCCATGAAAGACGTGGAAGGATGGTCTCTGTCGATAACCTTTAATGTGGCTTCCTGCACTTTTGGATGGCCATCGAACCTCGCCCCCACCAATTTATGGTACCAGGGCCAATCAGATTCTGCCGTGACCGCCTCATGTATGCCCACAAAACCCCCACCTGCCTGAATATATCGTTCTAGATCGGCCTGTTGCACGTCGTTGAGAATGTTTCCCGAAGTGCTCAAAAATAGTACGGCGGCATATTGCCTTAGCGAATCTTCTTTTATATATCCCGTATCCTCGGTGGCGGTTACCTTAAAACCGTTTTCGGCCCCCAATTTTTTCAAGGCCTGTATACCCGGTCCTATGGAAGCATGTCTATAGCCTTCGGTTTTGCTGAAAACCAGTATTCTTTTTTCCTTCTTGCTGCAAGCTATTGCAAAGCTAAGGAGTAATACGGCCAGAAGGAATTTTACGATAGAGGCCATTGATTGTGGTCGGTCGCCATATTGTTTTATGCAGGTTGATATAGACTTCATGTATTTAATAAAAGAGCGTTAATGAGTTGTACAAGTTGTTTCTTGGAAGCTTTTCACCATTTGATTTTTACGAATTCCGTCGTGATCCCATAATGTGATTTTTAAATAGTTATGTCGTCAATATGCGCAGTAGTTGATTTTTAATTTTTGTAATTGTGAATTTTGCTATAGTATCCGTAAGCCTATATGCAAGATAATAATTTAACCCAACGAATTTTGGACTTGCTTAAATAATGAAGTTCATATTTTTCCAATTGCCTATGTGTTCATTGCATTGCAAATTCCTTTACGTCCCCTTTTTACAGATTAATTTTAAACACTATTACAAAGGAATATTCCCGTGCTTCTTCTTTGGTAAATTCACCACTTTATCTTGCAGCAGGGTGTAGGCTTTTATCAATTTTCTCCTCGTGTCCTTCGGCAGTATTACCTCATCTACGAACCCCCTTTCGGCCGCGCTATATGGATTGGCAAATTTCTTGGCATAATCGGCCACTTTTTCGGCCAACTTTGCCTCGGGGTCGTCGGAGGAAACGATTTCCTTTCTAAAGATGATCTCACTTGCACCTTTGGCTCCCATCACGGCGATTTCGGCACTTGGCCATGCATAGTTAAAATCGGCGCCTATGTGTTTTGAGTTCATTACATCGTAAGCCCCACCGTAAGCTTTTCTGGTAATAACGGTTACTTTCGGCACCGTAGCCTCGCTTAATGCATACAATAATTTTGCTCCGTTGGTAATTATACCGTTCCATTCTTGATCGGTGCCCGGCAAGAAACCGGGTACATCTACCAAAACCAAAAGTGGGATATTGAAGCAATCGCAAAAACGCGTAAACCGGGCTGCTTTCTTAGAACTATCCACATCTAAAACTCCCGCTAAACAGATGGGCTGATTTGCAACAATACCAATGCTTTTTCCTCCCATTCGGGCAAATCCTACCACAATATTCTGGGCATAATCCTTTTGGATTTCAAAAAAGGTGCCCGTATCGATAATACCGTCTATTACCTGCCGCATGTCGTACGGCTGGTTAGAGTTATCGGGAATTATCCCCTCTAGCACTTCCCGTATTTCATCGTTTAATTCACAGGGCATATCCTGCGGCTTATCCTCACAGTTTTGCGGTATATAACCGATCAATTTTCTAATTTGATCAATGCACTGAATATCATTTCCAGCGGTTAAATGGGTTACCCCCGATTTTGTTGCATGGGTCTGGGCACCCCCTAATTCCTCGGAAGTTACTTCCTCATTCGTCACCGTTTTTACCACATTTGGTCCCGTGACGAACATGTAGCTCGAATTCTCTACCATCAGGATAAAGTCGGTCATGGCAGGGGAGTACACGGCACCCCCGGCACAGGGCCCCATGACGGCCGATATTTGGGGGATTACCCCAGATGCCATGACATTTCTATAAAATATGTCCGCATATCCGCCGAGGGAGCGGACCCCCTCCTGAATTCTGGCCCCGCCGCTATCGTTTAATCCTATTACCGGAACGCCGATCTTTAGGGCCATATCCATAATCTTACATATCTTTTCCGCATGCGTTTCTGAAAGTGCCCCGCCAAAAACCGTAAAATCTTGTGCATAGACGCAGACTTGCCTTCCGTGGATCGTACCGTAACCGGTTACCACCCCATCGCCCAAAATTACTTGTTTGTCCATTCCAAAATCTTTGGTACGATGGGTTACCAAAGCTCCCATTTCTTCAAATGAGCCTTCATCCAACAAAAAGTGGATGCGCTCCCAGGCGGTCAATTTTCCCTTGGCATGCTGCTTATCGATTCGTTCTTGACCACCCCCAAGTCGGGATTTTGCCAATTTATCCTTCAGTGTTCTTTTTTTATCTTCCATTTATAGGTTTCATCTCGTTTAATGGCGCTACAGTTTTCTTTTAGACCAGTTGGAAGAAATTTGCGCTGGTATTTTTACCAATTCCTTATTTTCAAGGTATAGCCTTAATCCGATCAGGGCCGCAATCCTGCGTTCCTCGGCATACCGTTTCCCCAGTTGTTCCGGGGAATAGTGTTTCTTGACGAAACCCGTATCAAAATTACCCGAGGTAAAAGCTTCGTGTTGGCATACAAATTTTCCAAAGGGTAGGGTAGTGGCCACTCCCTCTATCCTGTATTGGTCAATAGCCCCGATCATTAGTTGAATGGTTTCCTGCCTGTTTTTCCCATAGGTAATCAATTTTGATATCATAGGATCGTAATAGACGGAGACTTCCATGCCCTCCTCAAAACCATCGTCTAGCCGTATCCCCGGCCCGTATGGCCTTATATAGGTCTGTAAAGTCCCCGTGCTGGGCAGAAAATTCTCCATAGGGTCTTCTGCATAAACCCGAAGTTCGAGAGCATGACCATCTAGGTACAGATCCTCTTGGGCAAACTCCAGAATATCGCCACGTGCAATTTTAACCTGTTGTTCCACAAGATCAATACCGGTTACCAATTCCGTCACCGGATGCTCTACCTGCAGACGTGTGTTCATTTCCAAGAAATAGTAATTCAAATCCCCATCCAATAAGAACTCTACCGTACCGGCTCCTACATATTTGCAAGCCTTGGCCACTTTTACGGCGTCGTTGCCCATTGCCGACCTTATCTCCGGCGTAAGTATTGCGGATGGAGCTTCCTCTACCACTTTTTGGTGCCGCCGCTGAATACTGCATTCCCGCTCAAATAGATGGACGATATTTCCGTGGGTATCGGCAAGGACTTGAAATTCAATATGACGGGGAGAACTAACGTACTTTTCAATAAAAACCGAACCATCACCGAAAGCGGCTTTGGCCTCGCTTATGGCGCGATTCATCTGCTCTGGCAATTCTTCTAGGGAATAGACTACCCGCATGCCTTTGCCACCCCCCCCTGCGGAAGCCTTGATCAAAATGGGAAAGCCAATTTTTACAGCAATTATTTTGGCCGAGGACACCTCCTTAATGGCGTTTTCCATACCGGGCACCATTGGGATTCCATAGTCCCGAACCGCTTCTTTTGCGGCCAACTTATCCCCCATTACCTTTATGGCGTAAGGGGATGGCCCTATAAAAATAATACCGTTATCTTCGACCATTTGGGCGAATATCGCATTTTCGCTTAAAAATCCGTAGCCTGGGTGTACAGCGTCGGCTCCCGTTTTCTTTGCGGCCGCAATAATTTTATCCATGGCCAAATACGATTCGGAGGAAGGTGCTTTTCCCAATAGCACTGCCTCATCGGCAAATTTAACATGAGGGGAACGCCTGTCGGTCTCGGAATAGACCGCAACCGTTTTTATACCCATTTTTTGAACGGTCTTCATAATTCGAAGCGCTATTTCCCCACGATTGGCAATTAGTATTTTTTTCATTATTCAAATTCAATGATCAATTGTCCCTTTTCAACAGAATCTTCCTTGTTAACCTTAATAGATTTTATAATGCCGTCACCCGTTGCGAGAATTATATTTTCCATTTTCATGGCAGAAAGGACTACCAAGGGGGTCCCATCGGTAATGTTTTGTCCTTCCATGACCAAGATATCAATGATTAGCCCGGGCATGGGAGCCTTTACGGAATTTGCTTTTTGCGATGAGTTGGCCAACAGTCCCATTTCCTTGACCTGAATATCATACTCATCCTCAATTTTTATTTGGTATTTATTTTCGTTTACTAAAACCGTTAAGGATTTATTTTCGTAATCGGCGTGTAGTAATTTTATCCTATAGGTTCGATTTTTTTCAAGAAGATGAAAATCGCCGGCATTGGTCCTAATAAGGTCCAGGGCCGATATATCACTAGTAGCGACCTGTGTTTTCTCCTGGTTTACCTCTATAACATAGTTTGTCATTTCTGAATTTATTCTTTCATTTTTAGTAATTATTGGCTCTGTTGTCGCACTGGATTCGACCTTGGGGCCGGTAACAAAGTTTAGCCATTTTGTGGACAGTTGAAAATCAATTTTAAGTGGTTTGATCATGGCTGCCACGATCAAAAAGGGCAAAATTATGGTACAGTCCACCCGACTTTGTCGTTCTGCCTCGGAATGCAAAATTTGAAGGTATAAAAAAAAGTTTAAATCACTTCTATATCAAAAATATCCACGAGATCTATAAAAATTATCGAAGAAATTTTGATTTTTCTTTAGAACCTAATTTACGGTGATATGTTAAGGTAATAAGTGGATGCGGTTATCCTGTTTGTTGAAAAATGGAATAGTTGAATTGAAATTGGTCTAAATATAACAGTGCTATTTATTTAGGATGGGAATGGGGATGGAAAATTTTCCAAAGTAAAATGGGATAGACCTTTATTAAAGCCTATCCCATTTAATTGCTGGTCGGTTGCCAGTTGATCAATGAAGGTACTGACGTGATTTTGCCCAACGGACTCTTTTGCTATCCTTGAAATTGGAAAAATAAGCGAACCTTTTGGATTCCGTTGGGGATTGATTGATGAATGTTCTCATGGCTGTTGTTTTTATGCCGAACTTGTTTCGGTATCTTTTGAAGCCGTTCGGCCGTTCGTAAATGATTGATGATTGTTGGGTACACCATTTATCGTCCGTAGTTTCTATATTCTGCCCATTGGACGCGTTTACTGTTCCTGAAATTGGAAAAAAAAGAAAATTTTCTGGATTCCGTTGGTGTTTCTCTTACTATTGAGTTCATGATTTTGTCTTTTAGGGGTTAATAAATTAATGATTTATACCTAACAGACGAGGAACTAGTGTTTATGTTACAGTACTATGTTATAAAAGGTAGCTATTTATGATTTTTTTATGATTCTGATACCTGGTATCTTGCTTAATGTAATTTAATGGGCCGCTTGATTAATTGCATTTAGCAGTGATTTACTGCCGGTAGGTATGTCATAACCAAGTTCCCATATCATAATCCCCCCGGCTTCTTTCTTTGCCAGTTCGGTTTTATTCTTGATTGTGGGGATACCGTTGTAATACATGATGTAACCGTTGGGGAGGTGCCAATGGTCTACCCACTCGGCCCCGGCATACGTAGAAACGATATCCTTATAGGTCATCCATGGAATAACGGGATCGCTCAACCCAGGACCAAATCCATGCCCGTAGAAAGGTACCCCAAGGATTAGTTTTTCCTTTGGTATCATTAACGTATTTCTATAATAATCCAGGTCGTCCATCGCATCGGTGTAAGAAGCGTGGTTTCCAGGGCGGTTAGGGGACCATGGACCGGTATGGTCGTAAGACATAATATTGATAAAATCAAATTGTGCCAATGCCTCTTGCGTCACCGTATTACCGGGTCTACTGGGCAATGCCGAGGTAATCAACTTGTCGTGGGATTTTAAGGCCTCTGCTAATTCGACTACAAAGCTTGCGTAATTTGGATCCATGTCGGGACCAAAGGCATATCCGGATTCCAGATCCACATCAATTCCATCTACATTGTATTTAGTGACCTTTGAGACCAGATCCTTAATAAGCTTATGTCTCTTATCTTTTTTTAATAGGGCATGGTACTGGTCTTGATATGACCCTCCCCCAATGGAATAAAGAACCTTAACATTATGGCGATGCGCCGCCGTTATAAATGGGACCAGGGCAGCGAAGTCTTGGTTAAAATTCCCGGAAACATCCGGATTTACAAACCACAGATCTATATGGGTTAGCTTGTTAAATGGAACTTGTGAAGTATCTACTTTCGTTGCTTTATTGAAAGAATA
>JAIRBC010000026.1 GCA_022008415.1 Cerina litoralis
TCATTTCAAATCAAAAAATCAAAGAACGTTTTGAGTGTACTGTAAACATTGAGATACAACAAAAAATTAAAAAGTTAACGCATCACTAGTAATTAACAACTTAGAATTAACGTATGAAAAAGAGAACTTTAATTAAAAGGGATGTTTTTATAATTGAATATTAAAAAGCAATTATCGGAGATGTGAATAATTACACCCGCCAGAACGACTCTTTCGGGCTGGTCCGACCAATAAAAACCAATATTAGTAAACAGATGAATAAGAAAAAGATAAAACGAATGTTTAGAATAGCATTTATTCTTGGTAGTATAAGCTCTTTATGGTTCGTACCATGGATTTTGATTAAGGCTTGGATTTTACCCTTACCCGATACGGTTCAGGGACAAGTCGATCAAGCGATTGGTCTTGGATTGGATGGCATGATCGTTTATGTAGACCAAGGAGGAAAGGAACCTTCCTTTTATGCTGCCGGTTGGAAAAATAGGGAGAAAAAGATACCTGCGGACCCTCATACTTTGTTCAAAATTGCCAGTATTACCAAGTTATATGTTGCGGTCGCCGTCGCTAAATTGGTAAATGACAACCAATTGTCTTTGGATAAAACCCTTGCAGATTACCTTCCAGAACTCGTGGGAAGGATTGAAAATGCTGATAAAATTACCTTGAGGATGATGGTGCGGCACCGGAGCGGCATTCCCAATTTCACCGACACCCCTGGCTATTGGCAACACCCACCGAGAACCGACAAGGAAAATCTGGAGTTGGTGCTGGATAAGCCGGCCGACTTTGAACCGGATAAAAAATATAGGTATTCCAATACGAATTATTTGTTGATAGGTGAAATTATGGATAAAACGTTGGGATATAGCCATCACCAATATATAAAAAAGGAAATCTTGATGCCGTTGGGGCTGAACAATACCTACAGTTTGCTGAGTGAAGTGGATTTGGACGATGTTATGAGCGGGTATGATGTGGGTTATAAGGACGATTTAAAAAAGAACGATTTTATAAGCCCTGCAGGCTCAATGGTAGCCACGGCTGAGGATGTGGGTATATTCCTGAGGGCATTGAATGATGGCTCTTTGCTAAACGATAATGAACAAGCCATTTATTCGTCCATTTATGAGTATGGACATACGGGATTATTACCTGGTTACTCCAGTATTGCCAGGTATCACAAAGATATTGATGCGGTCGTTGTTGAGTTTGTGAGCACAAGTGGTGGATATACCTGGAATTTAACGGAAATCGAATATAACCGAATCCTAAAAATATTGAAAAGGGAAAAAAGCTACTAATAATAAAACGGCCAAAACACCCTGTAGAATCAATGGAAAGAGGCAATTGTACGGATGGGCCACAGATTTTAAATCCATCGATAGGCTTCCGTTTAAAGTTAGATTGATCAAATTGATATATCCGAAGGAACTATCTATTTTTTCCAAGTAAATAATTCATCGTAAATAACGCCTACCACCTAAACTTAACGCTCCTGTACTTTTCCTTTTTATAACGTCAAGTATCCTTTTACTTTGTGGTATCAATGAAAAGATTAGATAAAATATCAATTGGTAAGACCGTTTCCCTGTATTGGAAGTGCCAGCTTTTAGGATGGGGGACGGTTTCTATTTACTGGGCGTATGTGGTGTTTTTTAGGGACGATTATGGGTACTTTTTTACTTTGCTCAACTATGTCCTTGACATTTTGATCGGAATCGTATTAACACATGGCTATAGGTTCTTTGCTTTAAAATTTGGCTGGAACTCCCTTAGCCTACCTCAATTGTTTGTAAGAATTGTACCATCCATAATCCTGCTGGCGGTTTTATATATGTTGATCGTAAATCTAAAATGGCATTACTATTGGGATATTTTCGGGGGTAAGGATGTTGATTTGTGGAACTCGTTAAAATATTGGGATCCCGTTTTATTAACCGGCTTAAGGTTAATGGCTATTTGGATTTTGGCTTATCATTTATACCATTATTATAAAATGGAAATTGAAACGGCCCAACAAAACGCTGAACTATCGATCATCGCCAAGCAGGCCCAATTAGACAATTTATCCCAGCAATTGAATCCTCATTTTTTATTTAATTCACTCAACTCAATAAAGTCATTGGTCATAGAGGACCCTAAAACAGCCAGAAGGGCTATAGATTTATTGTCTGACATCCTGCGCTCTTCCCTTTATGAAAAGGGTGCCTCCCTTATACCTATTAGAGACGAATTAGGGCTGGTAAAAGACTACGTTGAACTGGAGAAGGTAAGGTTTGAAGAGCGATTGGATATGTCTATCACAATGGATCAAAGCTTGGAAGACACTATGATCCCGCCCTTAAGTATTCAGCTTTTGGTGGAGAATGCCATTAAACACGGTATTGATAAACGTATAAACGGCGGAAGTATTTTTTTATCGATTGTTCAAAAAGATCAACAACTTGAGATTGTCGTTCAAAACCCTGGAAATTTGGTAGGTCAAGGCTCTGAAACCGGTATCGGGATTAAAAATTTAACGAATAGATTGTTGCTGCAGTACAATGGGGAAGCCAGTTTTACCATTAAAAACAGTGCCGGTGATCAGGTGACAGCGACATTAATCATTCCAATTCGCAAATAATGAACACGTACAAAACCATAATCATAGATGACGAGCGTTTAGCAAGGGAAGAAGTGAAAAGGGCCCTTTCCAATTATCCTGAATTTGTGGTGATTGGAGAAGCCGCAAATGTGGACGATGCCATTGTTTTGATAGAAAAGGAAAATGTGGATCTGATTTTTTTGGACATCCATATGCCGGAAAAATCGGGCTTTGATCTATTGGAAGAGCTCACGGTAATTCCCGAAGTGGTATTTACCACTGCCTACGATCAATATGCCGTCAAGGCCTTCGAGGTAAACGCCATTGATTATCTGGTAAAGCCTTTACGGGAGGAACGTTTTAGAATAACCATTGAAAAGATTAAAACAGCGTTTTCCAAAAGGTGGGCAAAGAGGGATACCTTGCCAATGAATCACAAAATCTTTATAAAGGACGGGGAAAAATGTTTTTTTATTCCATTGACGGATATTCGGCTCATCCAATCCATGGACAATTATGCCCGTTTGTTTTTTGGAAACGAGAAGGCAATGATCAAACGATCATTAAACCTATTGGCCGAAAAGCTAGATCCCACAATTTTCTTTAGAATAAACAGAAGTCAAATAGTTAACACGCAATTTATTAAGGAAATCCATCCCTATTTTAATGGTAAGCTCCAAATTACTTTAACAAGCGGGGAATCCTTGGAGGTTTCAAGCCGGCAATCTGCCAAATTTAAAAATTGGAACAGTTTGTAAAATAAGAAGAATAAAACGGTGCTTACAAGTAGCATAGACAATCTGGATTTTTAGAAAACATTATCTTGATTTAAGCTTTAAAAAGCTTGATAATGGGAAGATTACATCAAAGAAGGAAATCAAATTTATTAATTATGCTTGTCGGGGGCAACTCTCGAAAAGATTAAACTTATAGAACCATGAAAAAATACCCAATCCTATTAATCCTATTATTAGTGGCAATCGCAGCATTTAATGCCTGCAATAATGCGCCAAAAACCAAAGCAGCCAATACCATAACTGAAGAACCAACAATTAACGATTTTAAAATTGGAGAGAAATGGACCTGGAAATGGAAACGCTCGGTAGAAGGGGAGATTATGGCCGAAGGCGAAGACCCACAAGAAGTAGTAGAATTTAAAGGCACTTTGGGGTTTTGGAATGGTATCGATACCGTCCTGGTTTCAAGTACCTTAAACCAAAAAAGCAAAACCCCTATTCGTGATTGGCCATTGCAGGTAGGAAAAAAATGGAAATTTGAATCGGAATGGAAAAATGATGAAGGCACCACGGGAAAAACGAGCCAGGATGTTGAAGTCACGTCATTTGAAGAGTTAAATGTTGTTGCTGGAAAGTTCATGGCTTATAAAATTGAGTACAAGGGCATTGTAACAAATTCCAGGGGTTTTAAAGGGGAAATGAATGATACTTGGTGGTATTCCCCTGAAATAAAAACGTATATCAAACACGTAAACGATGACGGCTATGGTCTATATGTAAATGAGCTGGTTAACTATACAAGTGCCCAATAATTTAGCGGGCAAAAAAAAGAATTCATGAAGAAAATAGCGGGCTTATTGTTTTTGGCCTTAGTCCAACACTCTGTAATAGGTCAAATACTGAACTACGACATGGTAAATTTGTCAGACTCGGTATCCTTGGACCTAAGTATGCAAAATTTGGCAAAGGATTATTTGCAGCACAGCAAGATAGGGGACCAAAAAATTGAAGCAAACGATCGTTATATGGTTGAAATACTCGCCGGTGATTATGAGGCTTCCATCCAAACGATTCGATCGCTGAGAAAAAATTCAGAATTGAATAATGGGCACCCAGGATATATCCCATATGAACTATTTTCAAAGGCCAAAATCAAGCAGGTGTCTTCTGGTGCTACTTTTAACGATGCGTACGCGTCGGTTTTTAGATCGTATTTGGTGGCTTGTAATGATGAACAAGCATATTCGGCTACCATTGTTTTCACGACGTACGATGCCGTCGCGCAATTCACCAATGATTTTAAGACCAATTATAAAAACATTTCCGGCACATCCCTACCCTCTGATCAAGCCTTGATCCTTTTAAAATCTTATTTCCTATACCACGTTTTTACGCTCACTGAACCTATTGTTTTTAAGGAATTGGAACGCGATGAAAACAGAAGGTATATTATAAAGGAAGAAGTCATCGTTTCGGCCAGGGACGGGGCAGAATTAACGGTTATAACGGCGCGAAAAAGGGAGGCCGCACCAATGCCCGCTATTTTGGTATTCACAATTTATGCGGATGGGTCAAATCTAAGGGATGCCATATTGGCCGCATCAAAAGGATATGCGGGCGTTGTGGCTACCTCTAGGGGGAAAAGGGAGAGTAACGACGCCATTGAACCCTTTAAATACGAGTATAAGGACGTCTATGCCGTTATTGACTGGATCAGCCATCAAGAGTGGAACAATGGCAAGGTGGGCATGTATGGAGGTAGTTATAATGGTTTTTCCCAATGGGCATCCATGAAGGAAAAGGTTCATCCTTCCTTAAAAACTATCGTCCCGTCCGTATCAGTGGCCCCAGGTATCGATGACCCCATGGAAAATAATGTTTTTCTGAATTTCCCATATAAGTGGATCCCGTATGTAACCAATAATAAGTTTTTGGATAATGCAGCTAATTTTGATCGCGACAGATGGAATAAGCTTGAGCATACTTGGTTCGAATCTGGCAAGGCCTATAATAAAATGGATAGTATAGACGGAACTCCCAGTCCAATTTTTCAGGAATGGATCAGTCACCCGTCCTATGATACCTATTGGCAAAATATGATTCCATACAAGGAAGATTTTTCCCATATCAACATTCCCATCCTTACCACTACTGGATATTATGACGACGGTCAAAGGGGGGCCATGTATTATTATTTGGAACATTTAAAGTATAATCCGAAAGTAGAACATTACCTATTAATTGGACCTTATGATCATTGGGGCGCGCAATTTGCATCCAGTGCCAATTTAAGGGGCTATCAAATTGATGAGGTGGCACATATGAACATTAAACAGGGGCTTGTATTTGATTGGTTTGATTATATACTTAAAGGCAAGGAAAAACCTGCCATACTTCAAAACAAGGTAAACTTTCAGGTGATGGGTACCAATACATGGATGCACGCATCCTCCCTTTCGGAAATGGGTAATGATTCGTTGGTTTTTTATTTGAGTCCCCACAAAAACATGGGCCATTACACGTTGGATACCGAAAAACTGAAAAGTAGGGTCGACCTACAACTCGATGTGAATTTTGCGGACCGGACAAAAATGAACAATATAGAATATTACCCCTCGCCAATTATAGAGGACAGTTTGAATTTAAATGATGGCCTTGTATTTATGAGTGAACCTTTCAAAAAGGAAACGATTATCAACGGATCATTTAAGGGCGAATTAAAAGTTGAGACCAATAAAAAGGATTTCGACTTCGGTGTCAACCTATACGAATTGACTCCGGAAGGTAAGTATTTTCATTTGAGCTTTTATATTGGGCGTGCAAGTTATGCTGAAAGCAGGAAACATCGAAAACTATTGACGCCGAATAAATTGACAAAAATAACTTTTGACAACACCAGAATTGTGAGTAAGAAAATCTCAAAAAACAGTAGGATCGTTATCGCAATCAACGGGAATAAAAATTCTTTCGGACAAATTAACTATGGTACTGGAAGGGATGTAAGTACCGAATCAATTAATGATGCATCGATTCCTATGGCACTGAAGATAAATACAGAAAGCAAGATTATAATACCTATTTGGATCGATAACTAAAAAAGCTTAAGCGGCTATTGTTCATAGTTTTGTTGGTTTTAAAAAGGAAATTTTTATGTTTGGCCGAACTTAAGATACTTACGGAAAATTCCGCTCGATGGAATCCTAGAGTACTAGAGTATATGATATGGGCTATTTAATAAAGGTACATCGCCCAGAATAAATACGATCAAATGAAGAAAAAACAAATAAAACGAATACTCAGAATCGTATTTATTGTGGCGAGCATTTCCTCTCTGTGGTTCGTGCCATGGATCTTGGTAAAGGCCTGGATCTTACCATTACCCGATACGGTTCAGGAACAATTAGAGGAAGGTATTAATCACGGATATGATGGCATGATTGTTTATGTGGACCAAGCTGGCAAACCGCCAGAATTTTATGCCGCGGGCTGGCACGACCGAAAAAAGAAAATACCGGCCTACCCGCAAGCCCTATTCAAGATTGCCAGCATTACCAAGTTATATGTCGCTGTTGCTACTACAAAATTAGTCAAAGCAGGACGTTTATCATTGGATAAAACGCTCGCCGATTACTTTCCAGAACTAGCCGAAAGAATTGAATATTCGGACAAGATAACCTTGAGAATGATGCTACAACATCGCAGTGGCATTCCCAATTTTGTAGACCATCCTGATTATTGGACAAAACCGCCTAAAAACAAACAGGAAACACTCGATTACGCGCTGGATTTACCGGCCGACTTTGAACCGGGCGAAGATTATGGCTATTCAAACACCAATTATATGTTGATTTCCGACCTTATTGATAAAACTTTAGGTTATCCCCATCAGCAATATATAAGGGAGGAAATTTTGATGCCCCTTGGGCTAAAAAATACTTTTGGGTCGCTCAGGGAGGTGGATCTGGACGATGTGATGAGTGGCTATTATGTTGGCATTGATAAAGATTTTAAGAACGAAAATACAGGTTTAATGCTGGCTACAGCAGAAGATGTGGGCAAATTCTTGAGGGCACTGAACGATGGTTCGGTGTTCAATGAAGGGGAACAGGAAATCTATTCCTCCGTTTACGTGTACGAACATACAGGTCTACTTGTTGGTTATCAGAGTATTGCCAAATACCACAAAGACATTGATACGGTTGTCATTCAATTTAATAACACGACCAATTTTGATGGATACGATTGGAATTTGGCGGAAATCATATATAACCGTATTGTGAAAATAGTTAGAAAAAGGAAAAGTTCATAAGTGGGTTCACCAACAAATTTCCAACAGGTCGGGGATAGATTCTCCATCCATATCACAAATAATAAATTCATCTGTAATAATTCCCCGTTTACGCCACTAACCATAATAAACGCCTTTGAGCAGTGATTTTTACAAAATATCTATTCTACCCTATGCCGGAATAATCATAAAGTTATGTCGAGCTTATACAAACTCCCAGGAAGATTTCGAAGATTATTATCAGGAAGTGTGTTTACAGATATGGAGAAGCAAAGAAAACTTTCGGGAGGAATCGGAATGGAGTACTTGGGTGTATCGAATTTCATTAAACGTTTGCCTGACCTTACTAAAGAAAAGGAAAAATAACGTACAGCATTTTGCATCCGATTCCTTGCCTGCAGAAGAAACAGAGCTTAATTACGCTTTTTCGGACGAATCCCTGAATCTACTTTACGAAGACCCTCACGGGTTTCTATTTGATTTTTATTTGATAAATTACGTGCTAAACCACGCAACAAACAATATACTAACATGTTAGGTTCAAGCTTGATTCGTACTGAATAGAAAATTAACTACAATTAAATAAAAGATCAATTAGAATGATAAAAAAATGCAATATAGTTTTCACGTTTCTAATTTCATCATTTTCACTTTTTGGACAAACCTATATTACGGATGTTACAATATTAGATGTAGAAAAACAAAAACTAATCCCTAATCAGACAGTTGTAATCACTAACGATTTGATTTCAAATATTGAAAAAAGTAATAAAATAAAGATTCCGGGAAATGTTACAATAATTGATGGGTCTGATAAATATCTTTCCCCTGGTCTAGTAGATGCACACATTCATTTTTTTCAAAATGGAGGATTATATACTCGTCCAGATGCAATTGATTTACGAAAATTTAAGGATTATAACGAAGAAATCGTGTATGCAAAATCCGATATGGAAACCAAATTAAGAAGATACCTTCAAAATGGAATTACTACAGTAATTGATGTAGGCGCAAACTATAATTTCCTTAACCAACGAAAAGATTTTACAGATAAATCTTTTTCGCCTTCAATTTTCATCACGGGTCCTTTATTAACTACTTATGAGCCAAAAGTATATGAGAATCTAGAAAAAGATGAGCCATTTACATTAACAAAAACTATCGAAGACGGTATCAATGGAGTTAATCAACAATTAAAATATAATCCCGATTTCATCAAAATCTGGTATATAGCAGGAAATGACGGCTTAAACATAGAGGAAAGTGCTCATAAAAACCTTCCAATAATAATAGCAATTATAAATGAAGCTCATAAAAGCAATTTGAAAGTTGCCGTACATGCAACTCAACGGTTCACTGCACAATTGGCCGTTGAAAATGGTGCTGATTTTCTGGTGCATAGTGTAGATGATGAAATTTTAAAGGACGATTTTGTACAATTAATGAAGAAAAATAAAACCATTCTTTGTCCAACATTAATTGTTCATAGTGGATATCTAAATACGTTTGGTCAAAAAATAAATATGAGTAATTATGAGTTGCAAAAAGCAGATCCATACCAATTAGGGTCTTTGTTGGATCTAAAACATTTGTCTGACACTACTCTAGTCAAGAGTTACAAAAACCAAGCAAACTCTCAAAAAAGCATTAGCGACTTAATTAAGGCTGACTCAATTAGTATGGTAAATCTAAAAATTCTATCAGATGCGGGAATCTTAATTGCTACTGGTACTGATGCTGGAAATATTGGAACTTTACACGCTTCATCCTATTTAGCAGAATTAAAAGCAATGCAAAAAAGCGGAATGAGCAATTGGGAAATCATTCAAGCATCAACAATAAATGGAGCAAAAATCTTTAATGATGAAAATGAATTCGGAACAGTTAGCATTGGCAAAAAAGCTAATCTTATTCTGTTAGATGCTAATCCAACTGAAGACATTGAAAACCTTACCAAAATCAATACTATTATCAATAAAGGTATAGTCTTCAAACCGAATACATTAATAAAAGACTCACCGACAGATTTAGCACAACGACAATTAAATGCATATAACTTTAGAAGTATTGATGCATTTTTAGAACCATATGCTGAAGATGTTGAAGTTTATTCTTTTCCCAACAAGCTGCTTTATAAGGGTAAAGAGACGATGAGAAAACAATATTCCGATATGTTTGAAAACACACCTAATCTGCATTGTGAACTAAAAGAAAGAATAGTTCAAGGGAATATTGTTATAGATAAAGAACGTGTTCGAATTGGAAATAAAATAATTGAAGCTGTCGCACTCTACCATATTGAAAACAATAAGATTAAAAAGGTGTATTTTATACAGTAAGAAAATGAAATATATGGAATACTCGAAAAAAAGCCAGCACCAAACAACCTATATAAAAAATAGCGGTTTTAGTGCTTAAAAAAACGAATATTAATAAAATAAAGGTCTGTTATAAATCGAAAAATGCAACAAAAAACATAACATTTAATTAACCCTAAAGAGTCTTATAGAGAAATCCAAACAATGAAAACAATAAAAATTATAGTATTCGTTTTATCAATCATCCTGATCAGTTCTTGTCAAAGTAATACAAATGACAAAACCAAATCCTCTTCTAAACAACTAGAAAACGAAATTGATTCCTACCTAAAAGAACAGATAAAAGTTCATGAAATTCCAGGTTTAGTAGTAGCAGTTGTTAAAAACAATGAAGTTATTTATAAGGGTTATTTTGGAACAGAAAATTTAGAAAATAACACACCAGTAAACAATCAAACTTTGTTTCCTGTTTATTCAATATCAAAACTAATATCGGCAACAGCTGTATTTCAGTTAATAGAACGAGAAAAAATTTCGTTAGACGATACTATTTCTAAATACATTGAAAATTTACCCGAAAAATGGCAAAATATTTCCATTGCTAATTTATTAACCCACTCATCTGGACTACCAGATTTTAGTCTTTTTCAAGGAGATTTATCCGATGAAGAAATGCTTTCAAAAATATCAAAAGACAGTATACATTTTGAAAAAGGAAATCAATGGGAATATAATCAAACAAACTTCTGGCTTCTTTCAAAAATTATTGAAAAGGTAACAGCAACAACATTCGATGAATTTGTTTTAACAAATCAATTTTCAAATTCCAAAAGTAACGTATTGTTTTCATCCAATTTAACAAAAATAATTCCTCATAGAGTCTATCGCTATGATTATAATGATGAATTAGGTGTACTTAAAAAGAGGAATTTTGTTGGTGGAAAAAGAGCTCATGCTTGTAATGGACTAAATATTTCTTTAGACGAATTGATTATATGGAATACGAAACTAGATACTGATGTGTTTCTAAAGCCGGATACTAAAGCAAAAATGTGGCAACCATTTGAATTCGCTAACGATAAAAGAGCTTTTTTACACGGATGGGACTCATACCTTACAAACAATATAAAATCTTATGGTTTTACTGGTGGAATGCAAACTGGTTTTAGAAAATTTATTGATCAGGATATTACAATTATTTATCTCTCTAATGGTCATAAATATTACCCAATTCACAATACAGTAATCGAACATATTGCTGGAATAGTGGAACCTAAATTAATAAATAAGCCTGCTTTATCTGATGAAAAAATAATAACAGAATTTTTGAAAATGAATTTCGAAAATGCAAAAAGAAACTACTTTAAAGTAAGAGATGAAAATCCAGAATTGGATTATGAAGCTACATTAAATAATTTGGCCTATGCTTTATTACCCAAAAAGAACATGGACTATGCCATTAAAATGTTTGAATTAAATATTCAAGAACACCCAAATTCTTCTAATGCATTTGATAGTTTAGCTGAAGCTTACTTCTTAAATGACCAACTTGAGTTATCAAAAATAAACTATCAGAAATCTTTAGAACTAAATCCTGAAAATACCAATGCTAAAAAAATGATTAACCGAATTGGAAAAGGAAAAGTACAACTATTATACTAATGGCAACATCTCATAAAATTTATGCTTGCATTTAAACTAAATAATGAACCGACAAACTTTCAACTAACGATTTGCTACAACCGAAAAATCTCCGACTTTTAAGTCGCACAAATCTTATAAAATTCAGTTACAAACATACTAAGCAAACTATCAAATATTTGATAATTGCAATTTTATACAACATTCTTCTTTTCGGAGTACAAACCACATTCGGACAAACGAAAACAGATATTATAATAGGAAGTAAGTTTGTTATTAAATCTAATATTTTAGATGAAAAAAGAACTTGTTTGATCAGTCTTCCAGATTCATACAATGATTCATCCAAAGTTGCTAAAAAATATCCAATTATCATCTTATTAGATGGATATACTCATTTTAAAACAGCATCAGGAATAGTACATTTTATGAGTTCCGATAGGAATCGAAACAATTTAATGCCAGAAAGTATTATTATAGCCATAGAGAATGTTGACCGTGAACGAGATTTTACGGTTACAAAAATTAAAACCAAACGACCAAATACTATGGGAGGTGGAAGGAAGTTTTTGAATTTCATTGAGAAAGAACTAATCCCTTATATTGATGAAAATTATAGAACAGAACCATCTAGAACTCTCGTTGGGCATTCTTTAGGAGGCCTACTTACACTAAATTCCTATATAGATAAAAATAGCATATTCAATGCTTATATTTCTATAGATCCAAGTATTTGGTGGAATGAGGAAATGATGAAAAACAAAGTTGATTCTATTTCATCCATATCATTGAATAAAAAACTTTATATAGCTACTGCCAATCAAGGAGAGGCTAGTTATGAGAGGAATAAAAAAAGGCATGATTCTTTTTATGCTTTTATGAGAAATAAGTCAGATGCTCCGCTAAATGTCGAAATAGAATATTTTGAAAAAGAAAACCATCGCTCTGTTCCATTAATAGCTCTGTATGAAGGGTTAAAATATCTTAATCAAGAGAAATAATTTGCATGCAGTACTTAAATAAGAAAAATTCGATTTACAACAATGAATAAAGAAATTTTGCTTCGGGAATTCATAGACGAAATTTGGAATAAACGTTTAGATAAAATTGAACAATATGTTCATCCAGAATATACAATTCATCTTGACACAACTGATCCTTGGGAAGGACAAACGTTATCTCATTCAGAATTCAAAGAACGATTGAATTCTTCATTCAACTCATTTCCTGATATGAATTTTGAAATAACATCTGCAATTCCAGAAGAAAATCACGTTGCTATAACTTGGATATTAACTGGAACAAACCTTGGTATGATAGGAGAATATCCGCCAACTAAAAAGTCAATTAATACAAAAGGCTTAACAATTTATCATTTCAAAGACAATTTAATTAGTGGACACACTCAAGTTTTTGACAGAGTAACTGTTATGAAACAATTAGGATTTATGTAATATGAAAACAAAAAAAGAACTTAAAGAAGAGTACAACCAAATGAAAAATTCCTATGGGAGTTTTTCAAATAAAAAATATTAAAAACAACAAAGTTCTGATTGACCATAGTATTGATATGGAATCAAAATGGAACAGGCATAAAATGGAGCTCAAATTCGGAAACCATAGGAATAGAAGTTTCCAAAAAGATTGGAATGAATATGGTGAAGAAAATTTTGTTTTTGAGGTATTATCCGAACTAATAAAAAGTGAAGAGGAAAATATTAATTACAATAAAAAATTAAAAACCCTTCAAAATATGCTAATTGAAGAGTTGGATATTGAAAGTATCTATAAATAAAAAGCAGGTGCTAACAGCTTATAAAAATAATGCTTAGTTTATTGCATAATCGAAGGTTAGTGCGTTTTGCTAGCTTCTGATTTTCCTTCGGAAAATCCTCGCCTACAAAACCGCAACTATTCTTATACAAACACCTTAGCAGCCAGCGCAAAAAACTAATATGGCAATTACAGATACAATAGATCAAGTAGTCAATCTGACGAAGGATGAAAAATTAGCTATTGAAAAGTATTTTAAGGCTAAACCCTTATCCAAAGGAGAATTATGGATTAATGAAGGTCAATACTGTAACCATATAGCTTTTATTAAAAAAGGAATTTGTCGGATATTCTATAACGACCAAAATGGGAATGAAATCAGTTGTTTCTTTATGCCTGAAAACAACTTCATTTCTTCGTATACCAGTTTTTTAACGCTAACCCCAACCAAGGAAAATATTGAAGCTGTGGAGGATGTGGAAATGCTGGTTATTAATAGAGAAGATTTAGAGAAATTATCTAAAGAGGTTCCAAAAGTTCAAATCTGGAGAAGAGTTATTGCTGAAAACCTATTTATTCTTTTGGAAAGACGTATTTCAATGCTTCAATCCAAAACGGCACAAGAGCGTTATGAAAATATGATTAAAGAAAATGGCGATATCCTTCTAAAAGTACCATTACAATACACGGCTAGTTTTCTTGGAGTTACCCCACAACACCTTAGTAGATTAAGAAAAAATAGTATTAAGTGATTTCTTAACATTTGTTCAGTGGCTAGAAATTTAGCTCACCTACCTTTGTAGTGCAGTTAAATAGTAACACTCCCCTATAAAATTAGAGCAAATGGAAAGTAAGATTCATACCGTACTTGGAGCGAATGGAGCAATTGGAAAAGCCGTAATAAAGGAACTAGAAATTCGTCAACTTCAAATAAGAAAAGTTAGTACAAAACCTACCTGGGTTCAAGCAGATTTACTTCGCAAAGAAGAAGCTGAGAAAGCCATTGATGGCAGCAGTTACGTTTATCTCTGTATAGGCCTTCCATACAATGCTAAGGTTTGGGAAACTCGATGGCCTCAGATAATGCAAAATGTGATTGACGCCTGTGAAAAGGCTCAAGCTAAGCTTATATTTTTAGATAATATCTATATGTACGCTTCGCCTTTACCTATTCCGTTTGATGAAAGCACGTCTCAAAACCCTAATTCAAAAAAAGGAAAAGCTCGTAAACAATCTGCTGATTTAATGATAAAGGCCCTAAGAGATAATAAGATTAAAGGACTCATTGGACGCTCTGCTGATTTTTACGGAGAAGGTGCAATAAACAGTCCCTTTTATATTTCATTTTTGGAACGAATGCTACAGGATAAAGGGCCACAAACCCTCGTTTCGGCTGATATAGAACATACTTATGCCGATGTTCTTGATAATGGACGAGCTTTAGTGGAATTGGCTTTGAATGATGATTGCTATGGAGAGGTATGGCATTTACCGGTTGGAGAACCAATAACGACAAATGGAATGCTTGCAATATTTAATGAAAAATTGGGCAGCTATTTTAAAGTGAGTGTCATGCCAACATTATTAAAAAAAATACTGGCCATTTTTATACCTATTATAAAAGAAGCTAAAGAAATGGAGTATCAGTTTGAGCAGAAGTACGTCATGTCTGATAGCAAGTTCAGAAAGAGATTTCCCAATTTCAAAGTTTCATCTTATCAGGATGGAGTTAATAGAATGGTAGAATGGTTTAAAGTCATTGAAAAACAAAATGCCAGCTGCTAACAATGAATAAAGAAATTTTGCTTCGGGAATTCATAGACGAAATTTGGAATAAACAACGTTTAGATAAAATTGAACAATATGTTCATAAAAAATATTCAATTCATTTGGATACAACTGACCCTTGGTAAGGAAAAACATTAAATCATTCTGAATTCAAAGAACGGTTGGAATTTTCATTCAACTCATTCCCAGATATGAATTTTGAAATAACATCTGCTATTTCAGAAGAAAATCATGTGGCTATCACTTGGATTTTACTGGAACGAATCTAGGAATGATACAAGAATACCCACCTACTAAAAAATATATTAAAACAAAAGGTTTAACCATATATCATTTCAAAGACAATTTAATTAATGGACATACGCAAGTATTTGATAGAGTAACAGTAATGAAACAATTAGGATTTATTTGATATTAGAACAAAAAAAGAACTTAAAAAAATCATTAATCAAAAAAACAATTAAAAAACGAACAATTATGGAATCAATTAAAATGAAAACAATCAAAAAACAAATCTTATTAAGATTGGCTTGTGTAGCCTTTGCATTATTATCAAGTATAACATATGCACAAAACACAAATTCTGAAACAACAACGCAAAGGAATGGTTTCATCTTCGAATTCGTAGTAGGTGGAGGCATTATCAGTATAGAAGATAGTGCCGGTATTCAAACGTTCGACAAAGCTCAAGGAACGTTCGTTTTTCCAGATTTAAAGTTTGGCTACATGTTAAACGAAAAACTCGCCATTACGGTCTCTTTACCAGGAAACATATACGAATTTCAAGATAATGACAGGAACTTTGGAGGTTTTATTCCATCGCTACAATATTGGGTAAAAGATCGATGGTGGATTCATGGAGGAATTGGTTTAGCAATAGATTCGCCAGCACTATATGATATTAAAGACACTGTAAATGACGATTGGAACTTTGGTTGTGCTGTTATGGCAAGTACAGGTTACGAAATTTATAAAAAGAAAAAATTCGCACTTAATGTTCAGTCTAAATTTGTTCTTGGTCGTGCGTCTTTAGATGGAGATATGCATAGAGATGCACTAATATTTAATATTGGATTAGGATTTAGCTGGTTATAAGTTTGAATATATGTTCAATTTTGAATGGAATCTCGATGAGCAAATAAAGCAAAAAGAAAAATTTCTATTAGCAAAGTAAAAGATAAACAGTACAGACTAAAAATATAATATCTTATGAACGGCCCAGACAAAAACATAAAATTCCCACTTGAGCATTACGACAAACTTTGTTTCTTAAAAAATATTGTAAAGAATCCCAATATTATTGTTGGAGACTACACCTACTATGATGATTTTGAAAATGTAGAGAACTTTGAGAAAAATGTAAAATACCATTTTGACTTTGTAGGCGACAAATTAATAATCGGAAAATTCTGTATGATTGCTTCGGACGTAAAATTTATAATGAATGGTGCAAATCATTTGACGGATTCTATGTCAACTTACCCTTTTGCAATTTTTGGTAATGGTTGGGAAAATGCCATGGAAGGAAAATCCTATCCACAAAAAGGAGATATAAACATTGGAAATGATGTTTGGATAGGTTGCAACGCGACAATAATGGCAGGAGTAACAATTGGAGACGGAGCGATTATTGCAACAAATGCTTCAGTTATTAAAGATGTTGAACCTTATTCAATTGTTGGTGGAAATCCTGCAAAAGTAATCAAAAAGCGATTTTCAGAAGATATCATTTCAAAGCTATTAAAACTTAAATGGTGGAATTGGGATATTGAAAAAATAACAGCAAATGTTGAGAATTTAACCAATAATAAAATAGAAAAACTGCAATAAATAATTTCAATAAGTGAAACAATTATGGGAATATATCGTCTAATGAATAAAAGAGTATGATGGTTTTAGTAGTCGGAGCAAGTGGTGCCACAGGAAGGCGTTTAGTTGAACAGCTTCTCATTCAAAAACATCAAGTCAAAGTATTTGTTAGGTCGCCCGAAAGATTGCCAACATCATGGAGAAACAATGCCAATTTGCAAATTATAAGTGCAAGCATTTTAGAATAAAGCGACAAGGAAATGAGTGATATTGTTGTTGGATGTCAGGCAGTTGCTTCTTGTCTCGGTCATAATTTAACATGGAAAGGTGTCTATGGACAGCCTAGAAAACTTGTTACGGATGTTACCCGAAGATTATGCAATGCCATAAAAGCTAATAAGGCGGAAATCCCAACAAAATTCGTTTTAATGAATACTACCGGGAATCGTAACCGAGACTTGAACGAACCTATCTCTTTTGGTCAAAAATGTGTAATTGGTCTTCTTCGTATAATATTGCCTCCCCATGTGGATAATGAAAAGGCCGCTGATTATTTACGAACACAAATTGGCCAAAAGAATTATTCTATCGAATGGGTCGCCTTAAGACCGGACGGTTTAATCAATGAGGAAGAAGTAACCCATTATGAGATACACCCATCCCCCACCAGAAGTGCCATCTTTAATGCCGGTAAAGTCAGTCGTATTAATGTTGGTCACTTTATGGCCACTTTAATCAACGATGAAACCTTATGGTCCAAATGGAAAGGACAAATGCCCGTAATTTACAGTAAATTGACTTAAGGATAAATCCAAAAAACATAAAATGGTGTCATTATACAGATCAGAAGTCGGGAAGCAGGAAATATTAAACCTTTACGAACAGAAATTACAGGATTTAGAAATAGACTACAATTACAGATTGATTGACACCGATTTTGGTAAAACCAATATCATAGTAACCGGAAACTCCTCCAAATCGCCAATATTGCTAATACATGGCTCCAATGGTTGTGCGCCAATTGCATTGGAAACTTATCCTAACCTATATAAAGATTTTCATGTATTTGCCATTGATGTTCTTGCACAACCTAATAAAAGTGAAGGGTCTTGTTTGAGCATGAAAGATAATTCCTATGGAAAATGGATGAATGAAATTATTACCTCCCTGAAGATCGAGAATGTTACCATGGCGGGTTTTTCGTTTGGAGGTTTAATTATATTGAAAACGCTAGAATATGATGAAAGTAAAATAAGCCAAGTTTTCTTATCTGCACCAGCTTATATTGTAAACGGAAATCCGATAAAAGCTTTATTCAAAATTTTCATACCAATGAAGAGATTTATGAAAACACAAAAGCCCAAATATGTTGAAACATTCTTGGCACAAGTTTTTACGGAACGAGACGAATTTGCAATTAAATATCTTTCAAAAGTGTTTTTGCATTTTAAAATGGATTTCACACCTGTCCCGGTTATAAATAAGACGCAGGCCAAATCAATAAAAACACCAATAACGTTGTTCGCTGCTAAAAATGATATTCTTTTTCCTGGAACGAAAATGATTAAAAGAGCAACGATCATATTTCCATCTTTAAAAAATTACCTTTTATTCGAAAATTCAAAACATGTGCAATCAAAAAGTGATAATCTTAAAATCGAAAATTATATATTGAAAAATAGCATGCTACAATAGGGCTGTACGATATATTTTGCTAAAATCGATATTTTGACCAAAGCGGTCAGCTTTACAATACGTAGCATATTACAAATATTCAATTCACATGTAATAATTTCTGATTTGAGCCACTAACCAAAATAAACACTTTTGAGCAGCGATTTTTACAAAATATCTATTCTACCCTATGCCGGAATAATCATCAAATTGTGCAGGGCATATACCAATTCGCAGGAGGATTTTGAAGATTACTATCAGGAGGTCTGTTTACAGATTTGGAGAAGTAAAGAGAATTTTAGGGAAGAATCGCAATGGAGTACCTGGGTATATCGAATTTCTTTAAACGTTTGCTTGACCTTACTTAAGAAAAGGAAAAATAACGTACAGCATTTTGCATCCGATTCCTTGCCTGCAGAAGAAACAGAGCATAACTATGCCTTCTCGGACGAATCCCTAAATCTATTATATGATGCTATTAGAAAACTATCGGAAATTGATAGGGCCATTATTATGCTCTATTTAGAGGAAAAACCATATCGGGAAATCGCCGATATCATAGGAACAAATCCAAATAATATTGGCGTACGTGTAAAAAGAATTAAATTGAGATTAAAAAAAATATTGGATGGAAAAGTCAATTGAAGATATATGGAAAGCGGGGTTTCTTAAAAGCGACGCATTGGTAGCACCAAAGATCAATAGCCTTTACAGCAAAAAATCGATACATATCATTGATAAATTTAAAAGAATGATGAAAGTTAATATGTATGTTATTTTGGTATTTGCATTTTTAAATTTTGGCCTGTACGCTGCGCTTGGGACTCCAATTGCTGGAGGAATCATTTTTTTACTTTTGGTGGGGGTATGTTGGATAAGTTTTTTACGGGCAAAAACGTTGAAAAACATTGACCCCAACTTGAGTAGCTATGAGTACATCACGTCGTTTAACGGCTGGCTAAAATTGGCCATTTCTAACAACATAAAAATTATGCGTTTTTTCTATCCCCTGATATTTTTAGCAGCTTTGATGCCAATAGTACATGCTTTGAAAGCAGAAGAAGTGACGAAAGAAGCGATTTTGAATTCTGGATTTCACCTCGTTTACGGGGTCCCCGCTTTTATGTGGATAATTGCACTGGCCATTGCGGTCTTGATCTATGTTTTTGGAGGTAGAATTTACCAATGGGATTTAAACTTGGTTTATGGCAGGGTATTTAAAAAATTGGATGAATTAATGGCCGATTTGGAAGAATTAAAAAAGTAGACACTCCCTAGAGTACTGTGTGTAATAATGTAGCAACTTTTATTTAAGAAAAATGAGTTTACGTGTAATAAA
Organism: Cerina litoralis; assembly: GCA_022008415.1. Lineage (GTDB taxonomy): Bacteria > Bacteroidota > Bacteroidia > Flavobacteriales > Flavobacteriaceae > Cerina > Cerina litoralis. The sequence goes on from JAIRBC010000026.1 coordinate 19,952, forward strand.
TCCAGTTTTCGGCCACCAACAAAGAAAACATTAATTATTATGACATTACAAGAAGTAAATCACCTTTTAGAACGTTTAGTATCCGAAACTACTAAAAAATCTGAAATCAAAGTTTATGAAAAATTCCTTCATATTCTAAACGAATTAAGAACTAGAGAATTCTCGGAAGATGAAATTCAATCCATAGAAACTGAACTTGAGAGTTTAAATTTAAAATCGGATCCTGAGAATAGAAAAAATTACTTTAATAAAGCGCTTAAGCAGTTTAAAAAATTCTTAAGGGATACTTTTTCCTTTACTTCAAAAGGGTACTATACTAATTTGGGTATAGCTCTTGGGTCATCTTTTGGAGTTCTTTTTGGAGTAATGTTTTTATTGGGGTTCGAGCGGTCTTTAGGGATTTCCTATGGAATTAGCATCGGTTTGCTCATTGGTATATTTGTAGGTCAGTATATGGATTCTCGGGCTAAGGCCGCAGGGAATTTGATATGACAATAGCGCAGATTTTCTATTTTTGACGGTACTTAATTTGGAAGGAGGTCAATTTAATTACTTGGTATCCTTTGAAAATGTCCCAAAGAAAGGCATATTTAACTCCACGTATATACAGACTTTTCAAAATCAGGTATCGTTAACTTTCGCGGGCCGTATTACGGGTCGTACCAAATCAGAATAAAACAGCTTATAAATAAAGGGATAGACTTTGATGAAGGTCTATCCCATTTTTATGCTATGCTTATTAGGATTGTTACTGAACGTATTGGTACTGTAAAGTTTCAGTACAACGAATTCGTTTGCTGCCAATCAGATTTTTAAAGAGTGCCAACCTTTTAGATTCCGCTGGCGATGGATTGATGACTAATTTCATGACTGTTGTTTGATGATTTGTGTACTTTTAAAATCGCGGTTAGCGAATAAAGTTCCTGTACTGCGCCCATTGGGCTCTTCTGCTATTGCTAAAAGGTGAAAAGTACTGACCTGTTTTTGATTCTGTTGCCGTTTTGTTGAATGATGCTTTCATGGTTTAAATTTTTTAGATTGTTGTTTTTAATGATGGTACAAATATGCTTTGATCTGTATTATTTCGAAAAAAGTAATTGCTCAGTTGTAATTTTTACGGGTCGAGTTGTTTTTATGGGTACCTCTATACGCTTTTTAGCGAATAAAGTTCCTGTACTGTGCCCATTGGGCCCTCTTGCTATTGCCAAGAGATGAAAAGTACTGCCCTGTTCTTGATTCGGTTGCCGTTTTGTTGAATGATGCTTTCATTTTTTCTGGTTTTTAATTTGTTTTTATTGTTTTTTTTTATTCTGTTATATCTAGTAGACGAGGGTCCCATCATTTTGTTACAGTACTATGTATAAAAAGGTACTATTTTATATAATTTTAACATTAATTCGACAACATATTTTGTTAAAATGTTGATAATCAAGTACATAAAATTTAATTGATTACGCGACTATATTTTATTTTACTTCAAGAAACTGCATATTCGCGTGCTTTGGCACCTTTTTCCGATCCAAAATACCCGACCATGGCCCCACGTAGGGGGCCCAGATTCCACAAGCACAATAATTACCCGCTCCTATTATTCGCCATTGGGAGGCATATTCTCCAATATTTGAAATTCTGCTTTACTTGGATACGGTGTAGGAGCGGAAAAATTTCTGGAGTTCTTCAGGAATGCATTGCTTTCAGGAATTTATGGGTTAATTTAGAAAAGCATTTATATTATTTAGACCGACGAAGTATTTGTAGGTCGTAAACGTTACAATTTATTGGATGGAACTACAAAAAAGGATCAAAAATTTAGCCCAAGAGTACGCGCCCTACTTTATAGCGGTACGAAGGCATCTTCATAAAAACCCAGAACTGTCATTTCAGGAGCATAAAACCAGTTCCTATATAAGAGGGCAATTGGAGGACATCGGTATTACCGATATCGTTTCAGTTGCAAAAACGGGACTTTTGGCCACGATCAAAGGAACCTCCGTCGAAAGGGCCGTCCTCTTGCGCGCGGATATGGATGCCTTGCCAATAAGTGAAAAGAATGTTTTGGACTACACCTCCAAAATTCCAAAGGTGATGCATGCCTGTGGCCATGACGCCCATATGGCCTCCCTTTTATTGTGCGCCAAGATTTTATTTGGGATAAAGGAGGAAATTTGCGGAACGGTAAAATTGTTGTTTCAACCCGCGGAGGAAGTCATGCCCGGGGGCGCATCGTTGGTCATCAAGGAAAATGCGTATCGGTCTTTGGGAGAGCTGACCCATATCGGCCAGCATGTGCAGCCCGATCTCCCGGTGGGGAAAGTGGGCTTCCGTTCTGGTAAATTTATGGCCAGTATGGACGAACTTTTTTTAAAGGTCATCGGTAAAGGCGGGCATGCTGCCATGCCCGAAAATACCATCGACCCGGTATTGATGGCCGCCCATATTATTGTGGCGGCCCAACAATTGGTAAGCCGTGTATCGTCACCCAAAACGCCCTCCGTACTTTCTTTTGGAAAGGTAATCGCAAACGGTGCGATAAACATTATCCCTGACGAGGTGCTGATCGAGGGTACGTTTAGGACATTGGACGAGGAATGGCGTAAAACTGCTTTGGAAAAATTGGAAAAAATGGTCACTGCCATAGCGGAAGGGATGGGAGGTAAATGCGAGGTGAAGATCAATCACGGTTATCCCAGTCTGATCAATGATAGGAAACTGACCGAAGAATTAAGACAAAATGCGGTCGGTTATCTGGGAGCAGAAAATGTGGTGGATCTGGACGTTTGGATGGCCGCTGAGGACTTCGCTTATTATACCCAACGGCAACCTGCCTGTTTTTATTTGTTGGGTGTCGGAAATAGGGAAAAGGGCATCCATTCGGGCCTGCATACCCCAACCTTTAACATCGACGAATCCGCACTGGAAATTGGCGGGGGCCTGATGGCGTGGTTGGCGGTAAAGGCGTTAAAAAGCTAAACGGGTCGGGTCTATAAAATCCACTTTAAAATTTATCGTCCTAGCGAGTGCCTCCGCAAATGGTATGGTGACCCGCGGGCAGCTTGCCACAACCCCGACCGTTCGGCCTGGCTTGCCTGGCACCCTGTTGCCCGACCCAATTCTTTTTAATTGGAGCCCAAATGGGTTAAAATAGTGCAAGCATTGGATAGGATACTCAAAAGGAGAAAAGATTTATTACCTTAATATTGTTTTGGGTAAAACTGTATGACGGTATATATGGACTTCAATGGGGTTGATTCACCCCAAGAGCGTTACCTTACATAATCCGATCTAATTAAAGATCAAATAATCCGATAGATGAGAAGATATATTATTGCATTGATGGCCGTTGTTTTTGTCGCCTATCAATCCGAAGCACAGGCAGATAAGGAACTGTCCTTGGCGGACATCTATAAAAATGGGGCCTTTGGACAAAAGGGCTTCGGGCCCGTTAGATGGATGAAGGACAATAAGGGGTATTCTACTTTGGAGAACAATAGCGAGGTAGGGGGCAGGGACATCGTTAAATACGATGCCCGGTCGGGAAAAAGGACCGTCATTGTTTCCGCTTCCCAACTGATACCGGATAATGAAAAGAAGCCCCTGGGCATTTCGGACTACCAGTGGTCCAACGACGACACCAAACTGCTGGTCTTTACCAACACCAAGAAAGTGTGGCGATACCATACCCGTGGGGATTATTGGGTGCTAGACCTAAGGACCGATAAGCTAAAACGGTTGGGGGCCTCGTTGCCGGAATCCACTTTGATGTTTGCCAAATTCTCCCCGGACGCTTCAAAGGTCGGTTATGTGAGCGATCTTAACATTTACGTCGAGGACTTGCAGAATAACCAGATCCGGCAATTGACAAAAGATGGGGGCGGCAATATCATCAATGGGACCTTTGACTGGGTGTACGAGGAAGAATTGAGTTGTAGGGATGGGTTTCGATGGAGCCCCGATGGCGAACATATCGCCTATTGGCGGTCCGATACCCAGGGGGTAGGCACCTTCTATATGATCGACAATATTGATTCCATTTACTCCAAGCCCATACCCATGCCGTATCCCAAGGTGGGAACCACGCTGTCTTCCGTAAAGGTAGGGGTAATATCGGCCAGGGGGGGAGAGACCAAGTGGTTCGATATTCCCGGGGACCCCAGAAACAACTACTTGGCCAGGATGGATTTTATACCACATTCCGACCAGGTAATGGTACAACAGTTGAACCGGCCCCAGAATACCAATAGGGTGTGGGTGGGCGACATAAATACAATGGCCCTCGACAATATCCTGACCGAGACCGACGAGGCGTTTTTGGACATCCACGACGACATCCGTTGGCTAGATAGTGAAAAGTACTTCACTTGGTCCAGCGAGCGGGACGGCTGGCTGCATCTGTACAAGGTGTCACGGGACGGGAAAGAGGCACAACCCATTACCAAAGGGGATTTTGACGTGGTTAACATCGACAATATCGATACCAAGGGCGGATACGTTTATTATATAGCGTCCCCGGATAATTTTACCCAGCGCTATCTCTATAGGAGCCGGATCAATGGCAAGGGAAAAGCGGAGAGGATTACCCCGGCCGGCAATTCGGGACAGAACAATTATCAAATTTCCGCGGATGCCAAATGGGCCGTGCAGACTTTTCAAAATGCGACCACGCCTCCCATATTTTCACTTATAAGCCTTCCCTCCCACAAAGAGATCAGGATTTTGGAGGACAATGGCGAATTGAGGAAAAAGTACGGTGCCCTGGGTCTGAACCCCAAGGAATTTGTCAAGGTGAACATAGGGGACGATGTCCTGGATGCCTGGATGATAAAACCCAAGGATTTTGATCCCTCCAAAAAGTACCCGTTGTTCATTTACGTCTACGGGGAACCGGCCGGATCCACGGTCCAGGACAATTGGGGGGGCGGAGACCTGTGGCACCATTATATGGCCCGGCAGGGCTACGTTGTTATGAGTATCGACAATAGGGGCACAAAGACCCCAAGGGGGCGCGAGTGGCGTAAATCCATCTATGGTCAGATCGGTATCCTTGCCTCCAAGGACCAGTCAAAGGCCGCGCAGGAAATTTTAAGGACCTATGATTTTTTGGATCCGGACAGGGTAGGTATCTGGGGATGGAGCGGGGGAGGGCAGATGACCCTGAACTGTATGTTCCGATATCCGGAAATTTATAAATCTGGGTTGGCGGTCTCGTTTGTGTCCGACCAAAGATTATACGATGCCACGTATCAGGAAAGGTATATGGGCCTGTTAAAGGACAACCCAAAGGGCTATCACGACGGGTCACCGATCAACTTTGCGCAGAATTTGGAGGGCAATCTCATGGTGATCCACGGCACGGCGGACGACAACGTCCACTATCAAAGTTTTGAAATGTTGGTGGACCGATTGATAAAATACAACAAATTGTTTTCCATGATGTCGTACCCCATGCGGACGCATTCCATAAACGAACGGGAGAACACTTCCTATCATTTAAGGGAGACCATGGAGAAATTTTGGAAAGGTAACCTCCCTCCCGGTGGAAAATAGGTAATGGGTATACGATTAGCCAGTCATCACTACCTCCATTTTATTTAGGTAAAAGGATGGGGAAACCTGTTTTAGTTCCTTGAATTTCCTGTTAAAATTGGAAATGGATTTAAATCCCGACCGATCGGATATCTGTGCGATGGAAATGTCCGGATTGTTTTTTAATAATTGACAGGCGTGCTCTATTCGCAGTTCGATCAAATATTTAAAGAAGGTCTTATTGGTCCTTTGTTTAAAATAGCGGCAAAAGGCATTTGGGGTCATATGGATCAATTCGGCTACCTTTTTCAAGGTAATTTCGTTTTGAAAATTGTGGATGACATAATCAAAAACGATCTGCATGCGCTGCCCATCGTGGTTAGACATTTGTTTGGAATAAATAAAGTTGGTCAACTCCTTGGTTTCACAGTTGCACAACTTTTTTAGAAGTTTTAGAAAGAGTATAAATCTTGAAAATTTGTCGTTCTCGGGCAACTTCCGCATTATTCGCTCCATGGATGCATTTTTGGTGAGCGGTTTAAACCCCACCCTGGCTTTGTTAAAGAAACGGTGGACCGATTCCAGTTCGTTTATTTCCAAAAAATATTGCCCGAAGGATTGCTCCGTAAAAAAAATGGAAATCATATGTGACATACCCTCGCCTTGTTCTATACTCTTAAATAGATGCGGACTATTGCCCCCGATTACAAAAATATCCCCCGGCCTATAGGGATGAATACTGTCGGCTATGACCAGTTTCCCCTGTCCTTTGACTATATACGCAATCTGGATTTCCTCGTGCTGGTGCAGTCTATTGTAAAAGGATTCCCCCTGGTCTACTTGTACGACCAAATTTTCGTTTAACTGCTTTGGTATTTTAAAAGGGTAAATCTTCATTGGTATAAATATACAAAGAATGGGCTATTTCTTGGTGAATTGGGTTAACATAGTACCATTTGCGGTCATGGTCCTATAGAAATTGCACGGTCAAACCCCTTAGGTCGTGGATCAGGGCTGAAGTAATTTTTTAAGACTGCGCGTGGTTTTCTCAAGGTTGCCCATCGGTATCCGAAAGTGAAAAGCCTTAATCTTCAAAATTACTTACTAAAACCGCTGCTTTTCCATTGCCCTATTGGGTCGAAGCTATGATAGAAACACCCGTTTCCCGCTCGTTGCCAATGGCGGAAACCCGCGGTATTTGTTTTGTACGGCGACAATGTTTAATTTGGTGAATAAAACCCAAAGGTTACGGGAGAGAGCTCTATCACCGACCGGCACCCTAACGAAATAGCATGGAATTTAAAAGTATCAACCCTTATAACGGGGAGCAAGTTGGTTTGTATACGGCACTGACCCAAGCAGAGTTGGCCGAAAAACTGGACAGGAGCCAGGCGGCCTTTGAAGCTTGGCGAAAAGTTCCCCTTACCGAACGTTGTGGTCTTATTAAAAAGGCGGGACAGGTATTACGCGATAACGTAGTGGAATATGCCAAAATGATCACTTTAGAAATGGGTAAGCCAATTTTGGAGTCTAGGGCAGAAGTAAATAAGTGCGCATGGGTGTGCGACTATTACGCCGAGAACGCCCATGATTTCCTAGCGGATCAATCGATTACCACCGATGCCGAAAAAAGTTTTGTGCGGCACGACCCCATTGGCGGGGTGCTGGCGATCATGCCCTGGAATTTCCCGTTCTGGCAGGTTTTCAGATATGCGGCACCAACCTTGACCGCAGGAAATACGGGCTTGTTGAAGCACGCCCCGAACGTCTTCGGCTGCGCCCAACAAATTCAGGACGTCTTCACTAAGGCGGGGTATCCCCCTTATGTTTTCCAGAACTTGATCGTACATCACGATCAAACGGAACACATCATAGCACACGGTGGTGTAAGAGCCGTAACATTAACGGGCAGTGAAAGGGCAGGTTCGGCCGTGGCGGAAATTGCGGGGCGCCATATCAAGAAAACGGTGTTGGAACTCGGCGGGAGCAACGCTTTTATCGTTTGGGAAGATGCCGATATAAATAAGGCGGTAAAAACCGCCGTTACCGCCCGAATGTTGAACAGTGGACAAAGTTGTATTGCGGCCAAGCGCTTTATTTTGGTGGAAGGTATCTACGAAGAATTCGTTCGCAAGTTCACGAAAGCCGTAAAGGAGTTAAAATCCGGGGACCCGATGGATGAGGGCACCAAGATAGGGCCCCTCGCGCGGCTCGACCTTGCCGATCAGTTGCATAAACAGGTGAACGATTCCATAAAAATGGGTGCTGAGTTACTGTACGGGGGCAATCAGAAGGGCTGTTATCACGAACCCACCATTCTGGGGGAGGTGGTACCGGGGATGGCCGCGTTTGATCAAGAGACCTTTGGGCCATTGGCCGCTATGATCAAGGCGAAGGACATAGCCCACGCGTTTGAACTCTCCGAAAATTCCAACTATGGGCTCGGGGTCACGGTATGCACCAAAAATGTGGAGAAGGCCATACGTTGCGCAGAGAAGGTAAGCGATGGGGCCTATTTTATAAACGAACTGGTGAAATCCGATCCCAGATTGCCCTTTGGGGGCACCAAAAAATCGGGCTACGGGCGCGAACTGGCAAAAGATGGAATTATGGAATTTGTGAATCGGAAAACGGTTTATGCAAAGCGCTAATAGCCAAGGCCACCGGATACCGTAAAATATAAAACGGGGTGGAATCCCTACCACCTCTTGTCAGCTAGCCGTAAGGCGTACCGTTGTTCGTAAAGCTTTGTTTTTGCATAGACCTCAAGGGTCATCATTTCCATTTTACTGTTATTTCTTGTTGGGGCGTGGTCTCCAACACAAGGATATCTCCGTCCCAATTGGGAGCCTCTGCCCCCTCGATAATTAGATCTTTGGTGCCAAAAGGGTTCTGCAACCGCAGCTGCCCTCCTTTTTCCGTTAGGATATTTACCCGTTCCACTTTTCCATCTTTCATTTCCGCGGAGACCAAAAAGGCCCCTTCCGTCCGCAATTTGTCGAAGGATACGTTTTTCCAGGCCTTGGGAATGGCGGGAAACAGTTGTACGGTACCGGTATGGCTCTGTATCAACATCTCCTGTACCCCGGAGGCGAACGCAAAATTGCCCTCTAAGGTAAACGGGCGATAGGTGAAATCGGAATACCCTTTGCCGCTCTGGTCCCCGTTTACGTGAAAACTGTTGGGCAGGCAAAAGGCGGTGGCAAATATCGTGAGGGCCTCTGCGGCTGCTTCCCCGTCTTGCGCCCGTGCCTCCAAGTTCCCCAACCAGCTAAAGGAATAGCCCGTCCATTGGGAGGATCCGATCTTTTTTAGGTTGGCCAGCGAATGGTTTATGATCTCCCGATCTTTAGGACCTTTAGACACGTCGATCAGCCCCAAGGGGTGAACGGCCATCAGATGGGAAAAGTGCCGATGGGACTCCCGGTACGGCAAGGTGGGGGAGAACATAAGCCCGGTAGGGTCTATGGCGTAACCCGGCCATTGTTGCAAGGCGGTCTCCCAACGGACGGCTTCTTCCGTATACCCCAATTCCTTTGCCAGCTCCGCAGCCTTTTCGTAGGTAAAGCGGATCAGGGCCAGGTCGTAATTGGTGGTTTCCCCAAACCAGGCATCCCTGGCATTGTTGTGGATCTCGGGGCTGGAGCTCAAGGGCAATTTTCTCTTTCCGTCGGTCCCCATAACGGAAAGCTCGTCAAAATGCCGCGCCACGTCACTTATCCACGGATACGCGTCGTTCTTAAGAAATACCCTGTCCATACTATAGCGCCAATGCAGGTAAAAATGCTGCCCCAACCAGGCCGAAACCGTGGGGCCAAAGGAATATTGTATCCATCCGCCCATAGGTTCCCCCGTTAGGGTGGTGACCCCGGGAACGTTCAATCCGTCGGTACGGTAAAAATCTTTGGTATATTTCTTAAAGGCGTCCTTATGGGCCGTCAACCAGTCGATAAAACCTGTTTCAAGATCCAAATGGTTTCCCGAATAGGCGGGCCAATAGCTCAGCTGGGTGTTCAGGTCGTGGTGAAAATCGCCCTTCCACGGGGGCAGTTTCCCGTTATCGGCCGTCCAGACGCTTTGTAGGGATATCGGCGGAGCCCCTTGGCGGGCGGCGGAACCAAATTTGTACATTTCCATATACCACTGGTTTTGGAGAACGGGTTCGGGTATCCTTAGGGTGGATTTGTTCCAGAATCGGTGCCACCACGCCGTATGGCTTTCCAAGGCCGCATCCATCCCGAGGGGGAAATTTAAATGGTTTACCGTTTCCGTAGCGTCTATCGTTGTGTCGGTATCCTTTTGTTTGGAACTGATGCTCCAGCTACCCGTAAGGGAATTTCCCTGTTGTTCCCAACGGGTGTGCACCTGGAACTTAAAGCCGTCCCAACCCTCCTGGTCATAGGTAATGGCGTTTCCCTTTTGGTCTACCGTACCCTTGGGATACCCCAACCTTCTCAGGTCCTGCCCGGTAACGGGACTTTCTTCCCCCGATTTTTTATCTGACACATAGGGGGGAGGGATGATCATAGGCGCCAGTTCGGAGGGCAGGTTCTTAAACCGGTACCATCCCACGGGTTCCGTAGCGTGGACGAAGGTCTCCAGGACGGTACCGTTTTTCCATTTTACTACGCAAACGGCATCGTCCAATATCAGTTTTACGGATTCCACCGGCCCAAGTGCGTCTATATTGAACTCCATGGCCCCACCGGGGATCTTGGAAGGCGCCGGCAGTTGGTCATAGGGGACGTCGTATTTGTCCTGTACGGCCTTATAGGTATCCTTTTTCCATTGTTCCTTGACCCAGTCGAAGCCGTAATCCTTAAAATCGAGGTTCGCCATGGGCCGCAGGTCCCACAGATCGGCCCGGTCTAATGAAAACCGAAGCTTCCCTTCCTTTTTCCATATCAGGGCACCAACGGTACCGTTGCCTAGCGGTATTCCTTCGTCCCACGTATTGGCCAGGGAATCAAAGGCCAGTTCGTAATGGGGCAGTAGGTCCGCCGGGGTGGCCTTGGGAGCTTTCTGGCAGCTCCAAACGGCCATAAAAAGAAGGGTAGGCAGTAGTAGTTTTAACTTCTTGGTCATTTCAATGCGATTATTTAGTTCATCTTCGGGATTACAACCGTGCAAAGCGAAATTTTGAATTGTCCAATTAACTCAAAGACAACGTTTACACTTCGTAGGAGGTTGTAAGTGGATAGGTCCAATTACATCGGTTTACTCAGGGGATAATAAAGCAACGACCGAAATATAAGGGGTCGTTGCATCCAACTAAATGGGTTACCTCGGAGACATTATGCTTTTTTCGACTTAAACAATTGAACGGATTTTTTAAGCCCGACAGTTCTGATAAATTCGTTGGGCGCCAAGTCGGTTAGCTCCTTGATCTTTCCATTAAGTTTGGAAGAACCCATTCCCACTTCAGTTCCAACGACTTATCGGATAGAACAAATTTAGGGGTTGGAATATTTCCCGACCAGTATGCTACTACCAGACCATGTTGCCCCAATACAAAGATTCCCGATATTTAAATTGAAGGTTCCCATCCATCGGCATATTTTCTTCCCCACAGCCTCATAGCGTCGCGGTCGTAGATCTTGCCGGTTTTGTCATCAATATCAAAGCCCTTGCCCGTTCGGTAGGCGATATTTGCGTAATGCACCATAGCCATGCTGATCGAGGCATCGGCAATGGGTGCCTTTAGTTTTTCCTTCCCTCGGATCGTGTTGAAAAAATTGACCACATGGGCCGTTGAGGTGTCTCCACCACCGCCCAAAGCTGTACCAGCTTCAACCGAACCGGCTTTTCTCTCCTTTATTACCTTACCGCTGCGGTCCGTCATCTCATATCTACTACGATTGACGAAAACCGCGCCTTCGCTTCCGTAGATTATGGTACCACGTCCTGCGCCATAAGTGTCGTAACCATTGCGGCTCTTACCGTCCCACTGAATAATTTTTTCATCGGGAAAGTTAAACGTGGCTTCCATGCTATCGTACATCTCCCAACCATCGTTCTTAAACGCCCTTTTATAAGCTTCAACGCGGGCATGTTGCGGAAAATCTACCTGTAAGGCCCATCGTGCCACGTCAAGTTCATGTGTCCCATTGTTACCGGCTTCGGCCGTGCCGAAATCCCAGCCGTACCAATGCCAGTTGTAGTCCCAGGTATTATAGGTGTACTCCCTGTGCGGGGCAGGTCCTTGAAAAAGATCCCAGTCTAGCCCATCGGGTACCGGAGCTTTTTTCTGTACCGGAACTTCACCACGGGAATTTTCATAGAATGCCACAGCTTTATAGGGTTTTCCGATCTTCCCGTCATGGATCATGTTTATGACCTCTATGGTATGGTCCGAGGAACGCTGTTGATTCCCCATTTGAACAATGGCGTTATATTTTTTTGCTGCAGCGACTAGCATTTCGTTCTCGTTCATGTCATGGCTGCACGGCTTCTCTACATAGACGTTTTTTCCTGTTTTGAGCGCCATGATAGATCCCGGGGTGTGCCAATGGTCCGGCGTGGAATTGAACAGAATATCAACCTCTTTATCATCGATCACCTTTCTTATATCATTCTCTAATTTGATATCATATTTAAGGTCCTTTTTAAAATTCCCCAACGCATCTGTGCGTTGGCTCTTCATGACGTCGCACAAATAAACCAATTGTACATTGCTCTCTTTGCGGACAATGGCGTCTTTGTACGCGCTATACCGCCGTCCAAGTCCGGCAATGGCAACGTTGAGGCGATCATTGGCCCCAACAATACGCCGGTAACTACTAGCCGGCATGGCCATGGCCGAATTTACAACCGCTATACCTGCGCCTCCTAGTGCCGCTTTTTTTATAAATCCTCTTCGTGTATTCATGTTTTGAATTTAAGGGTTCGATTTCTATTTTTTAAAAGTAACGAAATTTCCGAGATCCTTTAAAAGGATGCCGCTCAAATTAAGCTCCCAAACTTAGGCCAATTCCCAACCCTGTTGATAATCGTATGGAGGCTTCCCCATTGCACGCCTTCGATATCTTCCCGATGTGTCAATGAGACAAGGGTAAATTTAAGATACTTGTCCTTCGGAACCACTTTAATCTCGGCGATCGATTTATTCCCATAGCCAAGGGCAATTATTTGATCGGATTCCCTGTATACTGCATTTTGTGGCTCGTATAAAGTATCCAGCTTGCTATTGTACAAGCATAGCAAGGGTGAAGGTTTTTCAGACGGACTCAACTCCCGCCCGGGGACTTTGGTGATGTCCCGAATACTCGTGATCATCCTTTTGGCATTTATACGTATATCCAAGTAATTGGTGCTAAAATGGGTCGGTTCGTTATTTGCACAGCTCCAAACCAACGCTATAACCAATAGAATTGGCAAACCATACTTTAATACGGTTGTGGTAACCATCCCGTAAGGTAAAATGTATTTCCTCAGGCTCTGTTTGGCAAAGGCAATTCTTCTTATCATTTTCATCGGTCAAAATCGTTAGTTGAAACCCTGTTCGAATGACCTTGCCGTGGCAGGTCCGCGTTTAAGGGTAGCACTTTTTGTTACTACAGATCTTCCTTGGCTGCAGTCGCTATTTCAGTTGCAGGGAGGTTTTATAAATTTTACTCAAACCATTGTTGCTTTCATCTATGTAATTCTTAAAATCTGAAATGGAGTTGAATTTACTTGGCTTGATATCATTTCTCTTGCTCGTAAAGTAGAGGACCTGGTTTTTCTCATCATAGAATGGGCAATATTCCATATATTTTGTGTTGATCGGGGTTCCCATGTTCGTTGCCTTTTGCCATTTTCCGTCGGCTTCCCTTCGGGAAATGTAGAGATCGCCACTGCCTTGACCATCTTCCTCGTTGTATTTTGTAAAAAGTAAAAAATCTTCCTTTCTTGAGATAAAGGCATTAAATTCGTAACCAACACTATTTATACTTTCATCCAACAAAACCGGGATCGAATACTTACCATCCTCCCATTTGCAAAAATAAATATCATCTTTTCCTAGGCCGTTTGGAGAATCCATGGTAAAATATAGGTTGTTGTTTTCGCTTACCGTCGGATAAAATTCGTTTGAGCCAGAATTCACCGGTTCACCGATCGCCTTAGGTTTTGACCATTCCTTATCGGCGCTATTCCTGTCGACGTACCAAATGTTAAAGTCCTTTCGGTCGTTGGTAGTATCGTCCAAGGGTCTATCCGAAACAAAGAATAGTCGATTGCCATTCGGTGATAAAAACGGTTCCAAGTACATGTAGGAATCACAAAAAGGCAATAATTCCGGGTTTTGCCATACCTCGTTTTCTTTTCTAAGGGTGGCTAGCTGTGAAATTTCCTGTCCAGGACTTTGTATCGTAAAAAACGCTTCATCACCTTCATTTGAAATACAAAAATCCCGTACGTTGAGAAATTGATTTAGGGCTTTATCAAATTGAACGATATCACTGTCTACCTGGGCCGACAATAAAGTTGAAATTATAATAAACGCGGTTGTCAATTTATTTGTTAGCATAGTCAACTCGGCTTTGGGTTAATCCATTGAACAACTCGGGAAATTCTTGGATTTTTGTCGTTTCAATTTATAGAATTTAAGTATTCCCATTTGGTTAGGCAAATTAATTGAATTTTCGGACTTTTGTTATTGCCTCCTACCGCCATAATGAAATTGGTGAGGTACCTCTATGCCTGCCCATACAGAACGGCGTATTCGTGCCGGGCATTCGAAGATAGTCGGATTCAAGAAATTTTTGTCAACCTATAATAATTTAGATATGATCAACAGGCGTAAATTCATTAAATCGTCCGCGACGATGGCAGCGGGAACCGTGATTGCACCCTCTATTTTGGCTGCGTGCGACAGGGGCAGTTCGGAAATCGATAAAGTCGGACTCCAGCTTTGGTCGATCGCAAAGACCCTGGAAAAGGACTTCACGGGCGGCTTGGATTTGCTCTCGCAGATCGGTTACAAAGAACTGGAGCTTTTTGGCCCTTATCCCTTCAGCACCGAGAAGGATAAAGTCACGTGGAAGAACATCATCCCCTTGGTCGGGTTTGCACAAAGTGGTTATTTTGGGCACACGGCAAAAGAGCTAAAACAGCTATTGGACGACCGGGATCTTACCACGCCCAGTATGCACATAGGCCTGGATACCTTGCGCAACAAAATGGGGGAGACGGCAGAAGCGGCCCATGTTTTGGGTCAGCAATACGCGGGTATTGCCTCCATTCCCGAAGCGGAGCGCAGCGATCTGGATGGGTATAAGCGGATGGCGGATGACTTTAATGAGATCGGCGCAAAGGCAAAGGCCAACGGGATCCGGTTTATGTATCACAACCACGGGTATGGCCTACAGGAAATAGACGGAATAATACCCTTAAACCTTATCCTGGAACGCACGGATCCTGAATTGGTATTTTTTGAGATGGATATTTTTTGGACCATTGCCGGCGGGGCGGATCCTGTAAAATACCTCGACGCCAACCCGGGCCGTTACAAACTCATGCATGTAAAGGACATGACCAAAAGGGTCCGGTTCTCGGGCGACGGCGGAAACCCGAAGCAGTGGGTAGAACTGTTTCCATATATCACGGATGCCGGTAGCGGGGTGCTCGATTTTAAGACCATCCTGTCACACGCTAGAAAATCGGGGGTCGATCATTTTATTTTGGAGAACGATGCCATTACCGACCCCAAACGATCCCTCGAGGACGGATATAAATTTCTTTCTACCCTTAAGCTCACCCAATAATCCAAAATGATTGTCCTGCAAAACACCCAAGCACCTAAAAAGGTTATTATCCTGTCCTATCGAGCGCCCGGCAGGCATTCTTGCCATATATTTAACTTTAAACTATGTAACTAACTTCGGATCTGTATTGATCAAACCAAATAATGGGAAACAACCACAAAAAAATAGGCCTATTTCTAGGTCAAAAAAGAGCCGACTTTTATCGCTTTAGCTATGGAATAACGATGTTCATATTGAGCATCGCGCTATGTCCATCGGCATGGGGGCAAACGGGTAGCATCGATGAACCGATACGGTATACGGGAGGGGTAACGATCGATCCCACCACCCATGAAGCCGGGTTGCGGTATGCTATTGGTGTAGAAAACATTCAGACCCTGAGGGCCAACAGGACACACCCCGAATGGAGCGACGGTTACGGGTGGACGTATAGCCATGCATCTAACCTTGCTTACTGGAACGGCCAGTTCTATCAACACTATCTAAGTGGGGAGGCAGACGAACATATTTCTCCCGTGCAAACCCTGCTCATAACTTCTAAGGACGGAAAGGAATGGAGCTTTCCAAAGGTGATTTTCCCTCCCTACAAGGCTCCAAAAGGGGTCGAAATTCCGGAAGGGTCCACCGGCTATATGATGCATCAACGGATGGGGTTCTACGTAGCTCCCAACGGGCGTTTGTTAACCTTGGGCTTTTATGGCCACACCGAAGACCCATTTAGGGAAAACGGCATTGGTCGCGTAGTCCGGGAACTGTATAAGGATGGGACTATGGGGCCTATTTATTTTATCCGTTATGACAGCGAAACGCCGTGGAATGAAACCAATACCACCTACCCTTTTTATAAGAAATCCAAGGACAAGGGCTTTCTTGCCGCTTGTGATTCCCTGCTAAACGATAAATTGCAAACCCTGCAATGGTTTGAAGAAGACAATGGGGCCGACGGATTTTATTCTTTTAACAAATCAAAACAAGCCTTTTCCTGGTATAAGCGCAAAGACGGTAAAACGGTGGGGCTGTGGAAGCATTCCTTTGCAGCGCTATCGGAGGATGATGGGCAGACATTTTCGGACCCCGTTAAGGTAAATACCCTCGTTATGTCCGGGGGTAAAATGTGGGGGCAACAAACGGAAGATGGCCACTATGCCATCTCGTATAACCCTATTGATAATTCCGAATATCGGTACCCCATGGCTTTGGTAACAAGTGAGGAAGGTATTGCTTATGACCATTTACTGCTGGTTCAGGCCGAGGTGCCACCAAGACGGTTTTTCGGGAGGTGGAAAGACTTTGGGCCCTGTTATATGCGGGGGATAACAGCAGGCAACGGGAATCCGCCCGGTGATGATATGTGGATGACCTATAGTATGAACAAAGAGGATATTTGGGTGTGCCGTATTCCTGTCCCCATTAGGTATGCGGTGGATAAGGAGGTGCAAGACGACTTTGAGAACATGAGCGTGGGAGGAAATATTGCCGACTGGAATACGTATTCGCCCAAATGGGCAAAAATAAGATTGGTCGCGGAAAAAAACGGAAACAAATGCTTGGAAATGAACGATGGGGATCCGTACGACTATAGCCGCGCTATCCGTGTTTTTCAAGAAGGGACCGAACTCAAGGCCCGTTTTAGAATAAAGGTCCAAAGTAGGGATACCACGCAATTTGATGTTGATGTCACCGATAGGTTTGGCAACAGACCCGTACGCATTTCTATGGGGAAAGACGGTTTTATAAGAGCGTCCAACGGTTCAGCAATGAAGCCGTTGATAAAATATGAGGTCGATCAATGGGTCGACTTTAAAATTGAAATGAATACGGCCAATTTGGGGAGTTATTCCCTATTTGTAGACGATACTGTAATCTTGGAAAATGCACCTACGGTTATGGCGGTTAAATCTGTAGAGCGGTTATCGTTTAGAACGGGTCCTTTTCGAAATATCCCCACCAGGGAAACCCCCAATGAAGACTTCCATCCTCCTTTAAAGAATGCGGACGGGAAACAACCACTTTCGAGCTATCTAATCGATGATGTTTTTATTGCATCGACTAAGAAATAGCCCCGTACCGCCCTGGCCCTAAAGGGAATCAGGCCTATTTCAAAAGAATTTTTATTGGTTTTGCTTAAAATAGTGTTGTTAAGATTATAGACCTAGGCGAAGCAAAGATCCTTATGTGCAGAATAGTGGACAAAAGCTCCGAGGACAGGAGCGGAGGCACGAAGCGACGCGGAGTTTTGACCACGGTTTTTCGATCCCGCAGTCGAAAAAATTCATCGGACCGAGCGAAAAATGCAACAATTTGCATTTTCAGCGAGGAGCCAGGTGGTGCGTTGGCCTTAGCTTCGGCTGGCTCCTCCAAACCAAGGTACACCGTACCTTGTTTTCTTGGCCCTGTTTCGTTTCTTTTGGGCGAACAAAAGAAACCGACGAAGGAGGTTCATGAATACCTATAAAAACCAATAGAAAACAATGAACTAAATGAAAGGCATGATTTTATTTCGAACTTTCCTCGTCCCTTGCGTTGTACAGCTACTGGGAGGAAGCGGGCGGGGCAATGGGAGTTTGAAAATTAATGATTACCCTAGTTTAATATTGTAGCTATATTTAAGGCCCAAACTAGGAATTCAAAAGTTAATATTAAGATATGAGCAAAAAACCGAGGTTAAAGTCTATTTTATTTTTAGTCGCCCTAATAAGCTGTTGCCAAACGGGAATAGCAGCCGATGGTTTGGGTGCCATTGACCCTCAGGACAGCGTGGTAAGCATTTACTGCAACGAAAACAACGACCTCTACCAACTGTTGTTGTCCAGCGGCCATAAGGTAACCCGTTACGACGATATCGACATGGCGTTAAAAAGCACTCCCGACGGTGGGACCCTAATGGTTTTGGCCAAAGGCTACCCGAAGGAAAAGACCGTGCTACCCGAGGATTTCTATAGGCGGGCCAGGGAAAAAAAGCTAAAAGTTTACGTGGAATTCCCCGACCGGTTGGTATCGGGCAAGACCGGGGCTATTACCACCACCGAGAAAGAACGGCTCGTGGTCACCTCCGATAGCTTCGGGAAGGACCTGCAACCGATGGACATTTTGGATGCAGGGCTTTACAGATACGTAAAAGTACCCGATCGGGAGTCCTTTCTGAAAGGGGCCAAGGTAGCGGGATTTAAAACGGCGGTCTACGGGCTGGAAGACACCCCGAACTCCCCGATCCTCTTCGAAGATCGAGGCGTAATGGTCGCCACCACTAAACTGAGCGATTTTAACAAGAGCCGCTATTCCCCCCACGATACCTGGAGAAACACCCTCGCCGCGATGCTGACTAAACTCGGCATTGGGGTGGAGTTCAAGGAGGTGGAATGGTCACCCGTCGTCAGGCCAACCTTCAAAGCAAAGGCGGCACTCACCCGTGAAGACTACGGGGCCGCCGTGGACCGAGGTGCGGGGTGGTACGTCAAGTCCCGGTTCTTGATCCACCCGCAATGGCGGGATCATTGGCGGAGTATCGATACATTGGCCCTCCCCGTGGGGCCGCCCATGGATCTCTCGCTGCCGTCGGGGGACGGATCCCTAGGGATAATGGAAGGCCATTATTCCTACATCAATCCCGATGGAAGTCAGCCTTACAGGTATTGGCTCCGGGCCGACTGTGTAGCCGAGACGGCGATGACCTTTGCCATGGCCAATGGTAATAAGGAGAATAAAAAATTTAGGGAGACCTCGATCAACCTGATGGACTTCCTCTACAATTCGGATACTTTTATTACGGCAGACAGCAAAGATCCCTCCAAGTCGTCCTATGGCTTGGTCGGTTGGGCAGATACGCATAAAAGTCGGTACTACGGCGATGACAACGCCCGCGTTATCCTGGGCTCTATCCTGGCCGGCCAGACGCTGGGGCGCCATGATTGGGACCGGCAGATCGCGGAGTTGATCTTGGCGAATTTCCGCACCTCGGGCAAGGAGGGGTTTCGCAGCTCGTCTCTCAATGGGGCGGATATAGACAAAATCACCTGGCAGGTATTGATGGCAAGGGAGCTAGAGCATATTGCGCCCCATTTTGAGTCGTGGCTCTGGGCCACGTATCTGTGGTTGTACGATAAAACGGGGTACAGACCCTTGCTCGAGAAGGCCAAAAAGGCGATCGGGATCACCATGGCCAATTATCCAACGAACTGGAAATGGACCAACGGGCTGCAGCAGGAACGCGCCAGGATGATCCTGCCCCTGGCGTGGTTGCTACGGGTAGACGACACCAAACAGCATAGAACCTGGCTCAATTTGCTTTGCGACGACCTGTTAGAATATCAAGTGGCCAGCGGCGCTTTTAGGGAGGCGTTGGGCGTAGGGAGCAACGGCAAATACGGCGCCCCTGCCGGCAATGCCCAATACGGAACAACCGAGGCCCCGGTAATCCACGAAAATGGCGACCCCGTGGCGGACATGCTCTATACCACCAACTTTGCCTTTTTTGCGCTGAACGAGGCGGCTCAGGCTACCCAGGATCCGAAATATTTAAAGGCGGTAGACCGGTTGGCCGATTTTCTGGTCCGTATTCAGAGCACCTCTTCCGGCAGGGCCGACCTGGATGGCTGCTGGTTCCGGGCTTTCGACTACGAAAGTTGGGAATACTACGGCTCCAATGCCGACCTGGGTTGGGGAGCGTGGGGTACGCTGACGGGCTGGACGCAGAGCTTTATCACTACCACCCTGGCGATAAAGCTAGAGAATACCAGCTATTGGGATAAGACCAAGGAATCGGGAGTAGGGGAGGACATGGATGAGGTTTGGTCGCAGATGTTACCGGGCGTAAAGCCTTGACGAAGCTTTTATAAGGAATAGGTATTGTCGGCGCGATTGCCAACCTCTATCCATTGGCGAAGCGGTCCTTGGACAAAACGGTCCTTCCCGTTCAACATGGTCCCATTTTCCTGTGGATTTCACGATAAATTTGTGTTATTTCTTATCCCGCTTCTTCTTATTCTTCCTCCAAAGGATATAAAAGACGATCAACAATACGGGCAGAATAATATATACAATGACATCAAATGGTCTTGTTAGATCGATGGGATCAATATCGTCCGGGTTTCTTGTGCCTATGGGCAATTGTAGGAGTAAAATGTATAGATTGTATAGCATTGTTTTTTTATAAAGGGCTGTTATGCAATTTACGAAATTAAATAGACCGTCGTTTTTCGTTGAATTAAATTTTTTTGGATGGCGTTGTGGGATTGCAATTTGGTGTTTCTAACCGAGGCGTTCCGTTGAGCCCAAAGGCAAGAACCAGGGCACTATAGGGAATGTCCAAAAGATAGGATGACTTTGGTCCGGAAGGGAAGGGAACTCATCTAGGTTGACTGTAGGCATTTGGATTTGCAATAGCGTTTAATGTGCTCTATGCTTCACAAAAAAGAACTAAAATTACGGACCCAATATTTTGTTTACTATAGTATAATCTAGATTAGTTGAAATTAAAGTGATTTATTTTTGAAGAGGGCAGAAAAGGGAGCAACCTTTTTGTTTTTTAGAATCTGGGGTATAAGGAACCACTCAATTTTCCATCCCATTTATAAACGTTTCTACGAAGTTGACTACCTTGCTTAGTATTCTATCCCCGATCGTTTTGCGTTTTAG
This sequence comes from Cerina litoralis, assembly GCA_022008415.1. Lineage (GTDB taxonomy): Bacteria > Bacteroidota > Bacteroidia > Flavobacteriales > Flavobacteriaceae > Cerina > Cerina litoralis. Next base: position 40,855 of record JAIRBC010000026.1, read on the forward strand.
TACGGAGGGTTTGGCACCATCTATCAAATCCAGCAATTCGTCCCTTAATGGTTCCCGTTCTGCATAGAGGTAGTCTTCAATGAGTTTTTGGGTTTTTTCGGAGGATAGGTTTTCCTCTTTTACAAATACCTCGAACGCTTTTTGCTGTTCTTCGGTCCAGAACTTATCGAACTCCTGGGGAATATCGTCCGTATCTTCGATTACGGGCAAATTCTCCAAAATGAACTTTTCTATCAACTCCCGTTTGCTCCTCAGGTTGGCCTCGCCGGTCAATATGTCGACGATTTCCTTTCTTTTGGCCTCCTGATCGGCCTCTTTGGTATCTTTAAGGTCTGCCAATAATTTCAAGATGTAGGCAACATTGATATCGTCCCTATGGATGAGCTCCAATTCAAAATCAACATCATCCAAAATTGATACTTTTTCTTTGGCGTGATTTTGTTTTGTTTTCTGCCACAAATCAAGATACTTGCTCCTAAAATCGGTGAACAACTGTTCTTCCATTTCCAGATCTTCCCAATCAAAATCGGCAAAGGTGGTCATGGTATTTTTTAGTCGCATCAATTCCCTAAATGCCTGGATAAACTTTAGCTCGTCTTCTTCACTGGCCAATTCATTGACGCTATCTACCGTCGGGGTGATTTCTAGCAACGCTGAATAGGCCACATTGAATTTCTGCACATAATCTTCATAGGGCTGCATTATGATCACGTCAATAGCATCTTTGTTGCTAAAGAGGGTAATGGCCTGGTCCGTTGCTTTTTTAAGGTTGCGGAACACCACGATATTCCCTTGTGATTTTTGTTCGTTGATAATCCTATTGGTGCGGGAATAGGCTTGTATCAGGCCGTGGTATCTTAGGTTTTTATCTACGTATAGGGTGTTTAGCGCGGGACTGTCAAAACCCGTCAGGAACATATTTACGACGAGTAGAATATCGATCTTTCGCTCTTTTACTTTCTTGGAAATATCGTTGTAATAGTTGTAAAACGACCGACTGTCCCTGGTCGAGAAATTAGATCCGAACATTTGGTTGTAATGGCCAATATAGCTTTCCAGCTTATCCCTTTTGTGTCGGCTCATCCCATATTCCGTACCGGGTTCCGCCGCCATAGAAATTTCATCGGGAATATAGCCGTTGGCATCCGCATCGTCCTCATTGGCCACATAGCTAAAGATGGTCGCTATTTTCAAGTTGTGAAGTCCTTCCTCTTTCTTGCGTTGCAAGATATCATAATAAGCGACCAGCATATCCGTGCTTCCTACACAGAACATCCCCGTAAACTCCCTGCTGTGCGTTTTACGGTTGTGGTTGGCAATGATGTAATCCGCAATTTTCTCCAAGCGTTTGGGCGATTCCATCAACTCCCTGCGGTCTATATCCTCGACCTCGATATCTATTTCGGTGGCGCTTTCTTTTTGCCGGTACCGGCCCACATACTCTACGGCGAATTTTAATACGTTTTCGTCCTTTATGGCATCGGTAATCACGTATTTGTGCAGGCACGATCCAAACAGTTCCGTGGTAGTTCGTTTGCCGAGTTCGTTTTTAATGGCATTGTCCGCAAATATAGGAGTACCCGTAAAACCGAACATTTGATGGTTTTGGAAAAATGCCTTTATGCGGTTGTGGGTTTCGCCAAACTGACTTCTATGACATTCATCGAAGATAAAGACAATACGCTCTTCCCGCAGCCTTTCCATCTTGGCCAAATAGTTCTTTTTGCTAATGGCGGTATTCAGCTTTTGAATGGTGGTTACAATGATTCGGGTATCATCGCTGAAGTGCTTTACCAGTGCCTTGGTATTATCCGTGCCGTCTATACTTCCTTTGGAAAAACTGTTGAACTCCTTGGTGGTCTGGTAATCCAGGTCTTTTCTATCTACTACGAACACCACTTTTTTTACCTGTGGCATCTGCATGATTATTTGGCTGGCCTTAAAGGAGGTCAAGGTTTTGCCGGAACCCGTGGTATGCCATATATAGCCGTTGTGGGTACTGTTCTTTACCTTGTCGATTATACTTTCCACCGCATAGAACTGGTACGGCCGAAGCACCATCAGGATTTTATGGGTCTCGTTCAGTACAATGTACTTACATATCATTTTAGAGACGTGGCAAGGCTCCAAAAACTCGCTGGTAAATCCGTTCAATATATTGGTCAATCGCTTGTTTTCCTTATTGGCCCAATAGAAAGTCTGTTTAAAGGATTGATGCCTGTTGTTTGCGTAGTATTTGGTGTTGACCCCGTTGCTTATAACGAATATTTGAACGTATTGGAACAAGGCGGACTTGGCCCCAAAAGAATGCCGCTGGTAGCGGTTTATCTGATTGAAGGCCTCTTTCATTTCCAGTCCCCTGCGCTTTAACTCTATTTGCACCAAGGGAAGGCCGTTGATCAATAGGGTAACATCGTACCGGTTTTTATAGGTGCCCTCCATGGTAACTTGTTGGGTAACCTGATATTGATTTTGGCACCAATGCTCCGTATTCAGAAACTCAAAATAAAGGTTATCGCCATTATCCCTAACGAGATGCTGTTTCTCCCGCAGGGTCTTGGCCTTCTCAAAGACGGAACCTTTGCTCAATATGTTGAGTACCCTCTCGAACTCCTTAGCGGTAAAGCTGATGTGGTTATGCTTTTCCAACTGTGCTTTTAAGTTGGCCAGCAAGGAGGCTTCATCCGGAATACTAACCTTGGCGTACCCTTGGTTTGTGAGCTGCGCTACTAATTGGTTTTCCAATACCTGTTCTGGTTGTGTACTCATTTATTTACTTGTCATGGCTGGGCGGAAAATTTTCTTTTACTTGTTGTATTAGATCCTCCCAATTTGGGTTAAGCCCTTCTATTAATGCTATTTTTTTGGCCCTATTGCCCGCTTTTAATTGTTTTTCCCTACCTATGGCATCGCCAATCTTTTGAAAGGCTTCATAGTACACCAATTTATTTAAATTATACCGTGCGCTAAACGATTTAGGGTTTATTTTTTGTTTGTGTTGTACTATCCGCTCATACAATTTGGCCGTAACACCTACATACAGAGTGGTGTTGTTTTTATTGGTTAGTATGTAAACATAACCTGGTTTCATCTTTTACCGTCATTGCGAGGGAAGCATGACCGAAGCAATCTGTTGACTCACCCCGTCATTTCGAGGGAAGTATGACCAAAGCAATCTGTTGACTCACCCCGTCATTGCGAGGGAAGCATGACCGAAGCAATCTGTTCCTCGCGTTCCTTCCTTACCCCGTACGCAGTAATCCGTTGCGTGACTCCTCCCTTCATGGGATTGCTTCGTCGTTCCTCCTCGCAATGACCGTCGGTGGGCCTACACAAACATTTGCTGTAACAGCCCTTTTTTATAGGTTTTTGTTTTTTCTATCTGCTCCGTTACCAAGCCAATCCTTTTATCTAGGACCGATAAGAAATTGGCGATTTTGGCTTGTTCTTTGGGAGTTGGTAATTTTATAGGTATTGCCACAAATGACAACATATCTAAATTTCTTCTCACAATACTTGCGCCTTGTTCAGATGCTTGTGAATATTCGTAAAACATTCGGTTCGTGAAAAGTAAATATTTACAAAATTCAAAAGAAGTTAGATTTTTATTAAAATCAAATACTTTATATGATGGGGATACAGCTCCAATTGCAAAATCACAATTAACATTGATGTTACCTAGCCATAAATTTTGTGGGCTCAACACTAATTGATGTTTCTTTAAAATTTTATACCCTGTATTATCTTTACTTGCAACGTCCTTTTTAAAATAATCACTTTGATTGAAGAGTCCTTTGGCTGTTGAAGATAAAATTGGGTATTGATTTGAAATTGTTGATTTATCATTTACTTCTATTAAAATATCACCCAACTTTTTTTTCTCCCACTCCGGAAACTCCTGCCCATTACTGGCGCTGAGCGGAGTCGAAGTGTCATCCCTAAACCGAATCTCTTGTGTAAAGATTTTTTGCATCACCCCTTTTTTGTAGATCTTTAAAAGGCTCTTCTTTTTTTCTAAGCTTTGGATGCGGGTGTCAACGGCTGAAAGGAAATCAGCTATTTTTTGTTGTTCGGGGAGGGAGGGATGCGCAAATTTTAGACTTTTTATAATTCCTAGACTAATATTTTGTTGACCTCCATCATTACTTAAATTCCTGATTTCATCATACCTTCCAGCTAGATTCTGAAACAAGAAATAATTTTTGATTGTTTTACTCGGTACTATAGCTCCACATGCTTGATTGGTAGAAGCTTTAATTCCTAAAACACCAATTTTACCTCTTGTTTTTCCTTGTCCATACATGGCCATCAAAAGAGTCCCAACCGGGAATAATTTCGCAGATGAATTCTCAAGACCTTCATTAGTTATAAACTCTTCAGCCTTTGTAATTAAATTAAAATCAATTAAAGATGTAGTTAACCAGGGTAAGTCACCTCCCCAATATTGATTTTTACTTCTATTTGGGGTGCCTCCTGAAGTTACTTTTGCTACATCACCCAGCTTTTTCTTTTCCCACTCCCCATCAAATTCAGGAAACCGTAATTGCGGAACCAACCGTTTTTCTTGCTGCATCCTAGAACGGTGTTTTAATATTCAACTCCTTGCAGAACGATGCAATAAGGGTATCGGTTTCTTGTAGATCGGCATCCAGGGCTTGTATTTCATTGGCTACCGCTTCAATATCAATGGGCTCCTCTTCTTCAAAAGTATCTACATACCGGGGGATGTTTAAATTGTAATCGTTTTCTTCAATCTCGGATAGCGGTGCCACATAGCTGTATTTGTCCTCCGTTCTGCGCTCCCGGTAGGTGGAAATAATTTTATCGATATCCGCCTCCCGCAACATATTTTGGGTTTTCACCTTCTCATAATGTTCGCTGGCATCTATAAATAGAATATCGTCCGGGTGTTCCCTACATTTTTTAAAAACCAAAATGCAGGTAGGGATGCTGGTGCCATAAAATATATTGGCCGGCAAACCGATAACGGCATCCAGAAAATTCTTTTCCTTGATCAGATACTCTCGTATATGCCCTTCGGCACTCCCTCTAAACAGGGCGCCATGAGGCAATACTACTGCCATTTGCCCATTTTCGGCCAAATGGTGTGCCATGTGCTGCACAAAGGCAAAATCGGCTTTGCTCTTGGGTGCCAGTTTCCCGTATTGGCTAAAACGGTCGTCGCTCATAAAGAGTTGGTTGGCACTCCACTTGGCGGAGAATGGGGGATTTGCCACAATGGCCTCGAAGCGGTGGTCCAGGTGTTGCGGGTGTTCCAGGGTGTCCTCTTGTTTTATATCGAACTTTCTGTAATGCACGCCGTGCAAAATCATGTTCATACGGGCCAGGTTGTAGGTGGTTCGGTTGAGTTCCTGACCGTAAAAATTGTTTACTTCCTCCACTTCCTTAGCTACCCGTAGCAGCAAGGAACCACTCCCGCATGTGGGGTCGTACACCGATTTTAGTTTCTTTTTCCCTGTGGTTGCCAGTTTGGCCAACACCATACTCACCTCCTGGGGTGTATAGAATTCCCCCGCTTTTTTACCGGCACCACTGGCAAACTTCCCGATAAGGTATTCATAGGCATCGCCCAAAACGTCCAGTTCGGTTTGCTCTAGCTTAAAGTCGATCTTATCCAGATGGGCCAGCACCTTGGCAATAATTTCGTTTCGGGCCTCTGGAGTTTTCCCCAATTTGGTGGAGTTAAGATCCATATCCTCAAAGAGGTTGTCAAAATCCTCTTCGCTCTCCGTACCCATGGTACTGTTCTGTACGTTGTTCAGGATTTTCTGTAAATCTTCAAGGATAAAATTATGTTGGGTATGGTAGGTTTCGGCGTCCTCTGCCGCAAGGTCCAAACTAACGGTATCATCATTATGATTGCCCCGTTTGGCCACGGCACTGAACAATTCCGATGGCTTTAGGAAGTAGCCCAGTTTTTCCAAAGCTTCTTCCCTGATGGCGGCGATGTATTCCTGACCCTCCCCGGTATTTTCGTCTATATCCGTAAAGTGTATGCCATCCGGTTTTAGGATCCTATCGGCATAGATCTGCATTTTTTCGGATAGGTATTTGTAGAAGATAAAGCCCAGGATGTAATCCCGGAACTCATCGGCATTCATTTTGCCCCTCAGGGTATTGGCTATATTCCAGAGCTGCTGCTCCAGTTGTTTTTTATGGTCTTCGGACATTTTTGGTTTGATCTTTCAATTTTATGACCCAAAATAGGACCATGCGATTCTGTTGTTGCCGTATAAACGGCGGAGTCGTAATCCGCCTACCAAATTAGGCAATACCCAACAGACTGGCAATTGAAATTTAGTAATGATTACGAACTATAAAAATGTCACGTAAAAAATAGCAGGAAAATTCAAGATGGATTATTTTAAGGATTTTCATTTTTCTAAGCTCGTAAGCCTCTGTGTAAGATTGGGCTTCGGTGATGGACTATTTGTTGGCAAGAAAATAGCAATCTCAAGATTTAGAATCGTTTAAGAATTTAGTTTACGGCAACCGAATAGGCACCCTATTTACTAATATCTACGACTTCATTTCCAGTTATTTTAAAAGTTTAACGGGATTTCCAATGATTCGGAATTATCCTTAGCATCACTTTTCAAGAATAATAAACTTGAAAAAAGAAGGTAACCAATCAGTTGTGTCTTGAAATGTACTTGTTTTGCCCTATCCCTAAAGTCCGCCTGAACGCATTCGGGCAGGGGAATCAAGCACATTTCAAGCCTTCACCCTTTAGGGCGGGGTAAAAAAGGCTTGAAATTTGACTTTTTTCATCTAAACTGATTAGTTACAAAAGAAGTTACCTTAGATTTACAATAGTCAAAGCGCTATTGTAAAAAATATACTTTAATTACAATAGTAGCCTTATTATTATAAAAATTAACCAAAATTTGCAATAATAGATGTGCTGTAAGCTCCCCAACGGCCGAACCTTTCAAAAATAGGGAAATATTCCATTTGGGATTCTTAAGTTACTGGGTTATTGATTTACCTCTCCTCCAGATAGGTCGGCACTGCCCTTTTTGGCAGTCCTGGGTGCGGACAAATATTATCCCAAAATACCCTTTTACAACATAATGCCTATCAGCAATTAAAACGGTTAGGTTAACTTTGGGAACCATCGACTGCAAGTCGCCCTATTTTGGTCGGTTGAAGAAAAAAATAAGCACCCGTTAAAATGAAAAATCAGCAACCTTTAAAGCCTTGTGTATTATTGGTCCGACTATTTTGTATATCCCTGTGCTATCTGGCGTGGGGATCATTGCTGGCCCAAAAGTCCGATCCCGCAAAGACCGCAGCAAGGCCCAACATCATATTTATCCTAACAGACGACCAACGCTGGGATGCCCTCGGCTATGCCGGGAACCCATTGATCCATACCCCGGAAATGGACAAGCTCGCCAGGGAGGGCACTTACTTTAAAAACGCCTTCGTGACCACGCCCATCTGTGCGGCGAGCAGGGCAAGCATCCTTACCGGGCTCCACGAGCGTACCCACAGGTTCGATTTTCAGACGGGGAATGTAAGGCGGGAATATATGATGAACGCCTACCCAAAACTTCTTAAGGATTCTGGTTATTATACCGGATTTTATGGAAAATACGGCATCAAGGACGATACCCAGGACCAACAGTTCGACGACTATGAGATCTATGATCGGAAAGGTGATCCGGACAGGCGCAGCTATTACTACAAGACCCTGGGCCAGGATACGGTACATTTAACCCGGTATACGGGACAAAAGGCGTTGGATTTTTTGGACAGGGTAGATCCCAAAAGGCCGTTTAGCCTTTCCCTGAGCTTTAGCGCCCCCCATGCTCAAGATAGCGCCGAGGAACAATACTTTTGGCAACAAACGACGGACCCTCTCTTGCAAGGGGTTGCCATGCCCGATCCGGACCTGGGGGATGACCGCTACTTTGATTCGCTCCCCGAGGCCGTAAGGACTGGGTTTAACAGATTGCGGTGGACGTGGCGGTACGATACCCCGGAAAAGTACCAGCACAGCGTAAAGGGTTACTATCGGATGATCTCGGGCATTGATCTGGAGATTGCCAAGATCCGGGCCAAACTAAAGGAAAGGGGATTGGACCAGAATACCGTCATCGTCCTGATGGGAGACAACGGCTACTTTATGGGCGAACGCCAATTGGCCGGCAAGTGGCTTATGTACGAGAACTCCATCCGGGTGCCCCTGATCATTATGGATCCAAGGGCGAAAAAACACCGCGATGTGGAGGTGGTGGCCCTGAACATAGACATTCCGGCCACACTGTTGGACCTTGCCGGGCTACAGCGCCCAAAGACCTGGCAGGGCAAAAGTTTGATGCCCCTTGTAAACCATGCCAAAAAGGACCTGGAAAGGGATACCATCCTTGTGGAACACCTGTGGGATTTTGGCCCTATCCCTCCCAGCGAAGGCGTGCGGACAGGAAAATGGAAATATTTTAGATACGTAAACGACAAGACTTTAGAGGAGCTCTACAATTTGGAATCCGATCCCAGGGAAATCCATAATTTGGCAAACGATGTAAAATACCGATCCCAATTACTGGCCTTTAGGGCCAAGTTGGACGAACTGGGCCAAAAGTACAGCGATGGCAATTCCCAAGGCCCGGGCCAATTGACGGTGAGCAAGGGCAATAAACCCAAATACGGATGGGAACTCCCACCGGGGGCGACCGCCCAGTCTTCTTACCAGATCTTGGTCGCTTCCTCCCCGGAAAACCTCGCCGACAACAGAGGTGACGTTTGGGATACGGGGGAGGTACCCAACAGCCGCCATACCCAAATTGAGCAGGGGGGATCCGGGGTAATTGGCGGGAAGACGTATTTCTGGAAGGTCAGGATCTGGGACGAAGCCCATAGGCTTACCGATTATTCCGAGCCCCAAAAATATAAAGCAGCATTAGGTGTCTTTAATTGAGTATCGACTGCCCCAAGGTCGGTGGAAACTAGAAGTTTTTTGGTTGCTGATTATAGGATAAATAATGAGTGTGATGGCCAGCGCAGTTAAGATCCTTAACCCCAGAATAGTGACCAGGACCGAGTGAAAAATGCAACGATTTGCATTTGCAGCGAGGGGCCAGGTGGTGCGTTGGCCTCAGCTTCGGCTGGCTCCTCCAAACCAAGGTACACCGTACCTTGTTTTCTTGACCCTGTTTCGTTTCTTTTGGGCGAGCAAAAGAAACCGACGAAGGAGGTTCATGAATACCTATAAAAACCAATAGAAAACAATGAACTAAATGAAAGGCGAGTAATTTAATAACGAAATAACTGCGCTTCCATCCAAAAATAACACGGTTGGGCCACCGTTCGGTCGGAACCGTCTAAAATACTACCGATCGCCAGTGTTCTTTCACTGGGTTTAAAGATCAACTACCTTCCCGGTCCTGGAAGACTCATAGGCGGCGTCGACGATCCGCATAACGGACTGCCCCTCCAGCAAGCCGGGGACAGGGGTGGTTCTGGTGCGGATGCAGTCCACGAAATACTCCATCTGCTCGGTGTAAATAATTTGCGCGCAATGGTCTTCCCTTTCGGGTAGTTTTGGCGTGATTATCTCAGATTCCTCTACCCCGGTTTTTAGCTTTAAGAACGTAGGGAACAAGCTGGCGTATCCTTTGGTGCCGTAGATACCGCTACTGGCCTCCGGTCCGTCCATATGGGACTGCCACCAACCGCTTTCTATAATGCTCTCCGTGCCATTGTCCCACGTAATCACGATAATTCCGCTATCGTCTACGTCGTAATCCCCAAAATGGGTGGCGATCCTGGCGTAGACCTTAACGGGTTTGGGGTCGCCCAGGAGATACCTGACCGTGTCGATAGCGTGGACGCCCATATCGGCCAAGGCTCCGCCGCCAGCTAGTTCCTTTTTGGTAAACCAACCTTCGGGACCCCAATTTTCGTGGATGCCATAACTCTTGGTCTTGATGATCTTCCCGAGTTTGCCCGAGTCGATGTTTTCTTTTACGTATTGGGTATCCGCATCGAACCGCCACATATGGCCTACCATCACCAGGTGCCCGGTCTTTGCCGCTACCCCCTGAAGGAGCAATCCTTCCGCCTCATCCATGGCCATGGGCTTCTCGATAAAAACGTCCTTCCCGCTTTCTAGAAATTGAATGGCGTAGGGGGCGTGGAATACGTTGGGCGTACTGATGACGACGGCGTCGATATTACCGTCTACCACTACCTCGGCGATGGTAGAATACGCCCTTTCTATGTTGTATTTTTTCGCAAATTTTTTCGCATTGTCCAAATTCTTGGAAACGACGGCGACAATTTCTGTGTTCGGCACTGTCATCAGCCCGCGGGCGTGGTAATCGGAGATATAACCGGATCCAATAAGGGCAAATCGTATGGTTTTCATGGAAATAGGGTGTTTAATTTTATATTAGAACATAGAACATAGAACATAGAACATAGAACATAGAGCATAGAAACTAGAGACTAGACTTGGTTTGGCCAAAAACATCCCCCCAGCCCCGTTCTCCCGATAATTGTCGGGAGGGGGAATCCATACTGACAACTGAACCCATTTTAAAATAGTCCTGGTTCCCTTTAGGGCTAGGGCGGAACAGGGCTATTCCGAGCAATTTTAAAACTCAAAACAAAGGTATTCAGCTTTGGCCTTGATTCTTGCCTCTTTCGTCTTTTGTCTCTATTCTATTTTCTATTGTCTAACATCTAACGTCTCCTTTTCACCAAAAGCATCCATCAACTCGGTCAGATGGTCCGTAAGGATAAAGTTGACCCCAAGATCGAATAGTTCCGCCATTTCCACACCGGTGTCGGCTTGGACATAGTTGATATGGATGCCCTGCTTCTTCAGCCGTTCAATATCGCTTCTGAAGGCGCCGTTGTTCCTGCTTTTCTTCAACTGGATAAATGCGTATCCTTTTTTTATCGTTTCGTCAATATAGTCCGTCCTGGAGTTTAGGCGTTCCATGTTGCAGATGGCAATCTCCGTACTGACGTTTTGGACCCCTTGGGCGGCTTTTCTTTCACAGGCGATCACCGACTGGGGTATCCGATTTTCGGAAACGACCACTTGGGCGACCTCGACCCCTAATCTTCGATTGCCCTTTAAATGAATATTGAGCCATACGTTTTTTGGCATTATCCGAAGTACCTCTTGCAACGTCGGCACCTTTTCACCCGAAAATTTATCCGATTTCCAGGAGCCCGCGTCGAGTTTTATTATTTCGGCCAGCGTTGATCCATTTACGGGGCCGACGCCATTGGTGGTCCGGTCTAAAGTACGATCATGGATCACCACGAGTTTATTGTCCTTCGTCAATTGCACGTCAAACTCGATCATTTGCGCTCCGAGGCGGATGGCCTCCTCAAAAGCTGGGATGGTGTTTTCCGGAAAGTGCTCCACCGCACCCCTGTGTGCACAGATACCTTTTGTGGGCAAAACGGGAACCTCCGATTGCGCATTCAAAACGGGTTGCCCAAGGAGGAAGGCACAGAGAGAAAGAAAAATATATTTACCCATTTGTCGCATCGCGCTTATCCTTAAAATTCCCAAATGTTTATCCCTCAATTATACACGATCTTTAAAATAGTCCTGGTTCCCTTTAGGGCTAGGGAGGAACAGGACTATTTTCAAATCATTTTAAAACTCAAAACAAAGTTATTCATCTTTGGTATTGCCTCTTGATTCTTTAGTCTATTTTCTAACTTCTAGCGATCAGCGATCAGCGTCTCCAATTCACATCAATTCCCCCGCGTTTTGGTATATTTTCTGGATCGCATTCGCAATAAGGTCCATATCGTCTTTGGTGCCCATCAATACTTTGTGGTGCAGGCAAACGGATTCCTCCTTAAAAAGTCGTTCACAAACGGGCAACGAGAATCTTTTTGGGTCTAAGGCCTTCCAGTAGGCATCGCTGAGCTTATGGCGGGCCGGTTTGGTATGGGGTACATACAAGGAGCATTGGTTCAAGGGTTCGTAGCAGGCGTCTACCACAATGCCCAGTTCGGCTTCCAGGGCGCTTCTAAATTTTTCGACGGGCAGTCCCCTAAAATCATTTTTAAGATACCTAAAGGCGAAATTAAAGTAGGCTTTTTTGGTTTCCCTGGCGTCCCTTTTTAGGGGAACGATACCCGGAGTCTCCTTCAGCAAACCATTCAAATACGCCCCATTGGCATCCCGGGTGGCATTCTGGGTGGGCAATCTCTTTAGGCCTTCCACCAAAATAGCGGCTTGGAATTCGGTGATCCGATAGTTGCCAGACTGGATAAAATTGCCATCGTCGCCATAGTCCCCTATGCCCTTATCGGCCCCGATCAGGGAATCCCCTTCGGGCCTACGACCGACGTTCCTCAGGGCATCCAATCTTTCGGCCAAGCTAAGATCGTCGGTGGTTACCGAGCCTCCTTCCCCAGCGGTAAGGTGTTTGGACAATTGAAAGCTAAAGCTGCCAACGTCGCCGATGCTGCCCGCTTTTTTTCCTTTCCATTCGCCCCCGTGTTTATGGGCGCAATCCTCAATTACGAAGAGGTTATGCCGCTTGGCGAGTTCCATAATGGCGTCCATATCGGCAAATGCCCCGTACAAATGCACGGGTATTATCGCCTTGGTCCTCGGGGTGATCGCCTTTGCTACCTGTTCTGGGTCCATGCACCAGGAATCCTCGAGCACGTCTACCAGAATCGGGGTAGCGTTTACGTCGATCACCGTTGCGGCCGTAGCCTGCCAGGTAAGCCCTGGGACGATGACTTCATCGCCGAGGCCCACGCCGAGGGCTTCGAGCGCCAGTTGCATGGTTACCGTACCGTTGACGGTGCAAATGGAATGGCGCACCCCGGTAAATTCGGCAAAAAGTTTATTGAATTCGGTTTCCTTCGGTCCGTTATAGGACCACACCCCGCTGTTCAGTACTTCTAAAAGTGCCTTTTCCTCTTCCTTGCCCCAAACAGGCCACTTGGGCCACGGATTAGCTGTGGTATTGCGCTGGGGCTGCCCCCCTTTAATGGCTAATTTGTTCATAGTTCATTATTTTAAAATGATTTCCATAGGATTCACGTTCCATCCTTCAACCTTTAAATTTACTGCGTTTTTTGATCCAAAGTTGGCGTGCAAAGTTCTTTCTTCCCCCGGCAGTAGGCTGATGAAGTTATCGTCCCAAAAGACGGGTAGGATCAATTCCCCGTTCGCCCTGTCGATCAGTTTAAGATTGATCAAGAAAGCAATGGAATTACTTGGGTTTTTTAAGGTCAGCGAGACGTGTTGTTCGGTTTTAGTAACGGCCACCGTATGGGTTACCGCTATTTCCGTTTGGGAAAGGGTATTGAGCAAACGCAGATCGGCATAGCGTTTACTGGGGGTGTGATAGGCAAACGGACCGAGGTCGGTTTCGTAGTCCAGCGTTTCCTCCTGGGTAGAGAGCCAGTAAAAATTGCCCCCCGTTTCTTGCCCTTCGGAATTGTAAAGCCGAAGGTCCAAAAAATAGGTGGATGACAGTTCTTCCAAGGCCTCCAATTGAAAAATGGGGGCGGAGGAATCGGGATCTGCATCAAAGGACATATTTTCTTCCAACACTATTTTGGAATCGATGTTTACGACCCGGATCCGCGCCCTTAAGTTTTCGACCTTATTCGGATGGTCGTTGACGGCATAAATTTGGTGATCCCCGTAGTTGTAGATCAATTGCAACGGGGCGCAGGCTTTTTGTGTGGCGTAAAAGGCACCGGTGGGGTTGAGGTAGTAATCGTACAATTGCCAATACATTTTGGGCCAGGCCGCATTTAGCATCCATTGAACGACCCCGGTAGACTTTTTCTTGTTTACCTGGAAGGCTTCGAACATGGGGCGCATCAGTTCGTAGTTCAAGGCTTGGGCCTTCTTGTTAAATTCCTCGATGGATTTGGGTTTTCCATAACGTTCGTCGATCGCTGTGGTAAAGCGATCAATGGTAGCAAACTCGTACCGCCCACAATGATAATCCCATACCCCACCGATGGGCCAAAGCTTGTCCTCGGGGATAAATTTCTTTAAACTTTCCAATTGGGGCACCTGGGCACCCGGGCCGGTCTCCGTATTAAAACCATAGGCACCCCCGAATTTTGTATCCGTATACCAATACACGGGAGCCGTATAGGCGTAGGGGCCCAGCATCTTGACCCCCGATGATCCGCTGATCTCACTGATGACATCCTCACTGCCGATAACGTGCTGGTCACTGCCCACCCCTCCGGTAGAGTTTAAATAGGGCCGGGTGGGGTCGTACTTGGCGAAGGTATCGATATATTTTTGCTCCAGTTCGGTAATGGGAACCTTGTCGCTGGCCACCGTCCACACAAATATGCTGGGGTGGTTGCGCAGCCATAAAACCTGTTCTTCCCAGGCTTGGGCCACGTGTTCTATGTCCTTGGGTTTGTAAACGGCGCCGAACCGTTCGCTTACCGGGACGCCCATGTGTATTTCGTGTTCCCAATGGCAGCTCCAGCCAACCATCAATAGTAGCCCGTGCTCGTCGCATAGGTCGTAAAGCTTATGGTCTTTACCCCAAATCCCCTCCAACCGAATACAGTTGAGGTTCATTTGTTTCACATATTTTACTTGGGCCTCGATTTTCTCGTGGGTATCCATCAGCAAAAGGTCATCCGTCCAACCTGCGCCTTTGATAAGGACCTTTTTGCCATTTATTTCGTAGCCCCGGTGGATGTCGTTCAGCCAATAATCGGTAACCTCCCGTATCCCGAACCGGGTATGGGCGGTGCTGGAAATATGGTCCCCGATGAGGAATTCTAAATTGAGGTCGTGCAAATGGGGCTCGCCCAGGTTAACGGGCCACCACAGTTTTGGATTTTTGATCGCCAAAGAGGGAAAATCACCCGGTTGGAACGTCACGTCTTGTTTGCTGTTTGCCTCTAGGGTTACGGGCAGCTCAAATTTAATGGGGCCAATAGACCCGGACAACCGTCCCGTTATTTCGCGATCCGAATCGTTGTACAGCTCCGCCGAGACCGATAGCGCTGCCTCGATAGGGCCGGTTAGGTCCAGGCGGGTCTTTACAAAAGGATTTTCTATACGGACACCCCGACTTAGTTTTACGGTAACCGGACGAAAAATACCCATATTGCCGTCCGGGGGCGAGGGGTTCCAATCTACGAAGCCCGTACTAAAATCGCCCGGTTTTGGCGGGATCACCTCGATGGCCAAAACGTTGTTCCCGGGGACAATGGCACCGGTGACGTTAAAGGAGGTCCTGCGATAGGTACCGTTGATGGCGTTTACATCGGCGATCAATTTTCCGTTGAGCCAAACATTGGCCTTGTGGTTTATTCCGTCAAAATAGATCCTGGCGAACGGGTCGGCTCGGTCACTGTCGATTAAAAAAGTGGTGGTGTACCACCAAGGCGCCTTAAAGGGATCCGTCGGGATGGCCTTTAGGTTCTCTCCGAAATACGGGTCTTGGTATACCCCATTTGTTACCAAGGTGCCCAAAACGGTACCGGGTACCGTGGCCGGGAGCCAGTCTTTGGAGATGGCGGCATCGGTAGAAAGTATATTTCCGGATTGGGAAATTTGTTCAGAGGAACCCAATTTCCAGTGGTCCTTTAGATAAATGTTGTTGGGGTCTATCATGGGCAACGATCATTAATAAAAACTTTTCACCTCGGGACAAGGTCCTTTCCCAAATTAGCGGGCGTAAAAACAACCCCTTCACAAGGGTTCCTGATTATTGAGTCAATAAAACGTTCCGCCTAAATCACCGAGCAACTTAACGACCCAATAATTATCGGGAGCGGAAGAGGGCTACGTCGGTAGTAGATCAAGGGGCGCCGTCTTTTAATCCCTTTAGATCGTGTTTCTTGATGGTCCGTTTTGCCGAAACCATCATTCCCGCACCGATAAGGATCAAAACCCCGCCCGCGACGATGTTGGTCATCATTTGCTTTTCAGTTTCGGAAAGCGACATGGAAAAAAACACGACGAATCCAAACAACATGATAAAGAAACCCAGGGCGCTATTAATTTGGCAGGCCTTGAGCCTTGCTTTTTTTTCTATGGTATCCATGATTGTGGTATTTAAAAGATATAATAAATAAAGAACAGGATGGACAATACAAAAATAGACCAAATCTTTAGGTTGTTCCACCAGTGCCTATCCTCCTTTTCAACTCCCTCGTAGGCGTATTCATTGGGAATCATGAGAACCAAAACCGCTATCAATACGAATAGTGCCAAAAATATATTTTTAGCCATTTCTTGCGATATTCCGGAAAGCCAATCGAAATTTAACATGATTATTTATTTTTAGAGCTAGTAATTATTTTCGAATCGAACACCAATCCTTTTAGGTGTTCTGCCGTGTGGGGCTTGGTCATAAGGCTTACCACAACATTGACGATGAATCCGACCAGGAATGACCACCAGGAGATATAGAGGAAGGGGTCTTCTATGGTAAAGAAATTCGCTTTGAACACATTGAGCAAAATGGCGGACGCTATCCCGATCACCAAGGCCGACAATCCACCGTACGGGGTGGTCCTTTTCCAAAATATACCCAATAAAAGAATAGCGAACAAGGGGCCTTGGAAAAAGGACATAAACGTTTGTATGGCCACGTAGATTCCAGGGAAATCCGAACTTATGGGCGCTGTGGCCACCCCGATGACCAATAAGGTCAACGTGGTTACCTGCCCTACTTTTAGGTAGTGTTTGTCATCGGCCCCTTTTTTAATATAGGGCTCATAGATATCCTTGGTGAATAGCGTTGCGGTTGAATTTAAGAGAGAATCGACGCTCGACATGAGTCCCGCAAAAAATGCGGCGAACATAAGGCCCACCAACCCCGGGGGAAGGATGGTCTTTATCATCATTGGCAAGGCTTGATCGCCATCCAATAATCCGGGATGTACCACGACGGCCATGAGGCCGGGGAAGAGTACCACAATGGGGATCAACATTTTAAGCCCCGAGGCAAATATCATACTCGCTTTGGCGTGCCATTCGTTTTTAGCCGTAAGGCAACGTTGCACTATGGCCTGATTGCCGATCATGTAGGCATTGGCCATTACGAAGGTAAGGCCAAAGAGGATTCCGGTCCAGGGAAAGGGCGAGGTGGTGTCCGAAGGTTGAATAATATGGAAATGGCTTCGGTACTCCGGGCCCATGTTGGTGATTTTTTCTACCATATTCTCCCATCCGCCTACCGCGTCCATGCTTAGGTAGACCAATGCAAAACCTCCGACGAACATAATTATCATCTGGACCACGTCGGTCATGATAACGGCCGTGATCCCACCAAAATAGGTGTAAAGCCCCACCACTCCCGCGGTAATGAGGATGGAGGTCCATATAGACCAACCCAAAAGTATATTGAGAAGCACTGCGCTAGACCAAAATAGGACGCCGAGGTCCAACGCAAAAAATATGATCCACGTGGCCGAGGCAATGGTCCGCACCGTGGGGTTATATCTCCGCCCTAAATATTCGGGAATCGTATACATCCCTCCCCGCCAGAAATAAGGAATAAAGATAAACGCCGCTAGGAGCATGGCAGGGACCGAACCGATCCAGTCGAAGTTTCCGACGGAAATGCCATATCGGTACGCCTGCCCGGAAACCCCCACGAAATCCAATGCACCTATATCGGAGACCACGATAGACATTCCTATGGCCCAAAAAGGTAGGCTTTTGCCGGCTAGAAAATAGTCGTCCGAACTGCTGACAAATTTTTTAAAGTAGAGTCCGAGCAATAGCATCCCGACGATGTAGGCAATTACAACAAAATAATCAATTCCTGCGAGCATCTTAATTTATTTAGCTAGAACCAAAGAACGGTTCTCGGTGAGGCAACAAATTAAGTTCAATTGAAATCTAATGTTTTGTTAAATCTTATTTTTTTTGCATGATATATCAACCTATTTGGTTCCTTATTTTAATTATTCATATATATAGTGTTAATATATATATAGTATGATTAAAATGGTAAATTCGTCAAACCCGCGCTTGCTTCCCTAGGACCTCGTAAAATATCCTCTAGATCCCATCCGCCACCCGCCTTATTCGCCCCATTTTAAAGCGGTTATCTAACGGTAAAAATTCAAAACTAATGATATATTAACCTTTATACATTGTTTTTATACATAAAATCAAATATTGGTTAAAAAATCATGTGCATCTAATAAAATATGATGTGTTTTAAGTGAAAAAATAAAATAGGTTTGTATAGATCTAACAGAAGAATAACCAAAAATTAACCCTTTTATTAACTTTTTAACAACTAGCTAAACATGAAAAAAGAAAACATTAGGCTTTTGCTGTTCTTTTTGTTGGGTATAATCACCACCGGTGCATTTGCCCAGCAAGAGGTTACTGGAGTAATCCGAAGCGACGATGGGGAACTGTTACCAGGGGTGTCCGTGGTGATCAAGGGAACCCTTATCGGGGTAACTTCCGATTTTGATGGCAACTACGCTATCCAGTCGCAAAATGAGCAATCTGTTTTGGTATTCTCTTATTTGGGAATGGAAACACAGGAAATTACGGTTGGAAACCGATCGAACATCGACGTTGTAATGAAGGTTTCTTCCGAGCAATTGGACGAAGTGGTCGTTACGGCCCTCGGAATTTCAAGGGAAAAGAAATCCATCGGGTATTCCGTAAGCGAGGTCGAAGGGGATGCCTTGGACAAGGTGCCTAGGGAAAACGTCCTAAACGGACTTTCGGGCAAGGTGTCCGGGGTTGCGATTAATTCTACGGGAACGGCCGGATCCTCCGTAAGTATGGTAATCCGGGGTGCGACATCGCTTTCCAGCGATAACCAACCTTTGTTCGTAGTAGACGGTACCCCAGTGTTTAACACTATAAATAACGTTGGTGGTGTTGGCGGCGACAACAGGGTAGATTATGGAAACGCCATCTCCGACCTTAATGCCGACGATATCGAGAGCATAACAGTGCTTAAGGGTGCTAGTGCCGCAGCTCTTTATGGTTCTAGAGCCGGTAACGGGGTTGTCTTGGTCACTACCAAATCGGGAAAAGCCAAGAAAGGACTTGGGGTTACCGTTAATTCCAGCACTGTTTTTGATATTCCTACTACTTATTTGGACACGCATAGAAGATTTGCCGCGGGATCCCGACCTTATACTCCCGATAATTATCCGACGAACCCTTACGGGGCCATCGTTATTGGAGAGAATGGATCGGCATGGGCAGGGCCCGAGCTAGATAAGGGGTATATGGCGATTCAATGGCCTTATTCTGCACAGGAGCTGGCGAGTGGGGTACCCGTTCCCAGGGAGCTCAAGGCGTATGATAACCCGAGGAATTTCTTTGATACCGCGATAACCACCTCCAACAACATATCCATTCAGGACAACAACGAAAGGATAAACTATAGGTTGTCTTATAGTGGTATGACCAACAAGGGCTTTATACCCAATACCGATTTAAATAAGCACGCCATAAATCTAAACTCTACCTTGAGATTAAATAAGGCGCTGTCCGTGAGTACCAGTTTAAACTATGCCAAAAGTTTTTCGGACAACCGTGCTGCCGGTAACCGGGGAGCCAATCCAATACAGGCCATGTATGAAATTGCGCCGCATATTGATGTGCGCGGTATGAAAGATTATTGGTTACCGGGATACGAGGGTCTTTATCAAAACTCTCCCTACCAATGGGGCGATGATCCTACCGAAAGTACCGAGTGGAACAACCCTTACTTTTTGGCCAACGAGGTTAAGAACAGTTTTATGAGAAACCGTTTTTACGGTAACGTGAAGGCCGATTGGCAGATTACCGACGACTTTTCGGCTTTTGTACGGTACAATTTCGATGAGCTGAACGAAGACCGGGAAACCAAAATTTCTAGCGGATACACCAAAGAGATGAACGGTGCCTACGGAATTACCGATATATTCCGGAACGAGGTCAACATAGATTACTTGCTGACCTATAAAAAGAAATACGACAACTGGGATTTTACGGTCTCTTTTGGTGGGAACCAGAGAAAGTATAAATCGACATCGACCACCAATCAGACGAAAAATGGTGGCCAGGGACTGCTAATCCCAAATTTGTTTACCTTGTACAATATCGCACCGGATAATTTGTATTATAACAACTATACTTCCGAAAAGCAGGTAAACAGTTTGTACGGGCTTGCGAGTATCGGGTTTAAAAACTTTCTCTATGTAGATGTTACTGGGAGGAACGATTGGTCCAGTACTTTGCCAGAAGGGAACAACTCTTATTTTTATCCCTCCGTATCCGGAAGCTTGTTGCTGAACAATGTCTTTGACATGGGCGATAAGATATCGCTTATTAAACTAAGGGCCGGTTACGCGGAAGTAGGTAATGATACGGATCCGTATAACTTAGATCCCGTTTTAAACAACCAGGGAACTTGGGGCAAAGGTTTAATGCTTTCCGTACCCTCCAGTTTGTTAAATCCCGATTTAAAACCAGAATCCCAGGAATCATGGGAAGTAGGTGCAGATTTGGCCTTCTTTCAAAATAGGCTGAGTATAAGCGGTACGTATTATGTAAGTAACAACAGGAACCAAATATTCCCCGTTCAAAGCCCAATATCTTCCGGGTATTCCTCACAGTTGATCAATGCGGGCCTACTTACGAACAAGGGCTACGAAGGCAGCCTTAATTCCACTATTATCGCCAATAGCAATTGGCACTGGGACATGGGCTTTGTTTTTACAAAAAACAAAACTTGGGTAATGGAGTTACCGGAAGGACTGGATAGAATAGATTTTTGGAGCGATGCCAAAGGTGGAGCCAGTACTTGGATAGGTGAAGAAGTAGGTACCATTTACGATCGTGCCATGGTGCGTGTAGACGACGTAGATTCTCCCTATTACGGCTGGCCAATTCTTGATGAAGACGGTTGGGAAGACAGCGACCGGACCTTGCAGGACGAGAATGGTAAAAGGGTGGCCCCGATTATCGGTAATTTCAACCCCAATTTTATCCTGGGGATGACCACTTCGGTCGCCTACAAAAACTGGAGCTTGTCCATGAACTTCGATTGGAGAAATGGCGGACAGTTTGTATCCCAGACCTACCGCTATGGGGAATCGGACATGCATACGCAAAGATGGTTGGATAAAATACACAATTTTAGTGATGTAGGCGACGTCCCGACGTATTTGAAGGACCATGCCGATCAATATCTGTCCCCGGACGGAGAGTTTTTTGTTCTTGTCGGTGGGCCGACCGCCGCGGACGGAGGTTACTCTCATGAAGAAGGAGGCATTACCCTTAACGATGGGGTGTTTATGCCCGGGGTAGTCGGAGACTACGACGACAACGGTAATTTTATTGCCGAAAGAGAAAACCTGGGGGGTCCTGGAACCTCGTATATTCGTTACCAAGATTACTACGGATGGTCTTATACCAAGACAGCTACTTTTGATGCCGACTTTATAAAATTGCGCGAGATATCATTGACCTATAACATACCTTCAATGAGACTTCAACAGATAGGCATTCAAAATATGGCGGTTTCCCTTTTTAGCCGAAATATAATGGTTTGGAACAAGGCCAACATTGGGGTCGACCCGGAAATGGCATTTCAGCCCGAATCGTCTACTCAGGGTAGAAGCGGCATGCAGTTTAAGCAAGGAATCGAACGCTTTAATGTAAACCCTTGGGCAGTCCCTGTTGGCTTTAAGGTGAGCTTTGGTTTCTAACTATAACGTAACGAACAAATTAATAAAACTATGGATACATTTAAAAAAATAATCAGGGTTACCTTAGTAGGGTTAACATTGATGGCACTCTCTTGCGACAATGACCTTGTCGATACGAACCTAAACCCCAACGGTGTTAATTTATCGGAAGCCAACCCGAGTTTCCTTTTAACCACCGTGATGTCCGGCATAACCCAGGACGTTGGCAACAAGGGGTTTGCAGAGCCCTTATCGGCCTATATGCAATACACGCAAAAGGATGCGTGGGGCAATAACAATTACGATTGGGAAGGAGGTGGTTGGGAAACCTACTATGACAATCTAAGGACGGCCAATTTGGCGTACCAACGGGCCGAGGAAATGAATCTGAAATTTCACCAGGCGGTAGCCATGATCTTAAAGGCCCATCTGTTCGCCTTGTTGACCGATTACTACGGGGATATTCCATATTCCCAAGCGTTGCAGGGTAACGACGGTGTTAGTCTGCCCCAATACGATTCGCAAGAAACGGTATACAAGGGTGTGATTTCCGATTTGGAGATCGCTTCCCAACTGTTGTCCAACAACCAGGGTAGCCTGGAGGTGTTTATCCCCGAACAGGATATTTATTTTCACGGGGATTCCAAAAAATGGATAAAATATGCCAACTCTTTGGCGTTGCGCTACTATATGAGGCTTTCTGCAAAAGATCCCTCCTATGCGGGCGCGGGCGTTCAAAAGACATTGGCCAAGCCGTTGATAGCTAGTGTTGACGATGAATTAGCGGTCCCTTACCTGGGGATCAGTTCCAATGATTCCCAACCGGGTAATGGCAAACAGGGTTCCCCATCCAGCTTTACAAGGATTAAGCCTTGTAATACCCTTATCGAGGCGATGAACGCCCTGGATGATCCAAGAAGGAATATTTGGTTTGCACCGGTTGAGGTTCCTATTAAAGTGGTACCTGCCAACGAAGTGCCCGGCGGTGGTGATGACGTGGTAGTAGACGGGGTCCGCTACATAAACGAAGCGACGATCGATCCTGGCAGTGAGAGCATATACGACCCACTTACATGGTATCAAGATCGCGTAGACGGACTTACCTTGATAGATACCAGTAGTGTTTATGTAGGTCTCCCTGTTTCCGTCATGGTGCAGGAGCCATACACCTATAACCTAAACCCACAGCCCGTTCAAGGGGGTGGCAACGTTCACGTTTCCTTGTTGAACGAGCAATTTAACGCGGTCTCCGGTCCCAATCTAAAGTCCCGCATCTTTTCCTATGCCGAGGTGTGTTTCCTAAAAGCTGAAGCTGCACTTAAAGGATGGGGTACCGATGCAGAAGGAAATTACAATAAAGGCATACAAGCCTCTTTGGATACCTGGGGAATCGGTGATCAGTACAGCGATTATATAGATAATAGTGAGGTAGCGTATGACGGTACCTTGACACAGGTGATGGAACAAAAATGGATCGCCAACTTTACGTCGGCATCAGAGGCGTATATGGACTGGAGAAGAACGGGGCTTCCCGATATTCAAACAGGACCTTATGCCAAATCTTCCGTAATTCCTGTTCGCTTTGTATACCCGTCCAACGAACGGGATAACAACGGCGCCAATTACAACGCAGCGTTGAGTGGCCTGGAAGCGACGGATCACACCGACGATGTAGCCGGATACGTGGAGGATGACACCCCGTGGTCCAAAACATGGTTGTTGCAAGGGGTATCCGAACCTTGGTAAAATGAAGAATATAAAAATAAAATGCGATTGTTCCAGGTTCTTTTATAATCTACAAACGTATAGTTTAGTTAGTTGAGTTAGTTAAGAAAATACCCGGGGAGACTCGGGTATTTTTTTGATAAAACGGCTTAAATCTATTGGATTATGTTGAAAAAGACAGTTTTCCGACCCCTGTTGATCCTCGTGGGATGCCTATATATCCCTTTGGCGGCACAGCGGATCGATCAATTTCCAAAAAAAACAGATCCGCTGTATAAGAAGGTGGAAATGTTCGACAAATTGATGCTCGGAAACCATTGGAACGAAGGGACAATAATGCAGTATGTCATTTTTCCACCGGCGGGCTTGGAAAGGCCCATCATCGGTCCACAGGCAGACTGCCTTGATCCCACGTCGGAAATGCTGGCGGCGTACTCCTATAAATACGCCATTACCAAGGACCCCGAAGACAGAAAAATAGCAAACCGGATTTTTGAGGGCATTCTAAAGCTCGAGAAGGTTACCGGGGTTAGCGGGTTGGTAGCCCGTAGTTTTAACCAGACCGATAAACCCCTTTGGCACGAAAAGGTTTTTTGGTACAACGAATGGCATCCGTCCTCCTCGATGCCCAACTATCGATGGCTGGGAGATCTAAGTGCCGATAAGTTCACGTCAATTTTTTACGGAGTGGGCACGTTTTGGGAGTTTTGTGCCGATGCTGCCTACCGAAAAAAGGCCGCGGGATTGCTAGATCGTTTTATTGGCCGCGTAATCGACGATAATTTTAAGCTCACCGACCTGGATGGCAAGATGACCCTATGGGGAAACTTTTGTCCAAACCTGCCCCACCAGGAGCTAAACTCCCTGGAGATGCTGGCAGCGCTTAAGGTGACCTATCGTGTCACAGGTAAGGAAAGATACAACGCGGCCTATCATATGCTTATTGACCGGTACCATTATGACGACCACCAGATCAATTCAAAGATCCTCTTCCCCGTAGCGTGGCGAAATGTAGGGGATGATTACCATGCCGCGAGGTCTATGTACATGCTTATGCGCTACGAGGAAGACCGATCCTTGATGATAAAGTATAAAATGAACCTAAACCGGCATTGGTACGATTGGAAGGACATGAAATTCGATTTCGAGAGCTCCATTTGGTTTATCATGGTATATCAGGTGCTAACGGATGAAAATATCATGACCAAAGATCGGCAGCGGGCCATTAAGGATATGTGGGGCTTTGATCGAGGTTCCAAAGTATTCAAGGTGCCCCAAGAGGATGGAACCTTTAAAATGGTTAAATCGGAATACGAAGGCACCGCAGCAGCGATGATACGGAATTATTGGTTCGGCAGGTACTATGGCCTGATCGATGAAAAGTGGTAACGTTAACCCAAAGAAATATGAAACACACAGGGATTTACTTTGGTGCCCTTTTGGGTACGGTAGCGGTAATGGGACAAACGACACCTGTACCTCCAGAGGGTATGGTTTACGTAGAAGCGGGCGAGTTTATTATGGGAAGTGTTTATGGGGATCCCGATGAAAGGCCGCGGCAATTGGCAAGGACCGATGCGTATTTTATCGATCAGTACGAAGTGAGCAATGGCGAATTTGCCAAATTTGATCCTGAGTATAAATTTCCCGAGGAAAAGAAAGGCAACGCCGCGGTAGTTACCTGGTCCCAGGCCAACGCTTACGCCCAATGGGCCGGGAAGCGGCTACCGACCGAAAAAGAATGGGAAAAAGCGGCGCGCGGTACGGATGGACGTATATTTCCATGGGGCGATACCTACGACAACACCTATGTGGTCTGGGATCAAAAAGATACCCGTGGCGCTTCCATTGCAAAGCCCGAGAGCCCCTACGGTTGTTTTGATATGGCCGGGGGCGTTTGGGAATGGACCGTTGATTGGTACCAACCGTATCCAGGTAATTCGGTGCCCATGGAACAATATGGCGAAAAATATAAAGTCATGCGGGGCGGGTCCAATTTTAACAACCACTCATTTATTAGGACCTCCCAGCGCTACTACCTGCTTCCTGAAGACTTGCGGGCGTATCCGGTAGGTTTTAGGTGCGTTAAGGATATTGATGTAAATTGAATCGATTTAACTATAAACTTGAAGTGTGAGATTATGTCCCTGCAAAAAAAAATAATGCTATTTATAGCAATGTGTACTGTTTTATCCTGTACCGACAAGAACCCTGATCACTTAGACCTCTCGAATGCGACCTTGTGGATTTCCCCATCCCTGGAATCCTCGTTCAAAGAAACCGCAAAAACGGTTCTGGTCCAGGAAGTGCAGAAAAGAACCGGTCTTGGTTTGGAGCAAGGGGATACTTGGAAAGCCGATCCGGTAATCGCGTTGGCCTTGGTCGGTGATGATAAATTATACGGTGAAACCGTACCTACCAGGACCCAAGATCATCCCGAATACTCAAAAGAAGGGTACCGCTTGGTCCATGGGTCCAAAGGCGGAAAGGATATTCTATGGGTGCTGGGGTCGGACGCCCGCAGTATTCTTTACGGTGTCGGTAAATTATTGCGCATGTCCGACATGGAGCAGCATAAATTTTCGATACCAAAACACGTCGATTTTTCCGAATCGCCCCAATTTGCCATTCGTGGCCATCAATTCGGGTATCGGAATACCGCCAATTCCTGGGACGCCTGGACGGTAGCCCAGTTCGACCAACATTTTAGGGAACAGGTGCTCTTTGGGGCCAATAGTTTTGAGAATATTCCCTTTCAGGATCCAGCGTCCAGCGTTCATTTTAAGGTAGACCCCCAAATAATGGAGGTAGAAATGAGCAAGATCTGCGATAAATACCAAGCCGATTATTGGGTGTGGACACCCGCTCCGGACGATCTCACCGAAGGCGACTCCTACGAGGAGGGCCTTGCCCAACAAGAGGATTTTTATGCGCGTTGTCCCAGACTGGACGGTGTATTCGTTCCCGGCGGAGATCCTGGCGACAACCATCCTTCGGTATTGATCCCATACCTAAAGGATTTGTCCAAACTCCTTAAAAAGTACCATCCAAAGGCCGGTATCTGGGTGTCGCTGCAGGGTTTTAACCGGGAACAAGTAGATTATTTCTTTAAGTACTTGGAAGACAATGATCCGGATTGGCTCACCGGCTTGGTGTACGGGCCCAGTAGCCCTCCCTTGAAATGGGAACGGGAAAAGCTGCCCAAAAAGTATAGGCATCGCTTTTATCCCGATATTACGCATACCGTGCGCTGTCAATATCCGGTGGAGAATTGGGACCAAGCCTTTGCGCTGACCTTGGGACGGGAGCCCTGTAATCCACAGCCCCACTACTACGCTAAAATTTTTAGGGAAGACGTGCAGTACACCGATGGGTTTATCACTTATTCCGACGGGTCCCACGACGATGTTAACAAGGTTTTGTGGAGCCAGTTGGGATGGAACCCCGACAAGGACGTTCGGGAAATTGTGGTAGAATACGGTCGTTTTTTCTTTGGCCCTAAGGTGGCGGAAGCCTCGGCCGATGGCATTTTGGATCTGGAAAAAAATTGGGCGGGCCCGCTTCTGGAGAACAAAACCGTTCCCAAAACCTTGGCCCTATGGCAAAGGCTGGAAGCCGAAAACCCGCAATTGGCCGATAACTGGAGGTGGCAACAGCTGATTATGCGTGCCTATTACGACGCGTATACCCAAAACCGCTTGGCCTATGAAACAGGGCTGGAAACAGAAGCGTACAAAATTTTGGCCAAAGCTAAGGAGATCGGGGCCGACGTGGCAATGGCCCGAGCTTTGGATACCGTTCAAAAGGCAGATACGCAAAAAGTGTCCCAGGATTTGAGAGAAGAGGTCTTTAAATATGCCGATAAGCTGTACCACTCCATTGGGGCGCAGACCAGCGTACCCAAATACAATGCAAGGAGTGCGGAGAGGGGAGCTATTCTAGATTTTATCGATTATCCTTTGAACAACAGGTGGTGGTTGGAAGACGAGTTCAAAAAGGTGGGCAACCTAAAGACCGAAGCGGAAAAACTAGAGCGGATCGATTTTATAAGAACCTACGATTCTCCGGGCGAAGGCAGTTTCTACGACAATATCTCCAGTGCCGATGCCTTGCACGTGACCTCAAAAACCGATGATGCCATCGACTATTTGTGGGAAAATGACGGTCTAAGCAGAAAAAGGTTGTCTACCCAACTCTTTCAGTTCACACCTACCTTGGCCTACGAAGGCCTAGACCCGAACGCAGACTACCTCATTCGAGTCTCTGGGTACGGGGAAGCTTTGCTACGGGCGAACGGGGAACGTTTAAAGCCGACCAAATACGAGAAGGGATACGAGGAATTCAAGGAATTCCCGCTACCCAAGGAACTGATCAAGGACGGTAAGTTGAAAATCACCTTCGACAAGCCCGACGAAGAGAATTTAAACTGGAGAAAACAATCGCGGGTAACGGATGTGTGGATATTAAAACAATGACGTATTTTAGTAGTCGGTAGTCGGTAGTCGGTAGTCAGCAATCGGAAGAAAATAGAGAATGGAAATGGATGAAAAATTAATCATTGGGTTAAAAAATTGGTTCGCTCCCCTTCCCGGAACGATAACCGCCTTCTCGGGCGGTATCGACTCGGCCTTGGTACTCCTGTTGTCCCGAAAATTTCTCGGTCGCGAAAAGGCCATCGGGGTTATCTCCAACAGCGAGAGCCTTAAGGACAAGGACTACCAATTGGCGGTCGATTTTGCCGGTAAAAATGATATCGTACTAGAGACCATCCGCACAGAGGAACTGGCCGATGCCAACTACAATGCCAATCCCGCCAACCGCTGTTATTTCTGTAAGACGCACCTTTACAACGAACTGGAAAAAATGAAGATAAAATATCCTGGCTTTGTCGTTTTGAACGGCACCAACAAGGACGATTTTTCGGATTATCGCCCCGGGTTGATCGCCGCTGATCAGCACCGGGTTAGATCGCCCCTGTCCGATTTGGGGCTAGGAAAGGACGATGTCCGCCGTTTGGCCAAACATTTTGGAATTCCATTTTGGAACAAACCGGCCAGCCCTTGCCTCAGTTCCAGGATACCTTATGGCAATAAGGTAACCGGCAATAAATTGGATCAGATAGAAAGGGCCGAAGGTATTTTAAACGATTTTAGCTTTCACGACGTCAGGGTAAGGCATTATGAAAAATATTGCCGCATAGAGGTGCCCTTATCCGAACTCGAACGGTTAAAATTTTTGTCGACCAGCATTATACCATTGATTCTGAAACTTGGATTTAAAGAATGTGTGATCGAAGAGAAAGGGTTGGTTTCGGGTAATCTGAACAAGGTATTAAACGTGGGCCATGGCTAATTTTAATATAGATCACGATCGCGAGAACAGAAACGGATTCCCCGAAGTAGTTTACGGGGCGGAGAAATCTGTCGGGGACCTGACCAAGATAATGGAACACTTTGTTGCCAAGAATAAGAACGTGCTGGTAACCAAATTGCAAAAGAAAAAAATCAGGGCGCTGCTTAAGGAATATCCCAAAGCAGAGGTCGATTTGGAGGCGGGAATCTTAATTCTAAATCGGTTAAAAAAAATTAAGGGAGAGCCAGAGGTTGCCATTATTTCGGCGGGCACTTCCGATATTCGTGTGGTTAATGAGGCCTATCACACCTTGAAATTTATGGGGGTAAGGTCCAAAACAATTAAGGATGTAGGGGTAGCCGGGATCCATAGGTTGCTAAGCCGGGTAGCGGAGCTAAAGGAATTTAAGGTGCTGATCGTCGTGGCCGGATTTGAAGGGGCGTTGCCCACTGCGGTGGGCGGATTGCTGCCCCAACCGATAATAGCGGTTCCGGCATCTGTTGGTTACGGCGTGTCCAGAGGAGGTAAAGTGGCCCTAAATTCCATGTTGGCAAGTTGTGCCAACGGGATTGTGGTTGTCAATATCGATAACGGCTATGGGGCGGCAATGGCCGCCCTGAGAATATTAAATTTAAGCGTGAAGTAGAATGGCGACATTGTATATAGAGGGATTTTCCGGTATGTCCGGGGATATGTTCTTAGGGGCATTGGCCGGGCTGACCGATTCGTATGACGAATTACGGGACTTGCCCAAATTACTGTCCCTGGACGATGCCGAAATAAAAATTACCCAAGTCGATAAAAATGGGATCGTGTGCCAACATGTCTCGGTTGTGGATCTGAACGAGCAGCGCACGAAGCATGACGATAACCACGATCACCATCATCACCATGGTCACAGCCACGGCCACAGCCATGAAAAGGGACACCCCCACGGCCATTCGCATCGGCACCTGAGCGACATCAACAAGATCATTGACCATGCCTCCATTGAGGATGGGGCCAAAGCCATCGCCAAGGCCATTTTTTTGATCATCGGGCAATCGGAAAGTAAAATCCACAACATCCCTTTGGAGAAAATTCATTTTCACGAGGTCAGCGGCGTCGACTCCATCATCGATATAGTGGGGTGTTCAATGCTGTTGCACAAATTGGATATTGAGAAATCCTACGCCACGGCGGTCTGTACCGGCTATGGTTTTGTAGACACCCAGCACGGTAAATTGCCGGTTCCGGCACCCGCTACGGCCGATATTCTCACAGGTATCCCGTGTTATGCCGGTGAGGAGGCCGGGGAACGGGTAACGCCTACCGGGGCCGCCATCTTAAAATATTTGGATCCCGACTTCGATGTACCGGTACTTATAACGAAAAAAACGGTATACGGTCCCGGATCTAAAGACTTTATTGCTCCCAATGTCCTTCGGTTATCCATTTGCGAGGTAGGTGAAAAAAGGGCTCAGGATTACATTTTGGAAACCAATATTGACGATATGTCCTATGAATTCCTGGGCAACGACTTTCAGGAAGGCTTGTTCGCCCATGGGGCCGATGATTTTCATTACAATCCCATCCATATGAAGAAAGGGCGGCCCGGTATCTTGCTCTCTTGTTCGGTGGCCGGTGACCGTATGCAGCAATTGTCGGACTATATCTTGGAAAGCACCTCTACCATAGGAGTTCGCTCCTATCCCATTGAAAAAAACAAGTTGCATCGGGAGTCCAAGAAGTTCCAAACCACATATGGGGAAGTGCAGGTTAAGATCGCAACCACCCCATCGGGGGCCAAACGGGCAAAAATTGAATTTGACGATCTGAGAAGATTAAGCAAGGAAGTTGGTAAACCAATAGTTTTCCTTCAAAATGAGCTTATGAAAATTATAGACGAACATTTAGTAAACCATTAGACTTATGAAAACAAAACTTTTGATCATTCTGACCTTAGTCCCCATAATTGCAATGGCCCATCCGGGTCACGACCATCACATTGGAGAAATCCTTATGCACCCTTCCATGTGGCCGGACCACTACATTGTATTGGGCCTAATAGCTCTTGTATTTCTTATTTTGATTGTGAAAATCGCCAAGAAATTCGCTTTTTCTAAAAAGAAGGAGTTGGTGAAGTAATCTCATTTGTGGCGGTTGGTAAAAATTGGCCTTTAGGATCAAACGTGGTTAAATAATAGGTTCACGGTTATACCTAATAGAACTGATATTTTGCGGATCCTCCCATTTTTGCAAGGGGAGCCAGCCCGACAGTCATTCCCGTCCGAATGGCTCGAGCGGACTGGCGGGGTGTCCAACGGGCGGAAGGGTATCTTCGGAATTCCAGAGGTTAAATGGAGAATTTTTCCTCCCCTGTCCGAATTGGTTCAGGCGGGCTTTAGAGTGGGAAAAGGAAAAACTCGACTTTGTAACCGATCCATTATTTGCTTTTAATTAATTGCTGAACTGAAATAAAAATTTAAAACCACAACCATTGAATTACGAAGGAAAGTACTCCATTTTTGATGTCCGTAAGATCAAAACCTACCCGGTAGCCGGTCGAAACAACAAGGTAAAGCACAGCGACCTCATATTTCCCGATCAGGTAAATGATTTGCAATTGACGATTGCCGATAAGGTTGGGGATAGGATTAAAGCCCTTGCCAAACATATAGTTTCGGCGAGGGAAAAGGACCGGCCGGTCATTTTTTTTACGGGGGGACATTTGATAAAAAATGGACTCAGCCTTTTACTGGGCGAATTGATCAAAAAAAATATGTTCAGCATGATTTCGGGCAATGGATCCACATCCATCCACGATTTTGAGTTGGCCCTGATCGGGGAAACCAGTGAATATGTGCCCCAGGCTTTGGAAAAGGGCGAGTTTGGCATGGCCTACGAATTTAACTACATCAATGCCGCGCTCTCGGTCGGGGACAGTCAAAGTTTGGGGTATGGAGAAGCGGTTGGGAAGATGGTTTGCGATAGCGTCTTTAGGGAAGAAGTGGAGGCCTTTCTTGGTCTCGATAAACGAGCGATTGCTTTCACCTATCCAGAGCTCTGCGTACAGGCCGTATGTTATGAACGAGACGTGCCGTTTACGGTTCATGCCGGTATAGGCACGGATGTGCTGGACCAGCACCCTTATTTTGACGGCCGGGCCAAGGGAGGATGCTCGGGCCGGGATTTTCTGATGTATGCCAACGAAATCGCGAAATTTGAAAGGGGAGGGGTTATTTTAAACGTTGGTAGTGCCGTCACGGGCCCGGAAGTTTTCCTAAAAGCCGCCTCCATGGCCGGTAATATTGGCCGTACCCCCGATAAAATTATCACCGCAAACTTTGATTTGCGGTCCTATAATCCGGAGGACTTTACCAAAGAGGACCGGGTAGGGTACTATTACCGGGATCAGAAAAGCATCGTAACCCGTGTGCCCGACGCCTACAATGGCCAAGGGTTTTATATAGGGGGCAACCAGATCCATACTTTTCCGTTGCTGTATAAAGAACTGATGAAACTGATTTAACTAAACTATTTTTGAAGAGAAGTGAAATTGCCCCGACCGTTCAGCGGTTAATGGGTTAATAAGTTACTCTTATTTAGAAGGTACGTTTTAATAACTTAATAAATAATAACCCAATAAATATTAATTGCTATAATGTATTTAGAAACCGAAGGTCTTGTAGTAGAATGTATACTTGCCCGACCGCATTCAGGCGGGCCTGCCCGAATGATGTGTTCAGGCGGGCCTGCCCGAATGATGTGTTCAGGCGGGCCTGCCCGAATGATGTGTTCAGGCGGGCCTG
>JAIRBC010000027.1 GCA_022008415.1 Cerina litoralis
TCATTTCAAATCAAAAAATCAAAGAACGTTTTGAGTGTACTGTAAACATTGAGATACAACAAAAAATTAAAAAGTTAACGCATCACTAGTAATTACAGTTATTTAATTTATGAATCGATAGTCATTAGATTCAAACATCATTTTATGATTTCACGCGAACACTATAACTGGGAATTTAGAATCTACTTTCACAAAAACTGATTGCTAATAAAAGAGGTTGCCGTTTTAGGCAACCCCTTCCAACTCAACTAACAAACTAACTAACTTAATCGTTAAATTACATTTTTACAAAAACTACATATCTTGATGTAAAACGGCGTACTCTCGCGGGGTGCATTTAAAGCGATTCTTAAATACCGTCGCGAAATATTGGGAAGTTGAAA
This sequence comes from Cerina litoralis, assembly GCA_022008415.1. Classification (GTDB taxonomy): domain Bacteria; phylum Bacteroidota; class Bacteroidia; order Flavobacteriales; family Flavobacteriaceae; genus Cerina; species Cerina litoralis. The sequence continues at coordinate 384 of JAIRBC010000027.1, forward strand.
ATCCACAATCATATCCAATCTCGCTTATATTTTTACTTTGATCATAACTTAATTTTTTTGCAGCTGCATCAAGTCTTACATTTATTAGGTAATCAATTGGGGTCATATTGGTAAGCTGTTTACAATATTTCGAAAGGCTCGTTTTACCTATTCCACAATGCTCCACCATTTCGTCAAGGGTCCAATTTTTTTCATAATCACTTTTTAAATAATCAAGGAAAATCTCGACCGTTCGCAAATTCAAAGTAAGTGATTCGTCGAGTTCCACCTTACCTTGTTTAAAAAGACAAAGCATTTCCAATAAGAGATTATTTATTAGAATGTTAAATTTGGAATGTGGTATTTCATATTCACAATGATCAAGGCAGAAACCTAACTCTTTAAAACACTCTTGCATCTTTTTATTGGAGCTCCAGACCGGTATATCATTCTGCCGTAGAATTAGTGTCAAATAATCCAAATCCTGTTCCGAGAGTATAATCCAATCCGGCCATTTCCACGATTGATGGGGTTGCCGAACTTCCACATCTATAATTAGCCAATGTAACCTGCCAACAGTAACATTAGGATCACCTACTCTATGGAGCTGCCAAGGTTTCGTTATAGTGAAATTACCAGGAGCCAAATTAAATCGATTCTTTTCTGTTGAGAAACATAAGGTTCCAGATTCCAGAAAAGTGAATTCTATTCCTTCATTTCTGTGCCAATCCAAACCCCACTTCTGATCTGATTTTGCATCCCAATACCCCATGCTCAATACACCTTTCAAAATATTGTCCGGAATCTCCATTCCAGGATAATCCTCCCTCCTTAATGCACTCATTAGAAGTTCGCCCGAATCAACCGCTCTTATCAATGGATCACAACGGTCCGGTTTATATATTTTATTAAAATCCTTGCTTCCTTTTTTAGCCATGGTTTTGTTCAATATTTTTTGGACTAACTTTATTCATTTAAAAAAATCCATCCATTAATAAAATAGAAATTCCATCCCAATCGATTCCATTAATAATTATATTTTGTAGTTAGTGATACATTAAGGGTTCACAAATAAAAATATTCTATATTTCTTTTGGTATAGCTAAATACTGTCTTTTAAAGCTAGGATATAGCCGACCATTTTTTTTACGTCTTTTTTTTCTAATTGTGGATGTGCGCTCATTGGGCTTTGACCCCAAACTCCACTTCCTCCCTCAATCACTTTTTTCACTAGGCTGTCTTTTATTGTAGGATGATCCTTATACCTTAAAGCAATTTCATAAAAAGAAGGCCCTACTGATTTTTCCTTTAATGCATGACAGGCCTTACAATCACTTTTTTCCATGAGTTCACTTCCAATATTCTTACTATCCCTAGATTGAATATGGCCATTCGGGAGACTTTTGTCATCCACAATCTCTTTCATGGAATCGCCTTTATCTTGTTGTGCTTTTTCCTGATATTCAAGTCTGCTAAGTCGAGCGTTCCTATTCGGAGAATACCAATTTTTACCATACTCCAATATATATAATGCTCCGTCTGGACCCAACTCCATATCAATAATTTTGTCAAAGCTTGTTGATGGCATAAATCGTTCCATTCCTACATAATTGCCATACTTATCGATCCTTACGACCATAATCCAGTTTCGCATCCATTCATAGATAAAAACGCCGTTGTCATAATATTTGGGTAGCTTAATATCGGATTTTAAATTGGGATCATAATGGTATACAGGTCCAGCCATGGCGGTACGTCCTCCTTCGCCCACCAAGGGAAATTCGTCAGACATTGCATAGGGATAATAAATAAAGGCAGGTTGGGCAGGTGGAAGTATCTTTGACCCGGTATTACGAGGAGACTCATTTATCGGAGCATTCGGATCGAATGTCTTACCAATTTTCCCTGTTGCGAAGTCCACATCGTTGTATGCTTTGTTATCACCCACGAAATAGGGCCAGCCAAAATTCCCAGCAGCTTTTGCCTGATTAATCTCGTCGTAGCCACGAGTCCCCTGGATACTATCCTTTCCTGCATCGGGGCCAACATCACCCCAATAAAGCCAAGAGGTCTTTGGATCAATTGAAATTCGAAATGAATTCCGGGTTCCCATAACGTAAATTTCCGGTTTTCCCTCAATACCCTCCATAGGGAACAAATTCCCAGGTGGGATGGTATAAGTACCGTCTGGTTCCGGATGAATTCTAAGAATTTTACCACGTAGGTCATTGGTATTTCCCGATGAGCGTTGCGCATCAAAATCAGTTCTTCCGGGACGCTCATCCATAGGTGCATAACCATGGGAAATACCAAAAGGATTGGTATTGTCCCCAATTGCAATGAACAGGTTTCCATAGCTGTCGAAAGCCATTGACCCTCCCGTATGATTACTTTCAGAATGTTCCTCATGTACCCGTAACAGAATTTTCTCGGAACCCATGTCTAGCATTCCCTTGTTATCTAGAGTAAAACGGGAAATATGGTATTCAAACACATTTCCAGGTGCAGAATACATAACATATAGCCAACCATTATTAATAAAATCGGGGTCTAAAGTTATACCTAATAAACCATCTTCATATTTGTGATATACAGGTATTTCTCCTATGATTTTGACTTTCTGGGTGATTTGGTCGTACCTCTGAACTTTTCCCTTTCTTTCGACATAATATATACTGCCGTTCTCGGAAATGGCAAGCTCCATGGGTTCTGACACGTAGGTGCTGTCCACTAAAATATTTCGGGTAAAATGTGCTTCATCCGGTGCAGGCAACGTTGTTGCCAATTTGTAATCCAAGCCTTCATTATCTCCAATAACATAGTTAAGGCCACCCATAATATGATTTATAAAAAGACTGTCCCGATATGCTTCTGGCCGATGGCCAAGTGCGGTATAAAAAGATCGACCTCCATCAAATTCCTGTTTCCAAAATATAGGATGGTTATCACCATGTTTACCTCCTTGATAGGAGCTTTCGTTTACAGTGGCCAAAACGGAGATATCTGGGCTTATAGAATCAAAATTGTACCATTCTTCCTTAAAGCTCCATAGGCTCGGCAAGCCCTTGGTAATCGGGTCATCTTTATCTGCTATAAGTATTTCTCCTATCTGCAGTTCCTTTGGATGACTTTCAAACCTCGCCCCCATAAGTTTACCATACCATGGCCAAGAATATTCTGCGCCACTGGCACCATGAACTCCCATGACTCCACCTCCAGCCTCGACATATCGTTTTAAAGCGGATTTCTGTGCATAGTCTAAAATTTCGCCAGTATTACTTAAAAATACTATAGCACTATATTTTATAAGTGAATCGTCTACGAAATAATCCACATTTTCGGTAGTGTCTACCTTAAAATTATTTTGATTTCCTAATCTCAGGAACATTGCTTTGCCATCTTCGATGGAAGCATGACGATATCCAAGGGTTTTTGAAAATACCAAAACCTTTCTTTCCCTTTTTTGTTGTTCTTGACATGATAAAACAGTAAGCAGAACAATCGCTAAAAAAAATAATAATCTGGCAGGCCTAGACTTCATGGTATTCCATTTATAATTGTATTTTTAGATTTTATTCAGCACCTAATGATTTTAAGTACTTATAGCTTTCTAGGACCGAATGTTCTCCCGCGATCTCAAGGGTAGAATGTCCATCGTAACCTGATTTGACAAGTTCTTGATAAATTTCCTCAATACCAACCACTCCCTCTCCCAAGGGGATCAAGGACATACCACAACCAAATAATTTACCACGCTGCTCCTCCATTTCTACAGGAAGATCTTTCCAATGGACATGCTCAATTTTGGAACCCAATTTCTGAATCATGGCCACGGGATCTCCACCTCCCAACCACAAATTTCCAGTATCTAAATTTATACCAAGTGCATCTGAATTGCAGGCATCTATAATTCGTTCCATGTGTTGTAGGGAATCAGTATATTTCCCATGGGGTTCCAATAGAATTTTCACACCGTAATCCTCGGCCATTTTCAAAGGCTCATACAGTTTTTCCCTAATGGAAAAGATTGCCTCAGCATCTGTTAAATTTTCCCCGAATTCGGTGTGGGCATCCCCTTCAGTGGTTATGACATGTTTAACGTCAATGGAAGCTGCTATTCTAATTGCCTTGATAATCTGTGAGGTTCCATATCGCCATGGTGCGGCTGGATCCAAAAGAGTGGAATGTGCACAAACACTTGTTATGGTAATACCCCTAGATTCGAACAATCTTTTCAAGTCGAAGGCGTTGGCGTCAAGACTTGCAACAGCGTTGAAGCCAAAATGAGACCCTAAACAAGCTCCATCTGCGTTGTCAGTTATATCCGCATACTTAAAACCCCACTCCTTTATCTGATCAACTTGTTGATCCAAAGTTTGAAATGGATTAATTAGTGCAAAACATCCTACTTTTATTGCCATAATGATTTTTGTTTTTATGTTAGTAATTATATATCCATCTTTAAGGATAGACTATTCATCTGTTTTTAAACTCTGTAGGTAGCCCAATAAATCATTAATGCTACTCTGATCAAGTCCTGAAATTAGTCCCTCTGGCATCAAAGAGTTATCTATCATTTCATTGGATTTGATATCCTCGCGCTGAATTTTTACTTCTTGATTGCCTACGACCATTACCGTTATGTCATTTTTATTTGAGGTGACCATTTTTCCATCAATCATTGTCCCATTTTTTTTTGTGATTCTAATATGATCGTATCCTGTTTTTATATTCCTGCTAGGATCCGTAATGGATTCCAATATTTGTTCCCTGGTCAAAAGTTTACCAATTCCATTTAAACTGGGCCCTAATAATTCATCTTTACCACTAACCGAGTGACATGTAACACACGCACGTTCTTTAAACACTGATTCTCCATGGTGGACATTTCCCTCTACAATCGATGTGTTTTGCTTGGGATCGTCCGGTTCAATCCAGTCTGCTTCGATCAATCTATAAACAGCTCCCATTGGAGTTTCGTAAGGCGTATGTCTAGGCCCTTCAGTACCAAATTGTGTCACATAAAGATCGCCTTGTTCTCCAAATTCAGCATCCGAAAGTTTCGCAATTTTATCGGCTACTGGAAATTCTTCAGCTTTATACGTATTATTATCCCGTGTGATTTTCACTCTAGATATGGAACCATCGTTCCACTGTCCATCAGGTCCATAAAAAGAAATGAACAAATTCCCGGCAGTACCATCAAAATCATTGTCCTTTGCATTGAAGGTCATTCCCACAGGTGCAAAACCATACCGCAATTTTAAGAAAGGTCCAATAGGCTCTGAATGATCGGGATACTTTGTCGGATTCATTCCATAGAAACCATTTTTAACAACCAAGTTCAGTTCTTCAAATTCATTTTGCTGACCACGATTGTCGTCAAAAAATAAATCGCCATGCTCATTAAATGCCAGATCATATGCATATCTAAGACCTGTAGCATATCTTTCATACGATTTTCCATCGGACGCAATTTTCAAAATGGCTCCCCGGAGTCTATAAAGATCTGGAGCTGGATTGTCATTAAGAGCATCGGTACATAATATGATGTATAAATTGCCCTCCGGCCCAAATTGGAGCGCGAAAGTCCAATCAAAATAATGTAGGGTATGAGGAAAATCCTTAAAAAACGTATAGCTTTTGTCGGCAACTCCGTTTGAATCAGTATCCTCATACACTCTTATCTCCTGTGTAGTGCCAACAAAAAGTTCGTTATCTCGAAATACAATACTGGTTGGATATCTAAGACCATCCTTTTTAACATTGCAATACAACTTGGCATAATCCTCTAAACCATCTCCATCAGTATCGAGTAAGGAAAAAATTTCACCGGTATAATTTGCCGCATACATAACCCCATCGGGGCCCTTGGTTATTGCGCACGGATTCCATAATTGCACCCCTTTTTTAATTGGCAATTTTACAGCGGCATAATGGCCATAGACTCTGATCGTAGTATCCGTATTCCTCTTAATGGCCTCTTCCTTTTGTTTTACCACTTTGGTCAAAGATTTTCCATCGCCACAGGAGGTTGCCAAAAGAATTAAAAATAAAATCCTGCAAACCCGAAAAACCTTCATAATTTCAGAGCATTTCGTTAACATTTTTGATTTTTCTTATTTATTAAAATTCACAGCATTTTGCAAGATTCCATACAACTAAACGACTCTATTGAAGAATTGTCATGACCGTAGGAAGCCAATGAATATAAAGTTAAGATCAAAATATCACCCTCAGAAATAAACTACGCTAGCTGTAGTTAACGTTTACACTATTTTTCCCAACCAACATTCTGGACAAGTAGCCCATCCGACAGGTCAATTTCGTCCCACGGTATTTGTTGTAATCCAGAAGTCTTAAGGACATTATTCCCATCTAACACAATATTCGTAGATCCATAGATATTCGGTCCGTCTTTAACAGTTATGCCAGGCGCAGGAATAGCAAGGATATCCGCTGCTTTTTCTACACCCTGCCTTAAAACGTCATAATAACGAATTCCCTCACCGAAGAACTCCAAATGCCGCTCATGCATGATATTTTCGTATGTTGGACTCAAAGGGTGTGCATTAACATAATCCTGGCCATACGCTCTAACGCGAACAGCATCAAGATTTGATTGGGCATCGATGCCCATTTCAGCGGCCATAAGTAGCACATCGGCATATCTAATCAATGTATAATCCTGGTACCAAGCATTAGACCAACCGTTGCCTCCGCGTAAAGTGCCATCCTGAAGGCCAGGTTTTGCATTAAGCGGAATATATTTCTTATAATAAAAACCGGTAAATGATCGCTGGTCCTTTGTACTCCATAAATCGTACCCAGCATCACCCCTTTCTAATTGGAGGTTCAATAGGGAAGCTCCTCTTCTTGTATCTTGTTCATCAAAAAGATCCCATCCTTTGGCAAAAGGCAGTCCTATTCCCCAACCTGTGCCATAAACACTATCGGATTGAACTTGCCGAGGCCCTATCCATTTTGAAAATCCATTATATGAATTACCAACATATGAACTTTTCATAGTCATTATTACCTCTGGACTATTTTCACCTACATAATCTGGAAAGTTTGGATCATGCCTTTTTGCTTCTGCGGTTCCAGTAACCCAAAGAGTCTGGAAATTTGGAACCAAAGAAAAACCGCCATTATTAATAATATCGGACAAATAGCCTTTAATTTCATTCTCTGATAAAATACCATTTATATAATTTATTAATCCGGTTTTATCGACCGACCCTTTACCAACACCTAGCGGAATGTCTTGGCTAGTTTTTCCATAATATCCGGTTGCAAATAAATATACTCTTGCAGCCAGTGCCTTTGCAGCCCATTCCGACATTCTCCCAGTGGAAGTCGATGGAGAATAGCTTCCTTTATTAAGAAGTGTTGCTGCATCTTTTAAATCTTGTAAAATCTGCCCATAAACTAAACTAGGATCCGCTTGTGGTTCTTTGGCAGGGTCTTCCGTTTTCTCTGTTATCAACGGAACATTCCCATAACGACGAACAAGACAAAAATAAATATAAGCCCTCAAAACCTTAGTTTCGGCCTCTGCTTGATCTTTTGTCAATCCCTCTCCCCCAGAAACATCAGACCAATCAATATCATCTAATTTTTCCAATAAAGTATTCATCCGACCTATTGCCACCCAAGCTGCCTGGTAATGGGCTTTATAAATATTTAAAGATGAAGGGTTAACCCCAATATCAAAACGGTCCACCGCATCGGCTTCGAAACCTATGCCCGTAGCGGAACCTGCTACTCCATCATCGCTGAGAATCTCTGCAGCTGTATATTGTGCCCACCAAGAATATGAAGTGTTATCGTGGTTCAAAAAACCCGCATAGCAACCTATTAATGCTTGATAAGCATCTTGTTGGGTTTTAAAGAAAAAAGGTTCTGTCTTTTCGGTCAGTGGCGCAGTATCCAAGAAATCGTCACTACAGCTTATAAAGAGCGATATTGATAACCCGACCAACAAAAATATTTTTATAGTTTTCATAATCGATTATTTTAAAGTTTGATATTTGCTCCAACCATTATAGTTCTAGGATTAGGTACAAATCCAACATCATGACCCATTTCATAATCCGGTCCTCTTCCAACTTCAGGATCCATCCCTGTGTATTTCGTGAATGTATAAGCATTTAATACAGAAGCGAAAATCCTAAACTGCGTCAATGGATTTAGATTTATCAATTTAGTTATATCATAGCTCAAAGTAATATTGCTGAGTCTTAGAAAATCCCCATCATAAACATAAATATCCGAGTTGTTGGTCCAGTTGGTATTGGCTTTGTCCAACCTTGGATAGTGATTGGATGTTCCTTCCCCATGCCATCTCCCGAGTGCTTCCGATGTATAATTAGGGTAATAACGGGCATAATTGTAATAGGCTTGAACAATTTGTAGACCGGCCATACCATTAGCGTTCACCATTAAATTCAAATCCTTATAACTTAGATTGAGGTTAATCCCGTAAACAAGGTCGGGAAATGGATCTCCTACATTTATCCTATCCTCGTCATTAATCACCCCGTCATCATTCTGATCCACATATTTTAAATCACCAGGAACGGCACTTGGTTGAATTAGGTTGCCTTCCTTGGTATAACCATTGACTTCAGCAGTATTTTGGAAGAGACCATCGGTTTCCAACATCCAATAGTACCCCAATGGCTTTCCGGTCTCTGTTCTAAAATATTCCTGTGAATTGTCCCATAACTGCCCTCCAGGGCCATGAATAATATCATTGGGCACATCAGTAACAGTGTTCTTATTGTAGGCACCGTTTACGTTTATATTGAACCTAAGATCACCTATGTTTTCCTTATAAGTAAGACCTAGTTCAACTCCCTCATTGATTACATTCCCTCCATTGATCCATGGTGGTGCAAGTCCGATTACACTACTAATAGGTGGCGACAATAACCATCCATTTGTCGATTTTTTATAATAGTCAAAATTAACAGCAAGTTTATTTTCAAATAAAGCAGCATCGAATCCTATATCCGTTTGCTCAGATATTTCCCATTTCAAATTAGGATTTGCCATACGATCTATTTGCGCACCCGAAGCTAAAAATCCGTCTTCTTGGGTGCCCAAGGAATAGGCGGTATTTGATGTTACTGTTGCAAGATATCTAAAAGGAGGTAAATTCTGATTACCATTCTGCCCCCAGCTTGCCCGCAATTTAAAAGACGTCAACCAAGAACTGGTCGATTCCATAAATTGTTCATTGGTCAACACCCATCCACCTGAAACAGAAGGAAAGTATCCTCGTCTATTCTCTTTGGAAAAATTGGAAGACCCATCTGAACGAAGGGTGGCATTCAACAGATATTTTTCTTTAAAGTTATAGTTGATTCGACCAAAATAGGACAACAGCCTATGTTGCACTGGATATCCACTCATGGACATAAGCCCCTCGTTGCTCTTTCCTAATGCATTATCAATATAGGCATGTTCATAATCCTGAAAAATCAAATTCTTATTTCCTGCAGCCAAATATTCGCCATCCGTCTTTTGGGATTCTGAACCTACAACAACATCAAACTGATGATCGTTCAAATCGTATTTATACGAGATGGTATTCGTCCAAACCAATTGCAAGGATTTGTTATCACTTTGAAAAACTGCATCATAAGGACGAGTAGAAGGGTTGTTAAACTGGCCCAAAGGGGGATATTTAGGCGTATAACTTCTGTAACCTTGGTCCTCGAAGACCGTTCCAATACTAGATCTGATTCTCAAATCTTTAATTGGTTGCAGCTCCGCATAAAAATTGCCAAGCACCTTGAATGTTTTGGACTTTTGTTGATTGTTAAGCAACATTATAGCATACGGATTTGCTAGTCCACCTGCGCCAAAGTCGGCCAAAAGACCCGTTGAGTTGTCCACAAAATCTCCATTTTCATCCGTATTCTGTAAAATTGGAGGCATTGAAAGCGCCTGATAAACATAGTTATTTCTACCACCTTGCTGCCCTCCTTGTAAATTAATATTCGTAACTGTCATATTTTCACCTATCTTAAGAACATCTCCATAAAATTCATGCTCTGAGTTGATTTTAAAAGTTACTCTTTTTAAATTGTTTTGGGATGCGCCTCCAAGAATACCGCCTTGCTCTGTATAGGAAAGAGCAGTTGAAAAAACCGACTTATCCGACCCCCCTGAAAAACCTAGTGAATAATTCTGAGTTGGGACATTGTCCTTAAACATAATGTCTATCCAATCCGTTCCTTCTCCCATAGCAATTATTTCATCCATTTTTTCACCTACAAAGAAGGGATCATCACCAGAGTTCAGGAACTTTTCATTCATTAACATTGCATATTCTTGGGCATTGAGCAGGTCTGGCTTTTTTGCCAAACTTTGCAATCCGTAATAGGTATCAAATGTAATTTGGGCATGGCCGGCCACTCCCTTCTTGGTTGTGATCAAAACTACGCCATTAGAGGCCCTAGACCCGTAGATTGCGGCAGAAGCAGCATCTTTCAGCACATCGATGGACTCGATATCATTACTGTTTAAGTAGTCTATCCCATCGGTCTGAACCCCGTCCACAATAAAAAGTGGCGTGGTGCTGCCTATGGTTCCCATACCACGAATAAACACTTTGGTTGGAGATCCAGGTTGGCCACCATCTGTGGCAATGGTTACACCAGGGGATTGTCCTTGAAGGGCATCTAAAGGATTTGTCTTTAACCTATCCGTCAAGTCCTCTCCCTTTACTTGTAATGTTGCACCCGTATTAAGTTTCTTCTTTTGGGTTCCATAACCTATCACCACAATTTCATCTAACTGGGATGCATCCAATTGCATCTGCACGTCGATATTACTTCTCCCAGCAATTTCGATTCTTTGGGTTTGATAGCCGATATAGGAAACTTCCAATACAGCATTAGGATTATTAACATCTATTGTAAACTGGCCGTCAAAATCAGCGGAAACTCCATTTGTTGTACCCTGTTCAACAACATTTGCCCCGGGTAATGGCTGTCCCAACTCATCCAAAACAGATCCGGTGACCTCAATTCCCTGATTTTGATTTTGTGCCGAAAGAGCATTTATGGCCCCAAAACACAAAAAAGTAATTAAAAACAGAACATAGCGCCATCTTTGATTGAAAAATATCGAACATTTCATATTCATAATTATTAGTTAGTTATAAGCAATCGTTACCACCTCCTCCGCTTTTGGAAGGAAATTATCTATGGTGACCTAGCAATTAATCCAAAATTCTATTTGAATAAAAAATCAATTTAACTAAAACACTCAAAATCAAACAACTATTATTAATCTAGCAGTAAATAAAAATTAACATTATTGACGACAAAACCACAACTTGCACAAGATGCTTTTTCAAATTGCGATTGTCAAAAATCAATCTCAGAATATTCTTGATATATCGAATTTAAATATTCTATTTTATTTTAATGTTTATTATATAGCGTTGGTATATATTGAACATTTTTTTAGAGGGATTAATGATAAAGTTCCAAAGGCTTTAAAATATCCCATATTCCAAATATGCTACTTGGGGATCAACCCCGGACAAAATTGCCTTTCTTACCAAATTTTCTTTTCTCATCACGTTCTCCGTCCTTGTTATAACAGTTTCTACGATTGTGCCTGGAATAATTACAACACCATCTCTATCTGCCAATACATAATCTCCAGATTGAATAGTAATGCCGTCAATTATAATCGTCTGGTCAAGAATGTCGGGAGTCCAACAGCCCACTATATCTGCTGGGCTATAATATTTACAAAAAACTTTAAAGCCAACTTTTTCGATAAAATCCGAATCCCTACAACCACCATCAACGATATATCCTCTAACTCCCTTTAATAGCAATGTTTCGGCCGATAGTTCACCCATATGAGCCACCGCATGATCATTGGGTTGACATATTATAACATGATTCCTTGGGGCTTTTGATAGAAATCCAGTCCATTTTAACAATGTCTCATGTGGGTCTAACAATTTATTATAGTGTCCTGAAACCGTAAAAATCCTTCCCGCCAGCTTACTTGAAATATTAATTGGTCGCATTTGGCTGGACAATGTTCTATTTTCAATTCCCATTTCTCTAAGTACATCGTACACAGCACCAGTATAACAGTTCTCCAATCTATTTGCTAGTGACAGCCATTCTTCTTCCATTGCATTAAATTTTTTAGTCTCTATTGTTTTATTTCAATGAGCTATTTATGTAGATACAATATTCCTGGTTCGAAACAAAGTAAAGTAGTGTTACCATACTTTATAATTTCCTCTGCCCTTTTCTAACTTTTCAATCGGACCCGGTGTAGGATTATGCGGACTTCTGTTGTCCCCAAAATAATCCTTGCTAAATATCAAAAAAGACCCGTCGGTGTCCTCGAAAGGCAAATCGGGAATGCGTGCTCTTCCCAAATCATCTGTCGATATAATCTTAGTTTTAAAATCCATTGAGGAAGGCCAATTCATGTTCAAATAAACATTTTGATTGTTTTCCTCAATTTTAATCTTAGGATCAAATCCTGTATTCTTAATGAAATCCTTTTCCTTTGAATATGGCTGTGCTTGGTTCATATACACGTTACCACCTAGGTGCATGGGAAGTCGTGTATCGACGATACTATCCAGCCCGGAATTAACAAAGACATTATTGAAAAATCGGTCATCGCCCTCGAGTATTTCGGAATATCCGGCAATCATGGTAGAATGGGGTTTGTGATATGGCGTCACACGATCATCATTCGAACGTCGACCTATGTTATCGCTATATGCGAAAAGATTATTGATATATGCTCCACCCTGTGACCAACCCCACCGAGATGGACTTTCCGACAAAAAAATATTATTGTCGACAACATAAGGGCCATGGTCCATTTCAAAAAACAAATCGGAATTATCATTCCTATATAATAGATTCCCACTGACGCGCGTTCCCTGAGCCATCCAATCCATCCATATCCCCATAAAGGAATCATGGATCCTGTTGCCCTTTATCAGTACATCTATGGATCCCAATAGTTTAATACCCGCAATATCTGCCCCGTAATACTGCCGTTTTCTATAGATGTCATAAATATGGTTGTTCTCTATCCTGCTAAAGACCCCGCCAAGGCTTCCATGTATGCCGTTCTTTTCGCAATCATGGATGGTATTGTTCCGGACTATATGTGAGCCAATGCTATCTTTGTTCCAATCACTCTCTAATAATGCCCTCAAAATCACTTCGTTATAGACCATCTCGCCAGATTTGCTCTCGCCGTTCATGTTTGCCTTGGCCCATGCCCTATGGCCGCTTTTACGGTCCTTACCCAGTGCAATGCCGATGTTCTTCGAATTACTTATCTCGTTTTCCTCGATAATCCAACCTTTGCTCCAGTGCGTCCCTATGACTCCGTCCTGCTCATCGGTAGCGGTCGACCATTGGCATGCCGCCTGGCTCATATGAAAACCCCTTACGGTGATATAGTTCATATGGGGCTTACTTGGATAAAAACAGGAATTCCTTACATTTATCTCAACCAGTTCCCTGTTCGGGTCAAATTCATGAAAATTGGCATACAGGATGGTACTGTCCTTATTCACCTCGGCGTACCATTTATAACTTGAGCCATCGGGATCCGTAGTCTGAATATTTTTCCGGTTAAAAACGGTATTAGACGCGTTCAAAATACTGGGTGATTCTACCTCAGTTAAACTTGCCACTTCATAAAATGACTTGTTGTTAAGGTAGATCTCCCCAGTATGGTGATCCCTTCCCAAATCATTATACCAGTCCGTTCCGATTACATCGCTATAAGGATTGTACGCTCCAAATAGATCGTTGGATATAGAAACTCTCCATATCCCCTTTCCAATTTGTTCCCAACCCTTTACTATTTCCGATCCCTTGATCACAACCTTTTCACCTGGGGATGACCGGTAGATAATCCTGTTCTCGTCCGAGGTACCCCCGCGTGGTGGGTCGATACGTTCACGGTAGATGCCCTCATGGACGGTTATAATACTTCCTGCCCGGGCTAAGTCTGCAGCGGCCGTAATCGTTCTGAAGGGTCTAGATTCCGACCCCGGATTGTTGTCATCACCATTCACGGAAACATGGTATTCCTGAGAGGATATTCCCCAACAGGATAATAAGGCCATGGACATTAAAAAAAAATTTTTCATACTGTTCGTTTTTGATATCAATAGTTAATTTTTTTAATACTCAAGTTTATACTTGTCACACTTTTAAGTTGGAAATTTTGTTAGGCAGAATCGTAAATGACTGCCCCAAATAATTAATTTTTGTCCAATACTCAAATTTCATTGGCAGTGTCGTTAACAAATGCGGACCGTTTACCAGAATCGATATCGTTATAAATTGGATATGCACTTGTGGCACTCCCGAAGGCATTATCAATTTGGTCTATTCCCACAACTTGATAATCCTTTGGTTTTTTTTCGGTAGATGGGTCATACGGTGTAAAATAACCGCTCTGTCCTTCTTCCCAATTTCCGCATATTAACCTTTTGTCCAAAATCATCTGCTTTTCTTAAAAATGATTTTTCATTTTGTGCGGCAATACACCTTTGAAGGGGACTTTAACCCTAAACAAAGAACCTGATAACGGATATTTTTCCAATCCTTCCTTGTCCATCATGTGGCTTGCCGTAGTAATATATAGCTCATCCAAGTCCTCACCTCCAAATGCACAGGATGTTATATTTGGAACAGGAAGAGCTACTTCATAGACAATCTTGCCCGTTTTTGGATCGATTCTAATCACTTTGCCTCCATAAAAGAGTGCTACCCACAAATGATCTTCAGAATCTATGACCATTCCATCGGGAAGGCCAATTTCTTTGGAAATCCCAGCTACTACCTTTTTATTGGAAATTTCTCCCGTAAATTCATCATAATCATATTGATGTATCACATAAGTGGGCGAATCGATGAAATAAAATTTTGTACGATCACTACTCCATACCAGTCCGTTGGAAATGGTACATCTTTCTATTTTTTTATTTACACCCCCTAAGGAATCAAATTCATACAAAGTACCTGCCCCCTCAGAAACATCATAGGCCATGGTTCCAGCCCATAAATTTCCCCTGGGATCACACTTGCCATCATTGAATCGTACGTTCGGACTATTTACTTCTGGCTTAGGCCCCGACTTTATTTTACCTGTTTTAGGATTTAAATAGCCAATTCCGTCTTGATCTGCAAATGCCCATAATCCAGATTCCGTTAGAACTACCGTGCCAACATCTTGACCAATATCAAAGCCCATATTACTTTTGGTCTTGGGGTCAAAAGCATATATTTTATGTGCTAAAATATCTACCCATAGCAAGCGCTGGTTGTCATGGTCCCAAAGACTTCCTTCGCCAACAATGGCCTGGGTCCGATATATGACTTGTGCATCAATAGTTTTCATATTTTTTCGATTTGGTTACTTATCACCAATCCAATATTGCGTTATCGTCATCCCGAATCGAGTTGGAATGGATGATTTCTTGTTTAAAGGGGTACTTTTTAGCTTCCTTTTCATTTATGTCTATGCCCAGACCCGGTTTTGTAGGTACTTTCCAGTAACCATTTTCCGAAGTAATCTCTGTTTCAACAACGTCCCATCTCCAAGGAACGTCAGTAAGCATATCTTCTTGGATTAGAAAATTTGGTGTTGAAAGTGCAAAATGCAAGGCTACTGCATTTGCTACAGGTCCCAAAGGATTGTGTGGGGCGACTCCCATATTATATACTTCCGCCATAGCAGCTATCTTTTTGGCTGCCCATAGTCCCCCACAATGGCATAAATCGGGCTGGATTACATGAACCGCATTTTTTTCAAATATTTCTTTGTATTGGTAAATTGAAACATGACGTTCACCTGTTGCAATGGGAGCCTTTGTTTTTTCAGTTACCAACTTAATTGAATCAATATTCTCTGGCCTTACAGGTTCCTCGCAAAAAAAAGGATGAAATTCCTCTATAGTATTAATATATTGAATGGCCATGGCCGGCGTGGTCCTTCCATGAAAATCTACCATAATATCAATATCCTGTCCAACTGCTTCTCTGAGTTTGCCGAACATATCGGCAAACCTCCTTACTTTATTTTGACCATCGATTGTTTTAGAATATGGCACAAATACAACTTTTAAAGCTGTATATCCATTGTTGATAACATTGTTTGCCAATTCTATCAATGGTTCCACGGAAAAAGTCTCATAAACTGCTTTCATATCACCTCCGCCAAGATGGGTATACATTCTTACCCTATCTCTTACTTTTCCACCCAAAAGTTCAAATACGGGAACACTTAAGACTTTACCCTTTATATCCCAAAGGGCTTGTTCAATGGCGGATATTGCGGACATTCCTATCACCCCTAGCGCCCAGAAGGACTGCCGATACATTTTTTGATATAAATGTTCTATATTCCGTGGGTCTTCACCAATTAACATTGCTTCAAAATCTTTCAAGGCTCCAACCACTGCCCTGGTCTTCCATTCTAAAGATCCTTCGCCCCATCCATATAGTCCGGCTTGGTCTGTGTCTATTTTAACAAACACCCAAGTACGCATTTTGGCATTGACCGCAAACGTTTTTAGCCCTGTAATCTTCATAGATAACGGTATTTATTTTGGTTGAGTTCCTTGTACGCAATAACCCCCATCACATCGGATGTCCTCAGCTGTTATATTTGCGGACAAATCACTTGCCAGAAACGTAAATACATTTGCAACCTCTTTGATTGAGGCAACCTTTCCTCTTGGATGCATTTGATTAAATTCGTTAAGAGCACGTTGAGGGTCACTAGAGTTTTCCCCAATGAAATTATGAAGCATAGGTGAGTCTACTGTTCCAGGCGAAACTGAATTCACCCTTATATTATAAGGTGCCAATTCCATGGCATGACCTCGGGCAAGTGACATCAACGCCCCCTTAGTAGCACCATAAATGGCAACATCTGGAAAACCATTGTGACCTGTTACACTTGACATGTGAATTATAGACCCTCCTCCAGCATTTTTCATGTAAGGAAATACTTCCCTGGTGAATAATATAGGTGCTCTGAGATTGACACTCAATAGTTGATCGACAGTTTCAGATGTCAAAGTTTCCAATCTTGTAGTTGGCATGACAGCTGCATCATTGGCCAATATATTTATACCCTCCATAAATGAGGCGCTTTCTTTTACAAAATCTATAATTTCTTGTTCATTTCGTATATCTACAACTTTACTGAAAACAGTGATGCCGAGATCTGTTAAAATCCGTGTTGTCTCCATAAGTGCTTTCTGATCCAAGTTACATATGGACACAATAGAACCTTCCAATCCAAGAGCCTTGGCTATACCCCTGCCAATGCCATCTCCAGCTCCAGTTATTATTGCTTTTTTATTTTGAAGTACTTTCATAAATTTTTATTCTTGATAAATAATAATTCTATTTCTTCCAGCGTATTTTTTTTAAAAGATTCAGATAAAGAGGTCATATTAGGTTTTTGATTTTCTTGAATTTTCAATGCCAATAAATAGAATACTCTGGAAATTGGGCCCTTTCCAACTTGAAATCGTTATATCAAACCTGCTTGGCTTTGATAGGAGCATGTCCATCTATGGGAGTAATAACCGCCGAATACCTTTCTTTGACTAGATTACTCCCTAAGTGTTCGTCTCTGTCCACGTCCTCTATCCTTTCGTTGTTGGACAGGTTAGCAATTACAACCTTGTGTAGTGGCCCAATCAGAACCTTTGAGAATCGAACTCCGTTCCCCCTCGACTAACAGCCCATTCAAAAAATAAGTATCATTTCATTATTTCAAGGAAATTATTTGAATTTGTCCAATTATTTTAAAACATTAATGTTTTAGGAAAAAGTCTTCAAATTAATTTCAATAATGTCGATTTTCTTATCTTTAAGCCAAATATATACAAAATTTTCATACCAGTTCATACTAGTTGTAAAATGTTGACAAAAACAAAAAATATAGTTCAATATATTGAAGGATTAATTGAAAATAAAGTGCTTTCGAAAAATGATCAAATTCCGTCATTCACGGAAATAATGAAAGAACATCGAGTATCTAGGGATACTGTAGTACGTGCATATAAAAAATTGAATAACCGGGGAATTATTAAGGCAGTTCAGGGCAAAGGTTATTTCGTGACTAATGAAATTATAGATTATGAAAAGAATCTTTTCCTTCTATTAGATGAATTGTCCCATTACAAAAATACCTTGGTTAAATCTATAGAACGAAATCTAAAAAATAGTGGCCAGTACCGTATTTTCTTTCATCATTATGATAGCGAAATATTTCACAACCTAATTGAACAGAACTTGGGACAGTTCACTCATTATGCCATCAGTCCCTTCCCAAACTCTTTACAAGTAAAAAATACCATTGAGCAAATACCGAAGGACAGATTAATTCTTCTTGATCGACATGACGGTCAGGATCCGAATCTTAAATTTGTAGGACAGGAATTTTTACAAGACATAACCGTTTGTTTGGACAAATTAGACAATCGGGTCGAAAAATATACAAGGTTCATCTTCATATTTCCGGAATTACCTTACTATCCCAGCGAATTGAAAATCGGTTTTAAAGAGTATTGTATGAAAATGGGTGTTGAATGTCTTATCGTACCCAAAGTAAGCTGTATATCTATGAGACACCATGATGCTTATTTAGTAATTAATGATAGTCATTTAGCTGGAATCGTAGAAAAATCCAAATTGAAAGGATGGAAATTGGGCAGTGATATAGGTGTCATTTCATATAACGAAACACCTTTAAAATCAGTAGTTGCAGAAGGTATTACCACCATTTCAACAGATTTTAAAAAAATGGGTAAGCATCTTGTAAGTATGATTTTCGATTCTAAAATCACAAATATTCACAATACTTCCGATTTGATTCTTAGAAATTCATTTTGATAATATTAATACAATCCAAATATAGTCCCCTTCGCATATGTTTGCCGTTGTCACCACAGATCTCATTTTATCCAATACAAAGGCCTTCAGAAAGACCACAAAAAATTCTGGGAGTTGGCAATTCATCCTTCTTTAGTCCTTGCGCGCCTTTACGTAAGTATATTTATTGTAAGTGAGCATGGCCAAAAATTACTTCAACCGCAATTAATCCACCTGTGTTCCTATCGATAATATTCAGTTGTTTTCCCGTGTCAACGACAAACATTTCCTTTAAAGTAGTCGAGGTTTTATGCTTTTATTTTAGAATTATACCCTTTCTCTTAAAGTTAATCTTGGCTATCCCCTCATCCCATCCCCACTCCATTCCCTTACTCTCCATTTCGGGGAATGAGGTTCGTCGGCAGGTCGTGGACACGCCCCTAAATGCCCTTGTTTTTCCAACAGGGTTCCCTAACATCTAGAAACGGCATCCCTAAATTTACATTTCTCCAATCCTTCTTATAGGAACAAGTCCACCTCATCTGGAATTTTAATATGCATTTTGTCCCACTTCCTATGGGATCCGTACTCCACAAACTTCTTTGAACAGACTCCCCTCCCATCACCATTACTTTTTTTTGTAGGCAAAACAACAACATCCATTCTTGCACAACGACATAAAGCCAGGACCGCTATCGCGGTCTCCTTTTTATACGACCTACCAAGCCTGCTAACGATTATTGTAAAGTACGGGAATGGGTAGAAAGGTTCAGTCGCTCGAACATAACGCAAATAAGAAACAAAGGATTTAAGAAATATTTATTATAGGAAAGGCCACAACGATTATCAAGCTAAGGTTCTATTGATTATTTGAAACATGATAATATCCAATCAACCTACTTAATCACCAAAAGGCCCGGAATGACTTTTGAGCTTATTATCGGAAATGATCCCGATATGCTTTAGGAGTTTTCCCCATTAACTGTTTAAATTTTTGAGTGAAATGAGTCATATGGTTATAACCCGATAAGTAGCAGACTTCTGTAATAGACAAATCGGAATCCATTAGTAATTTACAAGCATGACCGACGCGGACTTCAACTATAAATTCCGAAACATTCTTGTTCATGGATTTCTTAAAGAGCCTACAAAAAGTTGCTGGAGAGACATTTATCAAATCTGAAAGTTCTTCTAGAGTAAGTTTATTGGTAAAGTTTTCTAAAATATAATCGTTGACCAATGAAATTCTTTTTGCCTCCTTCTTTTTTGATGAAGGATGATACCCAGGGCTGCACAATACTGAATATTCCTTCACATTGCTAAGTGTATAGAGAATATCTAAAAAACACATCATTTGATGAAAGTAGCCTAAATCTTTTATGTTTTTAATTCTCTTCTTTATCCCTGCGACTTCAGAACCATAAAAGTTACATCCCAGAGAAGCTCTGGAAAGCAGTTTTCGGATATTCGCATTTTGAGGGGTATTGAAGAAATCCTGTCCGAAGGAATCCTCAGTAAAATGAATGCAAACAGCATGGCTTTCGTCAGGGTCGTCCACTATAAGCGAATGTGGCAGATTGGGACCCAACAAAAACATATCCTCTCGATAAAAATTATTGATGCTATTTCCTACAATTCTTTTTCCAGAGCAATTAAAAAGTACCGTCAGCTCATAATCCACATGAATTTTTAACACGGGGGGGGATGTAGATACAAGTGATTTATAAACGGTTATATCAAATGAAATACCTTGAGATGGATTAAACTGTTCGACTTGAATTGACTTCATACTGATATTTATTGATGTTTATAACTCCAATATTATAAAAAATTGATCATATAGTGCTATTTTTTGATTAAATCATGTATTTAAATGGTTGTCTTTCCTTCTAAGTTTGTATCGTATAAATTTCGAAGCAGCTATTATTCAACTGAATAAATTAGAGAATACTCAAGCCATAAGCCGAGAATCATAAATGAATTGAAAAATTTAATTTTTTTTCTCATTCTTAGAAGTTTTAAGATTTTGAATAACCACATACTAACTTAAACCAATTAAATGATATGGAAATAATTTATGACCATTTGAAAACTTTAAACCATAAGACCTCTTTTGCTCTAGGCTTAAAAACAATGACAAGTTGTCTTTTGTTTTTAAGCCTTACAATTGTAAATGCAACCTATGCTAAACCATGGTTTAATAGTTCATTTACGATAACTAATTCAACATTCTTAGAGATAGAGGTGCAAACAAAAATTCATGGTACCGTTCGTGATTCGGAAGGCTCACCTCTTCCAGGAGTTAATATCCTAATTCAAGGTACAAACAGGG
This sequence comes from Cerina litoralis, assembly GCA_022008415.1. GTDB lineage: Bacteria > Bacteroidota > Bacteroidia > Flavobacteriales > Flavobacteriaceae > Cerina > Cerina litoralis. The sequence goes on from JAIRBC010000027.1 coordinate 21,618, forward strand.
GCACACAGTCCGATTTTGATGGCGGTTTCAGTTTGGATGCCAAAAAAGGCGACGTGTTGGTGTTTTCGTACATCGGAATGAAAACGATAAGTTTTACAGTGGGTGACAATAATATCATTGATCTTACAATGGAAGTAGATGCCAACAGCTTGGATGAAGTAGTTCTTGTTGGATATGGCTCGCAAAGCAAAGCTACTGTAACCGGATCCGTAACCAATATGACATCAGAAAAGGTTGCAGAAATATCGTCATCAGATTTAACTTCCATGCTTGCGGGAAGACTTTCGGGGGTAACTGTGACAAGTGCTACAGGAACTCCTGGTGTAGCTTCAAACTTAACCATTAGGTCAAGAGGAACTTGGAATAATGCTGATCCTGTTTATGTCATAGATGGTATTGTTAAAAGTAAATCCGACTTTGATGCTCTTGATGTAAATGAGGTAGAAGAAGTAAGTATATTAAAAGATGGGGCTTCGGCCGCTATCTATGGTTCTAGAGCTGCTAATGGAGTGGTTCTGGTGAATACTAAAAAAGGACATGCGGGCAAACCAACGATAACATTTATCTCTACTTATAGTATGGAAAAGCCGACCAAATTGCCGACAATGATGTCCGGCGTCGATATTGCCAATATGGCCAATACAATAAGTGATTCAGACTGGTATTCATGGAGCAAGGAAGATATAGATTGGTTAAGTACAGTAAACAATGGTTATGGGTACGATTATCTCGACGCAGTATACAAAGACCCGTACAGCAATCGCTATGCCTTGAGCATATCGGGTGGGAGTGAAAATGTTAAATATTATGTAGGAGGCTCTATCCTTAATCAGACAGGTTTTCTTAAACCTTTAACCTATGATAAACAAAATTTAAGAGCAAATTTAGAGATTAAATTAACCGATAATCTAACGGCGAATGTGAATGTCGCTATTGCAAATAATCAGCGTGAAAAATTTAATTGGCCGTATGATTATGGTAATGATGCTTTGCCGGATTTGTGGAAAAAATTGCAAACCTGGCAATTTTATGAACCAATTTCGATAGATGGCAAAGCACCCAATTTGGGATGGCTAGGTAATGTAGGAGAGTTGATTAACAATTCGGGGTATTGGAGAAATAGAGTTCAAAACCAAAATGCCGTGCTGAGCTTAACCTATAAAATTCCGAATGTCAAAGGATTATCAGTAAAAGCCACCTATGCTTCCGATAGGTCGGCAACCGATCAAAAAATATTCGACAAAAAGCATACGCTATATGACATTTCAGGGCAAACAATACATAATTATTCGCAAGTAGAATTTACAGGTACGTCCGTAAAAAGCAATGGGCCATCTAGGGAAGGAATATATGAAGCTGCATATTTTGACAAATCATATCAATTTAATACTCAAATTAACTATAAGAGGGCATTTGGCAATCACAATCTAGATGCACTGTTTGTTTATGAGCAGAGTGAAGGTTTTGGTAATAATTTTAATGCAAGACGCTATGACTTCCCCATTTTGGTAAGGGATCAATGGAATCAAACCAGTGGAGCCCCTGAAGATTCTCGGGCGGGTGGATCCGAATTTGAAACGGCTAGGCTTTCGTATGTTGGAAGATTAAACTATGATTTTAAATCCAAGTACCTTATTACCGCTTCATTTAGATATGATGGTTCTATTATTTTTAAACCGACGGAGCGCTGGGGATTTTTCCCATCTATTTCTGGTGGATGGGTTATTTCTGAAGAGAATTTTTTCAATGTCAATTTTATTGAAAGATTTAAATTAAGGGCATCATACGGTACGGTTGGTAATGACGGAGTTGATCCATGGAGATGGCAAGAGCAGTATGTTGCAGCAAATGGTTTCTATTTTGGTCAAAGCCCTAAAGAAGTAAAGGGCATACGATATGGTGGAATTACCAATCCATATATGACATGGGAGACTTCCGAATCAACAAATTTCGGTCTTGATTTAAGTTTGACCAATAATCTTAGTTTTATTGTTGATATATGGAACAAAAGAACAAAAGATATTTTAGGGTCACAGCTGGATGAACTTCCGTCAACTGTTGGGGGCGATTTGCCGAATACCAACTATGGTGAAATGAAATCCCATGGTTATGAATTTGAAGTGGACTACAATAACAATATTGGAGAATTCAACTATTATTTGGGAGCAAATTATGGTTTCGCCACAGATGAAGTCGTAAGAATAGCTCAAGGGGAAAATATCAGGGATTATCAAAATAGAATTGGACGTTCTTGGAACTATATAGTAGGTTATGTTTATGATGATATTCTAAGGACCCAAGCAGACATTGATGCTCTACCCGCAGGATATACCATCGGAGGTCAGACTCCACAACTGGGTCAACTAAATTATCAAGACCTTAGCGGCGTCGATGGCACACCAGACGGTAAAATCGATAGCTGGGATCAAAAGGTGATCGCAAATAATGCCGCCCCAACTTCGACTTACGGAATAAAACTAGGTGGTAGTTTTAAAGGCTTTAGCCTTGATGCATTGTTTCAAGGAACTGGAGGGTATAAAAAAATCTTAAGCGTACAACCTCCGTATGCATGGACACGCGTATATGGTATATGGCAAGATTATTGGTCGACAGATAACATAAATGCATCAATGCCAAAACCAGATTGGAATGTGGGTTCAAACCAGTGGAACTCTACATTTTGGTTAAAGGATGCCGACTATTTAAGACTGAGGTATTTAAACATAGGATATGATTTGCCCGCTACGGTACTTAATACGATTGGAATTGAAAAATTAAAACTTTTTATCTCAGGAACAAATTTATTCACCATATCAAAATTCGATACCTATGATGTCGAATTGAGTAGCGCCGGCTCTTATCCCAACATGAAGAATTTCAGTTTAGGTTTAGATATTACTTTTTAATATAAAAAAATATAACAGATGAAAATAAATAATCATATAAAAATACTTTTCATTTTACTCGGACTTATATTGAGTTCCTGTGAAAAAGTTTTCGACAAAGAAAATCTAAATGCGGTAAGTCCTGAGGATGTTTGGAGCGATGAAGGACTGGCAGAGGCCTATATTAATAATATATATAGTTTATTTATGCCGGGAATGGCCTTTAGTGGTGGTTCATCGGACGAAGCCCCAAATAGTAATGGTAATACTATGCAGACCCTTCTTAAAGGAACAGCAGATATAAATACCGTGAATTATTGGCCTTATGAGAATATTAGAAAAATAAATATTTTGCTCAAGGAAGCAGAGACTAGTCCTCTTAATCCCGATTTTTTGGATAAATTGAAAGGTCAGGCTCTATTTTTCAGAGCATGGACTTATTTCAACTTGACAAAACTTTATGGAGGTGTTCCATTGGTACTGCACGCCCAAAACCTGGACGAATCGGATTTATCTGTTCCAAGGAGCAATGCAGCCACATGTTTTGAACAAATAACCAAAGATTTGGATGATGCCATAGAATTGTTGCCTGACGAATGGACGGGCGAGGATTTTGGCAGGATCGATAAGGGTATTGCCATGGCCTTCAAAGGAAGAGCATTGTTGTTTTACGCAAGCCCTCAATTTAATCCTTCTGGGGATGTGGCCAGATGGACCACCGCGTATAATGCTAACAAGGCTGCCAAGGACTTTTTGGAATCAAAGGGCAAAGGATTGTACCAAGGCGACTATGCTGATATCTGGTACCAGGAACAGAACGAAGAAGTGATAATGGTAAACCAATTTTTTAATCCGGGCCATACCTATAATCAAAATCTTCTTAGACCTATATGGGCAACAAGGGATAATGTTGGCTTTGATCGACCCGCCCTCCATCTTGTAAATGCTTTTCCGATGAAAGACGGCTCTGCTTTTGACCCTTCTGGTGGTTATGGTGAATTTTATAAAAACAGAGACAACCGTTTTTATGCAAACATTGCCTATAATGGAACACCTTATTATGGTATTAAAGATCTAGTAGACAGGGAGTCTTATCTTTGGTTATATGATACCGCTGCCGGCGACCATTCTGAACTTCTATTGTATAATGGCCATGGAAATAATTGGACAGGATTTTATAGGTTAAAAGCAGTTGACAAGGACATTGACGCGCCATCCATTGATCAGGCAGATGTTGATTGGATTGAAATTCGATTTACAGAAGTCTTAATGAATTACGGAGAAGCAGCCAATGAAATAGGTAATACTGCCGAGGCATTGCAAGTTTTGTATGATGTAAGAGCCCGCGCGGGCATCGAGGTCGGTTCTGGAAATTATGGAATTACGGCCATTGACCAGGCAAGTATTAGAGAGGCCTATATTAATGAACGTTTTGTAGAATTTGCTTTTGAAAATAAACGATGGGACGACCTCAGAAGATGGAGAAGATTCGATATATTAAACGATCAAAGGGTACATAAGGGATTGTTGTTCACACTCAACGCCGGTGAAACGGCGCCCCAAGGGTATGATAATATCGATGATTTCTGGGATAAATTTTCATGGAATACTTTTGATGTGGAAACCGCTCCTAACGAAATCTTCAATATCCCTGATAATTATTATTTCTATGGAATTCCAGAATCCTATATTCAAAAGGATTCCAATTTAGAGCAAACCATAGGATGGGACGGTGGAACTTTTGATCCATTGAATTAATATTTATAAATATCGGTATAATAACAAACTGATATTATAATAGTATTATTGACCCATATATTCAGGTCTATAAAATATTTATAATCCATAAAATAAGTGACCACTAGTCCTCAGAATTAGTTAGTTAGTTAGTTTTCTTAAAGTGAGAAATGGGGTATTTAAAAATACTCCATTTCTACTTAATAAAACCACATAAATGACTAAAGTTACATTATGTATTTTTTCCTTTTTAGTGTTTATATGAAGACTTGTGTTCAATAAAAATGAACGGAAATCTCCTTAAGTAATTGAATTTTAGATTTTTATTCCTAAAAAATTACAATAATTTATGCTGGAATTAAAGAAATTTGTTCTAGGGCTAGGTGTTTTTCTCTTTGGGATTTACCCAACCTTTTCGCAAGAAGAGGAGCCAGAGGTCAAAGATATATTTGAACAGATCGCACTTCAAAAAAGAGAAGATGTTCCAGGGCTTGAAAAAAACCTCCCGCAGATTTTACCCAATTTAATTTTAAAATGGGATAATTCCCCTAATAAAGCATTCAAACCCGGAAAAACTATTTCTACTCGGGCAGGGTTGGATAAAGAACTCTTGAGAATGCGGAAAAAGTATGCTCCTTTCATGAGAGACCTTACTCCGCCCTTGCCTGTAATCCGGAAAAGAACACAATTAAAGACATTTCAGAGGAAGTTGATGGCCACTGAAATGGGAATGGACGGCAATGGGAATGTTTTCCCTTTAAAAGAATTGGTATCGGTAGCTAAAGAAAACACTTGGGAAGAGGTTAACATACCCCATTACAGCGGGCCAATTAATAGTGCAGAAGCACACTATCGCAAAACGTTAAACATTAAAGAAAAGCAGCTCTTTGCAGATAAACTATTCTTACATTTTAATGGAGTTGACTATAAATGTGAAGTATATCTTAACGGACAAAAAGTAGGTACACATGTTGGACTATTTGGGGCTTTCGAATTTGATATTAAACCTTATGCAAAATTAGGTAGGAACCTATTACTGGTAAAAGTATTTAATGAATCCATCATGATGGGAGATAGCTTTTTTATTGGTCCAGAACGTAAGTTTGGAAAAAAACTTGCTGCCTGTGGTGGGATGGGGTGGGATGAGCCTGGACTGGCAAAAGGATGGACAATGTGTCCTCCCGGATTCGGCATCTGGCAACGTTGTTATCTTGAAACACGAAATGATGCTTTCATCAACGATTTGTTTGTAAGGCCAATATTAGAGGAAAACAAAATTGAAATTCAGGTAGAACTTCCTAATACTATCGCCGATACACAAATTGGTTTTTCTCTGTATGGTCAAAACTTTAAAACAACAATAACAGAAAACCAACACGCAAAAAAAACAGCTATAACTCCATCTGTAAGTGCTTCTGGATTTACCACATACACTTTTACCGCTTCTATACCTAAAGACCAGCTAAGGTTATGGTCTCCCGAAACCCCATGGCTATACCAGCTACAAGTACAAATAAAACAAGAAAATGTTGTTGTTGATGTTGCAAAACAGCAATTTGGAATGCGTTCTTTTATTCAATCGGAAACCAGTACTCCGAAAGGACGTTTTTATTTAAATAGCAAAGAGATAAAATTACGTGGTGCCAACATGATGGGGAATATCATGCAATGTATTTTTCGTAATGATTACGACCAACTCCGTGATGACATCCTTCTTGCCAAAATTGTGGGAATGAATTTCTGGCGCATGACGCAACAACCGAACCAAAAGGAGGCCTATGAGTATTTCGATAAGCTAGGGCTACTTGCTCAGATTGATATGCCAGCATTCAACGGTTACCGAAAAGACGCTATTAATGAAGTAAAACCACAATTCATTGAACTATTACGCATGGTTCGTAGCCACCCATGCAATGCCATTATTTCCTATCTAAATGAACCTGATTTTAATAAGCCCATGATGCTCGATCGAAAAGGGCATGAAAATCTCTTTACACGTTTTGACGCAGTGGCCAGATTGCTCAATCCGAATCAAGTGACCAAATGGGTAGAGGGCGACTACTTAAATTTATCTCAAAAATTTTCCGACCATCATGTTTATAATACTTGGTATGGTAACAGTATGCGTAGCGAATATTTTGGCCATTGGCCAAGCACACGAGCCGGTTGGATGCATGGTTGTGGAGAATTTGGTGCAGAAGGTTTAAACACCATTCCTTTTATGAGAAAATACTATCCGAAGGAATGGCTAAAATTAGATCATGGAAGTATATGGAACCCACGACAGATTCCCCGTTGTCAAACGCAAGATATTGGTGGAAAATGGATGCATTTAACCGATAGTACGATGACAGATTGGGTAAGCAATAGCCGTGAATTTCAAAAATGGGCTACACGCCTTTTTACAGAAACACTTCGCAGAGATCCAAAAATGAACTCTTTTGCCATCCACCTGCTTATCGACGCTTGGCCTGCTGGTTGGCTAAAGGCAATTATGGATAGCGACCGGCAAGCTAAACCGGCCTATTTTGCCTACCGAGAAGCACTTAAACCTATAGCTGTTAATCTTCGCCCAAATTCATTCTATGGCTTCTCTGGCGACATTGGCAAAGTGGCAGTATTTATTTGTAATGATACCCCAAAATCAATTTCGAATGCTAAGTTACGCTATCAAGTTGAAGCAAATGAGGGCATACTTTATACGGGAAGGTCGCAGGCAGTGATACCATCTAGCAACCCCAAGTTTCAAGGATGGCTTGAAATACCCTTTCCCAAAGTTAAATTCCGGCAAAACATTACTGTCCGTGTAGGGCTTTTTAATGAAGAGGGGAGGTTAATCGATGATAGCGCATATGATTTGGAAATTTTACCAACTTCGGATAAAAACAAAGACATTGATTTTCCTGGGGGCTACCCCCAACGTTTAATTAAATAAAATTACAAAAAAAATACTATGAAAACTTATTTTCCCTTATTAATAGCCATTTTCCTAGCGGTTAGTTGCGGCTCAAAAACACAACACGACTTTAGTACAGATTATTTAGGACTAAAAATAAACAATAAAGGCTTTGTAACGAGCATTGAGGATATTACAAAACCACAACCCCGTCAATTAAGCCCGTTGGACAAGACTTCACCATTATTGACATTATACAATAGTAAGCTAGATACTTTATATGAGCCTATTAAATATGCATATAACCAAAACGAAAGCACTATAGAATTGTCTTTTCCAAATAATTCTGTAGCAGAAATAAGAATAACTCCTGAAAACAAGTATTTAAAATTGAAACTATTGTCCCTAACCAATCGGGAAGATATTGAAGGCGTGCAATGGGGGCCAATCCACACCAATATCACCAATCTTTTTGGTGAAATTATCGGGGTAGCCCGTGATACCAGTGAAGCAATCAATTATGCCATCGGGATGCTTGCACTCAACGATAATACGTTGGGTGGCACTTCTAGGACCATTGCGGATGCCGCACCATTTCAATATATCATCCATTCCCCGGATACCGTTCAATATCCATTGCCGGACGACCTTCACGAAGGACAGGTTTTTACACTAGGGGGAAATGGAATAAGTGATGTAGCCTTTTACGCCCATAAAGAACCGTATTATAGGATTATGTACGGTAACGCCGCAGAAGTTGATGCTAAAGGAAGAATATCCATCACCTATAATTCAAGGGATAGAACAAAAAAGAGGGAAGTGTATTTTTCACTTATACCCAATATGGCAGCGAATACTCCCAACCACATAGAGGTTCAACCGTTGCCGGGAGTAGATTACATCGGGTCATCCGTTGCATTATGGGGCAGTCCGGATAGTACTGCCTTAATGGATGTTGTTAAGGAAATTGTATTATCGGAGGGCCTTCCCTATCCCACTATAGGAGGAAAATGGGTGAAAGACCCCTCATCTTTCGTTCCTGATGCCATTACTAGTGGAGGATTGTATGATAGTATAATATCCTACACCTCCCAGTTGGGTTTTAAGGCTATCAGTCTATACGATAAAGGCTTTTTAAGACCCGATCGTAAGAATGAAGCTTATATAGATGGCAAAGAATTTGAGAAAAAGCCGATAAAATTAACCTCAGGTAACAAATCGCACAAAGAGTTTGCCGAGATGGCTGGAAAACACGGTATTACTATAGGACGGACCACCATAACCAATTCTTTAGCTCCCGGAACAAAAGATGCCAGTCCCACTCCTAGCGATAGTCTGTGTTATCAACAAAAACGTTTGTTGGTGAAAGGTATAAGTCCGACTGACACTATTATTTTAGTGGACGATCCTAAATATATGGACGAGATTGCCAGTTGGGAAGGGCATGCCAAAAATTTGAATATGGTAAAAATAGGTAAGGAACTGATTCATTATTTAGGTATTTCCGATGAGGAACCGTACCGACTTTTAAACGTGGAACGAGGCTACTGGGGATCCAAACCAACAGACCACAAGACTAACGATACCATATACAAACTACAAGTAACCATCAACTATGGCTATGATGGATTGATACCCAATATGGATCTTCAGGACAAAATTGCAGAATACTATGCAGATGTAAGTTATATTAACGGTTTGGGCTATTACGATTTTGATGGACAGGAGTTTTTGTTCAACAACGGTCATGGTTATTATTCGGCCAAGCGTTTTTTTCGAAAAATGTTTGAAAGGGCAAGGTCATATGGCATTCCTTCGATCCGTTTTACAGGGGCCACTTTATCGGAAGGATCATGGCATTACCAAAGTATATGGAACGTTGGTGGAGGCAAAAATCTTTATGATATTGATACGAGGGAATGGGGCAGTACTACCAGCCAGGGCAAAGACCTAAGGGACGTAACCTACGCCAACTATTTTCCAGTGGGCATGGGAGGAAATTTTCCTATCAATGCCAATTCGACCGTGGAGCAATATGAACATATTCAGGCTATTTCAGTCGGGGTCGGTACAACTTATAGTCTGTATTTGAATCAGAAGGATGTGGAAAGTTGCCCTCAAAAATATGAAATATTCAAAGTGATACGAACTTGGGAAAATGCTAGAGCCGCCAATGCATTTCCACGTGATGTCAAAAAACTTCTTGCAAAGCCAGAAAGGAATTGGCAACTGCAACAGGTTAACAATAATAATTGGAAACTGTATCCCGTGATCAATAAAGCAAGAGGACCTGCCATTGACTTAAAAAGAGATACCAATGGAGGGTATTGAAGTGATTTAAACTTTTTGCTTACAAGCAAAAATTAGATATTTTTTATCAATTGAAGGCTTTTTTGAGTTGCATAGCAGCGCTACGGAACAATAAAAGGTGAAAAATGGGTGTAACAGAGGAATTCCTGCCTGCCGACGAGGCAGGTTTTAGCGAATGGTAAAAGTTTAAATCACTTCATAGTAAAAAGGTGTCCATAAGGCCAAATAACCGTTTGAATGATCGCGAATACAACACCAGAGATCAACTGGAGTTTTATGTCCAACCAAACTATTATATCGATGAGAGTCTATGTTGAGCTTGGAACTGATAAAATATAAAATTACCCAACGTGATTAAAATCCCAATCTGGATCAGTTTGGCTTTCGCAGATAGTAAAAATGATTGTTTTGCTCAATCTGAAGATAAGATTAGATGGTTGAACGACAAAACAAACTCAAAGCCCTTTAAGTCGTACCGTATTTATAAATTTGCCAAAAGTACCTTGTAAGCATGAAGGAACCCAAATAATTAAAATCGATAAAAAAGGAACTATTGTTTCTTTAAACCACTTCACTAATAATGTGGTTAATTCTAAAATTCTGAGAGCTGGAACCTTTAATTATTCCTGATCTAACCTTATAAAGATAGCGACCCATAATTGCAAATGAAAAAAGACCAGTATGAATATTATTGATAACCTTACCCGTCTAGATTTTGCTGTTATAATATTATATATCATTATTTTATTGGGTATAGGTTTTTGGGCAAGTAAAAAATCAAATCAAAATGGAGGCGATTTATTTTTAGGCGGCCGGCAATTAAAATGGTACAACATAGGAATGTCGATTTGGGGAACCAATGTAGGCCCTTCCATGTTAATAGCCACTACAAGTTTGGCCTACTCTACGGGGCTAGTGGGCGGTAATTTCTCCTGGTTGGCATTTCCAATTCTTTTAATGCTTTCAAGAGTGTTCATTCCACGTTATTTACAAGCGCAAATACACACAACGCCCGAATATTTAAGTTTTCGATTTAATGAAACTACTCGGGATATTGTGGCTGTTTATGCTTTGGTTTCTATCTTGGTTCTTTGGTTAGGGGGAACTTTATATGCCGGAGGGATTATTATAAGCCAAATGTTAGGTTGGCCTCTATGGGTTTCGGTTACTTCTCTAATGACCATTGCCATGAGTTTTACCATAACGGGAGGTTTAACTGCAGTGGTCTATACCGACACGTTTCAAATGATTTTATTAATTGCAAGCTCTTTGTTTTTATTAATATTAGGTGTCAATGCCGTTGGCGGAGTACAAATACTTTGGGAATCCACACCAGCAAATTATTGGAAATTACTGTTACCGGCATCAGATGAAGTTTATCCCTGGTATGCCTTAATTTTGGGATATCCAGTTTTAGGGATATGGTTTTGGTGTACCGATCAAACCATCGTACAAAGAGCTTTAGGAGCAAGAAGCGTTTACCATGCGCAAAAAGGAATATTGCTTACTGCTGGACTAAAGATTTTAGATACATTTATATTTGTCATCCCGGGAATTATATGCTTTTTGTTATTCCCAAACTTAAAAAATTCTGATGAGGCCTTTCTTACCCTTTCTGTTGCGGTATTACCGTCCGGATTATTTGGACTAACCATTTCAGTAATTCTCGCGGCATTGATTAGTACGGTTGATTCAGGATTGAATTCCTTAAGTACTGTATTTACTTTAGATGTCTACAAGAAAAAGATTAATCCGACAATTTCTAAATCTAAGGAACGACGATTGGGACAATGGGTTACTTTAATTGGTGGTTTATCAGCAATAATTCTATCCATTTTATTAGATGACGTAGATAAAGATTTATTTGGATTGTTACAATCGATCATTGGTTATTTGGCACCGCCAATGTCTGCTGTATTTTTAATAGGTGCCTTATGGAGAAAAGCGAACTCCAAGGCAGCTAACCTAACCCTCATCGTCGGCTTTGTTTTGTGCATAGGTGTTGCCGTCGCAGATTTAGGCGGATTTCCACATAAAGGTTTTTTTCCGCCATACTTGCTAATGTCCTTTTATCTATTTGCCTTTCTGTCTGCTTTTATGATCATCGTTTCATTGATGACTGGAAAGGACACGGAAGAAGGCAAATTCATTTCACTCAAAAAGATATATGAACAATTACAATTATCACCAACCTATTTATGGAGAATATGGTTATTTATAACAATAATAATGGTGAGTTTATATGTTTTTTTCAATTAAAAATGCAATGATGAATAAAATTATTCAACTAACTACAATTTGTTTGGGGTTGCTCGTTTTAAACGCATGCAAACAAAAAGAAGAACAACCTGATGAGTATGTATTTGCCGTCCAATTGGTAAATGATCCTATAAAAATTCAGGAATATTTGAATTACCATAAAAAGGTCTGGCCGGAGGTAGAAGCGGGTTTTAAAAAAGCTGGTTATGAAAACATTCGTATGTACCATTTTAAAAACTATGTTGCAATGATTGTACAAGTTCCTAAAGGAGCAGATCTTTCGAAAATGGGAAAAACAAAAGAATTGAATACTGCAAGAGTTAAAGAGTGGAATACACTCATGGCTACTTATCAAAAAGGACTGCCTGGCACCAATTCAGAAACAACTTGGGTTGCTATGGACAAAATGTATGAATTCCAAAAAAAAGAATAAATATCCTAAATGAATGCAAAGGTAATAGGGATGAATCGAGTTACGCTTGGAACTGCTGGACTGGGTGGAACTTGGCGTGCTGTAGATTTACAACAATCCGTAGATACAATACTTTACGCCCTTGATCAGGGAATTACACATTTTGATATGGCTCCTGCCTATATGGATGCAGAATTAGTTGTTGGAAGGGCCTTAAAGCAATGGAAAGGTGAGAATTTGTTTTTAAGCACAAAAATAGGCAAACGAAGGGGGCGGGCAGACCAAAAAGGTCTCAATGATTATAAAATTGACAGTATTAAGTCTAGTCTGAACACAAGCCTGGAGCGATTGGAAAGAGATTACGTAGATCTACTGTTTCTACATGAGCCGGATCAAATTCCTAGAGAGTTAATACATTCTGTAATAGATACCTTACTCTCCTTTAAAAAGCAGGGTCGGGTAAAAAAACTAGGTTTAGGAGGCAAACCTTCAAAATTGTTAACTCCATTTATTGAGCAAGGTAACTTTGATGTAGTTATGGATTTCAATGGATATAATTTGGTGGAGCACCAAGCATTGAAAGCCGACTTTCCCTTTTATAAAAAACATAATTTAGAAATATATGAGGGAAGCCCTTTAATGATGGGACTATTAGGAAGGCGCTTAGAGACCTATACAAAACACCCACCTTCATGGTTGCCGCTAAAAACAATACGGCAAGCTAGCAATTTGCAAGAACTGGCATCAGAATATGACATGATGTTAGCCACTATGGCCCATCGGTATCTTTTGTATAGTAATAATATTGATAGAATGGTAATTGGGCCAGCCGTTTTCTCGCAAATGGAAGCAACTTTAAACGATATTAAAGAGGGTCCACTTGAAAAAGGCCTATTAGAAAAGATACATAAAATAGTAAACACATAATACATGAATACGAATACTATCCTAGACGAACGCTTTTCAATAAGAGAGATCCATTGTAGGATTTTAGAACCTGTTGTATTGCCAAAACCATTTTACGATGCAACCATGGGCCCCTTTAGTTCCTATCAAACTTCGATACTTACCTTAGTTGATGACAGTGGGTTTGAGGGAGAAATTGAGTATCCATTATCCTGTATCCCTTTGTTAAAGCAGTATTTTGCTCCTGTATTATTAGAATCTAAGAACACCTTATATTCTGACCTATATAAAACGATGTTTTGGAGAATACGAAATGAAGGATTTAGAGGTGAGGCAGCAAGGGCCTTAGGATATTTAGATCGTATATTTTATGATATTGCTTCCCGAAAAGCTTCCATGCCACTGCATCAATATTTAGGAGCTACAAGAAATTGGGCAAAATTATATGCATCAGGAGGAAGTACAGCATTAACAGAAAGTGAACTTGTTGAAGAATGTTTAGAATTTAAAGAAGAAGGATATACTGTTATTAAAATTAAGGCCGGAGGTGATTTTGGAACACATCTTAATGAAGATGTAAAGAGAATTGAAAAAGTAAGAACCGCCTTGGGCGATGATATTCGCCTAGCAGTAGATTTAAACCAAGCTTTATCCGTTTCACAAACCTTGGATTTTATCTTATGTATAGAAGATTATAATATTGACTGGTTAGAGGAGCCTATTCATTCCGCTGATATCCAAGGGATGCAAGCATTAACTTCAAAGACAACAATGTGTATATCTTTTGGTGAATCTGAAAGAACACACCACGCTTTTCATCAAATGTTAGAAGCGGGGATTAAGCATTTTCAACCTGTTGCAAATAATATGATCTCAATTGATGAATTTAATAAGGTTTGTGATCTGGCAACTAAGCATAATCTAATGCTTAGTTGCGGAGCTTTTCCTAATGTAAATGCACAATTAATTGCCACACAAAAAGAAGATGCCATGTGCGAATATCTTATTCCATACCTCAAGCCTTTGGAGACCTATTTTATAATTCAACCGGCCATTGTAAATGGTATAATCATTTTACCGGAGATTGATGGGATATCCGTGAGATTCGATTGGAAAAAACTCCTGAAGGAAAATTTAATAAATAACACTATGAATTTCAAAGCCCAAACAAAAATATATTGATTATAAAGGAATACAAAATCAATATCCAAAAAATTCCGCAATTGTCCAAGATCATAGAGAGTGTAATAAAACTCTGACTAAATGATTTTTTTATATTAACATTCAAACAGCGGTTATTGAGCGTGTTTTTGAACGTGGAAATGAAAGTAATAAGAAAGAATTCACTCGTTTCTACGGTACCGAATAAGTAAGACAGGTCCTGGAAGAATCAAATGCAAGAAGTCCATATACTGTGCATAAGGCAAATAAAATAGGGGATTAATAATGTTGCATTACAATACTGTCAAGGACCTTTTAAAAAGCTCATTGGTTACTTTGATCCTTAAAACAGGGTAAAGCCCGTAGATTTTTTAATTTCAGCAGGATGTCTTTTGGCTTTTAATTCTATTCTAGGATTGTACTACCCAAATATTGTGTTTTTTAGGGAATGTAACCCACAAAAATAAAGTGTTGTCTCTTAACCGGTTAATAATGAAAACTAGATTACCCGTTGTTTTCTCCCGAACCTTAAAAAAAAGATTCGAACCCCTGTAGATTTATAGAATTTATGGTATAGGCCCTCCTAAAACGGACAATGAAAAGTAAACTACATAAAAAAAGCAGTTCCTTGTGAGAACTGCTTTCCTTTTGGGTTAAAAGGATTTGAGGTTTAACTTTTCACCTCGACTTTTTCTACAACCAAAGAATTTACGCCATTTTTATTGACCACTTTTCCGCTAATTTCAACGGTTTCGGCAGCGTGTCCTATCGCCTTTTTATAAGCATCGGCGGCGCTGTGGTCTTCCACCAAAAGATATACATTTCCGTCTTCACCGAGAATTCCGGCAGGCAGACCTTTATCCAAACAGGCCTGCGCACATTTTTTGTGGCCTTGTCCTTTAGCATCTTTCGCTACATAGCAAGACATGTCCAAAACTTCTCCTTTGACTGTTTCACTACTTTGTGCAAAAGCATTGGTAGAGAAAATAAAAAGAAAGGCGGTCAATAATAATCCAAAAAATTGAGTTTTTGTATGTTTCATGATATTTGATATTTTAAATATTTTACTACTAATTTACGATTAAAGCGGCAGAAATTAATATCCATCTACAGAAAATATGAAGTAATCACGGAATTTGTTTCCCATAAATTATAGAAAACTCATTAGTTTGGTTAAATTGTTAGGGTATTATATTGCCTAATTTTTGTGTAAATGCAACCGTTTTGAACCCAAAAAAATTATGAAGACTTGGTTAAAGATAGTCCTCGCCGTAGTTGTTGTATTGCTAATTCTCCAAATTCCTATATTTAATCCTAAAAAAAATTATACGGATGCCGATACCGATGTGGACATAACGGATAAGTATGACGTCCCAATGGATATACAAATGGATTTGTATGGTGCATGCTATAATTGTCATTCCAATTATACCGAGAATTATCCCTGGTATTACAATATACAACCGGTAAGTTGGTGGATGAACCATCATATTATGGAAGGCAAGGAAGAGTTGAACTTCTCCGAATTCGCCACTTATCCACCAGATACAGCGGCTGTAAAATTCAAAAAGCTTCACTTGGTCATGAGAGAGCACACCATGCCCCTTAAATCTTACCTTTGGCTGCACGATGAAGCTAAACTTACCGACAAACAATACCGCCACATTGCCGAATGGGCAAAAAAAAATCAGAACCGGATAGAGGCGGAAATCGATGCTGCCAAAACCCATTAAAAACTGCGCGCCGTCATTTGGTTTAAGAATCTTAGGTCTGTAAAAAATCGCAGTGAATATTGGCAAAGACATTCGTTGACTTTTAATAACAACTTGTAGCTTGGGAATGTTAAATCATTTCTAATTTATGGCCAACCGTTCCATAAGGTTTGGAAAATGCGCTAACTTTGATAAGAAGCGTGTTTTGGGAAGAATCTTCTTGCAGATTTGGTTGTAGGCCTATATTTCGCTCACCAAATCGAGGTCGTCCAATACTTATTGTTCTAAAAGTCATCAATTATGAAAAAAGTTCTTTTGCCCACCGATTTTTCGGAAAATTCATACAAGGCTATTGGTTATGCCATGAGATTGTTTAAAGATCAAGAATGTACCTTCTTTCTATTGCACACCTACACTCCGGCTATTTATCAAGCAGAATATGTAATGCATGCACAGATGCAGGTGGGTTTGGGCGATTTTTATCGATCTAACTCAATACAACAATTGGAAAAGCTCCAAGATCGAATAACGACAGAGTTTAAAAATCCAAAACATAAATTCGTTGTCCGGGCCGCTTTTAATCTTTTGGTAGACGAAATATTGGTAACTATTGATAACGAAAAAATAGATTTGGTCGTCATGGGAACCCAAGGAGCAAGTGGGGCCAAAGAAATATTTTTTGGAACCAATACTATACATGTTATCAAAAAAACCACATGTCCCGT
This sequence comes from Cerina litoralis, assembly GCA_022008415.1. GTDB lineage: Bacteria > Bacteroidota > Bacteroidia > Flavobacteriales > Flavobacteriaceae > Cerina > Cerina litoralis. Next base: position 38,621 of record JAIRBC010000027.1, read on the forward strand.
TATTGCCGTACCCGTTTCTAATAGCCATAGACTTCCACAAAACATACTTTTTCCTACCGACTATGAGGTTTCGTATCAAAATGACCAATTCTCGGAGCTTAAAAATATTGTAACCATGCACCGATCTAAATTAATGGTGCTGCATATTTCTGCCAGCTACGAACTCGATCCTGATCGGGCGAAGAATAAATCTAAACTGTTGGAGATATTTAAGGGAATGCAAATTGATCTCCATGAGGTTGGAGACCAAGGTGTCATTTCGGCCATCAATGGTTTTCAAAGTGATAACGATGTAGATTTTTTGGTTATGGTACAGCACAAGCGCACCTTTCTGGAGCGCCTGTTTATGGAGCCCGTTATCAATAAAATAGGATTTCACGTCACCATTCCATTTATGGTGATTCCCGGTTTTGAGCAATAAATTGGTTCACGAGAAGTTTTGGGCAATGTCCTTTTCAAGATTAAGCCTAACTGTAAATCTCTTGTGTTCGTACTGGATATTCTTTAATTAAATAGTGATGTATAAAAATGAAAAACAATCGTATGCAAACCGATCAATACAACGAAGTGGAACTCTTGCATTTGGAGTCCCAGCAATGGACTTCCAGTCTTAATTTTATTAAGGATGAGATTGTTTTTATCGGTCATTTATTGGACTCCTACATTTTTGAGCCCGATACCCCCAACCTTTTTGAGCGGCTCCAGGACTATCGGGATTCATTAAAAAATATAATAAGCACTACCTCGGAGGTATGCAAACAAATTAGCATTCACGACAATGACTTGGGTGGTATGTTGGAGTGCAAGGATAAGTCTTTCGATCAGGCTTATTGTCACAGGCACGATCAATTAAAAGCCACCGTCGTTGAGTTGATGATGGATTTTCAAAATTTCAAGGCCGATATATTTAACTATGCCGGAGGAATCTTAAGGAAGCGAAAACCAATGCGATGATATAGACTTGAGATCGTCGGTTCCGACAAAAAGTTGGTTAGCCCTCCCGACAATCATTGAGACATACCTTCCCAATAGATAATAACAAAATAACTATAATAACTTTTGATAACTTTGCGAGTAAGGTTTTTTGCAAAAAACCTACTTTTGTAGTAGATAAACTCAAGACGAGTTTAAAATAAATTCAATGAAGTATTAGGTTATGTCAGAGAAAGTAGAACGTTTAAAAACATTGATCATAGGATCTGGTCCTGCAGGATATACGGCTGCAATTTATGCCGCCCGTGCAGATCTTAAACCAGTTGTGTATACGGGTATGGAGCCTGGTGGACAGTTAACGACCACTACCGACGTCGACAACTTTCCTGGTTACCCGGAAGGAATTGATGGACCAACTATGATGGTACAACTGCAGCAGCAGGCCGAACGTTTTGGCACCGAGGTCCGTTTTGGAATGGTAACAGCGGTTGAACTTAGTGATGAGGTTGGCGGAATCCATAAGGTTACCGTTGATGAGAATAAGTTTTTGGAAGCAGAAACCATAATTATTTCTACCGGTGCTACCGCAAAATATTTAAACCTGCCCAGTGAGCAGCGTTTGAGGGGTGGAGGTGTTTCGGCATGCGCGGTGTGTGATGGATTCTTCTACAAGGGTCAGGATGTGGCCATTGTAGGCGCCGGGGATACTGCAGCCGAAGAGGCGTCATATTTGGCCAATATTTGCAATAAGGTGACCATGCTCATCCGGAAAGATTATATGCGGGCTTCCAAGGCCATGCAACACAGGGTCAATAGCTTGTCCAATATAGAGATAAGGTATAATACCGAAGTGGATGAAGTGTTGGGCGAACAGGTGGTGGAGGGCCTCCGGATGGTTAACAATCAAACAGGGGAGAAGGAGGAAATTGCCATAACCGGACTCTTTATAGCCATCGGTCATAAACCGAATACCGACATATTTAAGGGACAATTGGATATGGATCCAACGGGATACATTATTACCCAAGGAAAATCTACCAAGACCAATAAACCTGGGGTATTTGCCAGTGGAGATGCGCAGGATAAGGAATACCGGCAAGCGGTGACCGCTGCAGGGACAGGTTGTATGGCAGCCTTGGATGCCGAACGTTATTTGGCTACCATTGAGACGCCGCAAGAGGTAGTGTAATTTAAAAAGAGATTTGGATATCGAAAAAAGAAACCGCTCCAAGAAGCGGTTTTTTTTATTAGATGGCGTGCTGGGCGTAATATCAAATGCTAGTTGAGCCGTTTGTAGTTTTCGGAATTGATGGGATTTCCATCCCCATCCGTAAATATCTGGCTGTATCTGTCAGGCTTTAAATCCAACTTCATGGTCCAAACCATACTATCGTTGGCTATTTTCCGCATGGATTCTGACATATACTCCAACCGCTCGGTAAGGGTGCTGTCCGTTGTACTATACGAGCCATAACCAAACCATTCTACAGAATCTTTGGGTACATAGCGGGTCCACATCACCTTGCCATTGTAATACATTTTAATTTGTCGGTATCCTTCCGTCGCAGGGACGGTGGTTATGTTATTGCCATCATAATTATTAAAACTGACCAGTTCCCAGGTTCCTTCAATAGATGGTGCACTTTGTAGTTTTGGTGATGTTGGCCCTGTAGCAGAGGTCAAAAGCAACGTCAGAAAAACCAATCCAAGTAATTTTTTCATGGTTGAGAGATTTAGAGTGAATTTGTTAAAACAATTTTAATGTTTAATACCAAAAAGTTACAACTTTTTTTGTTAAACCCATAACTATTTTGGTGAATTTTTGCATATTCCGAACCGATAGCTAGATTTTAAAAGGAATTGATTAGGGAAGTTAGTCGTTCAATATCATTTTCCGTATGGTGAGCGCTTAATACGATCCGGCTAATCAAAGAAGCATCTCCCGTTGGATAAGGGAAGTTGGTCACAATAATGCGGTTTGTTTCCAAATAATCGGTCAGGTCGTTGTTGGTATAGTTGAAGGCTGGATGACCTTCCAAATGGAGAAAGCTTTTAGGGGTTCTTAGATTACTTTTAAACTGTTCTATACGTTTTTTTAAGGATGCTCTTTGTTCCATATAGATGGTCTGTGCCTCCAAAAAGGTGGCTATACTGGCTGGGCTGGTCGGACTGGCACCCGCAAAAATGTCGGTATCCATATATTGGGCTATTCTCCGTTTGCTTCCAAATATTGCTCCGCCTTGTATGCCCCAGCCTTTCCCCAGTGACCCACAGACCACCAGTTCCTTTGGGGCCAGATGGGAAAGGGCGGCATGGCAGCCACCACCGTACTGTCCTAGGATGCCTAAACCGTGGGAATCATCGGCCACTAAAATTAAATCGGAAATGGGCAGTGACCTTAGGTTCTTAAAGTTGGGATAATGACTACATGAAAAATTAATGGTATCTATAAATACTACCGGGGTAGTTGTTTTACTGGAGGTTAGATGATCTCGTATTGCACTATTCAAGGCCGTGTACGTGGCGTAATCCTTAGAATAGCTAAGAGCCAGCGCCGGATGGGTATGAGGGGCGTAGAACAATTGATATTCCTCCTTGTTGAAAGATTTGCAAGCCATCTGGCCGGCCAAATAGCCCGATGAAAGCGTAATGCAAGCTTCGCTTCCGATAAGATCTGCCAACTTATTTTCCCCTTTTGCGAATATTGAAAAACGGACATTGGATTTACGGGAGGCCCCGTAACAGGTACCGTATTTCTTGATGTTCCTTATAAAAATCCTTTGAAATCGCTCGAGAGCTTGAAGACCTAAATAGGAAGTGCCCCCAAAATAGAGATATTTTTTGCCGTTAAGGGAGATTTCCCTTCCAGGAAAAGTGTCGATATAGTAGGGAGATGCTGCCATTAAACCAAGGTAATACCACTACCGCCATTTTCTGGAAAGACAACAACCCCGTATTTCCCAATTTTTACTCCTTGGGCGATATCCTCTTTGAGAAGCATGGCACCGTCCATGTCTACGTAATCCAACTGTGGTAATAGTTGTGCTATAGCAGAAATACCCACAGTTGATTCCGTCATACATCCAACCATTACCTTAAGACCGAGTTCTTTTGCTTTGTGGATCATACGAAGGGCTGGGGTAAGGCCTCCGCATTTGGTCAGTTTTATATTGATACCATTAAAATGGAGCCCGCACTTTTGGACATCGTCTTCTACAATGCAACTTTCGTCCGCGATTATGGGGAGTACGCTTTGGTGAACTACTTTTTCCATCCCTTCCCAATCCCCTGCGGCCAATGGCTGTTCAATAAATTCTACCCCAAGGGCTTTGAGTTGCGGGGCGTAAAGAATTGTCTGGTCGGCGGTCCAGGCGCAATTGGCATCTACGCGGAATATGGAATCGGTATGGTTTCTCAGTTCCTTAATAATGGCCACATCGTTTGGGGAGCCCAACTTAATTTTATAGATCGGCCATGGAGTTTCCCTCATTTTAGATACCATTTTTTCCACGGTATCCATCCCGATCGTATAATTGGTGAAAGGATAATTTGCTATATCGGTATGCCATAACTCATACAAAGGCTTGTCCAAAATCTTACCGTATAGGTCGTGTGCGGCCAAATCCAGGGCACATATAGCGAAATTGCTTAATTTTTTATCCACTAAAAAGGCGTGAAAAACTTCCGGAAGGGTAAAATTGTAGTTTTCGATTTCCTCCCGGACCGATTCGATCTCCGCTATCATGCTTTCCACCGTGATTTTGTAATACGGGTTGGAAGTAGCCTCTCCGTAACCCGTTTCCCCTTTTAGGCCTAATCCTACGATTAGCGTATCCTGAAAATCGTGCGATTCGCGTGAGATGCTAAAGGTGTGCCTTAATTGCAATACATACTTTGATAACGTTAATTGCATTACGAAAATTTTTTTCACTAAGATAGGAAAGACCCCAAGTGTTCTGAAAACCTTTGGGGTCTTTTTTTGCTTAGGAACATTGTTATTTTAGGTTTTGCATATTTTTTAGGGGATTGTACTGGTTTGTGCAAAATTTTTGTTGGCTACAATTTGCGAACACTCCCAGAGACCGACTTCTTCTGTTCCACGGTGGCATCTCCGCTATAGTTTATATTTGCCCCGCTACTAGCATCGGCAATCAGCGTGTCCGATACATTGATAGAAATGTCGGCTCCACTACTGGCCTTGGCGTTACAGGTCTTGACCCTTAAATCATTGGCCCCGATTCCCGATCCCGAACTGGCGTGGATTTCCAAATTGCTGGCTTCCCCAGATATTTTAATATTGGCGCCACTACTAGCGTTGGCCCTGATCTCACTTGCCTTGAGATTTACCCCGATACCGGAACCGCTACTGGCCCCGATTTCGATGTGATCTGCGTTTAAAACATTTTTTACCGTAAGATTGGCTCCGCTAGAGCTTTCCAATTCGGTAACCACAGGAAGGGAAACGAATACTTTTTTGGTGGCACGGCCTATATTTTCCCTAGCGTGGATTCTAAGTTTTCCATTACTGATGTCGGTTCCGATCAAATCGATCACGTTTTCATCGGCCTCTACCGTGATTTTGAATTCATCTGCCTGGGTTACGTAAACATCTAGACCTTCAGACGCGGAAACGGCGGTAAATTGATGGGTTATCTTTCTATTCTCCTTGGTCACGTTTCCGTCTCCCTTTACCCCGGGCCCTAGATTGATGTCAAATCCACAGGAAGAGAGAAAAAGCGCGATTAAAACTGCGATTGTGATTCTAGCTAATGTTGTCATGATTATTGTTTTTTGATTAGACTGATCTTATTTGTTAGGTCTTGTAAATCTCTTGAGGTATGGGCTTATTTTAAAGATTTTCATACCGAACTGTTGATTAATACCGATAGATGGTAAAATACGGGAATCTTGGTTCTTTCGCACGATTACGGTTAGCAGGGGCTTAGGGTGCTGTTTTTACCTTGATCCCATTGCTGTCTATTTTTACTTTTAGGCCGCTGTCCTTATCCCTTACGTCTATATCGATACCTTTTTCATTGATAATGATTTTACCGTTGCCATCGTTGTTATCTCGTTCAACTTCCGTAAATTCTTCGGGGCAATCCATGCATTTTAGTTCCCCGTCTTCTACAACTTTCCAATGGTAGTCCTGAATTTTCTCTCGGTCTACGTCCGGGTTTAAATGGGTATTCCACCCCATGCTATCTTCGCTCGATTGGTCAAACCGAACGGCCATTTCTAAAGGGAGATATAAGGTTATACGAACTTCTTGGTCTCTGATCTTGTTCTTGGTATCGGTGGTAAAATAATCATCCAACACGATCTTATTGCCCTGAAGGGAAAATTTATAATCAATTTTTGACGAACGGGTCTTGGCATCGTCAAAGGAGCTCCCATCTGCTTCCTTGCGGATTCTTATATAAGCCAGGGAGTCTTCAGACTTTTTAATGTCGAACCAAACATCCCCAGAAAACAACAGTTGCTCCCCATGCTCGTTATGGGTAAGGGCCATTCGACCAAAATGCATGTTATCCTGTTGTTCGTAGAATTCATTGGACTTCATCGTAATGTTCAAAGTATCGGTTGCGTTGGGTACACGGATATCTTCCTTTAAAGTAGTGCTTCCCGTGTAGGCAAAGGAAGTAGCTTGACGTATACCTAAAACGGTCAGTCCTATTAAAGATAGTAACCAAAGCCCCAATAGGGAAAACTTGGCTATGTTCCCAATTGACTTAAGGTTTTCGACCAAAATCTTGAGCCCTAGGTATAACAGGAAAAAGAAAGGAATCCCGATGGCCAAAAATCCCATCACGGATACCAACCACACTGGAGTATTGGTAGAATTTATCAGTTGATAAAAATCCATTCCTGGAATGTGTACCAGCCCAAGAATACCCACCGTGAACATGCCGACAAAAAGTGCAATAAGGGCGGCGGCTCCCATAAGGATAAAAATGATCCCAAAAAATTTCCCTACGATCTTAAAGAGAAATATAATGATGTCACCGAGTGTATCAAAAAAAGACTTACTGCCATTTTTCACCTTTTCCCCAACCTTTTTATAGTCCGCATTCTTAACCTTATCCGCAACTTCATCGAAACCTTCCTTTACCTTTCGTTCTATATTACTGATGTTCACGGCCTCACCTTTCATATCCAATTTTTGTGCAGTGGTAGTGGCCTCAGGTATCAAAATCCATAAGAGTATGTAGATGAAAATAAAGCCGCCCCAAGAAAATATGGTCAACAAAATCCACAACAACCTTATCCAAATGGCGTCAAGGTGTAGATAGTGGCCAAGGCCCGAAGATACCCCTCCGATATATTTAGAATCTATGTCCCGGTATAGTTTTCTCGTCTTTTTAGGGGCATCGGTAGACTTTTTTATCTCGTCTTCAAAGATGTCTTCGTCTACCATATAATCTTCGGGCTGCCCCATCACGTTGATGACCTCGTCTACTTCTTTCTGGGTTATCACCTGTCTGTCGTTCTCCATCTTTTCTTGGAACAGTTCGGCGATGCGCGCCTCGATATCGGCGATGATTTCATCGCTACCTTTGGTTCCGGCAAAGGAACGTTTTATAGATTCTAGATAGCGTCTCAATTTATTGTAGGCCTCTTCATCGATATGGAAGAAGATATTGGCGAGATTGATGTTGATTGTCTTGTTCATTTCAATATTATTTATCGGTGGTTACCAAGTTCACTGCGTTTCTCAATTCGTCCCAGGTGGTGTTCAGCTCTTTAAGGAACAACATGCCGGTTTCTGTAAGTGTATAATATTTTCGGGGTGGTCCAGATGTGGATTCCTCCCATCGATAGTTGAGCAGCCCGGCGTTTTTAAGCCGGGTAAGTAGAGGATAAATTGTGCCTTCCACGACTAACATTTTGGCATCCTTTAAGGTCGCTAGGATTTCATTGGCGTACTTGTCCTCCCCGTTGAGGATAGAGAGGATGCAGTATTCCAAGACCCCTTTGCGCATCTGCGCTTTTGTGTTTTCTATATTCATAATTTGTACCCTTTTCCTCCGCTCCTTCAACAATGCTCAGGATGTCAGGAGAATCTTTTAATGGGTGGATTTAGTTAAACTTCATTTTTTGATCGATGTTTGAACTCCGGTTAATCGGTGTGATGAATACCGTTTTTTAGTTGATGGTTGATCCGGGTCAATTTTTAATCGCAATTAATAGCCTTATTGATAATTGCCGCCGTTGCGCCATGGCAGTTATACTCTGCCTACTAGTTCACTAACTACTAACTCTCACTACTTTATAAAATTAATCGTCAAAGGATATTTAAACAACTGTCCTTCCGATGTCCGTATGGTTGCCAGAATCGTGTACACTATATTCACTATAAACAGGGCTGCCTGCAAAAGCCCTGCTATCCCCAACGGGAATAAATACCTGCCAAATTTGAAATTACCGAAGTCAAGATCAAAATTAAAGCCGTTGAAGTTTTCGAAATCCTGAAATGAAAAATGGCCCGCATGAAATATTTCAGGAAGAAAACCAAGAAAAAAGGGCGCGCTTATAATTCCAATCACTACGGAATACAGTAGCAAGCTTATTTGAAAGTTCAGGGCCTGTTTTCCGTTGTAATTCACAAATTCGTATTCCTTTTTATTGGCCACCCACAACACCAGTGGCAAGATGAAATTTCCGAAGGGTATAAAGTACTTCGAAAAAGTGGACGCATGGATAACAGCCGATAAGTTTCTTTCGTGTTTTGTCAGTGTCTCTGTCATGGCATATTAGTTTCTTATGCAAATATATAGCTTAAAAACAGTACTATGCAACACATAGTACTACATTTTAACTTTAATTTAACAACTTTAAGTTTGCTTCTTTCCCGATAAGATCCAATAATTCTAGCCCGAATATTATCATGGAATTTCCCAAACCCCCTTTAATTTGGGAGTATTACTGAAGACCGGATTTCCTTAAACTGGTCCAAACGAATTGGGCGATAGATCAGAATTGATACTTTGTATGATTAACCCTTTACCCTTCACCCATCACCTTGTACCTTTTAGCCCGATTGGGATATTTTCAATATATTTAGGGCAACTGCATTGCTTATGACCGTAAATACGAGCAAATACAATTGGTTTACTTTTTTTAAACTACCTGCAGCATGGTGGTGCGGGGTACGGTTGAGATATGTGGATGATCGTAGAGCCGTAACAACGGTAAAATATAGATGGGTCAATCAAAATCCGTTTAGATCCATGTTCTGGGCGGTACAGGGCATGGCTGCCGAATTCAGCACCGGGGTTTTGGTCACGGATAAAATTCGGCAAAGCGGCAAAAAAATTTCTATGTTGGTCGCAAGCAATAAAGCCAGTTTTTCCAAAAAGGCTACTGGGAAGATCACCTTTACCTGTGAGGATGGAAATTTAATTCAGGATGCCTTAGACCATACCGTGGCCACCGGAGAGGGGCAAACCTTCTGGATGCGATCAGAAGGGGTTAATGAAGAAGGGGTGGTGGTATCGACGTTTGATTTCGAATGGACCGTTAAGCACAAAAGTTAGCCAATATCAATAAACCGGTAGGTGTGCACGGGCGTATTGGCAAGAACGTTTGTAAGTGTGAATTTCGGAGTTCGTAAGATCAAAGGGTTTGCTGGACTAAATGATCGTTCCCTTCCCGCGGGCAGTACGGTTGTTGAAAATTAAAATCGGACACTTATTTGTTTTACAAATGTATCCAGAAAAGTGTATGGGTTAGGGTCTTTGAAGAAAACACAAAACCCCGACGGTGTACGTCGGGGTTTCTATCATTGATATGCTACACTAAACACTAACCATTAACTATAAAAAATATAGCACGATCAAAGATTACTTATTGTATTCCTTTAACACAATAGACGTGCTAATATCGGAAAAGTTACGATCAAAGGTATATTTTAACATCACAATTAACATATACTTTGGTTTTTGTTTAAATTGTAATTTGCGTGGGTAACAAAAAGCAGGGCCTTAATTATCCGAGCTTCTATTTCTATGAAATCCTAATATTTAAATTCATAAATAATAACCCTAACTTTATATCCTTTAAATGTTATCTAAATGAAAATTGTATTTCTTGACGCGGATACCGTAGGTGAAGTCCCTAATATCAATTTATTAAATCGGTTGGGAGATGAATTTATAACGTATGAAGCCACCAGCCCCTCCAACTTATTGGAAAGGATGCAAGGAGCGGATATTGTTATAACAAATAAGGTAAAAATAGGGAGGGAGGCCATTTTAAAAAATCCAACCTTAAAATTAATTTGTATAGCGGCGACGGGCATGGACCATATTGATCTGAAGACCGCGAAGGAAAACGAAATCCAAGTAAAAAATGTTGTGGGATATTCCACTTCCTCTGTAGTGCAACTGACCGTGGCCCTTTTGCTTTCCCTCATCAATCAAATAGGATATTACGATTCCTATGTAAAATCCGGACAATATTCCAAAGGCAACAGTTTCACCCATTTGGGAAAGCCATTCTGGGAAATCAAGGGCAAAGTGGTCGGAATCATCGGCTTGGGCCAGATCGGGAACGAAGCGGCCAAAATTTTGGCGACCTTTGGAGCCAAGATAATTTACTTCTCTACCTCTGGTCTAAATAATTCACAGTCTTATGAGCAAGTGACCTTGGATGAATTGATGCGGAAATCGGACATAATATGCGTACACGCCCCTTTAAACGAACGCACAAAAAACTTGATTGCCTATCGCGAACTTTCCCTATTGAAACCTACCTCCCTCATCGTAAATGTAGGAAGGGGCGGTATCATTAATGAGGCCGATCTGGCCAAAGCCATAGATGCCAACCTATTGGCAGGTGCCGCCGTTGATGTTTTTACCACGGAACCTTTGTTAAAGGACAACCCCTTGATGCAGGTTAAGAACACGGAAAAACTGTTGATGACCCCCCATATAGCATGGTCCAGTATCGAGGCAAGGACTACCATGGTCGCAGAAGTCGCAAAAAACATTCAAGAGTTTTTAAATAGAAGTAAGTAACTATACCAAAGATAATAGACCAACGAGTACGTATAATGGGTCTAATAGAATAATAGTTGAGCCCTAATTATTTGTTTTCGTTAAGGAGCGAAAAGCGTATGGCGTAAAGCGACAAGCGGAGGGCTATAAAAAATAAATCGCCTATGAAAATCTTTTGTGCGCTCCATCTTACACCTCTTGAAAAGTCGACATTGATCGATCAAACGAAACCCGATGTAACCTTTTTTCAAAACGAACTTGATCCTGCAGTTGTACAGGATGTTTTTCGGGAATGCGAAGTTGTTTTTGGCAATCCACCGTCGGCATGGTTAGAAAAGGCCCCAAACCTAAAATGGGTGCAATTGGCCTCCGCCGGATTAGACCCGTACCAAGAAATTATACGGGAAGGTAAGATCAAGTTCTCCAATTTAAAGGGTTTTTACGACGCTGCGGTCACCGAAACGGCCATAGGGGGCCTGTTGATGCTCCTGCGCAAGCTTCATATTTTGCATCGGGCCCAGATAGAAAGTCGTTGGATAAAACCCCAGGTGAGGCTAGAAACGCAAATCTTGGCAGGAAAACAGGTACTGATACTCGGTATGGGGGCCATTGGCAAAAGTATAAAGCGATGTCTTAGGCCCTTTGGGGTCCGATTTTTGGGCAACGCCCATTTTCCAAGAAATTCAGATTCGGATACGATAGAAAAGGTGGAAGATAACATCAAAAAATGCGATGTCTTAATAGCATGCCTCCCAGAAATCCCTGAAACGGTTCGCTTTTTGAGCGAGGATCGCTTGAAACTATTAAGGCAGACTTCTTTAATAATAAATGTGGGTCGGGGTTCTTTGATCGACGAATCCGCTTTGATCTCTCTTTTGAAAAAGGATAGTATCGCCGGGGCATTTTTGGATGTAACCCAACAGGAGCCAATTCCGAAAACCAGTCCGCTTTGGGATGCTCCCAATTTAATCCTGAACCAACATACCGGAGGTAGTTCTAAGGATGAAGCAATAAAACAAGTAGGTTTTATTGTAAAAAACTACCGGGCATATAAAAAGGGGAGGGCCCAGAACCTGATTGAACCTTAGCCGTTTATCTTTTTTCTGCGGGTTGCGCTCCCAATACTGTTTACCGGTCCGGAATACTACCGATTTCTGGAATTCGGTCGTCGTCGGTTGTTTCTATTGGAATTGGAACCGCTTCTATTCCCAGGTTTACTGGAATGGTATTGCTGTTTGTGTCGAGGTCTTTCTCCACGTTGCACAATATTTTCATGCGGGCCTTCGTCCACAAAGGGATGCTCTTCTACAACGGGAATTTTTTGATCGATCAATTTTTGGATATCCCTTAAATAGGGTCTTTCTTCCCGGTCACAAAAAGAGACGGCACTCCCGCTGGCACTAGCCCTACCTGTACGGCCAATACGGTGTACGTAAGTTTCCGGAACGTTGGGAAGATCGTAATTGATTACGAGCCCGAGCTCTTCTACGTCTATGCCCCTAGCGGCAATGTCGGTTGCAATCAGCACGTTGCTCTTGCCCTCTTTAAAATCGCCCAAGGCACGTTGCCGGGCCGCCTGTGACTTATTGCCGTGGATGGCATTCGATTTGATGTCCGATTTGTTCAATTGCTTTACGATCTTATTGGCTCCGTGTTTGGTCCTGGAAAAGACCAGGACAGAGCTTTCGGGGTTTTGTTCCAATAAATGGACCAACAATTTGGTCTTGTTCCCTTTGCTTACATAGTAGATTGACTGTTCTACTTTTTCAGCGGTTGCCTGCTCAGGTCTTACACTGACCTTTTCAAAATCCCCCAAAAGTTTACGGGAAAGTTCTAGGATGGCGGGCGGCATTGTGGCCGAAAAGAAGAGGGATTGTCGTTGTGGGGGCAACTTGGCTATTATTTTTTTTACGTCGTGTATAAAGCCCATGTCGAGCATCTGATCGGCTTCGTCCAATACGGCGTATTCAATATCCCGAAGGGAGATAAAGCCTTGGTTCATCAAGTCCAACAAACGCCCGGGGGTAGCCACTAGAATGTCCACTCCATTGCGAAGGGCCTTTGTTTGAGACCCTTGTTTTACGCCTCCAAAGATTACCGTGTTTTTAATTCCGGTAAATCTACCATAGGCGCTAAAACTTTCGCCGATTTGTATAGCGAGCTCCCTGGTTGGTGTAACCACGAGCGATTTGATCCGTTGAGGACCTTTTCGTTCTTGTTTGTCCAAAAAGAGTTGTTGCAAAATGGGAATGGCAAATGCCGCCGTTTTCCCTGTGCCGGTCTGGGCACAACCTAAAAGGTCTTTTTTACGAAGTAGGATGGGAATAGATTGTTCTTGTATAGGGGTGGGGTGGGTGTAACCTTCAGCGGTCAATGCCTTTAATATAGGTTCTACAATGCCCAAGTCTTTGAATGTCATATGTTATTGTTATAATACCTTTGCGCCTAATAAATGGTCAAATTAAAACTGGGTCTTTTTCATCTACCCGAATAATGATTTCAATTTTGGTACTGACCATTCCGCAAGTCAATCGGTTTAAGAGGCTGCAAAGGTAGAATTATTGTTCGGATATTAAGAGATTTATAAAGGATTTGGCAAAGCGGCGATCATTACTGGGGTAAATTTAATTTGGCGCACCCACTAAACGGTATCGGAGCATGCCTAATTATCGGATTCTAACTATATTAGTCCGACTTAATGTGATTTCAAATAACCTGACCGATGAAGATTAAAACCGTTGGCCTTTTTCTCGGGCCCATCCTATTTTTTTTGATATTGTTCGTGGATGCACCCAAGGGAATGGGTGAGGAGGCCCAGGCGGTTCTTGCGTGTACCGTATGGGTTGCCCTCTGGTGGATGACCGAAGCCTTGCCCATTGCTGCCACGGCACTTCTCCCCATAATTCTGTTTCCCCTTACAGGAGCGGCTTCCATGGAGACCACAACAGCGGCTTATGGCCATCCCTATATTTTTCTTTTTGTAGGTGGATTTATCATCGCCAAGGCCATCGAGCAATGGAATCTGCACAAGCGTATCGCCTTGAATATCATTCAATTGATCGGGTCTAACATCGGTTTCATTATTTTGGGCTTTATGGTGGCGACGGCCTTTCTCTCCATGTGGATTTCAAATACGGCTACAAGTGTAATGATGCTCCCTATTGGACTGGCGGTGATTCAACAGGTGGGAAATTCCGATCAATTGACGAAGTCACAACGGATTTTGTTTGGGAAGGCACTGATGATCGCCATTGCGTATTCGGCCTCTATCGGGGGGATGGCTACTCTGATAGGTACGCCTCCCAACCTTGTATTTGCCGGTATTATGAAAGAAACCTTCCAGGTCGAAATTACTTTTGAAAAATGGTTGGGCATAGGCCTTCCCTTTTCGATACTGATGCTTTTTATCTGCTGGAAATACCTAACCCGGATAGCCTTTCCGTTAAAGAACTTGAAATTGCCCGGCGGGAAAGCATCGATCGTTCAACAATTGAAGGCTTTGGGAAGCATTTCATACGAGGAGAAAATGGTGGCCGTTGTCTTTGGTCTGACTGCAATTGCATGGGTCACCAAATCTTTTTTGTTGGGAATAATATTTCCAGCTATTAACGATACCATAATAGCCCTTATGGGTGCGATGTTGCTATTTCTGATTCCCAGTAGGTCTAGAATGGGTGCGCTGATAAAATGGAATGAAGCTGTGAAGCTTCCTTGGGGAGTATTGCTGTTATACGGGGGAGGACTAGCAATTGCAGCGTCCTTTCAAACCAGCGGGCTGGCTACCTGGATTGGTACGCAGATGACCGTTATTCAAGGATTGTCACTCTTTTTGATGATCGCTATTATTGTCGCTTCGGTCAACTTTCTTACCGAGCTCACTTCCAATTTGGCAACAACGGCCATGCTCTTGCCTATATTGGCCTCCATGGCCGTTGCCTTGGATATTCATCCTATAATTTTTATGGTAAGCGCCACTCTTGCTGCCTCTTGTGCTTTTATGTTGCCGGTCGCCACTCCCCCAAATGCGGTGGTCTTTGGATCGGGGAAGTTGGAAATCAAGGATATGGTCCGGGCGGGGATCTGGATGAACTTGTTTTCCATAGCTTTGATAACGCTGTTGATTTATTTCCTACTCCCGTATATCTGGGGAATCTAACCAGTATTTATCCCTAAAGTAAAGTGTCTACCCAAGAAAGTTCGGGGAATAAGGCTTGTGTGGATCGCCCAACCGGGTACGGACAGGTTTTGAAGATGAAAAAGGCTACTCCTATAAACGACTGTTTTTAAAACGAGCATAGCACAGTTATCGGACTTTGTAAACGGACCCCAATAAAAAAAGCCCCGACGGTATCGTCAGGGCTTTTAAGTCTCAAAAAAGTTAAAGCGTATGTATTAGATTACTTTTACATTTACTGCGTTCAATCCTTTTTTACCTTGTTCCAACTCGAACTCTACTTCGTCACCTTCACGGATTTCATCGATCAATCCTGAAACGTGTACAAAATGTTCCTTGTTTGTTCCTTCTTCTGTGATGAATCCAAATCCTTTGGAATCATTGAAGAATTTTACTGTTCCTTTGTTCATTACTAAAAATTAAAAAATTAAATTAGGTGCAAATGTAACGTTAAAATATTTAATCTCTTAATTTTATGGTACTTAAATTTTAAATAACCAAAATTAAAATCGTTAGGAAACAGTAAATTTGAGATATTTAGTTAGATATCGTTACAATTATCAAAAAGAAAAGGTTTAAATAGCTTTTGTCCTAAAATACATCAAAATGAAAAATTTCGTTGTTCTTTCCGTTGTATTAAGTTCATTAATCCTGGATTCGTGTGCCACTAAAAAGGACATGAATAGCGATCCGCTGTACAACGCTGTATGGGAGCTGGAATATATGTCCGGTCCGCGAATTGCTTTTGAGGGCCTATTTCCCGACAAGAGACCTCAAATATCCTTCAACAAGGCTAATGGAGAGGTTTCGGGCAATAACAGTTGCAACGGATACTCTGCCAAATATTACCTACAGGGCAATAACATTAGCTTTGGGGAGCCGGGGCCTACGACAATGATGTACTGTGGGGAGGGGGAACCGCAATTCCTAAATATGATACAAAAAATAAACAAATATTCCATAGACAAAGACGGCGATCTAAATCTAATGATAAACGATGTGCCGATGATGCGATTTAAAAAAATAAAAAATAACTGATCTATAGAAAAATGAAAAAGGCAATTTTGGTATCACTTTTGGCACTGGTCCTTGTTCAATGCAAGGATAAGGATGCCAAAGTTAACCTGGAAAAGGGCTGTTATTCCTACAACTCGAACGGCAATAGCATTAGTTTCGAAATTACTGAAACCGGGGATGCAATTTTGGGAAATCTGAATTACAGTTTGTCCGGGAAGGACAGTAATTCGGGAACGTTTAAAGGTGACTTAAACGGGGACAAGCTCTTTGGTACCTACACCTTTATATCCGAAGGACACCAAAGTACCAGAGAGGTGGCCTTTTTGGTAAGAGAAGATCAACTCATCGAAGGATATGGCAACTTGACACACGAAGGCACCACTTTTAAGAATAGGGATGATGTAAGTTATACTTCTACTATGCCATTGACCAAGGGGGAATGCCATAACCAAAGATAGACCATTGGATCTTGTGTTCAAAAAAAAAGCACCTTCCGTTAAATCGCGGAAGATGCTTGGCAAACAGAAATTTTAAAAATCTAAATAACCTATACCTATACGTTCGGTTGTGGGGTCATTCTTAAATAGGGTTTTACTTCTTCCACTCCCTTAGGGAATATTTTTTTGGCGTCTTCCGTGGTAATTGCCGGACTCACGACAACATCTTCCCCTTGGTTCCAGTTCGCCGGAGTCGCCACCTTATGGTAGGCCGTTAATTGAAGGGAATCTACTACCCGTAGCAGTTCGTCAAAATTACGTCCGGTAGAAGCCGGGTAGGTGAGGGTCATTTTAACCGTTTTATCGGGTGCTATAATAAAGACCGAACGTACCGTAGCGTTAGCAAGAGCGTTTGGATGAATCATGTCGTACAAGGTGGACACTTTTTTGTCCTCATCAGCAATAATTGGAAAATTTACTGTCGTATTTTGGGTTTCATTGATGTCCTTGATCCATCCGGCATGGGATTCTGCGCTATCCACGCTTAAGGCCATCATTTTTACATTTCGTTTGGCGAACTCGTCCTTATATTTAGCTGTTGTTCCCAATTCGGTAGTACAAACAGGGGTGAAATCTGCTGGGTGGGAAAATAAGATCCCCCAGCTATCGCCAAGGTAATCGTAAAAATTGATCTTTCCCACAGAACTGTCCGCGGTAAAATCCGGGGCTACATCGCCCAATCGTATTGTTGCCATAATTATGTTGTTAAAATTAAAAAATAGTTATCCTACAAAATTACTAGATTATAGGTAATTCCGATTTATAAAAGGTTAAAAATGTATTAAAGTTTACGCGACTTTCACTTAATATTGCACCCTATGCTCGGTTTTTGATCGGGGTTTATGGGTTCTCCCCTTAATAACGCTTTCATGGCGTTGCGCAAGTCTTCCCCAGTTAACGGAATACCGTTTCCCGGTCGGGAATCGTCCAATTGGCCACGATACACAAGTTCCAAATCGGAATTGAAAAGATAAAAATCTGGAGTACAAGCCGCATCGTACGCTTTGGCGGCTTCTTGGTCGGCATCGAAAAGATAAGGAAAGGTGTAGCCTTCCTTAAGCGCGGTTTCCTTCATCAGCTCAGGAGAATCTTCCGGATATTTATCCACGTCATTGCTAGAAAGAGCAATAAAACGAATATTCCGGGGCTGGAACTCCCGGGCCATTATTGAAATTTCCGGATTCACATGTTTTACAAAGGGGCAATGGTTGCAGATAAACATTACCAAGGTTCCGTTCTTGCCTTTCAAGTCCTGAAGGGCCATGGTACGTCCGCTTACGGTGTCCATTAACCTGAAATCGGGTGCAACCGTACCCAAAGCCAACATATTGCTCGGTGTTCTAGCCATTATTATTTTATTTTATGCAATCCTAGTCCAATTCGAGATTAAAAATTAATCGAGTTCGGTTTTAATTGTTTTGTTTTTTGGGGAAACAATGACTAATTTAAGGCTTAAAATTTAAAATGTCATGGAAAACGCATATACCTCGCTTTCGGAGGCCATTAGCGAATTACAAAAAGAAGGTTTTACGGCAGATTTTAATCTTTGTGATGCTGGGGTAGAGCATAAGCACAAGAAGATAATTCACCCAGCGTCGGCGCTCAATGTAGTGCGTTATTATCGATTTGAAGGCGATTCCAATCCAGAGGACAATACGGTATTGTATCTTATTGAGACCACTACCGGAGAAAAGGGACTTTTACTCGATGCCTACGGTGCTTATTCGGGCAATGTCCCCGACGAATTAATGGAAAAGCTCAAAATAAAGCGATGAAGGAGCAATTGTCCTGGTCGGATTTTGCCAAAGTTGATTTGCGCGTTGGAACCATTGTTGAAGTCAATGACTTTCCCAATGCCAAAAGGCCCGCTTATCGGATTAATGTCGATTTTGGGTCGGAATTGGGTATAAAAAAATCCTCGGCCCAGATTACCGGACGCTATACCAAGGAAGATCTGTTGGGTAAACAGATCGTGGCCGTGGTAAACTTTCCAAAAAAACAAATAGCCGATTTTATGAGTGAATGTCTTATCTTGGGCGCCGTTGGTTTGGCCGATGTAGTTTTGATCCAGCCAGAAACCGGTGTGCCCAACGGACTAAAAATCTCATAATCCCAGATGAAATCGCTCATTGATGGCGTACATATTAATTTTGACACCCAAACCCTATGGATACTTAATCTAATTTTGGGAGTCGTCATGTTTGGTATTGCCCTGGAGATTTCCTGGAAAGATTTTAAATTTCTTCTTTATAAACCAAAGCCTGTTATCACTGGTGTTGTTAGCCAATTTATCCTATTGCCCGTTGTTACTTTTCTCTTGATCTGGCTTATTAAACCCCTCCCCAGCATCGCGCTCGGTATGATCATGGTAGCGGCTTGTCCCGGAGGGAACATCTCAAATTTTATAACCCATTTGGCCCATGGAAATTCAGCGCTCTCGGTAAGTCTAACGGGGATAGCGACCTTGCTGGCTATTTTTATGACCCCGTTAAATCTGGAAGTTTGGGGCGGGCTCTATCCTCCGACCGCACTTATTATGAAAGAGGTATCCATTTCTCCCTGGCAAATGATAAGACTGGTTGCCCTAATTTTGGGAATTCCTTTAGTAGCGGGAATTTGGACAAACCACAAATGGCCCGTTTTGGCAAAAAAAATGGGAAAAACCCTCAAAATAATCTCCTTGTTGTTTTTTATTTTGCTCATCTTTATTGCGCTCTACAACAACAGGGCTATCTTTGCCAATTACATCGTCTATGTTTTCTGGATTGTGCTGTTTCACAATTTTATTGCCTATCTCACGGGTTTTTCATTGGCCAAAGCGGTAGGGTTGTCTACCGAGAACGCAAAGGCGGTAACCATAGAAACCGGTATTCAGAATTCGGGCTTGGGTCTACTGCTTATCTTCACCTTTTTTGATGGTCTTGGAGGTATGGCGCTACTCGCCGCTTTCTGGGGGGTGTGGCACTTGGTATCCGGCTTGCTTTTGGCCTGGTTTTGGGGAACGAAAAGTCTACAAATAAAAAATAGAAAATAGTCTTGAGAAAATTTTTATACCTCTTCTGTAAACAATGGGTCATACTTTTTATGCATCTCTATTTTAAGGAAATTAGGGTATTTGGGAAAAGGTCGGTTCCCAAAGGCAAGCCCGTATTGTTTATTGCCAACCACCAAAATGCGTTGATGGATGCCATGCAAGTGGTCGTAGACCGCGGTATATGTGCCTATTTTATGACACGGGCCGATGTTTTTGAGAAACCCATACTGCGCAAGATCTTTACATTCTTGCAGATGTTGCCAATTTATAGGATACGGGACGGAAAAAGAAACATGGTTAAAAATCAGGAAGTTTTCGAGAGGTGTTCCCAATTGTTGCTGGACAATAATTACGTGCTTATTTTTCCCGAGGGAAACCATAACCTAAAACGACAGGTACGCCCATTGAGCAAAGGTTTTACAAGAATTTTATTTAGTACCTTGGAAAAAAACCCGGGAGTAGACATACAGTTGGTGCCCGTTGGGATGAACTACCAGTCTGCGGCCCATTTTCCGGACAGGTGTTCCCATTATTTTGGCAAGCCGATCCCGGTACAGGAATTCTACGATTCGGAAGACCTTCCCGGCTCTGCCCTTAGGATTAGGGACAGGGTTCAGGAAGAGCTCCAAACCTTGACAACGCATATAGGTCCCGAACTGGATTACAAATCTACGGTCGATTCTTTGGATGCCTTAGGTGTAGATTATCTAAAACCGAAGGAGGTCAATGCTACGCTTTTAAATTTAGGGGAATTAAGCGCCGAAAAGCCATCAAAAGGTAGCCGTAATCTGTTCTCCAGGGTTTTTAAGTTTGTTTTTGAGACCCTCAATTACCCCTTGATAGGACCTTGGCGCAAATACATAAAACCCAAGATTAAGGAAAAGGAGTTTGTAAGTTCGGCGCGGTTTCTTTACTGTATGATTTTTTACCCTCTGTTTTATTTGCTGTTGCTTCTCGTTGTTTGGCCGCTAATTGGACCCAGAGTAGCATTTTTGGTAGTCCTGGGTTTTATTCTTTTTAATGCGGTATACGTAAAACTCGGTGGACATGAGATTCCTTTTGTGGGATAATATACTCCACGCAAAAAAAAAACCCGACTTTCTACTGAGGCAGAGTATATATTGGATTGGGATGAAAAAAAGGCCCAAACGGTATCGTATGGGCCTTTGCTGCTGAGTGAATAGGTTCACTAAATATCTTCAAAATCCAGATCCGTAAAACTGTCGGTAGATTTTATTTCCCCGTTTTCACTGGGTTCGTCTTCCTTTTTATAATCTTTTTGATGACGCTCAGATATCACTTCAAGGCCTTTTTCATCAATGATATATTCCATCATTTCATCCAAAATTTCCTTAAAGGAGGTAAAATCTTCCTTGTAAAGGTATATTTTGTGTTTTTTGTAGTGGAACGACCCGTCGTCATGGGTAAATTTTTTACTCTCCGTTACCGTAAGGTAGTAATCATTGGCCTTGGTGCTCCTAACGTCAAAAAAATAGGTCCTTCTTCCGGCCCGTAATATTTTTGAGTAAATCTCTTCTTGTTCTATCAATCCTTTATCGCTCATATCATCTAAATATCAAATTAGTCAATCAAAAATGGAAAAAAAAAGCTAATCCAGCAACATTTTTTCGATTTTCTTGCTTCCGGTTGACCGTAACAGGGCCAAATCGGGCAATGTTGGGAAGCCTATCCCGAAGGTTCATTCGTGTACATATTTTCTCCGGTACACCTCGGTCAGTGTTCTCGCCGTTGCTTTGCCTATTTTTTCGTCTTGTAAGCGAACAAAAAACGGCCCATAGCCAGAAGTTAGTTTTCTGAAAGCTGGTGCTGGTAGAGTTCTTTGTAATATCCTTCCCTTCCTACGAGCTGGTCATGTGTGCCTTCCTGTAATATCTGTCCGTCTTCCAATACAATGATTTTGTCCGCATTTTTGGCAGACGAGACCCGGTGGCTCACAATTAACGTAGTTTTATTTTTTGAGGCCTGTTTTAGGTTATTGAGGATTTCCTCCTCTGTTTCTGTATCCACGGCGGAAAGACAATCATCGAACAGATAGATCTGAGGATCCTTTAATAGGGCCCGGGCAATCGAGACCCTTTGTTTTTGTCCCCCGCTTAACGTAATTCCGCGTTCTCCGAGTACGGTGTCGTAACCTTTGGTAAATCCCGTAATGTTTTCGTGAACGACTGCCTTTTTCGCCATCGTTACTATTTCTTCCATCGAGGCGTTTTCCTTTCCAAACCTTATGTTGTTGCTTATGGTGTCCGAAAACAAAAATGCATCCTGCGGCACGGCACCGATGGCACCCCGTAAATTTTTCAGGTTTAGTTTTTTTATGGGCATCCCATCGATCAATAGTTCGCCGGAATTAATATCGTACAATCGGGCCACAAGATCAAGAATCGTAGATTTTCCCGATCCTATTCTACCGATAAACGCCACGGTCTCGCCCTCTTTGACCGTAAAAGAAATATTCCGCAATGCCGTAATATTCGTATCTGGATAGGTAAATGTGACGTTTTTAAATTCTATCCGGCCCGCAATCGGGGTGTCCTTGTCGATCTCATTTTTTATTTCGGGCTGCACATGGAGAAATTCGTTTATCCTTTTTTGGGAAGCTTCGGCGCGCTGCACAATGGAAGTGAGCCAGCCTACCACGGCTACTGGCCAAGTGAGCATATTTACATAAATAATGAATTCAGCTATAATCCCCATCGATTCTATTTGTCCGTCTATATATTGCTTACCGCCTATATAGATGACAAATATATTACTGATGCCGATCAGGAGAATCATGAGAGGGGAAAACCAAGCGTTAACTCGAGCCAGGTCCATGCTTTTATCCTTACCCTCTATGGCCAATGTTTGTAGATTGGCATTGGTCTTTGGTTCTAATCCATAGGCTTTTATAACGGAAATTCCGGAAAACGATTCTTGGGTAAAGGTAGAAAGTGTAGACAGGAACTGCTGCACAATGGTACTTCGTTTATGGATCACCCTGCTTATCCGGTAGATCAGAACGGAGAGTATGGGCAGGGGCAATAAGGTGTATAAGGCCAGGGTAGGGGCCTTAATGAACATGATGGGCACCAAGCAAAAGAACAGGGTCAGGGTTTGTATGCTGTACATGATCGCCGGTCCACAGTAAAGACGCACTTGGTTTACATCTTCACTAATGCGGTTCATCAAATCTCCGGTCCTGTTCTGTTTATAGAAACCAAGATTAAGTCGTTGGTAATGATCGTAAATTTCGTTCTTAAGGTCGTATTCTATATATCTAGAGACATTTATGATCGTTTGTCGCATCAAAAAAGTAAAAAAGCCAGACAGAAGCGCTGCTCCCAAAATAATCAGGATATACTCCAGGAGTTCTCCTTTTACCGCAGATAAATCGCCCGATCCCGAAGCTACGTATCCTTCCACGGCCCGTATGGATTTGTTGACATAAGGAGGGAGTACCAAGGAAAATACCCTGGCAATTATTGTGATAATGATACCGATCAGTAATTTGAACCAATATTTTTTAAAGTACTTGTTTAGGTATCTAAGTTCCTTCATGGGGAAATTGAGCTTAAGATTGATGCCAAGATCAATTCGGCAAAGATAGGGCTTTGGCTCAAAACCTTATGTCACAAAAGCAATAAGATAAATAGGGAATCCAAAAAAAGCACTACGGCAAATGGTGCGGTATGGTGATGCTAATGCACTCCAGACATCTGGTTGTATATTGAACTGGTTTAAACCCATGGGATTACGAAAGAAGAGGGGTGGTCGCTGCGTGTATAAAAAATTCGATAAGGACTTACAAATACGTCGTATAAACGGAGGTTGTCCTCAATCTTTTGTCACTTCGATCTTTGTCCAGAACGGGCGGGTTCCATTTTCTTCCATAGAAATAATAGTAGAACCCAAAATAATATTACTTTTACGACCAACAAGTGTAACCAGCAGATAAAGTTCTTTAAAATGCTTACAAGAAGGCATATTCGGGTCAAAGTGATGCAATGTATCTATGCAATTACCCAATCGCATGACGAATCCCTGGAAAAACAGGAAAAGTTTTTAAAGGCAAGTATAGAGGATACCTTTACCCTTTATCTCCTTATGTTGAGCCTGCTGATCGAACTTAGGGAAAAGGCTTCCGATCAACTAAGGCTCTCTTCCAAAAAATACTTGGCTACCCCTTCCGATAAATATCCCAATAGAGAAAAATTTGTGCAGAACAAAGTTCTTCTCCAGATTACCGACAATACACGGCTCAGGAACGAACTGGAAAAACGGAAGTTGAAAAACTGGTACCTCAACGATGAGTATGTCAAGATCCTCTATCGGGAAATCGCGGAATATGATGCTTATGGAAAATATATGTCCAAGGGACAAAGCACCTACGAGGAGGATAAGGATTTTCTAATAGACCTATTTAAGAACGTTATAGCGCCGAACGAGAAACTTTATGATTATTTCGAGGACGATAAACTTACCTGGGTAGACGATATTCCTATTGTAAATACATTTATATTAAAGCAATTAAAGAGAATTAAGGAAAATCAATCAGAATCCTTCTTTTTGCCCAGATTGGTAAAGGATGAGGACGATTTGGTTTTTGCCAAACAGTTGCTCATAAAAACTCTGTCCAACGATGAAATGTTGGTAAAGGAAATTGAAGGGAAGACTCCCAACTGGGATAAGGACAGGATTGCCGATATTGATGCCATCCTTTTAAAAATGGCCATTTGTGAACTTTTGAATTTCAACTCGATCCCAGAAAAAGTTTCCATTAATGAATATTTGGAGATATCCAAAGAGTACTCCACACCCAAAAGCAGCATTTTCATCAATGGGATTTTAGATAACCTGGTCCGGGAATACAAGAGCTCCGGAAAGCTAAAAAAAGTAGGTAGGGGTCTGTTGTAGCCAAATAATCATTATTTTTGCCGTCGAATTAAACCTTTATACCAATGAAAAGAACAATTTTAGCACTAAGTTTAGCCGCTGTTTTTGCACTTGTGGCTTGTAAGGACAAAGCGTCCAGTAAAATAAATGCTTCCAACGTCGATGTTGCGGCCGAAAGGGATGCTGCCGCAAAAAGTCTTCCCGTGATGACCTTTGAAGAAGTAGAACACGATTTTGGAACCATTGAACAAGGGACCCCTGTAGAAACCATCTTTAAGTTCACCAATACCGGTGATGCCCCGTTGATAATTACCAATGCTAAAAGTAGCTGTGGGTGTACCGTTCCATCACCTCCAAAAGATCCCATAGCGCCTGGATCGACTGGGGAATTGTTGGTAAAATTTAATGGATCCGGTCAAAACCAAGTGACCAAGACCATTACGGTAACGGCCAATACGGAAAAAGGTTCTGAAATTTTGAGAATAAAAGCATTTGTTAACCCCAAAAATGGTCCTGCGGCAGCAGCAGTGCCCTTAAAGAAGTAAAGAAATTATGTTAGAACAATATCCATTTCTCCCACTTGTCTTAATTTTTGTGGTGGCCTATTTTTTTATGATCCGCCCACAGATGAAACGGCAAAAAGATGAAAAGAAATTTGCAGCCGAGTTAAAGCGCGGCGATAAGATTATCACAAAAAGTGGTATGTACGGCAAGGTCGTAGACCTCCACGATAATGATTTTTCCTGCATTATTGAGACCATGGCAGGAAAGATCAAGTTCGATCGTTCCGCTATTTCTATGGAATTGAGCAAGAAATTGAATACCCCTGCCACTTCCGATAAAAAATAAGCACTTACTTGAATGCCCTAGATTACACATCTAATTTAGTAGAAGTACGTAAGAATTATTTGCCCAGAAAAGTCAAAGGAAAAAGGAAAGTAGGATACAGGAGTTTAATCGGAGCAGCCTAAAAGGCTCAAATCATGGTGATTAAATATTCGTCTTGTCTCGGCTAGGTCCTTTCTCTTTCATCTTTTCGTCCAGCGTCTCGATAAAATGGACTCGAATTACTATCCCAAAATTATATTGAGATCATGAGCTTTAGAAGGCGTCGATGTTTACATCGGCGCTTTTTTTGTTTGGATTAAAATTCAATTGATCAAAAATCACTAAATTCAGGCTCATTAAACCTTGAGTATGGATCAGAATAGGAGAAATTTTATCAAAAAAAGTAGTTTGGCCGCCATGGGAACAGGAGCAGCTTTTTTGTTCCCGATGGAACTTTTGGCGGCAATCAGAAAGAAGGTAGGTCCAAATGACCGTATCAATGTGGGCCTTATCGGCTGCAATGGGATGGGATTTTCGGACCTAAGATCAATGTTAAAAATGAGCGAAGTCAGCGTAATAGCCCTTTGCGATATAGATGATAGCGTGCTGGCCAAGCGGACAGAAGACCTAGCGAAGGCGAATATAAAAAAACCGACTTGGTATAAGGACTACCGAAAATTATTGGAAAATAAAGATATTGATGTGGTAATTATCGGTACTCCCGATCATTGGCATTGTCTATTGCTTACCGATGCCCTGCAGGCCGGCAAGGACGCGTATTGTGAAAAGCCGATTGCAAATTCGGTCCAGGAGTGCAATATTATGTTGAACGCGGTACAAGCCAGCGACAGGATGGTGCAAATAGGGCAATGGCAACGCAGCCAGCCTCATTTTGCCGACGCCATAGATTTTGTTAGGACAGGGAAACTGGGTGAAATCCGGCTTTCCAAAGCTTGGGCATACCAAGGTTGGATGAAATCCGTTCCGGTTTTACCAGACGCTCCCGTTCCGGAGGGTGTGGATTATGAAATGTGGTTGGGGCCCGCACCCAAAAGACCTTTTAATCCCAATAGGTTCCATTTCAATTTTAGGTGGTTTTGGGATTACGCCGGCGGATTGATGACGGACTGGGGCGTCCATTTGTTGGACTATTCCCTGTATGGGATGGAAGCCGGTACCCCAAATTCGGTTATGGCCCTAGGGGGTAATTTTGCC
Organism: Cerina litoralis; assembly: GCA_022008415.1. Taxonomy (GTDB): domain Bacteria; phylum Bacteroidota; class Bacteroidia; order Flavobacteriales; family Flavobacteriaceae; genus Cerina; species Cerina litoralis. The sequence goes on from JAIRBC010000027.1 coordinate 65,210, forward strand.
TACCCCAATGATGCCGCCGAGACTCCGGATACTTTGCAAACAGTATATGAATACGATGGCTTTTCCATTCTGTGGGAACACGCTACGGGTATAAGCAATGGCAATTACGGCCGCGATCATGGAATCTCGTTTATCGGGAACAACGGTACCTTGGTATTAGACCGGAACGGTTGGGAGGTGATTGCAGAAGAGGAATTCAAGGGATGGGGCAAAACACCGGGCAAACGCATGGAGGATGTGCCACTTCAAAAAAGCGAAGGCAGTGGACTGGACCTCCATACCACAAACTTTATAGAGGCGGTTAAGAGTAGGGACGCCTCCCATTTAAACGCACCGATCAAGGTGGGATACGACGCAGCATTAGTGGCGCACCTTGGCAATGTGGCCTATAAAACCGGAGAACGAATCTATTGGGATGCCGCTGCCGGCCAATTCAAGGAAAGCGATGCCAATGCGCTCCTACAGGCCCACTATCACAACGGTTGGAAATTACCGGTCAAACAGAAAATAAGTGGCAGGGGCTGATTGGCGGACCGTTTATTTTCAAGTTTTCTGGTTTTAGGTTTCTAATGTTCCGTTTGGATGTTCCCAAGAAAATTCCGAATTCCGAATTATTCAAACCATCAATCATCAACCCAGGCACCAAAAGCAAAAAATATGCTGCGAATCTTAATCGTTCTTTGCCTACTAATTTCCTGCAAGGAACAGACAAGTCAAAAACAAACATCCGGTCCAGAACCGCACCGGAAGGATCGGCCCAACATCGTCCTTATTTTAGCGGACGACCAAGGGTGGGGCGATTTGGGACTGTCCGGAAATACTAATTTGAATACTCCTAATATTGATGCCATCGCCAAAAATGGGGTTACTTTGGATCATTTTTATGTGAGTCCGGTTTGTTCCCCGACACGGGCAGAGCTTTTGACCGGCCGATATTTCCCAAGACTAGGGGTTTATTCTACCTCCTCGGGAGGGGAACGGATGAACCTGGGGGAGACCACTATAGCCGAAGTATTTAAAAGGGCAGGTTACGCCACCGCTGCCTATGGAAAATGGCACAACGGGATGCAACCGCCTTACCATCCCAATGCCCGTGGCTTTGATGATTTTTACGGATTCTGTTCGGGCCATTGGGGCAACTACTTTAGCCCTATGTTGGAACACAATGGCAAAATCGTAAAAGGTGAAGGTTTTCTTGTTGACGACCTTACCGATAAGGGAATGGATTTTATGGAAAGGAACAGGGACCGCCCTTTCTTGTTATACTTGCCCTACAATACTCCCCACAGCCCTATGCAGGTCCCCGACGAATTCTGGAATCGGTTCAAGGACAAGGAACTAGCGCTTAAATACCAAGGGAAAGAATCGGAGGACGAGAACTTTACCAGGGCGGCGCTGGCCATGGTGGAAAATATTGATTATAACGTAGGGAGGGTTTTTGATAAGCTTAAGACTTTGGGCTTGGAGGAAAACACCATAGTATTGTATTTGTCGGACATGTTCGTTAAGATACATCCTTTACACAAGTTATAGATTAGGGTTTACACCAAATTAGTTTCTAACCTTACCGATTGTTCTTTAGTTCTTAATTC